>NZ_CP048115.1:0-647863 GCF_010093045.1 Mucilaginibacter sp. 14171R-50 | reverse complement strand
AGTTTGGCAAGCTTGACGTTACCAGTATTTTTTCACAACAGCGCTCGCAATCAAAAAATTTAACAATCAATAACGGGGCGCAGCAGCAAAATATAAACATCACTGCTGCCGATTACGAAAGCAACAAGCACTTCTTTCTGTCTCAATATTTCCGCAATAATTATAACAGGGCGCTGGCCAATATCCCTATTATCAGCTCAAATATTAACATTACTAAAATTGAGGTTTGGACAACCAACCGAACTAACGTAACAACCGATTCGCGCGATATATTGGCTTTCATCGATCTTGGCGAGAACAGGCCATACAATACCGCCCTGGTACAGGGAGGCCCCGGCTTTAGCGCGTTGCCCGCCGGTTTTAAAGGCCCGGGCTTTACGCAGCAATCAAACTCGTTGTTGAATAACCTGCCCGCGGGGGCGCGCAATACAAACTCTAACGACGCTGCAAATTATTTCAGGGCTACCGGAGCTACCGATAATTATGCCAAGTTAACCTACGCCCGTAAACTCACCGATAAAGAGTTTACACTGCATCCGCAGCTGGGCTATATTTCACTTAATTATCCTTTAAACAACGATGAGGTGCTGGCCGTGGCTTACCAGTACTCGGTTAACGGCGTACAGTACCAGGTTGGCGAATTTAGCAGCGACAGGGCCGTTGACCCCAACACACCAACCGTTTTATATACCAAGCTGTTGAAGAACGAGCTACTGAAAACCAATTTGCCAACATGGGACCTGATGATGAAAAACATCTACTCGTTAGGCGCATACCAGATAAGTCCCACCGATTTTAAGTTGAACATTTCGCGTTTGGATGATAAATCGGGTATCGAAAAAACCATCATGGACGAAGGGCAGAACACCAAGGGCAAACGCTGGCTGCAGATAACCGGTGTTGATAACCTGGACCAGCAGAACGACAAACGGCCTGACGGTTACTTCGACTTTTTAGAAGGCATCACCATCGATTCGCAGCAAGGCCGCATAATGTTCCCGGTGCTGGAACCTTTTGGTAGCGACCTGGCCAAACAATTTACCGCGGGCGAAGCTGACCTGGCTGCCCGTTATTCCTACCAGCCTTTATATGATTCTACTAAAACCATAGCGCAGCAGCTTTTCCCGAAACTGAACAGGTATTTAATAAAAGGTACGTACACATCGCAAAGCGGCTCGGAGTACCAGCTTAACGCGGTGAACATTCCGCAGGGCTCAGTAGTGGTTACTGCCGGTTCGGTAAAGCTGCAGGAGGGTACCGATTACACCATTGATTACAACGCGGGCCGTATAAGGGTGCTAAACCAGGCTTTACTGGCTTCGGGCCAAAGCATTAATATCAAGTTAGAAAATAACGAACTTTTTGGGGTACAGCAAAAATCGTTGTTCGGGTCGCGACTCGATTACCATTTTAGCGATAAACTTCTGCTTGGCGGTACAATTATGCATCTCACCGAGCAGCCGATCACGCAGAATGAAATTGTAGGCGAGGAGTCGATCTCGAACACCATTTGGGGCCTTGATGCGAACTATAGTACCAATTCGCGCTTTTTGACGCGATTGGTGGATAAGATACCGTTCATAAACACCAAAGCGCCATCTACTATAAACTTTAGCGGCGAATTTGCCAAATTAATGCCCGGCAGCCCCGGCGCGCTGAATTTTGCCGGCTCCAGGAACGGGACATCATACCTGGATGATTTTGAGAACAGTCGTTCGGTAATAGATATAAAAAGCGCCATTAGCTGGCAAATATCCGGCACACCACAAATGTTCCCCGAGTCGGACAGGTTTGATGACCTGAGCTACGGCTTTAACCGTGCCCGACTTGCCTTTTATAACATCGACCCTATCTTTTATACAAGCTCGGGCACTGCAAACATATCGCGTAACGAACTTTCAAACCACTACGTAAGGCAGGTTATAGAGCAGGAAGTATTCCCTTACAAGCAATCAACCACCGGACAGCCCTTAAGCCTTTCTACATTAAATATGGTTTTTTATCCAACCGTGAGGGGGCCTTATAACTATACCACCACCGGTATTAACCCCGATGGCAGCCTGCAAAATCCCAAAAACAGGTGGGGTGGTATGTTCCGCAAACTTGAAACCAATGACTTCGAATCGTTAAATGTAGGGTACATCGAGTTTTGGGTGATGGATCCATTTATTTACAAACCAAACGCTGCGGGCGGCGATCTGTATTTTAACCTGGGCAGCGTATCCGAAGATATCTTAAAAGATGGCCGTAAGAGCCTCGAGAATGGTTTACCGGTAGATGCCGCAGGCGCAGATAAGGTGGACGAAACCAATTGGGGGCGGGTATCAAAATTACAGCCGGTTATTAACGCTTTTGATAATAACCCCGAATCGCGCAAGCTGCAGGATGTGGGTATTGACGGGCTTAACGATAACGACGAGAAAGTGAAGTTTGCGCCCATACTGCAGCAGGTTCAGGGCCAGTTGAATTCGCAGGCGGCGGCAGCTTTTTCAAACGACCCGTCATCAGATGATTACCAGTACTACCAGGGGGCCGCGCTTGACCAGGCCGGTGCGGGGATATTGGAACGTTACAGCAGGTACAACGGTACCGAGGGTAACTCCAAAACAGCGGAGCAATCACAGGCCGAGCTGGGCATTCAAACGTCGGCATCAACATCGCTGCCCGATGGCGAGGATATTAACCGCGATAACAACATGAGCCAGACCGATGAATATTTTCAGTACCGGGTATCTATCCGGCCACAGGATATGATCGTTGGCCAAAACTTTATCAACGACAAAATAACATCCAACATAAAACTGCCAAACGGCACCACACAGCCGGTAACCTGGTACCAGTTTAGGATACCTATTACCGATTACCAAAGCAAGGTTGGCAACATCCAGGATTTTAAGGCCATCCGTTTTATGCGTATGTTCATGACCAACTTTGCCGATACTTCTATACTGCGTTTTGCCACCCTGCAACTGGTAAGGGGCGAGTGGCGCACCTTTAACGCCGAAAACAGCCAGACCAATGTTATTGCCGACCCAGCCATAATCAACCCGGTTGTAGATGGCTCTACCCTTGATGTGCAGGCCGTAAATATTGAAGAGAACGGTAACCGGTCGCCAATACCCTATGTGGTGCCGCCGGGTATAAACCGCCAGCGTAACTACAATAACCTGCAAACCGATACAAAGCTTAATGAGCAATCGCTGTCGCTTAATGTTGCCAACCTGCGCGATGGCTATTCGCGGGCGGCTTTCCGCACCTTTTTTAACGATCTGCGCTCGTACAAACGTATCCAGATGTTTATCCACGCCGAGGGCGATCAACTAAAAGATAACGACCTGAGCGGTTTTGTGCGCCTTGGCGTTGATTACCAGGACAACTACTACGAGTATGAAGTGCCTTTGGCAATTACCCAGCCCGGCACCCGCGACCCTGGTGCTATATGGCCGGCAAACAACGAACTGGACCTGCAACTATCAATATTGGTTGATGCGAAACTGGCACGTAACAACGCAAAACTAAACGGGCAGCCATGGCCGTTTACGGTGCCATTTGTATATACCGATGGCCGTAACAAGGTAACCATTAAGGGCCAGCCCGACCTGAGCCGGTTGCGTACGATAATGCTGGGCGTGCGTAACCCATACAAACCTGGCGGCCTGCCCGGCGACGACGGCTTAAATAAAACAGGCACGGTTTGGTTTGACGAATTGCGGCTGACTGATTTTGACCAGCGCGGCGGCTGGGCTGCTACAGCAAGGGTTGATGCCGCCCTGGCTGACTTTGCCAATATCACCGTATCGGGCAGTAAAAGCACCATTGGGTTTGGTACCCTTGATTCGCGTATAGGCGACCGTAACCGTAGTGATAACCAGGCGATAGATGCATCGGCAAGTGTGGAGCTGGGCAAGTTCTTCCCTGAGAAAAGCGGCATACGCATACCAGCCTATGTAAATATATCAACCCAGGTAAGTAACCCGCAGTACGACCCCGGATCGCCCGATGTGGAGCTGAAAAAATCGCTTGCGGCGGCACCAACCAGCCAGGCGCGCGACTCTATAAAAAATGTTACCACGGACTACACTATGCGCAAAAGTATCAACTTTACCAATGTGCATAAAGAGCGCACTGATCCTTCGGCGACGGTGCATGTATGGGACATCGAAAACTTTGCAGCTACCTACGCCTATACCGAATACCAGCACCACGATTTTATTGTGGAGAACGACTTTGCCAAAACCTATCGCGTAGCGCTGAATTATAATTACAATAAAGAGCCTAAGTATTACGCGCCTTTTGCTAAGATCATAAAGAGCAATCTGCTTGCGCTGGCGCGTGATTTTAATTTCAGTATATTGCCATCCAGACTTAACTTCAGCATTAATTTCGATCGTTTTTATTCGGAGAACACCCTGCGCAATAACGACCCCAATAATTTTATACCTATCCCAACATCGTTTAACAAAAACTTCAATATAACCCGCGTTTACGGAATAGGGTGGAACCTGTCAAAGTCGTTATCGCTTGACATCGATGCAACCAATTTGTCTGTTGTGGATGAGCCCGCCGGGCGTATAAATGGCTTGAAACGCGATACACTTTGGGAAAACCTTTGGCGATTGGGCCGCACCACAAACTATAACCATACCATTAATTTGAACTGGACCGCGCCTGTAAATAAATTACCCGGCCTTGACTGGACCGCCCTTACCGTGCGTTACAGCACTAACTTTAACTGGCAAAGCCAGCCCGAGTTTGCCATAAACGACCCTACTTATGACGTGGGCAACAGCATACAGAACGCGCGTACCATACAGCTGAACCCTAACTTGAATTTCTCGAACTTTTACAACAAGTTTAGCGCCCTTCGTAAAGGCAGGAACGAGAAAAAAGGAGCGGCAAAGTTTTTCACGGGACTTTTAACCAGCATTAAAAGTATCAGCGGTACCTACAGCCGTACCGAAGGTACGTTCCTGCCGGGGTATTTGCCGCAGTCCAACTTTTTTGGGCAGGACCTTACTTACGACGCTCCGGGTATCGGGTTTTTGTTGGGCAGCCAGGCGGATCTGCGTAACAGGGCAGTAGCAAACGGATGGATAACAACAGATACCCTGCAGAATCAATTGTACGTTAGGTCCTTTAACGAAGATATCCACCTGCGCAGCATTATTGAGCCGGTGCCTGACCTGCGTATCGAGCTGATAGCCTTTAAAACCCAGGACCGCAATTATCAAACTAATTTTAAGTACCTGGCATCAACCAACAGCATCGAAAGCCTTAGCCCGGTTACATCAGGTACTTACAGTATCTCGTTCATGTCCCTGGCTACCGCATTTTCAAAGGGCGGCAGTGTTGACAACACATCGCCTGCCTATCAGAAATTTTTAGATAACCGTGCGGTAGTCTCGCAAAGGCTTGGCCGCACTAATCCAAATTCGGGTGGTGCTGCCGGTGGTTTTGCCGATGGTTACGGGCCTAATGCCCAAAACGTGCTGGTGCCGGCGTTTTTGGCGGCTTACGCGGGTAAAGATGCGGGTTCGGCAAACACCAGTCAGTTCCCTAATATTCCTATCCCTAACTGGCAAATTTCATACGGCGGGCTGGGCAGGCTGCCGTTCTTTGCAGACTTGTTTGAATCGTTCGACCTGAAGCACGGTTATCGGTCGTCATATAACGTAAGCAGCTATACCACCCTGCTGCAATACCAGGAAAATAACGGCGCGGTAAGCTCAAGAGATTTTAATAACGATTTCCTGCCGTTTTACCAGTTTTCGCAGGTGGCTATATTTGAGCAGTTTGTACCCTTACTGGGCGCCGATGTGCGCTTTAAAAACAGCATGACCGTCAATTTTGAGTATCGCAAAACGCGGTCGTTGAACTTAAGCTTGCTAAACAGCCAGCTGGCACAGCAGGACGAGAACATTCTGGTATTTGGGTTTGGTTACCGGCCAAAAAATTTCAGGATGCCATGGGGGCTGTTCGGCACAGGGGCCCGCACGGATAATGACATCAATTTTAAACTTGATGTTGCGGTGCGCGATAACAAAACGCTTATTTACCGGGCCGATGTGCCTAACGCCGAAGTATCATCGGGCGCGCAAAACATCACCCTGCGGCCTTCTATCGATTATGTGATAAACCAGCGCTTTAACCTAAACCTGTTTTACGATAGCAACATTACCAAGCCTTATACTTCGCAGGCGTTTAATACATCGTTTACCAATTTTGGTATTAACTTGAAGCTATTATTGCAGTAGATAAATCATCATTATATCTTGCGCTCGTCTGCGACGAGTGCTTAACATAGGTTTGCGATTGCATCGCTGTTATATCTTGCGCTTCTCTGCGACGAGTGCTTAACATAGGTTTTGCGATTGCATCGCTATTATTTTTATATTTACAAAACAGCCTTAGCCATGTCACACCAATACAGAGTAAGAGGTCCCGAAGAAATTTACTTTGTTACTTTTACAATTGTTGACTGGATCGATATTTTTACAAGACCTTCATACAAAGAATTAATAATTGATTCGCTTAAATACTGTCGGCAAAACAAGGGGCTTGAAATTTACGCCTACTGTTTAATGACCAATCATCTGCATTTATTGGTGTCTGCACAACTTCCGGCAAGGCTTTCTGATATCATACGGGATTTTAAAAAGCACACCAATAAGCAAATAATGAAACTAATGGAAACTGAAAACGAAAGCCGGAAGGACTGGATAGTTTACAGGTTTCGTTATCATGCAAAATATAATAACAGGATACAGGATTATAAAGTATGGCAGGATGGCTATCATGGAATTGCCTGTGATAAGCCTGATATCCTTCTTCAAAAATTAGATTATATTCATGATAACCCGGTTAAAAGCGGAATTGTTGCGTTGCCCGAACATTACTTATACAGTTCGGCCGCTAATTATGCAGGTGAAAAAGGATTGTTGGATGTGTTACTGTTAGATACGGGGTTTCACGTTGCAAACGTAAAACCATATTAAGCACTCGTCGCAGACGAGCGCAAGCATTAATTATTCCAGTATTAATCTTTCTTTTTATCCTCTACTTTCTCTTTAAATTTCTTATCCTCTTTTTCTTTTTCTTTCACCGCCTTTTTAATGATCTTTTCCTGCTCCTTTTTATCGTCGGTATCTGCCTGGCTGTTAAGCTTCTTTTCCTGGGCGGGACCAACACCCGCGCAATTTTTTATGCCATTGAGCAATACGTGCCAAACCGTTTTAAAGAACGGGAAGTTTGACGGCCGGATGTACACCACATTGGCCAGGCGCGGAGTTTTATCACCATCGTCAGGATTGTCGTGCTTTAAAACTATGGCATTCGCCAATGTACTGATCAGGGTTTTTTTGGTATAATCGGGGCGCAGTATATCAACTTTAAGATCGTGATATAAAAACGATACGGTCCCCTTTGAAACTTTTTGTGTGCTATGCACGTCAAAATCTAAGCCGGTAACCCTGCCCGATGTAAATTTTGCCATAGCAAGCGGCATTAAAACCGGGTTAACAACAGCCATATCCATTGGGGCCAGGTGCCCTTTGTAAGCATAGTTGTAAGTAGCGTCGTTTAAATTAAAATCAAAGTGCACGTTAAGTTTAGCCTTGCCCATAAAATAGCTGGTGAGGCTGGCGGTAGCAATATTGTTTTTCTTTAACTTATCTGCGCGGTTTGTTAAATTGAGGAGCCGGCCATTGATATTGTCAAATTTCAAATGCCCGAATTTTTTTGATTTTTTACTAAACTGCGAATACATAAAGTTCATGTGCTCCAGCTCGAGTGTATCAACATTCAACGTATTTTTAATAGCATGGCGAATGGCCCAGTTAGGGAAAGTAACCAGCCTGTCGGTAGTTTGAAGCGGCCCGTTATAATTGCTGAAAACCTCGAAATTTCCTTTAAATATTTCAAGTTTTTTCACATCAACACTTTGAGACTTTTGATAGGTGATATAATCGAAATTGTTAAGCTGTACCGAATCCAGGCTGACAGTAAACCTGTCTTTTTTACTTTTTTGAAAAAATACTGTATGATTCACAGGCTTAAGGTTGATGCCGATAATGCTCAGCTTTCTTGTTCGGGTAGACAGCTTAACGGATTTGACCTTAAATGAGTATAACCCATCGACCGATTTGCTTCTGTAATTTTTTAATTCGGTGGTGATATCCTTGCTGAATAAAAAACGCGAAGTATCGGTTTGGGTGGCAGAGTCTATTAGTAAGTCGGTCACCTTTACATCCATTTCCTTTAGCTGCGATGTAGCTATTGCAGGGCCCGTGTAATCGCGCTGTTTGTAATTGATATTGGTAAGCAATATTTCGCCTACATGCACCATTTTAAGGGTTTTTGATAGCTTCTGGTATAGCGTGCGGTTATCTTTTTTACTGGTGTCGTTCTTAACAAATAGTTTGTTTATCTCTATTTTCGGTTCATTAAGCGCAATGCGACCGATGTTCAGTTTCTTTTTAAAATATAGCTCAAAAGGATGCGCGTTAGATACAATAAGCCGGTTTACATGCAGCTCGTATAAGGTACCCGGTGCGTTCCCATTTTTTTTCATGCGGTGGTAAACGGCTGTATCGGCTTTAAAAGTAATGTTATATAATACGGCCCTGCCTTGCAGCACATTAAGGTCTATGTCGCTATAATCGATAGTATACAGGCTGTCGGTGCCTTTTAACACTCCCTCTTTTAACTTATCAGATAGCTTGGGTGCCAGGAAGCTATTCAGAAACAACACCGGGATAAGTATCAGGATAAACAGCGCAGCCACCGTTATAAGCAGCACTTTTTGCCATTTGTGTTTGAAAAATTTAACCGCCATTTTTGTTCGCGTTGAAGTGTGTTTGCAGCAACCCGTATGGCGGCTTCAGTGGGTATAACAACAGAAAGCGAAAATTGTTAAACGCTGACAAACTGTCACTCATTAAATAAAATTATGTATTTTTGCGGCTCAATTTTTTATGACAATGGATTTGCTTATTCCGGATAAGGTGCATGACGAAAGCAGGCAGGGCGAGGCGCTGATATTAGAGCCCGGCGATAAAAATAATGGCCGAAAGCTTTATATAGAAAGCTATGGCTGCGCCATGAACTTCTCTGACAGTGAGATAGTAGCTTCTATATTGGCCGAGAAGGGTTTCGAAACTACATCAGATTTTAATAACGCCGATGTGGTTTTTATAAATACGTGCTCGATACGCGAGAATGCGGAAGTGCGCGTACGTAACCGGCTCAAAGAATTTGCGGGCGCTAAATTCAGGAACCCCGGCATGGTGGTCGGCGTTTTGGGCTGCATGGCCGAGCGTTTGAAAGCTAAATTTTTAGAAGAAGAGAAGCTGGTTGATGTAGTGGTTGGCCCTGATGCCTACCGTAGTCTGCCTGATCTGATAGAACAGGTTGATAGCGGGCAACGCGCTGTGAATGTACTTTTAAGCCGCGAAGAAACCTACGCCGATATAAGTCCGGTGCGTTTAAACAGCAACGGTATAAACGCCTTTGTATCGATTATGCGTGGTTGCGATAACATGTGCAGCTTTTGCGTGGTGCCGTTTACCCGTGGCCGCGAGCGGAGCCGCGATGCCTATTCAGTTGTGGCAGAGTGCCGGGCACTTTTTGAAGCGGGATACCGCGAGGTTACATTGTTGGGGCAAAATGTGGACTCTTATAAATGGAGTGGTCAGTCGGCAGATGGCAGCGAGCAGTTGGCAGTGGGTGATGAGGTTAAAGTTGTAAACTTTGCCAATTTGTTAGAGATGGTGGCATTGGTAAGCCCCGAGCTGCGGGTGAGGTTCTCTACTTCGCACCCAAAAGATATAACCGACGAAGTATTACACACAATTGCCAGGTACGAAAATATTTGCAATTACATACACCTGCCGGTGCAAAGCGGGAACAGCCGTATATTGGAAATGATGAACCGCACATACGACCGCGAATGGTACATGAACCGTATAGATGCTATCCGCAGGATAATACCGGAGTGTGCTATATCTACCGATGTGATCACCGGCTTTTGCACCGAAACTGAGGAAGAGCATAATGATACCGTAACCATGATGGATTACGTAAAGTACGACTTTGCTTATATGTTTAAGTACAGCGAACGCCCTGGCACATTGGCTGCCAAGCGTTACACAGACGATATACCGGAGGATGTAAAACAGCGCCGCCTGGCCCAAATAGTAGCCAAGCAGCAACAATATTCTTTTTACCGTATGCAGGCGCGTATCGGTAAAATTGAGAAGGTGCTGATAGAGGGTTTCTCGAAAAAATCAGACAAAGACTACTGCGGCCGCAGCGATCAAAACGCTATGGTGATCTTCCCGGTAAACGAAAATTACAAACCGGGGCGGTATGTAAATGTGTTGGTAGAAAGGACCACATCGGCAACGTTGATAGGAACTATCGTTTAATTTGTAGAAGCAAGAAATTAGGAATCAAGAGATAAGAAAAGGATCGAAGATAGAATGAAGCACAATTTTAAAAGTTTAAAGATTTGGCAACGGTCCATGGACTTAACCGATCTAACTTTTGAATATTGCAAGGGTTTACCAGTAGAAGAACGCTTCAATCTTATTGATCAACTCAACCGGTGTTCTTGTTCTATACCATCAAATATAGCCGAGGGGTCAGGGAAACGAACGAAGATCCACTTCGCTGAATTTTTAACAACGTCGCTAACATCTTCTTTTGAGGTAGAAACGCAGTTGTTGATATGTGAGAGGAGGGCGTATGGTTCTCAGAATAAATTAAAGGAATGTTTGGAATTAGTTGCTGAAATTCAGAAAATGATATTCAATTTCAGAGAATATATATTGAAAGGCGATGATTAAAATTGGGTCAGGTCAATTCTTGAGTTGTCTTAGGTCTTGATATCCTGATTCTTGAATCTCTTATGGAAGTACAAGAAATTAAACAGCGCTTCGGGATCATCGGCAATTCGCCGTTGCTTAACCGGGCTATAAATATTGCAAACCAGGTTGCACCTACTGATATTTCGGTATTAATTACCGGGGAGAGTGGTAGCGGTAAAGAGGTTTTTTCCCACATCATTCACCAGATGAGTCCGCGCAAGCACGGGCCGTTTATCGCGGTGAACTGCGGCGCTATTCCCGAGGGAACCATTGACTCAGAGCTTTTCGGGCACGAAAAAGGCGCTTACACCGGCGCCATTGGCGAACGTAAGGGGTATTTCGAAACCGTTAACGGCGGTACTATATTTTTGGATGAGATAGCCGAGATGCCTTTGGGTACTCAGGCACGTTTGTTACGTGTTTTAGAGTCGGGCCAGTACATCAGGGTGGGATCGTCAAAGGTGGAGAAGACAAACGTACGCGTTATTGCCGCAACCAATGTTGATGTTTATGATGCTGTAAAGGCAGGAAAATTCCGCGAGGATCTATACTACCGCTTGAACACCGTGCCGTTGCGCATACCACCCCTGCGCGACAGGAAGGAGGATATTTTCCTGCTGTTCCGCAAGTTTACTTCAGATTTTACCGATAAATACCGCACACCGCCCATTCAGCTTGATGACGAGGCGCAGCAGGTATTGATCAACTATTCGTGGCCGGGGAATGTCAGGCAACTCAAAAACATGGCCGAGCAACTGGCCGTTTTAGAGCGCGACCGTATTATAACAGCGGCAACCTTATTAACTTATATTCCGCACGAGGCGAGCCGCAGCAACCTGCCTATGCGTTTGGATAGCCAGCCAAAAGAGGACTTTTCTGAGAGGGACATACTGTATAAAGTGCTGTTTGATATGAAGCGGGATATGGTGGAACTCAAAAAGCTGGTGGCTGATATCATTGAGCATGGTGGTGTAAGTGCAAACTTTCAGCATAACTCGCCGGCTATAACACAATTGTACCGCGATATTGAATTACCAACCAACAAACACGAGGCACAATTTACCCTGCAGCAGCCCGTTAACAATAGCGGCGGCAATAATAATACCGACTATAATATTACACACGATGCAGAAGAGGTAGAGGAATCGTTGTCGCTTATTGAAAAGGAATCTGACTTGATACGCAAAGCCTTAAAAAAGCATAAAGGCAAACGTAAGCTCGCGGCCAACGAACTGGGAATATCCGAAAGGACTTTATATCGTAAAATAAAAGAATTAGATTTATAGGTATCAGATGAGAAAAAGGCTTTTTTTAATTTTAGTAATAATATGCCCGGTGGTTATGCTTTTTAGCTCATGTGCCTATAAACTCTCGCTTAACGGCTCTTCTATTCCTGTTGATATGAAAACTATCGACATTCAGTTTTTTGAGAACAACGCGCCCCTTGTGGTGCCAACCTTAAGCCAAACCTTTACCGAGGCATTAAAAAATCGCATCCGGTCGCAAACAAGTTTAAGCATAGTAAGGGGCGAAGCTGATGGGATTATGTCGGGCGCTATTACCAATTATTCTATCGCACCGGTTTCTATACAAGCCACAAACAGCAATACGCCGCCTATTGCAGGTGCAAGCCGTTTAACAATTACCGTGAGTGTAAAATATGTAAAGTATATTTATAAGGATGGTAAAAGAACCGATGAACCCGATAAAATACTTAGTTTTGAAGAATCGTTTACTAAATATAAAGAATTTACAGGCGAAAGTTCATCGCAGGAACAAGCTTTGATACAGGATATAGTTAAACAGTTAACCGAAGATATTTTTAACAGGGCATTTGCCAATTGGTAAGCCAATAGTTTTAAAAGCGTGGATCAATACGTAGATAGCAGGCAGAAAGAAATTTTATGGGACTTATTGGCAAACCCTGCCGATACCGGTTCGGCGTATATCCAAAGCCTGGAACGGTTGGCTCATGAATATCCTCAAAGCGGCATATTGCAGGTAATGCTTGCCCGAGCCGGGGATAAGCAGCAATTGGGCCGGGCTGCCATTTATTGCAATCCGCGCGCCCTGCACAAACTGATTAACCATCCCGAGCGTTTGGCCAAGGTTGACACTGCCCGTATTATATCGGTGCCTGCTGGTACCGGGCTATTCACCAATAATGCTGCTACCAATGCAGCACAGGTGGAGATTATATCCGGCGCAGCGCAAACCACGCATTTACAGGATGTTGAACCTGTCGGAAATATCGAGGAAATAACTGCCGGTGGGGAAATATACACGCAGGCCGCGTTTACTGAACCCGATACCGGCGATGTGGAAGTTGCTGACCCGGAAATAGAAGGCATAGCTTCGCAACCCGTTGAACAAAATGCCCAAGCATTGCCGGCCGACGGTATGGGCGGGGAGAATGGCCAGCCGGTTGACGACGGCGAAATCGTGGATGCGGACATATTACCCGAAACTGACGAGCAGGTTAACAACACCCCACAACAGCCCCAGGAACCGGTAACGGATTTTGCCCGGCCTGCAGGGCATGGAGATAAGCCTGTATTTGGCTCGCGTTTCCCCAAAAGAGATGTTACAAACAGCTATACACCTGAACCTGACTATCCCCAGCAGCATGATATTGAGGATGAAGTATATGATGAAATTGTAAGCATTGAAGATATTGGTTTTGAAGCTGTAGTTAACGAACCCAACACCGAACCGCAGCCCGAGGTCCGGTTTAGCGATCCATATGCTGTACCCGAGGAGGAGGAAGCGTCTCCGGTGCTGTTTCATCAGCCGCAGCCGGTGGCAGAGCCCGTATATAATGCCGAACAAAATATTAATAATCAGGAAGAGCGCTTAATATTGGGCGGTATTGTGAACTCCGATTACCTGTCGTTTGATAAAAAGCTGGACGAGCTACGCAACACTGCGCCGGCCGGAAGCGCATCTGACATGCCAGCGCAACCTGCAGCAGAAAGCCACGAGGTATCGCGTTACGATGATGATAAAATGCCATACACTTTTATGTGGTGGCTTGATAAAACGCGTAAAGAGCATGCAGCTAACCTGCAGCCGTACGCCACTCACAATAGGGTAAAAAATAAAGCCGGCGAACCGGCTGGCGCCCCTAAAGCCAATACTGCCGACGAGCTACAGCAACAGTATTACGAAAATATTTTTAGCCTTACATCGGTAAGCGCTGTTGACAGGGATGCAGAACCGGCAGGAATAGCATTTGATCACAACAAGAAAGAGGACGTAATTATCGAGCGTTTTATCCATACCGAACCGCAGATAAAACCGCTTTCGGCCGATAAGCTTGATAACGAGAACAAGGCCAAAAAAAGTTCGGAGGACCAAAACGAACTGGTTACCGAAACCCTGGCCCGTATCTACTGCGACCAGATGCTATATCATAAAGCCATAGCCACTTATAAAAAATTGATATTGAAATTCCCGGAAAAAAAGCTTTACTTTGCGTCCCAGATTGAACAGTTAGAAAAAAAAACCAATTGATATAATAAGAAATGTATTTACTTTTAGTCATCATCACCATTATTTTATGCGTCCTTTTAGGATTAATCGTATTGATCCAAAATCCTAAAGGCGGCGGCTTATCCTCAAACTTTTCGGGTTCGTCGCAACTAATGGGCGTGCAAAAAACCGGCGATTTTTTAGAAAAGGGTACCTGGGTGCTGGCCATCAGCATTATGGTATTATCGCTTATTATTAACGTATCTGTTAAAGGCGGCGCGCAAAAAAGCGATGACCCGCAACTGATAGAGCGTATCAATAAGGCATCAAAACCCGCAACTACCACAGCGCCTGCGCCAGTAAGCCAGCCGGCTGCAACACCACCTGCCGGTCAGAAGAAATAATATTATGTAAACGATATCAAAAAGGCTTTGGACTACCTCCAAAGCCTTTTTTGCTGAAATGGGTTACTGACACGTTGGCACTTGCGCATTGCAGTATAACTTACAGGTTGTAACCTTGCCTTTAAAAGGGTGACAATTGAACAGTAAATATGCCAATACGGTTTTTTTTTGCCGCTTGGCATAATTGATGTGAAAAAGTTAGCGAAAACTTAAAATTATAAAATCAAAATAGTATTACTATGTCATTAAACATTAAACCAAGTGCAGACAGAGTGGTTGTTGAAGCTGCTGCTGCAGAAACCAAAACCGCTTCTGGTATTTACATCCCGGAAACAGCGCAGGAGAAACCGCAAAAAGGAACTATTGTAGCTGTAGGCCCCGGCAGGTATGCTGATGCATCAGGAACACTTATCCCCATGACCGTTAAAGTTGGTGACGAAGTTTTATATGGTAAATATGCCGGTACCGAGGTCAACCTTGATGGTAAGGAATACCTGATCATGCGCGAATCTGATATTTACGCGGTATTATAAAAGTTGAAAGTTGCAATGTGGAAGGTTGTAAAGTTGCCTTCTAACATTGATTATTTATAACGTTTCAACTTTACAACCTTAAAACATTCAAACAAAAAAGAAAATGGCAAAACAAGTTAAATATAATGTTGAAGCACGTGACGCTTTAAAGCGTGGTGTTGATATCCTGGCTAACGCGGTTAAAGTTACATTAGGCCCTAAAGGTCGTCACGTAATTATCGATAAAAAGTTTGGTTCACCAGCTGTTACAAAAGATGGTGTAACTGTAGCTAAAGAAATTGAACTGAAAGACCCTATCGAGAATATGGGCGCACAGATGGTTAAAGAAGTTGCTTCAAAAACTGCTGATATTGCGGGTGACGGTACTACTACTGCTACTGTTTTGGCGCAGGCCATTGTTACTGCCGGTATTAAAAACGTTGCCGCAGGTGCAAACCCAATGGATTTGAAACGCGGTATTGATAAAGCTGTTGCGGCGGTTGTTGCAAACCTGAAAACACAATCGCAAACCGTTGGCGAAGACAACAATAAAATAAAACAAGTTGCCTCAATTTCGGCTAATAACGACGAGGTGATCGGTTCGTTAATTGCCGAGGCAATGGAAAAAGTTGGTACTTCTGGCGTTATTACTGTTGAGGAAGCAAAAGGTACCGAAACCGAAGTTAAAACGGTTGAAGGTATGCAGTTTGACCGTGGTTACCTGTCGCCATATTTTGTTACCAATTCAGATAAAATGGAAGTGGAGTTAGAAAACCCATACATTCTTATCTACGACAAAAAGATCTCGTCGATGAAGGAATTACTTCCTATCCTGGAGAAACAAGTACAAACCGGTAAACCACTTTTAATTATTGCTGAAGACCTTGACGGCGAAGCATTGGCTACTTTAGTGGTTAACAAGATCCGTGGCTCGCTGAAAGTTGCGGCAGTTAAGGCACCTGGCTTTGGCGATCGTCGTAAAGCGATGTTAGAGGATATCGCTGTATTAACTGGTGGTACCGTAATATCTGAAGAGCGTGGTTATAAACTGGAAAGCGCAGACCTTTCTATGTTAGGCCAGGCCGAAAAGATATCTGTTGATAAAGACAATACCACTATTGTTAACGGCGCTGGCGATGCTGACCAGATAAAAGCCCGTGTAAGCGAAATACGCGCACAGATTGAAACTACCACATCAGATTATGATAAAGAAAAATTACAGGAACGTTTAGCCAAATTATCAGGCGGTGTTGCTGTGTTATATATCGGCGCTGCATCTGAAGTAGAGATGAAAGAAAAGAAAGACCGTGTTGACGATGCTTTACACGCAACCCGTGCAGCTGTTGAAGAAGGTATTGTTGCTGGTGGTGGCGTTGCCTTCATCCGTGCGGTAGCATCTTTGGCTGATTTGAAAGGCGTTAACGAAGACGAGAACACCGGTATCCAGATCATCCGTCGCGCTATTGAAGAGCCTTTGCGCCAGATATGCGATAACGCAGGTATCGAAGGTTCTATCGTTGTTCAAAAAGTTAAAGAAGGCCAGGCCGACTTTGGTTACAACGCCCGCACTGATAAATATGAAAACCTAATCGGCGCCGGTGTTATCGATCCTACAAAAGTAGGCCGTGTAGCATTAGAGAACGCAGCTTCTATCGCGGCAATGCTGTTAACCACCGAGTGTGTGCTTGCAGACGAGCCTGAAGAAGATAAAGGCGGTATGCCACCAATGGGTGGCGGCGGCATGGGCGGCATGATGTAATCAGCCACTCAAAGCTAAATACATTACAAGCCCCCTGTCTGTTTTTTCAGACAGGGGGCTTTGTATTATACAGCCTGAACATACACTAATAGCACGTTTATAACTTTTGCCCGATCGATTTCTGCGCGTATGGGCGGTGTTGTGTTAATTTTTTGTAACATAATAACAATTACGCGGGTTAGGCACAGCATTTGAATAAATGCTGGTATGAAACAAATAGTAAAAAAACGGAAGCACATACACAGCCACATAGTTGAGTGGGTGCTGTTTAAGGGCCCGGAGCTGTTTGTAACCATCTATGGCAAATAAAAATTCTTAAATTTGCCCCTCATCAATGGAACTTAAAGATTTTTATCACGGACTACACGTTTGGCTTCTACAAAACGGGCCACGATACCTTTTAGGCATAATACTCTTTCTTGGCGGGCTTTGGGCTATAGCGTTCATCAAATCGCGCCTTACCCGGCGTATGAGTAAGCGCGAAGTGCACTCTTCGTTGCAGCCTTTCTTTTTAAGCCTTTCTATTACCGCCCTGTACGTGGTGCTTATTATCACGGTATTCAATATAATTGGATTCCAGCTAACATTCATCAGCACGGTGATTGGCGCGTTGGGTGTAGCGGCCGGCCTTGCTTTATCAGGTACGCTGCAAAATTTTGCGGGCGGCGTTTTAATATTATTGCTAAAACCGTTCGATATCGATGACCACATTATTGCTCAGGGACAAGATGGCCGGGTACAGGGCATTCAGTTATTTTTCACCGAGTTGTTAACTGCTGATAATAAAACTGTGATTATACCAAACGGTAAGCTATTTAACGAGGTGATTACAAATATTGGCCGCCAGGGTAAGCGCCGCTTAGATATTGATTTTAAACTTGGTTTTGGGGTTGATATCGAGCAGGTTAAAGAAATATTAGAAAAGTCAATAACGGGTACATCAAACATTTTGGGGCAGCCCGCTACCAAAGTAGGCGTACTGGCTTTGGAAGCCGACGGAATGCGTTTTACCGTGCGCGTATGGGTAGATCCTGTTCACTACCTGGCAACAAAAATGGCGCTCCAGGAAAAAATCGTTAACAATTTAAGGGCCGCCGAAATTAAACTGCCCGGCACCTAAAAAGATGCCCTTTTGCGAGGCGACAGGTCACATATCAGCTTTTTGTGTCGGAATGTCTCGTTTCGGTGATATAATTTGACGGGAGGATTTTAGTCATCATGCGGGCGATTGTGCCAGCAAATTCAGCAGTAACCAGCGCGGTTATAAGGCGGTTTTATATTAAAGCAACCCCTATATGTGGGGTCTAAGTTGACCAAATGTAACAAATAGTACATAAATACTTATAGTATCCTTACCCGATTGCATTTTACACATTAGTGCTTATATTTGCGGTCGTAAAAAACTTCATTTAACTATCATAATGAGAGAAATACAATTCAGGGAAGCGCTAAGGGAAGCCATGCAGGAAGAAATGCGCAAGGATGAGAATATATACCTAATGGGCGAAGAAGTTGCCGAATATAACGGCGCTTATAAAGTAAGCCAGGGTATGCTCGACGAATTTGGTGCAAAACGTGTTATTGATACGCCTATCTCTGAATTGGGTTTTGCCGGTATAGGCATAGGTTCGGCTATGAACGGCTTACGCCCCATCATCGAGTTTATGACGTTTAACTTTTCGCTGGTAGCTATCGACCAGATCATTAACGGTGCGGCAAAGATCATGTCTATGAGCGGCGGGCAATTCTCGGTGCCTATCGTATTTCGCGGCCCAACAGGCAACGCGGGTATGTTAAGCTCTCAGCATAGCCAATGTTTCGAAAACTGGTATGCAAACTGCCCCGGCTTAAAAGTTGTTGTGCCGTCAAACCCTTACGACGCTAAGGGACTTTTAAAGTCGGCTATACTTGACCCCGATCCGGTAATTTTTATGGAATCGGAACTGATGTACGGCGATAAGGGCGAAGTACCTGAAGAGACCTATTATATTGAATTAGGCAAGGCGAAGGTGACCAAAGAAGGCAGCGATGTTACTTTGGTAGGTTTCGGCAAGATCATGAAAGTGGTTAACGCAGCTGCGGCGGAACTGGAAAAAGAAGGCATCCACGCTGAGGTTATCGACCTGCGCACCGTTCGCCCAATTGATTACGATACGGTTATTGGTTCGGTTAAAAAAACAAATCGTTTAGTGATCGTTGAAGAAAGCTGGCCACTGGGCTCAATCGCTACCGAAGTAGCGTTTAAAGTGCAGAAGGACGCGTTTGATTATTTAGATGCGCCGGTTTTGCGTATTACCGGTGGTGATGTGCCATTACCGTACGCGCCAACCTTGATCCAGGAATATCTGCCAAACCCCGAGCGTGTGATAAAAGCGGTAAAAGAAGTAATGTACGTTACAAAATAATAGTAGTAACGCGTAGATGTTATAAGGCCCCCTGTATACAGGGGGCTTTTTTTATGCTTATTATACCGCCTTAAAAATTCCATGGGTGGCACTAAGCATGCAATGATTTTACAAAGAGTCATTTAGTCAATACTCTCACCCAATGCCTTCAGGAATTTATCAGGTACTTCAATGTGAGGGATGTGGCCGCAGTTGTCGAATTCAATTAACTTGCAATTTGGTATCTTTTTAGCAGTTTGGGGGCCTAACAATCTATATTGGCCGTGTTTGGTTTTTTCTTCATCGCTTAAAAGCGCTTTACCTACAATGGTTTTATCTTCTTTGCCAATAAAAAGCACCGTTGGTACCTTAATCAAACCAAATTCGTAACACACGGGCTGTTCATATATCATCTCGAACGTTAAAGCGGCAACCATTGCGTACCTCGGGAAATCGGCGCTTTTATTAACACTGGCGGCAATTTTAACCAGGTAGTCATATTCCGGTTTCCATTTTACAAAATACGATGTCTCATAATATTTCTTAATGCTTTGATAACTTGTTTGCAGTTCTTTTTTATAATCATCGGCGGCGCTGTTGTAAGGCACAAAGGTCCGGTAGTCTTCCAGCCCGATAGGGTCTTCCAGCAATAGTTTCTGCACATGTTGAGGGTACATCAGGGTAAACCGCGTGGCCAGCATCCCACCCATCGAGTGCCCCAGCAAAACAATTTGTTTTATACCCAGCGTATCCAACAGTTGTTTATTGAACCTTGCCAGCTGATGAAAACTGTAATGTATAAACGGCTTTGACGATTTGCCAAACCCAACCTGGTCAGGTACGACAACGCGGTACCCTTTTGCGCTTAGCCATTTTATCACGTTTGTCCAATAATAACCGCCAAAATTTTTGCCATGAAACAGCATCACTGTTTTGCCATTGGGGTTAGCCGGCGTAACATCCATATAAGCCATCCGGATATCCTGGTTCTCGATATGGATGGGCATGAATTTTACGGGATAGGGATACTTTACATTTTCGAGTGTAATGGATAACGTATCCTGCGCCGAAACGATGGATAGGTTTATAATGACGAGTATTACGGTTAAAGCTTTTCTGCACATATTTAAGATACAGCTATAGCCGGCTATGGTTTTACTTTACCCAAAAGCTTTATCCCGAAACTGCGCCTGTTTTATAATAAATTAATACCACGCCGGTATTAAAAACACTGGTTTTATAAGGGCGGATATTTATTTTGGTTTTAAACAGGGGCCTGCCCTTACTTAATAATACCGGATGCACCCAAATGCGGTACTCGTCTACCAGGTTTAATCGGTTAAGAGCCCAAACCAATTTACCGCTGCCATATACTACTATACTTTTACCCGCTGCAGCTTTAAGCGCCTTAATTTCTTTTGACAAACTCCTTTGGGCGAGCCGGGAGTTTTGCCAGCTTACCGCATTAAGCGTTTTAGAGAACACAACTTTTTGACACCTGTTTATCAGATCGGCATAATCCATATCTACCCTTGCCCCAAAAGCATTTGCCTGCAATGCCGACCAATAGGGTGCCATTGCACAGTAAGTTATCCTCCCGAGTAGTAAGGTGTCTGCATCGCCTAATTGGCTGGCGGTAACCCTTGCCATCTCCTCATCCCAGTAGGACGCATGCCAGTCCAGTTCGCCGTGCGGGCCGGCCATAAAGCCATTAAGGCTTACATTCATTGACACAATTAACTTCCGCATAGATATTATGCCGGGTTATAACAAAGCACAGTAATGCCGCAGTCAAATTGGGTAGCTTTTACCAATTTCAGGCTTAGTTTTTTATCAAGCAACCCATAAATGCTTTTGCCTTTACCAATTGCTGCGGGGTTAACAAAAATGTGGTACTCGTCTATCAGGTTAGCCGCTACCAATGCCGATGCAAGGCGGGCCCCACCATAAGTAATAATGTCGCCCCCCGGCAGGGCTTTTAGCATATTTATTTCTTTTACCAGTTCGCTCGCTGCAAGTGTGGTATTCTCCCAGGGGTTTTCGGTAAGGGTTTTGGTGAATACCACTTTTGGGGCGTCAACCATTTTATGCGTGAACTCATCAGCAGATGGGTCAGCGGCGCGCTCTTTCCAAACGGGGATAAAGCCTTCAGCCAGTGCGCGGCCAAGTATAATGGTATCCACCGGCGCGGTTAAGTGCTGAACATACTTTTTAAGGTCATCGTCCCAGTCCCAGGTCAGCCAGTCCATTTCATTATTTGGGCCGGCTACAAAGCCGTCGAGGCTCACCTGCATTTGTAATTTTAGCTTCCTCATTTGTGGTGTAATTAACAATACAAATGTACAGTACCCCCAAATTTGAGGTAAGGTGCAAAAAGGACTTATTTAGGGTTGTTTACGACTTTCTTCTTTCCTACATTTATACTTATAAACCGATAGCCACCCTTTACCATGAAACAGGTATCCATACTGATAACCAACGAGGCCGTGCTGGCAAGCATTGTAGACCCGCGTATTATTTTTACCGGAGCTAACGATTTTTTGGCCGCGATGGGTAAACCTCCGGCCTTTAATGTGCAATTGGTAGGCCTGGAAAAAGAAGTACGCCTGCATGGCGGGTTATTTTCGGTGCATACGGATGCGGTGTTGAGCGAGGTTAAGAAAACCGACCTGATCATCGTGCCGGCCTTTGGCGGTGATATGGCTGCCGGCATACAGCGCAATGCCGAATTTATCCCATGGATAACCGATCAGCATTATAAAGGGGCGGAGGTTGCCAGCCTTTGCGTCGGCGCATTCCTGCTGGCCGCGACAGGGTTATTAAGTGGCAAGGAGTGTTCTACCCACTGGCGGTTTGCCAACGAGTTCCGCGAGATGTTCCCGGACATTACACTGGTTGACGATCGCATTGTAACCGAGCAAAAAGGCTTGTACAGCAGCGGCGGGGCGACTTCATACTGGAACCTGCTTTTATACCTTGTAGAAAAATACGCCGGGCGCGATATCTCTATTATGGCGGCCAAAATGTTTGCCCTGGAGATAGACCGCAAAAGTCAGTCGCCGTTTATTATGTTTAACGGGCAAAAAACCCATGAGGACGAGCCTATTAAAAAAGCGCAGGAATTTATAGAGGCCAACATCACCGAAAAGATCTCGGTAGAGGACCTGGCTACGAAATATGCCATAGGCAAACGACACTTTGAGCGCCGGTTTAAAAAGGCTACCAATAACAGCCCCCTTGAATATATTCAGCGCGTAAAAATAGAGGCCGCCAAGAAGCACCTGGAAAGCAGCCGTAAAAACATCAACGAAGTAATGTACGATGTTGGCTACTCCGATACCAAAGCCTTCCGCACGGTTTTTAAGAAGATAACCGGCTTATCGCCTGTGGAATACAGGAATAAGTATAATGCCGCTTAAGCCTTTTTAAAAAGCAGTTATACTTACAAGTGTTCACGTTCGGCGCACGTGAACACCGTGAACACTCATGAACATTTGATAATCAGCTATTTAATAATTTGATAACTGACACCATGGCGTCACCATAATTATCAGCCAAAATGTTATTACTGAAGGTGACGTGTAAGTTACTTTTTGCTAAACTTTACCTGGAACAGCTTATTCCATTTTTTACCGGTTACAAAAATGCGGCCGGTGGCTTTGTCGTAGGCAATACCGTTTAGCACATCGGCATATTGGTTGCGGGTAAGGTAAAGATCGGTCATGTCGGCTTTTTGCAGAACGGCACCGGTTTTAGGGTCTATCACCACAATATCATCCGTACCGTATACATTGGCGTAGATCTTCCCGTCAATATACTCCAGTTCGTTCAGCTTGTTTACCGGGCCTTTGTCGTCGTAAACATCAATATAGCCCATTTGCTGGTAAGTGTCCTTGTTCAGGAACCAGATACGGTTAGAGCTGTCGTCCATATAGATCTTGCTGCCGTCAAAGGTCATCCCCCAGCCCTCTATACCAACATTATTGGTGAAAGTATCAAGCAGTTTTAGGGTGGCTTTATCGTACACGTAACCAATCTTCTCGGTCCAGGTAAGCTGTATTATTTTGTTGCCCACTACGGTAATGCCCTCGGCGAATATCTTGGGATCAACAGGTACCATTTTTATCACCTTGCCGGTGGTTAAGTTGGCAGTACGCAGGCTCGACTGGCCGGTTTCTTCGGTTAAACGGCCGCCATCGCTCTCGTACAGTATGCCGTCATGAAATTCAAGGCCCTCGGTGTACGATGAAGTATCGTGCGGGAACACCTTCTCTACCTTAAAGCTTAATTCTTCGGGTGCTTTGGCCGGCAGCAGGTTTATGTTGGTGGTTACGTCCTGGGCTTTCCCTCCCTGGTACACTTTAGCGGTGATGATCCGCGCGCCCAGTTTAAGGTCGCCGGTTTTTAAACTAACGGCCGACGAATCTTTTGCCGCGCCAACCCGCGCCGAATCTACCAGGTATACTACCGAATCGACCTTAGTACCAGCCGGATAACCAACCTTAAGGGCAATGTTATCGCCCCATTTGTAGTTACTGCCGGCATCAGGGCTTATGGTAAATTCTTCGGCTTTATCGTTGTCTTTACAGCTGTATGCAAAAAGGGCTATGATCGCAAAAAGGGCTATTCGTTTGTTCATCTGTTAAATGGCAGAAGGCCAAAAGGCATCTTCAATATGTTTTAATGTGTAGTTACTATTACGGTCGAAAAGGATAGATATTATATCAAACCTCACTTCGCCCTGGTGGTTCATCAAGTAAATGTACTCATCGGCAGCCTCAACCAGCAAACGTTGCTTGCGGGCGTCCACAAAATCCTCGGGCTGGCCAAAGCCGTTGCCGGTGCGGGTTTTTACCTCGGTAAATATAATAATCCCCGCCTTGTATGCTATAAGGTCTATCTCGGCTTTACCGAAAACCCAGTTCTCGTCCATTATCTCGTACCCGGTTGCTTCCAGGTACGCTTTTGCTATGGCTTCACCTTTTTGGCCAAGATCATTGTGGGTAGCCATTATTTTATGATCACCGAGCCTAAGTAATCGGATATGGTTTTTTCCACCTTTTTCATGTGCATATATTGGTTTAGCAGTATCTCCTGGTCGGCTTCGCCTGCGGCCGTCTGCAGCTCTTTGCGAAGGTTCTCCAGTATCTTGCCCACCTTTTGCTTTTTAAGGTGAAATATAGCGCCCAGGATGGTGGCTTTCATGTTAGCCTGCTCATCGGGTACCATTATCTTATGCATTTCGTACCAGTTTTCGCTTAAGGTATATTTTGTTGCCAGCAGGGTAACTACCAGGTCTACAATCCCCTTATCCGGGTGATGAATGAAATGCTGCTCCTCGGGCAGTACACCGTTCTCCACTTCCTGACGGTAAATTTCCATAAAGTGTTTGGTTACGGGCTGCTCAAACTCCACATCGCTCAGCTCGGCTATCATAAACGGGCCTATGTAGGTATTGGCAATGCCATCCCAGTCTATCATTTTATTGCCATACAGCAACAGCAGCCGAATGATCTCTTTCTCCTGCGCGTCAGATTCCTTTGCAACCTTTTCTTCAGGCTCATCAAAAAACAGCAGGTCTTCGGGCGCGGGTTCAGAACGCTTGTTTTGCTGCTGTTGTCCATCCTTTTTGGCCTTGACCTGGCGCATTTTATTCAGTTCAGAAAGCAGCGCGCGCTCATCTATCTGCAGCTGGTGGCTGCACTCCTTTATAAATACCGAGGCCTTGATAGAATCGGGTATCTTGGCAATACTTTCTACGATCTCCCGTATTACCTCTGATTTTTTTATGGGATCGTTGCCGGCTTCTTTTAAAAGGATATCGGTTTTGTAAAGGATAAAGTCTTTTTTATTCCTGTCGATATGCGTTTTGAAAGCGTTTGTACCAAACTTTTGCACGTACGAATCCGGGTCGTGCCCATCTGGGAATAGCACCACTTTTACGTTCAGCCCTTCCTCCAATATCATATCCAGCCCACGAAGTGAGGCCTTTATACCCGCCGCGTCGCCATCGTATAATATAGTGATGTTTTTGGTGAGGCGGCCTATAAGCCGGATCTGCTCGACGGTTAACGAGGTACCTGACGATGCCACCACATTTTCTACACCAGCCTGGTGTACCGATATTACGTCGGCGTAACCTTCAACCAGGTAGCAGTTATCTTCCTCGCGGATGGCCCGCTTGGCAAAGTACAGGCCGTATAAAACGTTTGATTTATGGTAGATCTCCGACTCGGGCGAATTAACGTATTTGGGTACATTCTTATCGCTTTTCAGCGTACGCCCGCCAAAGGCTATCACCCTGCCGGTAAAGCTATGGATGGGGAACATCACCCGCCCGCGGTAACGATCGTACAGCGAACCATTATCCCGCTTAACCGAAAGGCCGCTTTCTACAAGATATTGTTCCTGGTAGCCCTGCTTAACGGCCTCGCCGGTAAAGGCTTCCCATTGGTCGGGCGAGTAGCCCAGCTCGAACTTTTTAATGGTATCGGCGTTAAAACCGCGTTCCTTAAAATAACTCAGGCCAATGTTTTGGCCCTCCTCGGTTTCCAGTAAACTTTCATGAAAAAATTTCGCCGCATAACCCGATACGATCATCAGGCTTTCGCGGTGATTTTGCTCTTCCAGGTTTTCGGTGGTATCTACCGTTTCTTCAACCTGTATACCGTATTTTTTGGCCAGCCATTTTAACGCTTCGGGGTAGGTGAACTTTTCCAGTTCCATTAAAAATGTAACCGCGCTGCCACCCTTGCCCGAAGAAAAATCTTTAAAAATGCCCTTTGCCGGCGATACCGTGAAAGATGGCGTGCGCTCGTTGGCGAAGGGCGAAAGGCCTACGTAATTGGCCCCGCGCTTTTTTAAAGCCACAAATTCACCTATCACCTCCACAATATCTGTGGCTTCCATTATGCGGTCGATGGTGGGTTTGGTGATCATGGATATTGCTTCGCAATTGAGCGGGTACAAAAGTAATCTTAACTCTCTAAATCGTTGTTTTAAATATAGAAAAAAATCAAATGGTAAGCCTCCCTGTACCAACAAAAAGCCCCGGTTGCCTAACAACCGGGGCTTAAATATTATGCTCTCTCTTCGGGTGCCGGGGGGTTATTTAAGCGTTATGCTGGTTTTGCCCATAGTATAACCATCTGCATAAAGCAGTACGGTATAAGTGCCCTTTTGAAACGGCGCTGGGTTTATCCAGTCGATAGTGTAAGCGCTGCCGTCATCCCTGAAATCAATAGATGTTCTGTAGGTATATTGCAGGTCCTGGTTATCTGCGTTAAACATACCCGAGTCGTTTTGAGTGATCAGGTTGCCGGTTGGGTCAATTATCCGCACATAAACATCATGCAGGCCTTTTTCGGCCACCGCGTTGGTCGCTATTGTAAAATTGATCTTTATTTTTTGCGCTTGTTTGGCTTTTGTAACATCGCTTTCCTTGCCGCTGTTTTTTACTTTATAGGCCACCACATCCGCAGTTGCCACCTTAATGGCCGATGCAACTTTAACCTTGGTATCAAGCTCCTGGTTCTTTTGCTCAAGGTCGGTAGCTTTTTGGCTAACGGCTGCCAGGTTGTTTTTTAAGGTATCGCGCTCGGTAGCCAGGGTGGTGTTCTGTTTTTTAAGCTCCTCTATGTCGGCAGTGTATTTGGTTACAAAATACCTTAGCTGCTTAATATCTTCTTGGGCTTTGCTAAGTTCGGCGGCGGTTAGCTTGCCCTTTGCCAGTTCGCTTCGTAGCACGCGAATCTTCACCCTTAACGAATCGTTTTTGGCCTGCATTTCGGCCGACATTTTTGCCCTGCCCGCGTTAACCTGCTCTATTTGCGCTTCCAGGCTATCCAGTTCGGTTTGCAGCCTTGTTTTTTCGTCGTTTTGATATACAATTTTTGTATCCGAGTTCTTTTTCTGCGTATACAGGTAAACATCGGTACCCAATAAAGCAACCACAACGGCTATCAAAAAATAAATTACGTTCGAATTTTTTTTGGGGGCTTGTTCCGGTTGGTTTTCTACTGGCTGGTATTCCATAGCAATTAATTAAAGTTTTTGATAAACCGGCAGGCTGTTACCCGCTAAGCATTATCATTCTTTTTTTATATAATCTACATAAAAATAAGCAAAAAACTGACAATACGAAAGTTTGAAGCCCTTTTAGTACTTAAGCAACGCGGGCTAAATTAAGTACAATATGATTAAAACACAAAATAGACGTAATTATTATACTAATACTAAAACTGGTTTGTTATGAGTTTATATCTTTGGACCTTAAAATAAATACCCGTTTAATGTATCTTTATAAACGTTTACTTTGTACCCTTCTTTTTATAACTATATATTCCCTCTCAATAGCACAAACGGTAACTCCTGAAGAGGTTACTCAGGCCGAACCCAAACGCGAATTTAGAGGCGTATGGATAGCCACTGTAGTAAACCTTGACTGGCCGACGAATGCAAAGGCCACCGCCGAAGCGCAGGAAAAGGACCTGCTTAACCAGTTAAATTTTCACCAGCAGGCAGGTATAAATGCCATCATGTTCCAGGTAAGGCCTGCCGCCGATGCCTTTTACGCAAAAAGCCGCGAGCCATGGTCAAAATACCTCACAGGCAGGCAAGGGCAGGAACCGGGGTACGACCCGCTGGAGTTTGCCACCACCGAAGCCCATAAACGGGGCATGGAGCTGCACGCCTGGTTTAATCCTTACCGCGCAACTTTTGATAACAAGTTTTGGGCGCTTGCGCAAAACCACATCACACGCGCCAAACCCGAATGGTTCTTTATTTACGATGGGATAAAACTATTTAACCCCGGTATACCCGAGGTGCGCGAATATATTGTGCAGGTGATATTGGATGTGGTAAAAAACTATGATGTGGACGGCATACACATGGACGATTATTTTTACCCTTATCCTGTAAGGGGCCAGGTTATAGGCGACGCCGAAACCTTTGCCCAATATGGCGAAGGCTTTGATAATATAAAAGACTGGCGGCGCGATAATGTTGATAAACTGGTGCATATGCTTGCAGATAGTATACATAAGTACAAACCGCGCATGAAATTTGGCATAAGCCCTTTTGGGATCTGGGCGAACAAGAGCCAGCATCCCGATGGTTCGGCCACCAACGGCGGCTCGTCATACATCGAAAACTATGCGGATACACGCAAATGGGTACAGCAAGGCTGGATAGATTACATTAACCCGCAGATATACTGGCATATTGCTAACCGGGTGGCATCATTTGATACGCTATTAAACTGGTGGAGCAATAATACTTATAACAGGCACCTGTACATTGGCCAGGGCCCTTACCGTTTTTATGAGCAGCGAAGCCCGGCTTTTAAAAACCCGTCAGAGATACCTAATCAGATACGTTTGATACGGGAGAACCCGCGTGTGCAGGGCAGCGTTTTTTTCAGGTCGCAAACGTTAATGGCCAATGCCAACCATTTGGTTGATAGCCTGAAGGAGGATTTTTACAAATACCCGGCATTGCCCCCGCCTATGCTTTGGCTGGATTCGATAGCGCCCAATGCCCCGCAAAACTTTATAGCGAAGGCAGAAAATAAAGGCATTATGCTGAAATGGCAGGCACCGGTATTGGCCAAGGACAGCGAGGCGGTTTATGGCTATGTGATATACCGTTTTCAGCAAAACGAAAAGTTTGATATGGCCGACCCCAAGAACATACTGCATATACAATACGATAGCGAAACCCTATACATGGACAGCAATGTTAAGCCAGGCCAAACGTACTATTATGTGATAACGGCATTAGACCGGTTGAAGAACGAGAGCGACCGGTCGCCAACGATGATGGTGACAGCGCCTTAGCGGAATGAATATCGGATGTAGAATCTCGATTATTGAATATCGATGTTTTTACCCGATTGGCCGGTTTACAGGTTGATAAGCCGGCGGGCGATTAGCTCGTTGAGATAAATATCCAGCTCGCTGTCGCCCATGCCATATATCTTTTCGGTTTGCCAAAAGGCTTTGTAAATGTCGGGTTTGCTGTGCTTGCCATTATTATAAATGTCCAGCAGCTTTTGATGAATATAATTTAACCCTGCAGCATTGGTTTGCAAGCGTTTTAAGTGCGCCTGCATAGCTGGTTTAAGGCATGGCATATTGCCCCAAAACTGGGTGGTATCAATCCAGGTATTCAGTTTATCCGCATTGCCGGCAACATACAGTTGCCAGGCTTCGGTAGCCAGTTCAATATCATATTCGCCTAATTGCACGCGGATGTTATCGTAAAGGTATTCAAGCTGTTCGCCGTTTAATTCGCCCATGCCCCTAAAATCGGGCAGGCCCGGATAATCTGCGGGGCATATCAGGTATATGGCCGGCGCGGATAGGTTGGTTTGCTGCGATAGCAGCATTAAGGCGCCAAGCAGGTTCACCTGGCAATGCAGGTCGAACTCAAACCAGAGATTAACTTCATCATAGGGCTGGCTTAGTTTTTCCAGGTGCGCCACCATCTCATCATGATAGCGTTGGGGCGTTTCGTCAAACGTTCCGCAAATAAACGCCGAACGGTCCCTCCAGAAATCCGCCGACGCGATGTTTTCTGAGAGCGGGCCTTCAGATAAAACTTCACGCCAAACCATTACATCGCCTTCAATGCCGGTCCGTTCAAACCCATGCAGGGTGGCGTCGCCGTTAAGTATGTTAAGCACACTCATATAACTTGGTTTTACAGCGCGTAAATGGATATGGATCTTTTATCACCTCCAGGCTTTATACTGATTGATCAACCCGTTGGTTGACGAATCATGACTGGTTACTTCGGCCTCATCTTTTAATTCGGGTAATATTTTACCGGCGAGCTGCTTGCCCAGTTCAACACCCCATTGGTCAAAACTGTAAATATTCCAGATAATGCCTTGCACAAATATCTTATGCTCGTACATGGCTATCAGGCTGCCTAAAGTGCGCGGAGTTATTTTTTTAACCAGTATGGAGTTTGTAGGCCGGTTGCCTTCAAATACTTTGAACGGTGCAATTTTTTCGATCTCCTCATCGGTTTTACCGGCTTTTTTTAATTCGGCAATTACCTCTTCCTCTGTTTTGCCGTTCATTAAAGCTTCGGTTTGCGCAAAGAAGTTTGACAGCAGCATATTGTGGTGCTCGCCCAATGGGTTATGCGATTGTGCGGGCGCAATGAAATCGCAGGGGATCAATTTTGTGCCCTGGTGTATCAGCTGGTAAAACGCGTGCTGGCCGTTGGTGCCGGGCTCGCCCCAAATAACCGGGCCGGTTTGGTAATCTACATGTTTGCCGTTACGGTCTACATGCTTGCCGTTGCTTTCCATATCGCCCTGCTGAAAATAAGCCGCAAAGCGGTGCATGTACTGGTCGTATGGCAGTATAGCCTGTGTTTCGGCTTCAAAAAAGTTATTGTGCCATATGCCTATTAAGGCCAACATAACCGGCAGGTTTTGCTCAAGTGGCGCATCTTTAAAATGGTTGTCCATAGCATGCGCGCCATCAAGCAGCTCAACAAAATTTTCAAAACCAATGCTAAGCGAAATAGAAAGGCCGATGGCGCTCCATAAAGAGTAGCGCCCCCCAACCCAATCCCAAAACTCGAACATGTTTTTAGTATCGATGCCAAATTTTTCAACGCCTTCGGTATTGGTAGAAAGCGCCACGAAGTGTTTGGCCACATCCTCGTCCTTGCCGCCATTTTTGATGAACCAGTCGCGGGCGCTGTGGGCGTTGCCCATAGTTTCCTGTGTGGTAAAGGTTTTTGATGCCACCAGGAAAAGCGTGGTTTCCGGGTCGACTGTTTTTAGCGTCTCTACTATATGGGTAGCATCCACGTTGGACACAAAATGCAGGTTCAAATGATTTTTGTAGGCCTTTAAGGCTTCGGTAACCATTACCGAGCCAAGGTCGGAGCCGCCAATGCCAATGTTCACCACATCGGTGATGGCCTTACCAGTGTAGCCTTTCCACTCACCGCTGATTATCGCTTCGCTAAAATCCTTCATTTGATTTAATACCCGGTTCACATCGGGCATTACATCCTTACCCTCAACATATATTGGGGTATTGCTGCGGTTACGCAGGGCTATGTGCAGTACCGGGCGGCCCTCGGTAACGTTGATCTTTTCGCCGAGGTACATGGCCTCAACTGCCTTATTTACACCACACTCGCGGGCCAGCTGTATCAATAAAGCAACGGTCTCATCGTCAATACGGTTCTTGGAGTAATCCAGTAAAAGATCATCAAACTGCAGGGAGAATTTTTCAAATCGCTGATTGTCAGCTTCAAATAATTCCTTCAAGCTTTTTGAAACGATATCTATATAATGGTCAGTTAGATATTTATAGGCCTGGGTGGTGGTGAAATCGATATTTGGCAGCATAGTTGTAACATTTTTTGTAAAAATAGCAAGTTAAAACTGAGCCCTGAATTAAAAGTAAAAAAAGGACAGTTAAGTGTTATTTTAACACATCACACATAGTGTTTGTTTTACACCTTAAAATTGTCATATCAATAACAGATATTAAATAATTTTTTGAAAATGAAAATAAACAATTCATATATTTGTGGTGTTGGTAAATAAGTATAGTATTTTTCATCATTTTATTAATTGGCTTTTTAACCGCATCATACCATGTTCGAAAAACTTTTTTTGCTTGTAAAAAATAACGCCGGTACGGCTGTTATTAACAACCCGGTAGTTCCTGAACAATACCGCGAAGCCGTAATAAACGAAGCTTCGAGCTCGATCATCGAGGTGTTAAAAAACCAGATGGAAAGCGGCAGGTTAAAGGACCTGGTTAAATATTTTCAGTTTTCGGGGTTGTATGATAACCCGCTTATCAACAGCGCTGTAAACAAATTTGCCAATAAGCTGAACAACTACTACAATATTGATACGCCCCAGGCGCTGCAAATTGCCGATGAGCTGATACCGCCGGTAATGCAGGAGTTGATCAAACAATCAAAAAGCGAACAGAATAAAGAATTTGCGCTTGGCGCCATGCTTTCGAAATTAAGCGGCGGCGTGGGCGATATGGGCCTGTTGCTTAGCCAATTGCGGATAGCGTAGTTTGGTTGTAAAGGTTAAAAGAAGTTATAAAAGTTAAAAAGGTTGTAAGCGTTAAAAACTTACAACCTTTTTGTTTTTGGGCCTTTATAACGTTTGCAACCCTTACAACATTTTAACTACTACAACTTTTACAGCCCAATTTATATCTTTGCGACATGACAAAAGAGAACATGCAGGATTTAAGGGATAGAACAACTTCCCTGAGGAGGCATCTTTGACATCGATACCAAACTCGATGCCATGCAAAAGGAACAGGATATAACCTTAGGCCCAAACTTTTGGGATAATCCTAAAGATGCCGAGAAGGTTCTGGCATCCATCAAAACAAAAAAAATATGGACCGATGCTTTCCAGAAGGTAGTATCGGTAGTTGATGATACAAACGTATTGTTCGAATTTTTTCAGAGCGGTGATGCTACCGAGGCCGAAATGAACGAACAGTACAACCTGGCGTTAACCGCGGTTGAAGAGCTTGAATTTAAAAACATGCTGAGCGCCGAGGAAGACCAGTTTAACGCCGTTTTGCAAATAACTGCCGGCGCCGGCGGCACCGAAAGCTGCGACTGGGCCGGTATGCTGATGCGCATGTACATTATGTGGGGCGAGAAAAATGGCTATAAAGTTACCGAGCAGGATTACCAGCCCGGCGATGTGGCCGGTGTAAAAACCGTAACCCTGCAACTGGAGGGCGATTTTGCCTATGGATATCTAAAAGGCGAGAACGGCGTTCACCGGTTGGTGCGGGTATCGCCATTTGATGCCAATGCCAAGCGCCACACATCATTTGCATCGGTGTATGTTTACCCGCTGGTTGATGATACCATCGAGATTGAAGTAAACCCCGCCGATGTTGAGTTCGAAACCTTCCGTTCGGGTGGTGCAGGCGGCCAAAACGTAAATAAGGTTGAAACCGCCGTACGTTTATACCACAAACCATCAGGCATCATTATCAAAAACCAGGAATCGCGCTCGCAGCTGCAGAATAAGGAGAACGCCATGCGGCTGCTTAAATCGCAATTGTATGAAATTGAAATGCGCAAACGCCAGGAAACCACCAATGCTATTGAAGGCAATAAGAAGAAAATTGAATGGGGGTCGCAGATACGTAACTATGTTTTACACCCATATAAGTTGGTGAAAGACCTGCGTACCGATCATGAAACCTCGAACGCCGCAGCAGTACTTGATGGGGACCTGAACGAGTTTTTGAAAGCCTACCTGATGGAATTTGGCGGGCCGAAAAGTTAAAGGTTGAAATTTGTGAGAGTTGGGGGCATCCTGAGCGTGTCGAAGGATGAGCGATGGGGCATGGTACGGGATAACTTTATTCAATACTATCGTTTTAGTTAAGCAATTGCCGCCGGTTTAATAGCTGAGATCTTAAAATCGCGTAGTTTTACGTATTGTTTGTAAGGTAAGAATATTCTACCTTTACGAAACAACCTTAACTATCACATGAAAAGACTTTATCCAAAAAACAACTACTACCTTAAGTTCTGTGTTATTGCGCTTGTCGCGTTATGCGGTATCATCTACGGCTGCCGTAAAGAGATAACAAACAGTAAAGGATCCACATTAAATACTGATCCTGCTGTTACCGATGCCAAAACCTGGTATGAAAGCACTTTTCCTGTTACCGGCGGCAGCAATCAAACCGTTCATACAAGCAGCACTGGTACAGGGTTCGACCTGAGCCAACGGGTAAAACCCGACTGGCAGCATACAGCAACATATGCCCGTTTGGGCAAAGATGTGATAGAAATGCCTGTTGACCCGGACAGCAAGTTTAACAGCATACTAAAAAGGAAGATCAACAACCGGGCTTACAGTAAAAGCTATACCCGCAGTTCGTACCTGCTGTTAAAAGATGGCAAAGGCTACAAAGCCTACATCATGACCATTGTTGGCGATTCATCGTACATCAAAGGTAACCCCGGCAAATTAGCAAACAATACCTATCGGCAGCACGATGCCGATTTTAGCGGTTTAGTGCTTTACTTTACCCCAAAAGGTAAGTACGTTAATGGGTATGCCTACAAGAACGGGCAACTGGTTACCCGTGCCTCGCAGACACAAGCAACTGGTAAAACCAGGGTGCAATTGGCAGAAATATGTACAGACTGGTACGATGAGATTCTGATAAACGACGTAATCGTTTCATCAACTTATTTATACACTACCTGTGAAGGTGGCTACGAAGAACCTAATAATCCGGGGACCAGCGGCAGCCCCGCGCCGCCGCCGCCACCCGACCCATGCGCCCCGCCACCACCACCTGTAACGCCACCACCATCGGTGCCCGATCCACCAACGGTGCCGCCTGCACCTTTGGCAATGCCGGGGCATATTGCCATTAACAATGTACCGGGTGGTGGTTTTCCACCGCCAACTGATGAGGATGATCCGTGCCCCCCAAATGATTATGATATTATTAATAAAGTAAAAGACCCTTGTCTGAAAGCAATGGTTGACGCAACGATCCAAAAAGACATCAATTTTTATATTAATGAATCTATGAAGTCAATTTTCAATCAAAATACAGATTTTAATATTGATTTTGCTGATGCAGGCCCTTCGAACTTTATTAGTCCAACTGACGATGGGAAAACAGATGTGACTCATGCGGGATTTGGAAACGTAACCCTTCCTGATGGCAGTAAAAAATTAGTTCTAAATACTATGGATTTAACAATTACACTAAACTCAAATTTGGGAAATTCTTCTAAAGAATATATAACGGCTTCTATAATGCATGAAGCTTTTCATGCCTATCTCACTTATAGTCAAACGATAGTGAACCAACATTTGGATATGGCAAGAAATTATATAAATTCGATGGCTACCCAATTGCAAGCAATGTATCCTAATTTATCTCCCGTAGATGCGAAAGCTCTGGCTTGGGGTGGATTGGAACGAGAAGCGGGAATTCTATATACAAATCTTAATACGACAGAAAAAAACATAATCTCATCTACAAATGCTTTATACAAAAATGGAACATATGGACAACCATGCACACCGTAAGGCGAATAAATACTTAAAAGCAAAGCTATTTGGTGCTATATTATTTTTAATACCAATTGCAAGTGAAGCTCAATCACTATCAACTTTAGATTTTTTTTCAAAATTTGTATCAAAAAATTACCGTTTGCCCGAAGAATTGAAGAGTAACTGCGAATGGATGTACGCAATTGTAAAAGTAAAAACAGACAACCATAATAGAATTATCAAATATGAGTTCGTAAACAAGCCGACGGAAGGAATGAAAAAACCTTTTGATTTTTTAATCGGTTATCAGTTTCCAAAAGCAACCAAAATAAACGGGCATCCAATTATATTTTATTTAGGCATTGATAATTTGGAAATTTGTAAAGAAAAGCCTGGTGATAAAGTGTTTTATGCCCCCAACGATGTAGTTTCTACCATTACATCCTATATGCAAAAGATATTGCGTGACGATCCTAAAACGATATTTGTACCTAATTTAGTTTTTATAGGATATCCTCCTTCTCAACGTTAAAAATATGCTGATACACGCACCACATGCGGTTTAGGTAGCCCTTCTGTAAATGTCACGTTATGTGGCGTGCGATGCCGCGAGAGCGGTGCAGGCGGGCAAAACCTAAAAAAGGTGGGGGATAAAAACGAATTGATGTTGAAGGGATTGCACAGTCCATAACTTTAACGTAAAAAACGATGCCGCACACCACGGCATCGTTTTTTGTTGGCATAAATTGTAATTTGGCATAAACAATTATTACCAACCATGATGAAGCCTGTTTTAACAACCATAATTTTAACTGTTGCAACTATCGCGGCGTTTAGCCAGCAAAAGCCAATGCCGCTTTACCCTAATGGTGTGCCAAATTCAAAACCTACCCCGGCTACTTATAAAGAAACTGTTGATGATACCTACTGGATAACCCATGTAAGCACTCCTACGCTTACGGCTTACCTGCCCGAAAAGGGCACAGCCAACGGTACCGCGATTGTGATATGCCCGGGTGGGTCGTATGCAGGGCTGGCATCGGCGCACGAGGGGTTCCAGGTGGCACAGGCCTTTAATAAAATTGGCGTTACCGCGTTTGTGTTAAAATACCGCCTGCCGAGCGACAGTATTATGGTTGATAAAACGATAGGCCCTTTGCAGGATGCCCAGCGCGCTATACAAATAGTTAGGCAGGGCGCAGCCAAATGGGGCATAAACCCCAACCGGATAGGTATTATGGGTTTTTCGGCGGGAGGGCACCTGGCATCTACCGAGGGTACACATTTTGATAAGGTAGTTATTGATAACCCGGACAATATTAGCGTTAGGCCCGATTTTATGATGCTGATATACCCGGTGATCACTTTTGGCGAAAAAACGCATGCCGGATCGCGCGAGAATTTGATAGGGAAAGACGCACCTCAGCAGATGACAGATCTTTATTCGAACGAGAAGCAGGTAACCGCCAACACGCCGCCAACCTTTATCGTGTTTGCCGAAGACGATGATGTGGTGCCGGTTGAGAATGGCCTGATGATGTATAACGCCTTGCTGAAAAATAAAGTGAAAGCAGCGTTACACATTTTCCCCGAAGGCGGGCACGGCTTTGGCATGTTTAACCCCAAAAGCAAAGGCCTTTGGTTCGATTGGGCCAAAACCTGGATGGGCGATAACGGATGGTTGAACAAATAGTTGTTTGTTGAGGTTGTTTTACTTAAAATGGAACAAAGTCAACAGGTGTAAATAATTGTCATTCAATCTTTAAAGATTGAATGATTGTGCCTGTGAACCTCGGATTTACGCTTCCGGTATTATAAATAGATTTAGCAGTTCGTTCAGTTCATCCACTTTCTCTGATGATCCCAGGTGCTCGTAGGCGCTGATGAGGTTACGCAGTACGCGTTTAATGATGTCGGCATTTGAGCAGGGCTCATAAAACTGTTTATCGAACTGCAGGTTAAGCTGTTTCAGAAACATATCCACATCCCGGCGGCCGAATATAAATCCTTTGTTAAACGCGTTGATGTAGAACAAAATACCGCCTTCAAACTCGCTTTCGCGGCTTTCGTCAAGATAGGCCAGTATAAAATGCTGCGGCAGGTTTACCCCGTAAACCGGGATATCCAGTTTTTGAGCGATGATGGAATAAATAATGGCCAGCGATATCTGGTTGCCCTTTTTTGTTTCCAGCACCTGGCTTATATAGCTGTTTTGAGGGTCGCGGTGGTTGGTGGTATTGCCGCTAAAACCATGGATGCTGTAAAAAACATGGTTCATCAGCTTTACCTGCTCAACCGGGCTGGCCTCGTTCATCATCTGTATCCAGATGTCGCGCTTAATAGATTCTATCTGGTTAATAACCTTTTGCTCGTCAAGATCGGGGTATTGGTAGCGGTTAATGATCAGGATGCCCTGCAGTAGATCAAAGGCCCCGCTCTGGTACCAAAGCTTCAGGTCGTTCTTAACCGTGCCGAATTGTATCTCGTGCACAAGGTTAGCAATTCGCTCCTGCTGTGTAGGGTCAAAGGCCTGTTCAAAAGCGCTTTCAAGGTAAGTAATGGCCTCGGTACCGTACGACAGCAGCTTTTCGTGCACGTGCCCGTATATTTCGGTATCCGGGTCATCCAGTAAACGAATTAATGAATTTACTTCTGTAGGATTAATCATATCGCTTCATGCTAAAATACTAAACGTTTTAATATTTTTACAGCTATGTTCAATTTAACGTTTGCAAGGGATTTTCTGTTGCACCAGCTTAAGTCAAAAAACCGTCATGGTTTGCACTCGCCATTTGTATACCGTTTGGTAGATGAGGTTATTTACGATAAGAAACATTACCCTGCTTACGACAGCATTGAACAGCAGCGCGACCACCTGCTGGTAGACGACCGCCAAATTACCGTTACCGACCTGGGCGCTGGCTCGCATGTAAATAATAATAAACAGAAAAAGATAAGCGATATCACCCTTAACGCGCTTAAACCGCCAAAGCTGGCAAAGTTGCTTTACCGGCTTGCTGCATCCACCAAACCGGCCAGTATTGTTGAACTGGGTACTTGCTTAGGCATTACCACTTTATACCTGCAAGCCGCCGCGCCCGATGCAAAAGTTTATACTTTAGAGGGCTGCCCGCAAACTGCAGGTGTTGCCAAAGATGTATTTGAAAGGGCGGGAGCAAAGGACATTAACGTGATAACCGGGAACTTTGACGATACCATGCCCGGTGTTATCGCCGGGTTGGACAAACTTGACTTTGTATACATCGATGGCAACCACCAGCGCGATGCCACCCTGCGATATTTTGAATGGTGCCTGCCCAAGGTACACGAAGGTACCATGCTGATATTTGACGACATTTATTGGAGCGACGGCATGAAACAAGCCTGGGCGCAGATAAAAGCCAACCCGCAGGTAACCGCCACCGTCGACCTGTTTTGGATAGGCCTGGTGTTTTTTAAACCGGGGCGAGCGAAGGAGAATTTTAAGATAAAAGTATAGTGGATGAGGAAAATTGTGATTGGTATAGCTATTGTAGGAAGTATAGTGGTAGTAGCAGTAGTTTGCCGGGTTTTATACATGATAGCATGCATTAGCTGCACTTTCCCGCCAATTAGAGAATATGAGTGTGCCTGTAGTATAGAAAGGCTTGAAGTTGCTTTTAGTAATTATTCTAAACAAAAGCCTAATATTAAATTTAAAGCGTCGATAAGAGATAGTAGTAATACTCAAGTTGCTAATTACAGAGATATACAGCTTGCATTACAAAAAGATAGTACAGCTATATCCTATAGCTTCGTTTGCGACGTAATTTCTGAAGAAAAAACATATATCAAATTAGTGAGTGTTGAGAGCTTTACGGGTAAAGCCAGAGAATACAAAGGTGGGTATGGAATTAATGCTATCGGAGCAAAAGAATTGCTGAATGATCTTGAGAAAGACTTTTTGCCTGGATTTATAAAAGATCAGCGTATTTCAATTGTCGCTAGATAACCACATCAAAACGCTTCGCCCAACCCCACATAAACACCACTTTGCCTGCTTTCGCCGGGGCGTTTTTCGCCAACGCCGTAATCTACGCGGATGCTGAGGCCTTTTTGCACGTCGAAGAAATAACGCAGGCCGCCGCCATAGTTTGGCTTTAGCTGGCTGGTGCTAAATTCCTTGTTAAATACCTCGCCCGTACCTAAAAAGCCTACTATGCCAAAACGTTCGCTCATGCGGTATCGCAGTTCGGTTTGGCCGACTATCAGGTTGCGGTCGCGGAAACGGCCGTTGTAGTAACCGCGCATCATTTCGTCGCTGCCCAGGGCGGGTAGCAGGTAAAACGGCGACTGGCTGCCCGTCATGTTCTGGCTTTGGATATCAAACCCTAAAACAAACTTTCTGCTTAAGGCAACAAACTGGGTGAATTCTACATTTAAAAACCCGCCTTTATAGCCGCTGTTGCCACCAATGCCGTTCATAATATTAAAATAACTGGTAAACGTTGTGCCCTTTGTAGTATAAGTATTATTGTTTCGGCTATCGAAGATAAAGGTAGGGCCAACATACAGGATAGAGCCGCCGTGCTTACCCTCTATGGTAGGGTCGGTGGCAAAAACGCCTGTGCTTTCCTTGTCGTTAAAGCGGTAATCATACCCACCGCCAACCACGCCCATATAAATGTTGCTGCTTATCTTTTTCTCTGCAGTTAGGTTAACTCTTATGCGTTTTTGGCCCAGGCGGTCGGCATCTGCCTTGCGGGTGTTATTGCCGATCCCATAAAAATCGAACGGGAAGTTAATATACCCCACCTGGCCCGTAAAGTGGTAATTATTATGTGGCGCCCAATAGCTGCTGCTTAAATTGAGGCGGCTTTGGCCCTTGGTGGTCAGGGTAGCGTAGGCAAAAATGTTCGATACGCGGGTATCGTTGCCCAGTGTATCGGTGTAAAACGAGTACAATGCCGAACCGCCTGCCTCCAAACCAGTTTCGGGCGCCGAACTGATCACGGGCAGCACCACAAAGCTGGCTTTTTTAGTGGTATCTTTTTCAAAATACATTTTGCGGATAAATTTTGGCAACAGCTTTACCTGTGCAAAAGCAGGCTGAATAAGTACGGAGAGTAATACAATGGTGACAAGTTTCTTCATAAAGCGATATGCCATAAAGGTATATTTAAAGCGCTTGTTTTACCGAATTTGTAATTTAAAATTCTGTTGTGCCCAAAATACTTAGTTTTGCAAAATAATAAAGAGCAATTAATATGAGCACATCAAGAGGCCCTATATCTCAATTCATCGAGAAAAATTACCTGCATTTTAATGCAGCGGCATTAATGGACGCAGCCAAAGGTTACGAAACGCATTTAACCGAAGGCGGCAAAATGATGGTAACCATTGCCGGAGCCATGAGCACCGCGGAATTAGGTATTTCGCTTGCCGAAATGATACGCCAGGGTAAAATTGATATAATATCATGTACAGGTGCCAACCTCGAGGAAGACATTATGAACCTGGTGGCACACTCGCATTACAAGCGCGTGCCACATTACCGCGATCTTAGTCCGCAGGACGAGTGGGACCTGTTAGAGAATCATTATAACCGTGTAACCGATACGTGCATCCCCGAAGAAGAAGCCTTCCGCCGTTTGCAAAAGCATATTTATAAAATATGGAAGGATGCTGATACCGCGGGCGAACGTTATTTCCCGCATGAGTTTATGTATAAGATACTGCTAAGCGGCGAGCTGGAGCAGTATTATGAAATAGACCCGAAAAATTCATGGATGCTGGCGGCCGCCGAGCGTAACCTGCCAATTGTGGTACCGGGCTGGGAAGACTCTACCATGGGGAATATCTTTGCATCGTACGTAATAAAAGGTGAAATAAAGGCAACCACCATGAAAAGCGGTATCGAATATATGGCCTGGCTGGCCGATTGGTACCCAAAAAACTCAGGCGGTAAAGGCGTGGGCTTTTTCCAGATAGGTGGTGGTATAGCAGGCGATTTCCCGATTTGTGTGGTACCTATGCTTTACCAGGATATGGAAATGCAGGATATCCCTTTCTGGAGTTACTTTTGCCAGGTGAGCGATTCGACCACGTCATACGGCTCGTACTCGGGCGCGGTACCGAACGAGAAAATTACCTGGGGTAAGCTGGATATTCATACACCCAAATTTATTGTCGAGAGCGATGCTACCATAGTTGTGCCGCTTATATTTGCCTGGATATTGAAACAATAAGGCGAAATATGAAGAGCCCTGCAAAAACAGCAGGGCTCTTTTATTAAGTGTAAACCGGTTAGTTTTAAGCCATGTTAAAACTAACCGAGCAATAACCGAATAGCTTCCGGTTAATTTAAACATGCAGCCAGCCAACCATGCAATACCCGCTGATGGTGGTTTGTGGGATTTTAACGGTTATAGCTAAAACAATAATTAATATTTATAAGTAATACAAGTAGCAGCTTTCCGCTTAAGTATCAATATTTTACAAAAAAGGCCTTCGGCGTTATTTAAACGGCTTTTATCAATAATTTAGAACGATTATAAATTAGATATTGGTGTCATTATATTGTCAGCGATACTGTAATAAGTTATACTTTTGTGCCTGAAAAAGTGGCAAAAACATACAACTCTACGTCCGTTTAACACTTTAATATAAAAATTATTTAGCATAAATACCTTTTATGAGAAATATCTCATTGATTTTTAAACAGTTTTCAAGGTCGGTTTTACTGGTTGCCGGTTTGGTTGTTTACGGGGCTACGGCCCGGGCGCAGGCAGATGCAGCAAAAGGTGAAGCTATATTTAAGGCCAAATGTACTGCGTGCCATAAGATAGATACGCGTATGACAGGCCCGGCCTTAGGCCCGCAGTTAACATCTGAAACAGATGATGCATATCTAACCAAATGGATACAGAACAGCCAGGCGCTGATTGCTGCCAAAAACCCAAAAGCGGTTAAGATCTTCAACGAATTTAACCAGGTTACCATGACCTCGTTTGAAGAGCTTAGCGATGCTGATGTAGGCAACGTAATTACATACGTGCGTACAGAGTGGAAAAAAATGCAGGATGATAAAACAAAAGCACCTGCAGGCGGCACCGCTACTGAAGCAACCGGCCCAAGCAGCCTTGTGGTATGGGGGCTTTTGGGTGTTATCGCTATAGCGTTCATCGTTATCCTGGTATTAAACAAGGTTATTGCAACGCTTGAGCGTTTGTTGCTGAACAGGCAGGGCTTACTGCTTGAAGAGGAAGAAACTACAACCGAAGAAGCAAAAGCCAACCGTTTGGCAACCGTTAAAAAACTGCTGAAAAACAAAAAGCTTGTTTTCTTTATAGTAGTTTGCGGTACTATTGCCATGGGCAGCTTTAGCTGGGTAACCATGTGGAACACCAACGTTCACCAGGGATATCAGCCGGTACAGCCTATCAAATATTCGCATGAGCTGCACGCAGGTGTAATGAAACTGGAATGCCAGTACTGCCACACCGGCGCGTTCAAATCAAAGAACGCTTCGATACCGTCGCTGAACGTTTGTATGAACTGCCACAAATCGGTTAAAACAGAGTCGCCCGAGATCCATAAAATATACGATGCTTTGGGTTACGACCCCAACACCGCTAAGTACGATAGCACAAAAGCAAGGCCTATACAGTGGGTGCGTGTACACAACCTGCCCGATCTGGCTTACTTTAACCACTCGCAGCACGTAAAGGTTGGTAATATAAAATGCCAAACCTGCCACGGCCAGATCCAGGAAATGAAGGAAGTATACCAATACTCGCCGCTTACCATGAAATGGTGTATACAGTGCCACAAACGCACCGAGGTTAACGGAAAAGGCAACGCTTACTACGATAGCATACTTGCTACCCACGATAAGATCAAAAAGGGTGAAAAGGTTACCGCGGCTGTTTTAGGCGGTATTGAGTGCGGCAAGTGCCACTATTAATAAATTTGGAACACAACATTACAGTTTATATAACTTAAATGGATAGCAATAAAAAATACTGGAAAGGTTTAGAAGAACTAAACAAAAGCCCAGAATTTGTTGAGAAAAATAAACACGAATTTGCAGAGCCTATTCCTATTGAAGAGGTTTTAAGCGGAGGTGGTTTATCGTCGAAAACTCCTCGCCGCGACTTTTTAAAGGCGCTTGGCTTTGGTGTAGGTGCTGTTACTTTAGCGGCTTGCCAAAAAGTACCTGTACACAAATCAATCCCATACTTAATAAAGCCCGAAGAGGTAACCCCGGGTGTGGCCAACTATTACTCATCAACCTATGATGGCAGCGCTATACTGGTTAAAACCCGCGAAGGCCGCCCTATTAAAGTTGAAGGTAACCCTAACGACCTGTTAGGAAAAGGCGGATTAAGCGCGCAGGCGCAGGCATCGGTACTTGAGCTGTACGATACCAGCCGCATAAAAGACCCTCAGCAAAATGGCAGCGACAGCAGTTGGGCAAGTGTTGATGCTTTTGTAAAAAACGAACTTGCAGCGATAGCAGCAAGCGGTAAAACAATAAGCATTGTTACATCAACGATACATAGTCCGTCAACGCAAGCGGTTATCGCCGATTTTATTTTAAAATATCCTACTGCCAAGCATGTTAGCTACGATGCGGTATCATACACCGGTATTATAAAAGCTAACCAGAACAGCTTTGGTAAAGCAGTATTGCCGCATTACAATTTTCAAAATGCGGACGTTATTGTAAGCTTTGGCGCTGATTTTTTGGGTACCTGGATATCTGGCGAAGAATTTAGCCGCCAGTATGTATCAAACCGTAACAATAAATCGCTTGAGGCTAAAAAGATGTCCCGCCACATTCAGTTTGAGAGCGGCATGAGCATGACCGGCACCAACGCCGATGTGCGTATAGCTATAAAGCCATCTGAAGAGGGCCCGGCCCTGGTTAACCTGTACAATGCATTATCAGGTACAACGCTGCCAGGTTCAAAAAAATTAACCACTGCCAATGCAGATAAAGCCATCCAGTTAGTAGCAACCGAACTTAAGGCAGCCAAAGGCCGTGCCCTGGTGGTTTGCGGATCGAACGATGTTGCCACGCAAGTATTGGTAAATGCTATTAACTCCCTACTGGGCAGCTACGGTACTACTATCGACCTTGACAACCCGTCTCGCCAGTACGCCGGCAACGATGGTGATATTGTCGACTTTGTAACCCAGGCCAAAAACGGATCGGTAGGTGCAGCGATATTCCTTGATGCTAACCCTGCTTACGATTATCACTCGGCCGATGCGGTTAAAGAGGCATTAAAGAATGTTCGCCTTAAAGTGTCGTTATCTGATCATGCCGATGAAACTACAGCGCTTTGTAACGTAGTTGCACCAAACCACCACTATTTAGAGTCGTGGGGCGATGATAGCTCGGTTGAGGGTTACTACACTGTTATGCAGCCAACCATTAACCCGGTTAACAATACGCGCCAGGCCGAACAAAGCCTGTTGATATGGAGCGATAACGCGGTTAAAGATTATTACACCTACGTTAGAAATAACTGGAATAACAACCTGTTGGCCAAAGGCGGTTTATCTGGCCAGGCCGGATGGGAAACCCTGCTGCAAAAGGGATTTGTACTGGCACCAGCCGTTGCTGCCGGTAGCTATACCTTTAACCTTGACCTTAACGCGGTTGCGCAAACTATATTAAGCCAGAGCGCCAAACTGGTTGCAGGCGATAATAAGTTTGAACTGCAGATTTACCAATCAGTTGGTATGCGAGATGGTAAAAAAGCTAACAACCCGTGGTTACAGGAAATGCCTGATCCGGTATCGAAAGTTACCTGGGACAATTACGCTGCCATGTCTCCGGCAGATATCAAAAGGTTAAGTCTGGAGGAATTTGAATTAGTAGAGATAGAAGCTAACGGTTATAAAGTATCATTACCTGTATTATCACAACCTGGGCAAGCCGCTGGTACGGTATCGGTAGCTGTTGGTTACGGCCGCACTGCAGCCGGTTTGGTTGGTAATAACGTTGGTAAAAACGCATATCCTTTTCATACCTTCCGCAACGGTACGTTCCAAACTACCGCTGTGGCAAGCCTTAACGGAACGGGCGACCTTTTCCCGCTTTCGCAAACACAAACACACCACTCAATTGAGGGCCGCAACATTATACGCGAAGCCACCTTTACCGAGTATAAGAAAAACCCTGCAATAAATAGCGGAAGCGAAGGCGAGCACGAAAAATATGACTTGTGGGAAAACACCAACGAAGATCATATCCACGCGCGCCCCGTTTATGACTGGGTTATGGCTATAGACCTTAACGCTTGTACCGGTTGCGGCGCTTGTATTGTAGCATGTAACGCTGAAAACAATATACCCGTTGTTGGTAAAGACGAAGTTGGCCGCCGCCGCGAAATGCACTGGATACGCATTGACCGTTACTACAGCTATAACGATGATGGCAACGGAAACGCGGTAACCCGCGAGCGTGAAATAGCCAAGCTTGATGACCTGACCAATGTTACCGTTATCCATCAGCCGATGCTATGTCAGCATTGCGACCACGCACCTTGCGAAACGGTGTGCCCTGTATTGGCTACCGTACACTCAAGCGAAGGTTTGAACCAAATGGCATATAACCGCTGCGTTGGTACACGTTACTGCGCAAACAACTGCCCATATAAAGTGCGCCGCTTTAACTGGTTTAACTACTGGAACGACAGCCGCTTTGATAATTACCTGAACAACGAGCATACGCAATTAGTACTTAACCCTGATGTTACTACCCGTTTCCGTGGGGTGATGGAAAAATGCTCGATGTGCGTACAACGTATACAGGCAGGTAAGTTACAGGCTAAAATAGAGAAGCGCCCGCTAAGGGATGGCGAAATTAAAGTAGCCTGCCAGCAAACCTGTTCGGCAAACGCTATTGTATTTGGTAACCGTAACGATAAAAACTCTGAAGTTTATAAAGCTTTACAAAGCGAGCGTACATACTACGTGCTTGAAGAGCTTAACACTAAACCAGGTATTGGTTACCAGGTAAAAGTTAGAAATACATCATCTGAATTACAGGCTTAATTATACAAGAGATATATAACATATGGCATCTCACAACGAATCGATAATCAGGGAACCGTTAATGACGGGCAAGGATATTACCTACGCCCAAATTACTAACGATATATTGTTGCCTGTTGAAAATAAACCCAATAAGGCCTGGTGGATAGGCTTTACATTAGCCTCGTTAGGCTCGTTGTTATGGGTAGTATCTATCAGCTACACTTTTTGGTTTGGCTTAGGTGCTTGGGGATTAAATAAAACAATAGGCTGGGCCTGGGATATTACCGGTTTCGTGTGGTGGGTAGGTATCGGTCACGCCGGAACGCTTATTTCGGCAGTACTATTGCTGTTCCGTCAAAACTGGCGTAACTCTATTAACCGCTCGGCCGAAGCGATGACCATCTTCGCGGTAATTTGCGCCGCTACCTACATTGTAGCGCACATGGGCCGCCCGTGGTTAGCATATTTTACATTACCACTGCCAAACCAATACGGTTCGTTATGGGTAAACTGGAACTCGGCGCTGATGATGGACGTATTTGCGATATCAACATACTTCTCTGTATCGTTATTGTTTTGGTACACAGGTTTATTACCCGATATTGCCGCTATCCGCGATCGTGCAACAGGCTTACGCCGCCGCATCTATTCGATCATGTCTTTCGGATGGACAGGCTCCTTAAAAACATGGCAGCGTTTCGAAACTGTATCGCTTATACTGGCAGGTATAGCAACGCCACTGGTACTTTCGGTACACACCATCGTATCCTTTGACTTTGCTACCTCGCTTGAGCCCGGATGGCACACCACCATTTTCCCGCCTTACTTCGTTGCGGGTGCTATCTTCTCGGGTTTCGCCATGGTGCAAACACTATTATTGGTAACCCGTAAAGTATTAGGCTTAGAAAACTATATCACCATGTTCCACATCGAATCGATGAACAAGATCATCTTGTTAACCGGTTCAATTGTAGGCGTGGCTTACCTTACCGAGTTCTTTATTGCATGGTACTCCGGCAGCGAATATGAACAGTACACTTTCCTGAACAGGTTTATAGGGCCATATTGGTGGGCCGGCTGTATGATGTACGGCTGTAACGTTATCATGACCCAGGTAATGTGGTTCAAGAAAGTACGTACCAACATAGCGCTTTCCTGGGGTTTCTCTATCATCGTGAACATAGGTATGTGGTTCGAGCGTTTTGTGATCATCGTAACCTCATTACACCGCGATTACCTGCCATCAAGCTGGGCAATGTTTTATCCAACCTGGGTAGATGTTAGCGTGTTTATCGGCTCTATCGGTATATTCTTCACCATGTTCCTGTTATTCATCAGGGTATTACCATCGGTAGCTATTGCCGAGGTTAAATTACTGCTGAAATCGTCGAGCGAGCAGGCTAAGAAGAAGCTGATCGACGAAGGGCACCTTGATCCGACTGAAGTTCAGTACTACAAAGAGTCGTTAACAAAGTATGATAGCGTAAACATGGCTGATTACGAAAAAGTATAAAAATGAGCAACACTAAATTTATATTGGGCCTTTTTGATGATCCTGACGATATGATGCAGGGTATCGATAATCTGCAGAAGAATAGCATCCCTATTTACGATGTTTATACACCAATGCCTATACACGGTATCGAAGCCAAAATGGGCGTTAAAGAATCGAGATTAGGGTACGCAGCATTTTGCTTTGGCTGCCTTGGCGGTACGGTAATATTCAGCATGATTTATTATATGCTGGTGCACGACTGGCCAATGAACGTAGGTGGTAAGCCGAGCTTTGCCATACCGAACTTTGTACCTTTTACCTTTGAGTGGACCATATTATGGACTGCCTTTGGTATGACGTTAACCTTTTTTGCCGCAACGCATCTGTTTCCGGGCCGCGCCCCGCGTGTAATGGACCTGCGCGCAACCGACGACCGCTTTGTTATAGCGGTTGATGCAAAAGGCAACGTTCCGCACGAGGATATAACCAATTTATTAAAACAAGCAGGAGCAGTAGAAGTAAAGCATAACGAAAGGAAATATGTTAGCTATGAATAAATTAAGAATATTGGGCACAACGGTTTTCGTTATCGCTGCATCGATAGTTATTACATCGTGTAAGGATAAGCGCAGTACCGGTTGGGAATACGCTCCCAATATGTACGAGCATACCGCTTATGATCCTGACCAGGCCAATCCAAACTTTAAGGATGGTAAAACCGCTCAGGTGCCGCCCGCAGGTACTATACCTATCGGCTTTAAGCGTTTTGATTATCCGAACACTAAAGAAGGATACGAAAAGGCAGGCGCCGAGGTAACCAGCCTTATAGCCCAAACCCCTGCTAATTTAGCAGAAGGCAAGGCGTTATTTACAACCTTTTGCTCGCCATGCCATGGTGTAACCGGGCAAGGTGATGGCATAATAGTACAACACGGCTATCCGCCGCCGCCGTCATATTCAAAAGGGCAATCCTCTCGTGGTGGCGCAATGAAAGACCTTACAGACGGGAAAATTTATCATACTATAACTTATGGCGTTAACGCCATGGGGTCTTACGCTTCGCAGGTATCGCCCGACGAGCGTTGGAAAATAGTTATGTATGTACACCATTTACAAAATTTATAAGAATTATTTTTAATGAAAACTCATAATAGTTTTGAAGAAAGATTTGAATTCACCGGCAAATTAAAAACATTTAGCCTGGTTGCAATTGTAATTGGTGTTTTGGCTTTAGCTTTTGGCTTTATATTTGGCGGCGGCGAGCATATCCAGCGTACATATAGTAACCTGTTGCTAATGTCGTACTACTTTGTTTGCGTTTGCATTGGCGGTGTGTTCTTTAGCGCTTACCAGTACGTGTCGCAGTCTGGCTGGTCGGCAGCATTATTAAGGGTACCGCAGGCGTTGGGCAGGGTGTTGCCTTTTGCGAGCCTTATTTTGCTTATAGTAGTAACCGCGGGTTTGTTCCATACGCATGAAATTGTTGGCGAGGACGGTAAAAAAGAAATGGTGCCATATTTATATGCTCATTGGGCGGCACACGGCCTTACTACCGCAGGCAGCGAAAACTTCGACGCGGTAATTGCAGGTAAGTCGGCGTTCTTAAGTATTCCATCGTTTTATGCATTGGTAGTTTTATTGTTAGGATCTTACAGCTTTTTAGGCTGGTCGATAGCAAAAAACTCTGCCGACGAGGATACCACCGGCAATATGGTGAATTACAAAAAGAACTTTAAGTTATCCGTTATATTCCTGGTAGTGTTTGGCTTTACCTTCCCTTTATTAGCCTTTGGCGTAATCATGTCGTTAGAAGCGCATTGGTTCTCGACCATGTTTGGCTGGTATAACCTTGCCGCTGCACACGTAATGGGTGTAGCTATGATAGCCCTGATCATTATATATGTACGCAAAAAAGGCTACATGAATTGGTTGTCAGAAAATCACCTGCACGATTTGGGTAAGATCATTTTCGGTTTCTCGATATTCTGGACATATGTATGGTTTGGTCAATTTTTCCTTACCTGGTATGCAAACATTCCCGAAGAATCGGCTTACTTCTATATCAGGTGGGAGCCTGAGTTTAAGTGGTGGTTTTGGGTAAATATTGTGTTAAACTTCCTGGCGCCACTGCTGATGTTAATGTCGCGCGATGCAAAGCGTTTAGAAACTCGGATGAAATGGACTTGTGTTGTGTTGATTTGCGGCCACTGGCTGGATTATTACCTGATGGTAATGCCGGGCACCGTAGGCCCTAAAGGCGCAGGTTTTGGTGTAGAAGAAATAGGGCTATTTTTAGGATATGCCGGTATGTTTACTTATCTGGTGTTTACACAGTTAAGCAAATTCACATCGCTGATACCTAAAAAACATCCATTCCTGGAAGAGAGCCTGCATCATCACATATAATAATTGTTAAATTTGCAACCGGATACAGCAATTCAAATAACCAATAAAATGGGATTCAAAAATTTAATAAATTCTAAAAAAATACTTTCGCTTTTAGCTGTGTTTATGCTTCTGGGCACAAGCATGCTTTTTGCCCAGGGTACAGAATCAGCCGGGGCTGCCGCATCGCCTGCTGCCGATGCAGTTAAGGATAACGGTTTAGCAACTGCCGGTTACTACATCCTGATCTTCCTGGTAGCTTGTTTCATTATCGGGATTGTTGGCAAAATACTGCGGGTGTATGATCTTACCCAGCAAATACAAGGCAAACAGCCAATCAACTGGAACAATGTAATGGGAGTTTGCTGTCTGATATTCCTTATTGCCGGCGCATACGGCGCATACTGGGAATTTACCGTTCACGGCAGCATGATATTGCCTGCTGCGGCTTCAGAGCATGGCGTTAAGATAGACGAAATGTTTTGGACCACAACGGTTTTAACCATGATCGTGTTTGTGATTACGCAGGTATTGCTGTTCACCTTCCTGTTCAGGTATCGTTATAATGCCAAACGTCGCGGCCATTTTTATCCGCATAATAATACCATCGAAAAAGTTTGGACTATTGCACCGGCTATTGTGCTAACCATCCTGGTGATCTTCGGGTTCTTTACCTGGCAAAAAATCACCGATAACGTTGATGCCAAAGGCGAACCCGCTTCAATCAATATCGATATTACCGGCCACCAGTTTGCCTGGGAGCTGCGGTATCCGGGTAAGGATGCGCGTTTAGGTTCAACCAATTATAAACTGGTAAGCGGTATCAATAAACTTGGGATAAACTTTAAAGATAAATATAGCTACGACGATTTGCAGGCCGATACCATGGTGATACCGGTACGTAAATCAATCAGGTTGAACATACACGCACAGGATGTTATCCATAGCGTTTATATGCCGCATTTCCGCGTACAGTTGAACGCGGTGCCGGGATTACCCACCTATTTTAAATTTAAGCCTACTATTACTACAGCAGAAATGCGTGTAAAATTGAATAAGCCGGATTTTGAATACGAAATTTTGTGTAACAAAATTTGCGGCGGCTCGCACTACAACATGAAAAAGATTGTGCGTGTGGTATCAGAGGCCGAATACCAGGGATGGTTGGCTCAGCAAAAACCATATCTTACCGATAAGGTAAAACAAGCATTAAATTTTGCTGCAGAAAAGAAAGAAGTACAACCCAACAGGTTAGCGTTAAACAATTAATACAAAAAGATTAGCGAGTATGTCAACATTATCAGTTCAAGATCACGGCGTAGTTCATCACGAAGACGATCACGGACAACATCATCATAAAGCAACGTTCCTGAATACATACGTATTTAGTCAGGATCACAAGATGATAGCCAAGCAGTTCCTTATAACAGGTATCACAATGGCGTTCATCGCCATGATGCTATCTATCCTGTTCAGGATCCAGTTAGCCTATCCGGATAAATCATTTCCTTTGATGGAAACATTATTAGGACGTTTTGCACCGGGCGGCCGTTTAGATTCTAACTTTTACCTGGCATTGGTTACCATACACGGTACCATCATGGTGTTTTTTGTATTAACAGCAGGCTTAAGCGGTACTTTTGCCAACCTTTTAATACCATTGCAGGTGGGTGCCCGCGATATGGCATCGCCCTTTATGAATATGCTTTCATACTGGTTTTTCCTGATAGCCAGTGTTGTAATGCTTTCATCGTTCATGATACAAAAAGGCCCTGCAAGTGGCGGGTGGACCATATACCCTCCGTTATCGGCCTTGCCTAAGGCCATGCCCGGCTCGGGAATGGGGATGACGCTTTGGCTTATCAGTATCGTATTCTTTGTTGCATCGTCGCTTATGGGTGGTATCAACTACATCAGTACGGTGCTAAATATGCGTACCAAAGGCATGGATTTGTGGAAAATGCCTTTAACCGTTTGGGCATTGTTCCTTACCGCTATATTAGGGGTGTTATCGTTCCCTGTATTGGTTGCAGGCGTAGTATTATTGATATTTGACCGCAGCTTTGGTACCAGTTTTTATCTTTCAGATATTGTATTGAACGGTACGCAGATACAGCCTTACGAAGGTGGTAGCCCTATCCTGTTCCAGCACTTATTCTGGTTCCTGGGCCACCCCGAGGTGTATATCGTAATTATGCCTGCAATGGGTATCTCGTCCGAAGTTATGTCGGTAAACTCACGTAAACCAATTTTTGGTTACCACGCAATGGTTTACTCGCTTATCGGTATCACCGTACTATCGTTCATCGTATGGGGCCACCATATGTTTGTAACCGGTATGAATCCGTTCCTGGGTGGTGTGTTCATGATCACTACGCTAATCATCGCGGTTCCATCGGCAGTAAAAACCTTTAACTGGCTTGCTACATTGTGGCGCGGTAATATCCGTTTTACCTCGGCAATGCTATTTGCTATAGGCATGGTGTCGTTCTTTATCTCAGGTGGTTTAACAGGTATATTCCTGGGTAACGCTGCATTAGATATTAACCTGCACGATACTTATTTTGTGGTTGCCCACTTCCACCTAGTAATGGGGTCGGCCGCTATATTTGGTATGCTTGCGGGCGTTTATCACTGGTTCCCAAAAATGTTTGGCCGTATGATGAACGAGCGCCTTGGTTACCTGCACTTCTGGTTAACGTTTATCGGCGCTTACCTGGTATTTTTCCCTATGCACTTTATGGGCTTAGATGGTGTACCACGCCGTTACTACGCGTTCACCGAGTTTGAATCAATGAAACAGTGGTTATCTGTAAATACATTTGTTACATGGGCGGCAATTATGTCGGGTGTGGCGCAGCTTGCTTTCCTGTTCAACTTTATACACTCTATTTTCTGGGGCAAAAAGGCCGAACAAAATCCTTGGCATGCCAACACCCTGGAGTGGACAACACCTGTGGAGCATTTACATGGCAACTGGCCGGGCGAAATACCAACTGTTTACCGTTGGCCTTATGATTATAGCAAGCCCGGTGCCGAAGACGACTTTATACCACAAATAGTTCCGCTTTCGCAAACCATGAGCTCAAACCTTCCGCATGACTTTGAGGATAACCCTACAGGGTTGGAAGAACATATGAAATGGGCAAATACTCAAAAGAGTAACGAAGAGGTAAAATAATATTTTATACTGATCTGATCTTTTAGGGTAGTTGTTAAAGTACTAAGTTTTTAAGTCTGATTTTTTAGGTCAATAGTTAACGCTGTTGACTTAAAACTAAGTACTTAAGGCTTAACGCTTAAACAGGTGCCCTAATTTTTTAGAAATATTTAAATGAGCATTAAGGCATCCGGTAATACATTTCTAAAAGTCAACCTTATAACCATCATTGTACTTTTTGTACTGATACTGGCTGGCGGGGTTGTGCGCAGTACCGGATCTGGCATGGGGTGCCCCGATTGGCCAAAATGTTTCGGGCGTTATGTGCCGCCAACCAACATAACCGAATTGCCCGCAAATTATAAAAAAGTATATGCGGATAAGCGCCTGGCCAAAAACCAAAAGTTTGCAAAAATGCTTGACGTTTTTGGTTACAGCCAATTGGCTATGCGTATACGTAACGACAGATCGATCCTGGTTCCTGAAGAATTTAACAGCGCCCGTACCTGGACAGAGTATGTAAACAGGCTGATAGGCGCCGTTTCGGGCGTGTTACTGCTGCTGTGCGCAATATTTTCGTTCAGATATCGCAAAACCAGTAAGCTGATTGTAGCGCTTAGCATATTTAATGTTTTGCTGGTAGGTTTTCAGGGATGGTTAGGCTCTATAGTAGTATCAACCAACCTGGTTGCGTGGATAGTTACCGTTCACATGCTTATAGCGCTTGCCATATTGGCTATCAGTATTGCCACTTATCATATGGCAAAGGTGCAGGGGAGGTATAAAGTTCAGCGCAAGCCGTTTGTAGCGATAGTTACTGTTGTGGTTTTAGCTATCAGCATTTTGCAGATAACTTTTGGTACCGAAGTGCGCGAGAGGATCGACGCGGTTGCCGGCCATTTGGAAGGCAGCTATCGCGAAAGCTGGGTTACACGCGCCGGCGACATATTTGCCCAACACCGGGATGTAGCTATAATAGTATTGCTGGCAAACCTGGTTTTATACGTGCTGATACGTAAAGGCTTTAACAGGCACTCGATACAGCAGCAGTTAATGAGTTTTGCTTTTTTAATGATAATGCTGCAGATAGTTACCGGTATATTTTTATCGTACTGGGCATTACCGCCATTTGCGCAGGCATCACACATTGTATTGGCAAGTTTACTATTTGGCGCCCAGTTTTATTTACTGTTAAATTTATTTAGTTCGGTTAACGTGCAGGGGGCAGGCAAATGAAGGATTTTATAAAGCTGGTTAAGTTACGCTTGACATTGCTTGTGGTTTTTTCGGCCTCGATATCATTTATCATTGCGGTGAAGGCAAATGGGGGCAACACCTGGGGCTCGCTATATAGCACAACCATGTGGATAAACTGGCTAAAGCTTGTTGTAGGTGGGTTTTTAGTTACCGCTGCGGCAAATTGTTTTAACGAAGTTATAGAGGTTGACCTTGACAGGTTGATGAAGCGCACGATGGACCGCCCTATGCCCGCCGGCCGCATGACTACCGGGCAAGGATTGGTGTTAGGTTTAGGCATGGGCGTGGCCGGTACTTATCTGTTAGGCTCGTTAAATGTGTTAACAGGCTTGTTATCGGTCTTTTCAATAATATTATACGCCTTTGCATATACGCCGCTTAAACGCAAATCGCCGGTGGCGGTATTTGTTGGGGCAATACCGGGGGCATTGCCGGCATTAATAGGCTATGTTGCAGGGCAGCCCCACGGGCGGATAGATGAAATAGCGCTTATATTGTTTGCTATACAGTTTGTTTGGCAATTCCCGCATTTTTGGGCTATAGCGTGGGTGCTTGATGATGATTATAAGTTGGCAGGCTTCCGCCTATTACCTTCGGGTAAGCGCGACAGGACAAGCGCAGTTATTACCTTTGTAATAACATTGGTATTATTGCCCGTAAGCCTGCTTCCATATTTAAACCATAATGCTGGTATCGTTCTTGCGATAGTATCATTAATAATGAGTTTAATATTTGTATACCAGGCATTTAGTTTATTGCGAACGCTTGAAATTAGCAGCGCGCGTAAATTAATGTTTGGCTCGTTTTATTATCTGCCGGTTGTGCAGTTGCTATTTTTATTTGATTTTGTAGGAAAATGATTACTCAGATGCAGCAAGAAGATAGATATGATCTGGCGCCTAAAAGGTTTAACATGTGGATATTCATATTCACTTCGTTTATGTTTTTTGCGGCGTTAACCAGCGGGTTTATCGTTTATGCGGGCGGCAGTTCTGCGCATGGCATGAACATTAAATTGCCCGGTATTTTTACATACAGTACAGTAGTAATTGTACTGAGCAGTATAACCATGTTTTTATCCTCAAAAGCCACCCGTGCTTTACAGTATGGCAAACAACGGTTGTACCTTTCATTAACCATACTTTTAGGGCTTGTATTTTTTGCCATCCAGGTATACGCGTGGCTTATACTTTTGCCCGGTATGGGGGTTTACTTTTCTAACCCAAACGCATCACAATCGTTCATATATGTATTTATATGGATGCATTTAATACACATTTTAGCCGGCCTGTTGTTATTGGCAAATACGCTTTGGCGTAGTTACCGCAGCATAGCGCAGGTTAAAAATTTACACAGTATGCAGATGTCTGCTATTTTTTGGCATTTTGTCGATATAATATGGATTTATCTGTATGTTTTTTTACTTTTGAACCAACAATAAAAACACATGAGTGCACAATTATCACCTATTGATGAAGTAAAAACCACGCCGTGGTCCGGAGGCAAATCGCCATTTAATGTTGAGTATGGTAAAATGATGATGTGGTTTTTCCTCCTGTCGGATGCGTTTACCTTTTCATCGTTACTAATAGCCTATGGCTCATTGCGTTTTAGCTCTAATAGCTGGCCCGCTGCCGATCTTATCTTCCAGTCGGTTCCCGGCATGATAGATCATGGTGCACCGCTTGTATTTGTGGGCTTAATGACGTTTATCCTGATCATGAGTTCGGTAACCATGGTGCTGGCAGTAGAAGCAGGGCACCGGATGGCAAAGAAGGAAGTAGTAACCTGGATGATACTCACTATAATTGGCGGGTTTATGTTTTTAGGTTGCCAGGCGTTGGAGTGGTCGCACTTACACCACGAAGGCTTTTGGTGGGGCAGTATCCCGCACGATCTGAAAGAATACTTTCACGAAGGGGCGCCACTGTCAACCACCTACACGCAGCAATTCGCGAATTTGTTTTTCACCATAACAGGTTTCCACGGGTTCCACGTATTTAGCGGCGTTATCATTAATATCATTATAACAGTGAACGTATTGTTAGGTACTTACCAAAAACGCGGCAGCTATTTAATGATAGAAAAAGTTGGCCTTTACTGGCACTTTGTAGACCTTGTTTGGGTATTTGTATTTACTTTCTTTTACTTAGTTTAAAATTTTAACCTGATATACATATGTCATCAGAAACAACAGAAGTTCACCACGACGAGCACGGTGAAGGAATGACCCGGAAAAAAATATGGAAAGTATTTGGCATTTTACTTGCCATAACGGTTGTTGAATTTATTATTGCATTGGTATTGGTGCCCAAGGGAATTATACCTTTGCATACAGCCAACCCTATATACATAGTGTTAACGCTGGCTAAAGCGTTTTACATTGTTGCGTACTTTATGCACTTAAAGTTCGAAAGGATCGGGTTAGCCCTATCTATCATAGTGCCTATATTGTTTATCATAGGCTTAATATTAGTGCTTACAAACGAAAGCCATTACTGGATAGACCTTAGGATGTAATGCGTAAAGGATACATCCTAAAAAAAATAATAATCCTGGTATTGATATTAGCTTTACCGGGATTTTTATATTATTTACTAACCGCTAAAGGTAAAAACAGGTATAAGCCGCTGCCTTTTTACGGGCCAAAAATGGTAGCCAAAACAGGGCACAAGTTTCACGGTAAGTATATCCCTGATACCATTTACCACAAACTGAGCGATTTTAACCTGACAGACCAAAATGGCAAACCGGTGTCTTTTAAAAACTTCGACAAAAAAATATTTGTTGCCAGTTTTTTTTATACCAATTGCCCGGATATTTGCAGCGCGGTAAATAAGAACATCAGCGAACTGGTATATGCGTACCGTAAAAACCGCATGGTTTATTTTACATCGATAACGGTAGACCCTGAACGCGATACGCCACCTGCACTAAAGAAGTATAGCTCGAGATACGAAACGACTAATAAATGGCTTTTTTTATCGGGCGATACTGCTACCACCTATAGCCTGGCACGTAATGGCTTTTTGGTTAATGCCGTGCAAAAAAACGAGCACGACTTTATTTACAGCGACAAGCTCATACTCATAGATGCCGAAAAACGTATAAGAGGGTATTACGATGGTACATCTGCAGCCGATATCACCAAACTTAACGACGAGATAAAGGTACTGATAGCGGAAGAATTACGTAAAGTTGATAAACCGCTTTATTAGATAAAAGAATAAGGATACCAGGATAAAGTAACAGGACATAAATAATTGCAAGCCCTTTTTCTTTTAGGTTTTCCTAATATATACAACAGAATGACAGATAAATTCATATTCCGATTTGTTGCCGGTATAACCGTATTTGTTATAGCCGTGGTTATTGTGCTTAACCGCCATCTTATACCCGGGCCGGCTACTCCGCCCGCGTTCACTCCCTATTTGCCCTTGCTTAATGCCATACTTAATGGTACCTGCAGTATATTGCTGTTAACGTCGTTATATTTTATTAAACAGGGCAAAATTACAATACACAAGCGGCTGAACATCACTACCTTTTGCCTGTCGTCGTTGTTCCTGGTATCGTATATCCTGTTCCATTACCTGATGCGTAATGATACCGTTTATGGGGATATAGACGGCAACGGGCTGTTATCAGATGCTGAACGTGCGGCGGCGGGGAGTTCAAGAACTGTTTACTTGTATATACTTGTGCCGCATATTATACTTGCCGCCGGGGTTTTACCACTTATACTGTTAAGCTTTTACCGCGGGTTGCAAATGCAGGTACAAAAACATAAGAAATTGGTAAGATGGACGTTCCCTATATGGTTGTTTGTTACCTTATCGGGTGTTGTTGTATATTTGATGATCAGGCCTTACTACCACTTTAATTAACCAACCATGAAAAAGTTAAAATTTTTATACATCGCGTTAGTATTGGGCTTATTGGTATGCAGTGTAGTGCCGGTTAAGGCACAATGTGCTATGTGTGCTTCTAATGTCGAAACCAATTCAAAAAGCGGAGCCAAAACTACCAATGGCTTAAACAATGGCATAGTATATTTATTGGCTGCTCCTTATCTGGCTGTGGCTGTAGTAGCCTACATCTGGCTGAAAAAATACCGTCGTAAAAATGTTGAACTGAACATGCGAAGCGAGAAACTGCACCTGAATTAACACTATTGGTTGATGACAGGCAACCGCACTAAACCACAAACAGATACTTTGGATGATAAGGCCCCAAACGCTTGACTTTTTAAAAGAGCTTGTTGAAAATAATAACAGGGAGTGGTTTCAGGAAAATAAAGACCGATACGACGATGCGCGTGCCAACGTAATTGAGCTTGCCGCCGATGTTATTAACAAGCTGCACAAAGTTGACCCCAGCGTTAGCGCCGACCTTGACCCCAAAAAGTGCGTAATGCGTATTTACCGCGATATACGCTTCAGCAAAAATAAAACGCCTTACAAAAACAACTTTGGCATAAGCCTGCCAACCCAGGGTTTAAAACCCGGCGGGGTTGAATATTACTTACATATACAACCAGGTAAATCTTTTATAGCCGGGGGCTATTGGATGCCCGAAGCCGATCATCTCAAAGCCATACGCCAGGAAATTGATTATAATGCCGAAGATCTGAAAAAGATAATCGACGACGAAGAATTTATAAAGCTGTTTGGCGAGTTCAGGAAACAAGACCAGTTAAAGACAACCCCAAAGGGCTATGATGCCGATAACGAAAACATCGATCTGTTAAAATTAAAAAGTTTTGTAGCCTGGCATCCACTTAAAGATAAGGAAGTAGTGCGCGCCGGCGCCGCAACAGAAATTGTGGCTTTGTGCAGCAGGATATACCCTATGAATGTTTTTCTGAAAAACGCGATAGCTTGATATACTTAAATCTGATTGATCATGAAATTTAAACACTTACTGTTAGCCGCTCTGCTTATTTCTGCACTGCAATCGTGCGTAGTAATGTCGCCAAAAAAGCACAAGGCTTTATTAGCCGAGCGCGATTCGTTAGCTAACCGTACCACTGCATTAGAAGAGCAGGTTTCGCAACTGATAGCCGACACAGCACGCATACGCCAGGAACTTGCCACGCTAAAAGGAAATTATAAGGGTTTAAATGATAAGTATAATGCTCTTGATAAAAATTATAATGCCAGTTCGTCAAAAGTAAGCCAGTTATCTACCGACCTGCAAAAACGTGAAGCGCGGCTTAAAGAAGTTGAAGAGATTTTGCGCAAACGCGACGAGGCGACCAACGCGCTGAAAGATAAGTTGCAAAAGGCTTTGCTTGGTTTTCAGCAAAGCGGGCTTACTGTTGATATACGTAACGGCAAGGTGTATGTATCATTAACCGATAAATTGCTTTTCCCGTCGGGTAGCATTGTGATCGACGAAAAAGGTAAACAGGCGCTGAAGCAGCTTGCGGCTGTACTGAATAAAGAAGCCGATATCAATATAGCCGTTGAAGGCCATACCGATAACAAGAAGATAAAGAACCTTGGCCAGATCAAAGATAACTGGGATTTAAGCGTATTGCGGGCAACATCTGTAACCCGTTACCTTACCGAAAACGAAAATATCGACCCTAAAAGATTAACCGCTACAGGGAAAGGAGAATTTCAGCCGATTGATACCGGTAACTCTCCCGAAGCACTTTCAAAGAACAGACGTATCGAGATCGTGTTGTCGCCAAAGCTGGACGAATTATACAACTTGATAAGTAAATAAAATAATCCATCTTTTTAATAGCATAATCCATTATATCAAATCCTCCACCTTATGGGGGATTTTTTTTATTCACATAATTTTACATTAAAGGTAATTTTTACAGTAAATAATTATAAGCTTTTATATATTCGTAAAACAGAAACTTTTAAAAGCGTATCAATTAGCAATGCCTGCAGAAAAGCCTACCTATATACAAATTCACCCGGCCGATAACGTGCTGGTGGCTTTAACCAGCCTTGCGGCGGGCACTCCGGTGAATTTTAACGGGCATAGCTTCGCCCTGTTAACGCCGGTTGAAGCAAAGCATAAATTTACTATTGCCGCGCTTGAGCCCGAAGCGCCTGTTTATATGTATGGTGTACTGGTAGGTAAGGCTAACCAGCCTATACCGCAAGGCGCAGCCTTAACCGTAAATAACATCAGGCATGCCGCGGATGATTTTAAACTGGGCAGCCGTAAAACGGATTGGACAGTACCGGCCGCTGCGGATGCTTACCGCCACAAAACTTTTATGGGTTTCCATCGTGCGGATGGCTCGGTGGGTACAGCAAACTACTGGCTGGTGATACCATTGGTTTTTTGCGAGAACAGGAACATCAACGTTTTAAAGGATGCACTGGCGGCGAAGCTTGGTTTTGCCCAACCGCGGGGATACGAAAGCGAAGTAGATGACCTGATAGCGATGTACCGATCGGGTAAAACAGCAGCTGATATTTTACAGGCCGATCTGCAACCATCCCCAGTAGGGCAAACTGCAAAAAAGCTGTTCGAGAATATCGACGGGATAAAGTTTCTGAACCACGATATGGGCTGCGGTGGCACCCGTACGGATTCTGACGCTTTGTGTGGTTTATTAGCCGGATATATCACCCATCCCAATGTGGCGGGTGCAACCGTACTCAGTTTGGGATGCCAGCATGCGCAGGCAGGGATACTACAGGAAGAGATCAAAAAACGCGACCCCGGATTTAGTAAGCCGCTGATAATGCTCGAACAGCAAAAAATGGGTACGGAAAGCAAGTTACTTCATGAAGCGCTGAAGCAAACCTTTGCCGGGCTGATGGAAGCCAATAAGCAGGTGCGGCAACCCGCCCCGTTATCTAAACTGTGCATAGGATTAGAGTGCGGAGGCTCGGACGGGTTTTCGGGTATATCGGCAAACCCCGCGCTGGGGTATCTGTCTGATATTTTGGTAGGGTTGGGTGGCAGCGTTATCCTGTCAGAATTCCCTGAACTTTGCGGCGTAGAACAAGAGATGAGCGACAGGTGTGTGGATGAAGCGGAGGCGCTGAGGTTTATGCACCTGATGCGAACCTACAACGCCCGTGCCGAAGCCGATGGTTCGGGCTTTTATGCCAATCCATCGCCGGGCAACATCAGGGATGGCCTGATCACCGATGCTATAAAATCTGCCGGTGCTGCAAAAAAAGGCGGAACATCGCCGGTAACCGCTGTGCTTGATTATCCCGAAAAAGTAACCAGGCCCGGGCTTAACCTGCTGTGCACGCCAGGTAGCGATGTAGAAAGCAGCACCGCCGAAGTAGCAGCGGGCGCGAATGTGGTTTTGTTTACAACAGGCCTGGGTACCCCTACGGGTAACCCCATTGCACCGGTTATTAAAGTGGCCACAAATTCAGCGGTGTTCAACAAAATGCCCGACATTTTGGATATAAATTGCGGCACTATCATCGAAGGCGAAGAAACTATAGCCCAATCGGCCACACGCATGCTGGATTATGTGATAGAAGTGGCCAGCGGGCTAAAACAACCCAAAGCGGTAATTTTAGGACAGGACGATTTCATCCCCTGGAAGAGAGGGGTTTCATTATAAAGCATTACAATGTTCAGCTTAAAAAATAAACACGCGGTAATAACAGGTGGGGGCAGCGGGATTGGTAGGGCCATTTCGGTGCTTTTTGCCCGGCAAGGTGCCACGGTACATATCATTGAACTTAATGAAGATGCCGCCACGCAAACCATCGGAGAAATACAATCCGGTGGCGGCAATGCCTTTGGTTATACTGCCGATATAAGCCTGCAAGAACAGGTACTGGATGTATTTAAACGGATAGGGGTGGTTGACATCCTGGTAAATAATGCAGGCATAGCACACATAGGCAGCCTGGAAGGCACAACAGGAGCCGATCTTGACCGTGTATATAACGTGAATGTTAAGGGGGCTTACAACGCCTTGTATGCGGCTGTGCCTTTAATGAAAGTAAACGGCGGTGGGGTTATTCTTAATATGGCATCAATTGCGGCAACGGTGGGTATTACCGATAGGTTTGCCTATTCCATGAGCAAGGGCGCCATTATGGCCATGAGCCTTTCGGTAGCGCGAGATTATCTTGCAGATCATATCCGGTGTAATACCATTTCGCCGGCCAGGGTGCACACGCCGTTTGTTGATGGCTTTATATCGAAAAATTATGCGGGCCGCGAAGAAGAGATTTTTGAAAAGCTCTCAAAAAGCCAGCCCATTGGCCGCATGGGCAGGCCCGAGGAAGTTGCGGCACTGGCCTTATACCTGTGCAGCGACGAAGCAGGCTTTATAACAGGCTGCGATTACCCCATAGACGGGGGCTTTATAAAATTAAACAATTAATTTATGGTGAATAGAGAATGGTTGAGTGGCGTGCGGTCAAATATTCCGAAATTTAAGTGCTGGAATGCTTTATCAATCATCTGCTACCAACTTTCTTTTAACAGAGAACCATCAACTGTTCACCATTTAACCCTTTTACTACTCACTATTAAATAAATGAAACTGATACGATACGGCGCGGCAGGTAACGAAAAAACCGGTGTTATCATTAATGATGTAAAATACGACACATCGGCCTTTGGAGAGGATTATAACGAAGCCTTTTTTGAGAACGACGGGCTAAACAGGCTACGGCAATTTATCAACGAAAACGAGGGAAAGCTTACAAAAATTGCCGATAGCGAACGATTAGGCAGCCCGTTTGCACGCCCTTCAAAAATTGTTTGTATAGGCCTTAATTATAAAGATCATGCCGAGGAGACGAACGCGCCGCTGCCAAAGGAGCCTATCTTGTTCCTTAAGTCAACTACGGCCCTGGTGGGTCCCAATGATGATATTGTTATTCCTAAAAACTCCGTAAAAACCGATTGGGAAGTAGAATTGGCTGTGGTGATCGGCAAAAAGGCCAGCTATATTGAAGAAAGCGAAGCGATGGATTATGTGGCGGGATATTGCCTGCATAACGACGTGTCTGAAAGAGAGTTTCAATTAGAACGTAATGGCACCTGGGATAAGGGCAAAGGCTGCGATACCTTTGCACCGGTAGGCCCGTTTTTAGCTACAACAGATGAGATCGAAGATGTACATAACCTGCGCTTGTGGTTATCCCTTAACGGCAAAATTGTTCAGGACGGCAGCACATCAAACCTGATATTCAATATCCCTTATTTAGTGGCTTATATAAGTCAGTTCATGACCTTGTTGCCCGGCGATGTGATATCTACAGGTACACCTGCAGGGGTAGGTTTAGGTATGAAACCACCATTATATTTAAAGCCCGGCGATATAGTTGAACTTGGTATTGAGGGCCTTGGGGAAGCAAAACAAGTGCTCAAAGCCTATGCGAAAGATTGACAGTCACCAGCATTTTTGGACATTTGACGCCGAAAGGCACGCCTGGATAGATGATTCGATGCAGGCCATCCAAAAGGATTTTTTACCCGGCCAACTGCAACCCATATTGCAGCAAAACGGTATTGAGGGATGCATAACCGTGCAGGTAGAGCAAACCGAAGCCGAAAACGACCTTATGCTGAGCCTTGCGGAAAACAACAGTTTTATTAAGGGTATAGTTGGCTGGATAGAAATGGCGGCCGACAGGGTGGAAGAACGCCTGCAGTATTACAGCACAGTTAAGCTGATTAAGGGGTTTCGCCATATACTACAGGGCGAGGCTGATGACAAGTTTATGCTGAACCCAAATTTTATGCGGGGCATTGGCTTACTAAATAAATACAATTTTAGTTACGATATATTGATAAAGCCAAATCAGTTGCCATATGCCCTGCAATTCGCATCGGCCTTTCCTGATCAGCGTTTTGTGATAGACCACCTGGCGAAACCGTACATAAAAGAAAAACGGATAACCGGCTGGAAAACGGATATGCAAGCGATAGCCGCCTTGCCAAACGTTTGCTGCAAAATATCGGGAATGGTAACCGAAGCTGATTGGCTTAACTGGCAACCCAAAGATTTTACACCCTACCTGGAGGTGGTTTTCGAAGCCTTTGGGGCGCAGCGCGTAATGTACGGTTCTGATTGGCCCGTATGTAATGTAGCCGGCGGTTATAATGGTGTGCTGGCGGTTATTGACAACTACGTAAGTAGATTAAGCCAGGATGAACAAGAAGCCTTTTGGGCTAAAAATGCTGAGGATTTTTATCGGCTTTAGCGGTAATGTTAAAAGGCCACTCTTTATTCGCTTTTGCTTTAACAAAGTAAACCACAACGCCCAAAGCTATTGCGCTTAGGCCGCCTAACACCATGTGAAAACCGGTGGATATCAATATACCTACCCACATGATAATAGCCAGGAAAACGGGTATTGGAAATAGCGGCATTTTATAGGGGAAGCTGGTTTCGCTTTTCCGCCGCCGAAGCAGGAACAGCCCCCATGCCTGCGAAATAAACTGGATGACTATGCGCATGGCCAGTATAGCGCTGATTACATCGCTAAGCTTAAACAGCAGGCTAAAAATAAAAGCTACCCCACCTAAAAATAATAACGAAACATGCGGGAAGTTGCCGGTAGGGTGAAGTTTTGCAAATACCTTAAAGAACGCGCCATCTGCAGCTGCTGCATACGGAATACGGCTATAGCCCAGGGTAGCCGAAAATACCGACGAAAAGGCCACAAGTAGTATTAGGCAGGTAATAATTTTAGCCGCAGCATGTCCAGATAGTTGCTCCATAAATTCGCTGACTACAAAGCCACTGTCTTTAGCGTGCTGCCACGGAATTACGCTCACCACACTTACGTTCATCAGCATATATAAAACCGCAATGCCTGCAATAGATATAAACATACTTTTTGGTATGTTTTTAGCCGGGTCGATAATTTCGCCGCCCAAATGGCAAATATTGTAATAACCCAGGTAGCTGTAAACGCTTTTTACGCTGGCAAAACCAAGAGCAGCAACAAACGCGTAGTTAAGCGTAAGGCCGTCGTTAATATGCTTTATGGGTGATAAAAAGTTGCCATGTGCTAAGCCGCCGCCAATTATCCATATCAGGGTTAGTAAAACGCCTACCCACAACACCATACTTATTTTGCCGATAGATTCAATTTTGCGGTAAAGCAATACGATTATACAAATTACCACACTGCCGCTCATTATTTTAGCTTCTACAGCGGATAACGGCAGCAGGTATGAAAAGTACGAGGCGAACCCTATCGCCGCAGACGCTATTACCAGCGGCGCCTGTATCATGGTTTGCCATACGAATAAAAAACTCATTAATTTACCCATGCCGGTTTTACCGTAGGTTTCTTTCAGGAAATTGTATGATCCGCCCGCTTTTGGGAAGGCTGCGCCAAGTTCGCTCCAAACCATCGCATCAATAAATGATAATATGGCCCCCGCCAGCCAGGCGTACAGAAACCATGGGCCATTCATCATTCCTATTACCATAGGTAATGTTATAAACGGCCCGATGCCTACCATGTCGGTCATGTTTATTGCAGTGGCATGAGCCAGTCCAAGGCGCCTTACCAGAGTATTTTCAGCCATTGTAGTTTTTAAATCAGCCCGAAAGCGGGTCAAGGGTACAAAAATAACTTTAACCGGCAATGGGCAAAATTTATTGGGTCAGCGGTTTGTAACGAGTTGTACCGGCGTAAATAATATTTACAATATACCCATTTACGGGTATGTTTTATGGCGACAAATAATATTACTATTGTTATACTAATTGCTTTATTATGAACAAGATATATTCGCCGGTAAAATACCTTTTGCTGCTTTTTTTGGTTGTGCTTTTTTGCGGTGCGTGTAAAAAAAGCGACCCTGTAAAACCCGATCCTGACCCTAAGCCTGTAAAAAAGCCCACGGTAGAAGAGGTGACCACCAGTGTGAACACGGCGCTTGCAGGTAAAGATACCCTTAGCCAGTTTGCCCTCGATTTTAAATTGGCGGGGCTTACGCAAGCCGAAGTAGAAAATGGTATAACCGTTTTCGCGCCCTCAAATAAAGCCTATACGTTAAAAACTAACGGTCAGAAGAAAATAACCGCCGTTACAGATGTTTACCTGCCCGATTCTTCGGTTGTAAGAGATTATATTGTGAGCGGGAAAATAGATATTGCCAAGATAACCAACGGAACTTCCTTAACGGCCATAAGCGGCAAAAAGCTGATACTAACAAAGGTAAACGACAAGTGGTATGTTAACGGTATATTTTTAAATATCACTGTTTTATTAACCGGCGACAATACGGTTGTATTTAGCCTGGCAGGTCTGTTCAATACCAGTACTTTGCCGCATATTACCAGTGTATCGAGCACCAAGATCTTCCCTGGTTGGCTGCTGACCATTTATGGCGGCAATTTAGGGGCCGCGGTAAATAAAAATGTGGTGAAGATAGACAATATAACAGCTACAATACATACCGCCAACGCGGATTCTATCGAGATCACGGTTCCCCAAGGGGTTACCGCCGGGGCATTAACAGTTACCACCCAAGGGCGTACTGTAACCACGGAGCAAAATTTAACTGTGCAAAAAGCTCACGTAACAACTGTTGCAGGCACAGGCGGCGGGCCGGTGCAAGGCATAACCATTGATGCGGCCGATAACATTTATTGGACAGATAATTTTTACAACGGCAATGTTCCGGCCGCGCGGCTTGTTAAGTATAGCGCAGGCCAAATATCTTACTATAAGCCTGTTTTCCCTAACCCTAACGGGGATGGTACCAATATTGCAGTTTTAAATACCAAAACGCTTTTGTGGGCTATCGGGCTTAATAGCCAAAACCAGGTTTACTTTGCAACCGAATCAAGCTCCGCTGACGGTTACAGCGGCATATTCCGTTCTGCAACGGCTACGCCAACCACGGCCGAATGGTGGGCAGGTACGGGTACAAACTATACGGCAACCACCAGGGCCGATTTAAAAGTTTATACAAGCGTTATAAAATTTGATAAGCAGGATAACTTATACTTGCTTAACAGTGGCGGTAACCTGCAAAAAATAACGCCTGCAGGTAATGTAAGTATCGTTATCGGTAATGCGGAGTTTTTGTCGGCAGAGCCGAATGTACAAAGGGTGTCATCTTACGGAATAGCGCTTTCAGGATCAAAAACATATGTATCAGACGCTACAAATGGCAGGGTTTGGATAAAAGACAACAACGGCTTAAAGGTGCTTGCAGGGAATAATACACATGTTGCAAAAGATGGGGTGGGCACAGCCGCGCAGTTTGGCGCCCCGTTTGGTATTACACTGGATAATAAGGGTAACCTGTATGTTTGTGATAACGATTACGGAACATCCAACTTTATTATACGAATGATCAATCCGAGGGGAGAAGTAACCACTATTGCGGGAGGTGCCGGTGGAGGGGCTGATGTGGACGGTATAGGTACCGCAGCCGGATTTAACGGGGTAAATACTATTGCTATTGACAGTAAGGGCGCATTGTATGTAGGTACAGATGCAGGGACCATCCGCAAAATAACCTTTCAGTAATATAAAATTAAGCACGGCTTATACGCCCCTGCATTATTTGCAGGGGCTTTTTGTGTTTAATAGTTTAGCTATGGTTATAACAGGATACTTTTCTTTTTGTAATGTTTTACATTCATTTTAAAGCCACTGTTGCAATCTCGCCCGGCTACACGTAATAGATGTAAAAATGCCATTACACTTGTTTTACGCTACTTTCTTTAACACTAATTAACAACTCACGAATTGATTATTTAGCAAATTAGCGGCATATCATACTACGTCAAATACATATATGAATAAAACATCAACTCCAATCAATTTATTGCTCTTACTAATCATCGCATCGCTTGGCGCCTGCGTAAAAGGGACAGCCGTAACTGTAGAAAAGCCGGTGGTGGTAACTACTGACGTAATTGTTGAAACAACCGGTACCAGCGCTTGGGGTGGCGGTTTTATAAGCAATGGCGCCACAAACATTACTGCTTATGGCGTTTGTTACAGTTCAACCAATTCCGAACCTACTGTTGCCGATGCTAAAACCGACAATAAAGTAGGCCTTTATTGGTTTAACAGTAATATAAAGGGGCTTACCCCCAATACAACTTACTATGCCAGGGCGTATGCTACAAACTCGGAAGCTACGGCTTATGGTAACGTTGTTCAGTTTAAAACCGGCAGCGGCACAGGCACGCCTGCCGCCAATGTAAGTACCCTTGCCGGATCATCCGAAGGTAACGCCAACGGCCACGGCGCGGCAGCCTTGTTTAACCATCCGTATGGCACCGCCACTGATGCCGCGGGCAACGTGTATGTTTCCGATTCTTATAATTGCTCCATCAGGAAAATAACACCTGACGGCGAGGTTACCACTATAGCAGGTACCGGTGCCCTGGGTAATACCGACGGACCTGGAAACATAGCCCAATTTTATGCGCCTGCCGGTTTAGCGGTAGATGCAACCGGCAATATCTTTGTAGCGGATATGGGCAATAACATAATCCGCAAGATAACGCCGTCGGGCATTGTAAGCACCTTTGCGGGCAGCGGTTCGGCCGGATATAATAACGGTACAGGTACGATCGCATCGTTCTCGCAACCGGCAGATATCGTGATAGATGGCAGCGGAAATTTATTTGTGGCAGATATGGGTAACAACCTGATAAGGCAAATTACCCCGGCAGGGGTAGTTACCACGGTAGCTGGAAGCCGGTTTGCAGGAATTGCAAGCGGACAAGGTACAGCAGCATCGTTAAATAAGCCAAGCGGTATTGCAAGGGATGCAGCAGGAAATTTATATGTTACCGAACCCCTGAATAAAACGATAAGAAAAATAAGTAAAGACTATATGGTAACCATCTTTACCGGCGGCCCCGACTCGTTATCGTTTGCTATTGGCCGGCCACAGGCTATTAAGATAGACGGCAGTGATAACTTATATATAGCAGATGCAAACGGGCGCATATTAAAAATAGCGGCCGACAAAACCTTTAGTGTACTTGCCGGTACCACGGGCACTACTGGTTCGGCAGATGGTGCTGGCGGCACGGCATCATTTAACGATCCAAGAGGCATTGCTGTTGATAACCAGGGCAACGTTTATGTTGCCGATTACAACAATAACCGGATAAGAAAAATAAAGTAAATATCGAGATGAAAGAAGGGTCGCTCTATTTAGAGCGGCCCTTCTTTTTAACAGGCGATTTTAAGCATGGCCTGTGCATTTTGTGTGTAACCCCCGATTTTAAGCGCAGCGCGATAACGATTGTTAATCGCTAAGGTCATCCTGCTCAATGTCTGCTGTCTTGCTATCCTTCGGCAAGTTTGCCTTCAACATCACCCTGCCCTTTTTGGTTAAAGTACAAGCCGGCGATCGTGCATTTTCTTCGCCCTTCGCTATATTTATCAGGTTGTATTGTTTCAGGTCCTGTAAATCGGGTTTGCTTATATTTATGGCCATTTCTTTTTCAGCGATAACCTTAAGCGCTGCAACCACATCTTCGTGTTTCATAACATTGTATTAAGTGTGACGCAAATATGCGATAAACTATAAAAGCTACCTAACCATAGCTTTTGTGGTGAAGGATTTTGGCTGATGTATTACGCAGCATTTATCCTGTCAATAAGTTCGTTGCTGTAAAACTTTGGGTGTTGTAACTTTTACAGCATCGCTCTTTGATTGGGTAGCAGGTACAGGCTTGGCTTTCTTCAAGCTATCCTGCTTAGTCCGGATAACTGGCGCTGTCGTCGCCGGTGGTTGTTTAATACCGGAGCTATCCTGTCTTGCTTTTACAACAGGAGGGCCCGTAACCCCTTGTGTCGCTGTGCCTGTGCTATCCCTGCCCACCTTTGTGCTGTCGGTTCGGGGTAAATTATGCTGTAACGAATCCTTGCGCGCTTTATCGTTTTGTACTGCATCTTTTGATTTATTTGCAAGCTTTTTATCGGCTGCCGCTTGTTCGCGCGCTTTTTTTCTATTATAGGATGGGATGATAGATTCTTTAGAAACCGGCCTTTCTTTAGGCTTCCATATAAAGCCTTTCAGTATCTTATCATCTTCAGAAAACTTAGCCAAAGGGCCGTAACGGTGTTCGGGTTTGGTTAAAAATACGATTTGCGAGGCAGTGCCGTTTTTAAAATAAACGCGCATGCGGCTGCTTAACGATCGTTGCATGCCATCAACCTTTTTAAGGCTGTCGCGGCTAAAGTAAATGCTTTCGGCATTTCCTGCAACGTACATCCTGTCCAGTTTATCGCTTTTAAAAAAGCCCTTCATCCTTTTACCCCCTACCTGGTTAAAATTGGTGGAGTCGCCCTTTTCAATATTTACCACAAACGATGAAGGGAATAAATTAAGGTTATCCAGCTTTTTATTTTTCATCTGCATGGTGATGGTATCGCCAGATAGCTGCGAGCCCTGGGTCCATATCAGCGGGTTTATAAAACAATGAAGGGTAGAGTCGCTGTAACTGTAAAACATCGAGTCGGCCTTGGCCTGAAGGTCTGATTTGAACAGCTTAGCGCCATGATAGGCTTTAATTATCCTCACCCTGGCCGTATCGCTCAGGGTAACCGGCGGCGTAAAAAATATTGGATCGTTCTCTACGGCGTTTGCATCGCCACCCTTTGATGCAGTTTGGCCTGGCGCGGCAACTGCGCCGCCTTGTCCTTTCGCATTCCCTTTAGCCGGGGCAGTTGCTTCGGGTTTCGGCTTCCCGAAAAAATCGGCATGTAGGTGCAGCGTGTCGTTTTTCCATTTAGGCGCATTCAAGGTTAAAAATTTGTCGGCCTTTTTTTGCTGCTCAGGAGTAAGCTTTTTAGTTTTAACACTGGTGTCGCGCACGTTGAGCAATCGCTGTTGCTCCTGCATAATCTTCAGATCTTTATAGGTAAGTATCTGGGTTTCCAGTGTATCTGCAGATATATAAATAGAATCACGTTTTACCTTTTTCTCAGGCGTCGCTTTGGCCGTATCCGTTATCGGGAAAGCAGCCAGCCCCGCACCTTTAGCGGGAGTACCGCCCTTTACCGGCTTAACGCCCGTTTGGGGCACCTTAACTGCGCTATCAGCTATTACCTGCAACGGTACCATCCCTGTTTTAGAAATGCCCGGGCGCGATTTAACGGCCATTGCATCAGCCTTTTTTACTAAAGCAGCTACGCCGGCCCGGTTATTTTTTAATGTGTTTTGAACTTTAACAGTTAATGTATCTACATCGGTAGCAACAGGTTTTTGTAACCCTTTTACCTGCGCTGTGCCCGGGGGCGGTTTAATAGCAAACGCATTTGCTTTTTTTACACCGGGTGCAGTTTTAACTGCGGGGTTGGCTTTAGTTCCGGACTCTAAAGTCACCGTATCCGTTTTGGTGGTGTCCTTTTCTTCGGTAACAATAATTACGTACGGGTCCTTGGTTACAACGGTGCGTTCGCCCTTTTTATAGTAGGTAGCCAGGTCGCCCTTAAGGGTTATATTTTGTTCGCGGTCGTGAAAGGTAACGCGTTTAACCGCGCGACCATAACCATTTATCTTATCATAAAATAAACTATCGCCGGTCAGGGTTTTAGTACCCTGTTTGTATAAGTTCTTTTTACCAAAGAAAGCCTGCTCGATAATAGTATTGTATAAGCCATTCTCGGTATATAGCGTATCTTTTTTATCCTTAGTATCGTAAATGTTTGTGGGCCCGTAAAAATAAGCTATCCGGCTGCCGGTGTTGTAACGCAGGGTATCGGTTTTTATCAAGGCATCCGGCGTTATCAGCACCACGTTATAACGGAAATAAGAGTCTCTTGAAAAGGCAAAATAATAGCCGTTCTTACTGGTAAGGGTGTTGTCTTTATTGATCAGCTTACCTCCGCCGGTATAAGTACCAATGCGGGTAGCGGTGTTATAAGTAAGGTAATTGGTGGTTAAAATAGCGTCCTTATCAATCAGCCTCACGTTATCTGTAAGTACAGCCACCTTGGTATTGCCATTGTAATTGAGCTTATCCGCGTAAATATTCAGCGTATCGCCCTGGGTTATATGTACATTGCTAAAAGCGTCGAAGGCATTATCTTCAGCATAAAAATATGCGCTGTCTGACCGCATAATGGAATAATCCTGTTGAAAAACACCCTGGTAAACTTTAATAACATTCCGGCCGTTTAGCTTAATAACCTCGCTGCTTTTTGATTGTATAAGGTGCACTACAGATTTTTTCTGCGCCGATACGGTTAAGGTTATGATCACTAAAAGTGTACTAAGAATGTATTTTATCACAATGGCAAAATTAGTTTTTTGCTGGGGTTATTAAATTAATAATTTTGATGTATGCTTCCTGTTAAACGCTTTGTTGAATTTATTGGACAAAATAAGTTATTTACACCTGCCAACAAAATACTGGCAGCTGTAAGCGGAGGCATGGATTCCGTTTTAATGGCCCATTTGCTAAAGGCGGCCGGCTTTAATTTTAGCATAGCACATTGCAATTTTAACCTGCGCGGCCCCGAAGCTGATGCCGACGAGGAGTTTACCAGGCAGCTTGCCCTGCAAATGGGGGTTAGCTTCCACACGGTTAAGTTTAATACTCAGCAATACGCTGCCGATAACCGGGTATCTATCCAAATGGCGGCCCGCGATATGCGGTACCAATGGTTTGATGAGGTCAGCCAATCAGCAGGTTATGATGTCATTGCGCTTGCACACCATCAGAACGATACTATCGAAACAATATTGTTAAACCTTACACGGGGGACGGGCATTGCTGGTTTGCACGGCATTTTGCCAAAAAACGGCAACCTGGTGCGCCCCCTGCTTTTCCTGACGCGCAACGAAATACAGACCATTATTGCTGCGGAAGGTTTAACATATACAGAGGACGCCTCGAACGCCTCGGTTAAATACGCCCGGAACAAACTACGGCACCAGGTTATCCCGATATTAAAAGAGCTTAACCCCAACCTCGAGGCCACTTTTGAAAGCAATCTGCGCAAATTCAGGGAACTGGAAATGCTGTTGAACCGTGAGGTAGATGATTTAAAAAAGAAGCTTTTGCTAATTGAAGGTAATGAAGTACACATAAGCATCAACGAAATAGAAAAGCTATCGCCTAAGCGCTTGTTACTTTTTAAATTGCTGTATGATTACGGCTTCGGCGAAATGGTGGTTGATGACCTGATAACAGTACTTGGCAGGCATCCGGGCAGGGTATTTGAAAGTGCAGGGTTTATGTTATTGGTAGATAGGGGCAGGCTCATTATATCGCCAAAAGCGGGTGTAAAGGATAAGGCAGTTAGTTTTAGCCCTGGCGATACCAATGTGGGGTATAACAACTATAAATTGACTGTGCTGCATGATGATAGTCCGCTTATCGTGAAGGATAATCCCCTGGCGGTTTCGGTAGATGCGGAACAGTTGGTTTACCCGCTAACGCTTCGCGCATGGCAGCAGGGAGATACTTTTTATCCACTGGGGATGAAGACCAGGCAAAAGCTAAGCGATTTTTTTATACATCAAAAAATCCCTTTGCATCAAAAAGGTGGTGTGCCGATACTGGTAAACGGCAATGGCGATATCATTTGGGTTGGTGGTTACCGTTTGAGCGAAAGGTATAAAGTAAGCGATAACACTAAAAAAGTTACTATATTCGAACTGTATAAATTATGAGCGATAAATCGGTTTTTATTGAAAAACAATACCTGGGCCGCGAATGGATACCTATAACCATACGCCTTGTTTTAGCCATGTTTTGTTTTGCTGCTTATTTTTTTACTGACGAACGCGAACGCAACGGCGACTTGTTAGCCATCGTTGGATTTGTTATCATTATCATATCCATTATCATGGGCTTCCTGCTGCACTTTAGCACCCGTGTTATCAACAAAAGTATTTTACTTGACGGCCTTTGGAGCACCCGCCGGGTAAAAATAGACCTGAACAGTATTGTGAAGGTTGAAAAAGGATCGTACAGCAGGTATTTGTTTAACAACCCGGTTTATAACCTGCATACCAAAGGTACCATACGCTTTTACGCTGCCGGTAACGATGCCATACACCTAACCGATAGGGATGGGCTTGTTTACATCATCGGATCGCAGCATGCCAATGAGTTTTTAAGGGCGATAAAAAGCGAAATGAAAGCGGTATAACCTCAGAATAGCCTGCCATTGATTATAGTTAAAACATCAAAATCTTAATTGTCTCATTATCAACCATTCATGAGTGTTCACGGTGTTCACGTGTGCCGAACGTGAACACCTTAATAATATTTCAGTCTTTTTTTGTGAATGAGGATCTTCCTCAGTGCGTTTTATAGCTGGCCAGGTCGGTATAGATCTGGCGGAACGAACTGCGAACACCAAAGGTTATCATGGCGGTCTTGTCGTTAAAATCGCTGTTCTTTTCGGTGCGGTATATGCCTCCCAGTTCTAACCTCAGGTTGTATTTGGGGTTAAGTACATAACCAATTTTACCCTGCAGGTACACCATGTTTGTTTTTAAGCCCTGCCCAATAGTGTTGCCATATTTAGCTAACGGTGTAGTATAATGCTGAAATATGTCTTTACCGTAGTTTATACCATTCATATCAAGTCCGTAATGCCCGTAATCTACTTCACCCATCAGGTCAAACCGTTTGTAGGAGTAGTTAAGCAGCGCAACCACTTCGCGGAAGTTGGCGCCCCAGGGGTGCGCCAGTGGTTCGCTATTGGCCGAGTAATTTAGTATGCTGGCCCTTTCTGAATAAGTGTAAGGCCTTACGGTGTTGGTTTCTAACAGATAGTTAAGATTGGTAACGCCGAACAGGTTGGCGCCCTTTACCCCGAGCTGATAACCGAATTTATTGTTTGAATAACCCGGGTTAGAGAAGAACTCCTTAGCCGTAAATTCATCAAGCGAGAACTGGCCGTAAGCAGTTAGGCCGTCGGTTAATTTGTATTTAGTTGTAAAACCTATCAGCGCGTTATCAGGCGAGCCATTTGCGGCTTCAACAGGCCTTAGAAATATTACCGGGTTTATGTAGCTGAAATCGAAACCGTGGGTGTGGCCCTGGTCGTCCTCATTGGCCCAAATGATAGAATCAAAAAAGCCAAGCGACAATCGGTTACTTACGTTCCAGTCAAGGTAATGGAATATCCCCCACTTATTGCGGTCTTTAAATTTGTCGCTGGTGCCGGCAGGGTCGGTAAAGTATGCCCACATGGCCATATATTTTACGTTGCCCAGGTTTGCGGTAAGCTTGAAAAAAGGGTACGGCGAAGCATAATCAGATAATAGGAGGGAGCGGTAGCCGTCGCCGATAAATGTTTTGTCGCGCCCGGCGCTTATGTTTAAATACTTAACCGGGGTGTACGATACATTAGCCGTAATATAATCCCACGAGTAATCGTTGGGGTTACTGTTAAAGGTATTTGCATACGCCTGCCCGGGCACAATACCAACCTGCCTGATGTAGGTAGAGATATAATCCGGCACCCTGGCCTGGTTCAAATACCCCGATACATAATAAGAAAACTTTTTACCGGCAGTACCTCCAAATTGCAATCCAAGCGAACTGAGGTAGGTGTTTTGTTTAGCAGAGAGGTCCCGGCCAATATTAAAATCGGGCAACAGATCGGCATAAAAAGTAGAGTTTACACCTTTCACGTCTACCAAATGTTCGTTAAACAATTTGCGGTACAATATATTACTGTTTGATGCATCGCTGCCATAGTTCATGATCGAATCATAGCGGTGCATCAGTAGCGAATCGTCAACAAAAAAAGGTTTTATGGCAGTATGCAGGCGGGTTTTGGTTGAGTAAGCATCAGCATTAAACTTTTGATAGAAGTCGTATGAGTACGGCTGGTATACCGATTGAGAACGGGCTATGCCCACCGTAACCAGTAGTAATGTTATGCTGATAAATAATCTCTTCATATTGATACCGAATGAACTAAGCTATTCAAAGTAGTTTAACGTCTTAAATCCCCCTTTTTTCATGTGTTCGTCCTTTTTTGCTAAATGCAGGTCAGACTGTACCATATCAGTAACCAGGGCTTGCAAATCATAACTTGGTTGCCAGCCTAATTGTTTTTTTGCTTTTGAGGGGTCGCCAATTAACAGGTCAACTTCCGTAGGCCTGAAATAGTTGCTGTCGACCTTAACAACCGTTTGGCCAAACCTTAAAGCATCAGCGTTTAAGCCTAACAATTCTACTTTTTGCTGGTCAATATCAATGATAACGCCTCTTTCATTTTCATCCTTGCCGCTAAATTCCACCTCGATACCCAATTCAGCGAACGACATTTTAATAAACTCGCGCACAGTAGTGGTAACGCCGGTTGCTATTACATAGTCCTCCGGCTTCTCCTGCTGCAACATCAGCCACATCGCAACAATATAGTCCTTAGCGTGGCCCCAATCGCGCTGCGCCGATAAATTGCCTATATACAGGCAATCCTGCAGCCCTAACCCGATCTTGGCAACCGCGCGGGTAATTTTGCGGGTAACAAATGTTTCGCCGCGTATAGGGCTTTCATGATTGAATAATATACCATTACATGCGTACATTTGATATGCTTCGCGATAGTTCACTATTATCCAATACCCGTAAAGCTTAGCTACAGCATAAGGCGAGCGTGGATAAAAAGGCGTTGTTTCGCTTTGCGGAACATGCTGCACCAAACCATAAAGCTCTGATGTAGATGCCTGATACAAACGCGTTTTTTTGGTAAGTCCCAATAACCTGATGGCTTCTAATATACGGAGCACGCCAAGTCCATCCGCATTGGCCGTGTATTCAGGGGAGTCAAAGCTTACCTTAACGTGGCTTTGTGCGCCAAGGTTATATATTTCATCGGGCTGTATTTCTTGTATAAGCCGGGTTAAATTCATGGCATCGGTAAGGTCGCCGTAGTGCAGCTGCAATTTAACACCGGTTTCGTGCGGGTCGTGGTAAAGGTGGTCTATCCGGTCGGTATTGAATGATGATGAGCGGCGTTTAATGCCATGCACCTCATATCCTTTTTTAAGCAAAAATTCAGCTAAATATGCGCCGTCTTGTCCGGTTATACCCGTTATTAAAGCCTTTTTCATTAATAAATAATATAAAATGCAATATTATTTAAATTAATTGTAAAAGCTTGTATTTGGTAGGGTAATATCGAATACTGAACACCCAATAACGAATGACGAAGTGGGGAATTCGGTGTTGGATATCCGACATACATTAGTCGATCCTATCAGATGCCCGCAACCGTATCTTCCAGTTCGCGGTACCATTCTTCGCCGTATTTACGAATGAGCGGGCCTTTCAAAAACTCGTGCACTTTTACCTGTAGTTCGTTGCCAAATGTACATGCAGGGCTGCAAATGCTCCAGCGATCATAGTTAAGCACATCAAACTCGGGGTAAGCCGTAATGCGGATAGGGTATAAGTGGCAGGATATTGGTTTTTGCCAGGTTACCGCGCCTTGCTCATACGCTTTTTCTATGGCGCATTTGGTAATGCCGTTCTCCCAGGTTACGTAAGCGCATTCTTTATTTACATCAACGCACGGTGTAGTATAATCTCCTTCAAAATCGGTTACATGGGTGCCTTCGCGTTCAATGGTGGCAATGCCCTTGGCCGTCATATAAGGTTTTACCTTTGGATAAATATCTGCCAGTATCTCCAGTTCGTCGTGATTTAAGGGCGCGCCCGAGTCGCCTTCAAGGCAGCAGGCGCCTTTGCATTTATTCAAATTACAAACAAAATTGTTTTTTATTACATCCTCGTGCAATAACACGCTTCCAACTTCGATCATCAGTATCTTTATTTTTTTACCGGGTTTAGCGGGTATTTAAGCCCGCTGGCCTGTGTAAGGTCCATTACCAAACTGCCAACTATCAACTCTACATGCGCTTTAACGGGTATGCGGTTCTTATCGTTAGTTATCCACAAATATAGCTTACTATTTTTTCGGAATATACGCCCGGGGATAATTGTAGGGTTGAATTTTAAACAGTCGAAGGTGCCCAAGCCGCATTTTACCTGCTCGTGGCCCATAAATGTTATGGTAAGCGTATGTATCCCATCCTCTAAAAAGTAACGCATACTTAATTTATCGCCCACCTTTAATTTTGACACATCGATGTTACGTGCAAAGTAATATGCTGATAAAAAATCGAACACGTTACCTTTAAAAGGGAACTTGCCTTTATCAGCAGTTATCATTCCGGTATCGTGGTCAAAAGTTACCTTATCGCTATGCCGGTAACTCGACTCCTGCCTTTGCTCGGAATAGTAGTAAGGCAGCAGGGTTTGCGGATTAATAAAGGTTTCGTATCTGTTACGTACTTTAAAAAGCAGGTTAAATGTACCAGCTGTTTTAGCGTCGGCGAATATATGGAGTGCGGGGTGATTGTCAAACTTAACAGGGCTGTTTTCTACTTTTATAACGGCCTCGGCCGCGGTAAATATGCCATATTTAAGCTTATAAGTTATTTGTTCGCCGGCCTGAAATGCAACTTCGTTTGTTTTGGTTACTTCCTGGCTAAATGCGGCCGAAACACCGGCAAGCATTAGCAGGAATAAAAAATATTTCTTCATGTATTTGATATAGACGCAATTGCCGCCAAACGGTTTAATCTTTGCGTTTATAAATGGGTACGGTAGAGCAGGGTTCGCCAAACATCAGGCTTTTTGCCACCGGCGTAAGCCTTTGCGTTAACTCTACATACGCCGATACCGGCACCGGGATATCACCGCAGCCTTTAATCACTACGCGCTGATCGCGGTATTGCTCCACATCAAGGCGCGAAACCTCTTTTACAAACAATACGGTTTCTAAAACTTCAGCATCGCCAAAAACTACCTGGCGGGCATACGGCGCCAAACGGTTGGCCAGTAACATATATGCCCAGGCAGGTACAATGGCGTCGGCTGTGCAGGTAACCGCAACATTTTTGCCCTGATATTGGGCCCAATCGTGTGTTTTTACAAACTCGCGAAAATCTTTTTCGCGCAGTATAAGGCCGTGGAACAAGTTGTCTTTGATATCATAAACCACACGCTCGCCCGGTGCGTAAAACTGCGCCGGGTCTAAAGTGACCAGGCCGCTTTGCGCTACTTTATTTATAATGTTTTCCTGTATCTCCATGGTATAAAAAAAATCCGGCAATAACTATAACGTTATTGCCGGATGCAAAATTACTTTAAATTTTTGTTACAAGAACTTCGCCCTGTTATCTTTTACATTCGCCTTATCTTTCAGGGCATCAAGCACCTGGCCTTGCGAGCGTTGTGCAAGCGCCTGGCCTATCTGTTGTTTCTCCCTTACATTGTTAGTAAGCTGTGCTGGGTTTGTAAAGCTATCCAACGTAAATACATAAACGCCTTGCTGGCCGGCGACAGGTTTAGAAAGTTTGTTTGGCTGCGAACCAAATACCGTACCTACCACTTTATATTCGGCTGTTGCACCTGGTATTACCGGGTTGGCAAATACTATGTTTTGCAAAGGCACTACTTTGCTGCCGACTTTTTGGGCAACCTGATCGATGTTTGAAGCGCCATTCAAAGCAGCCTGGAATTTATCGCTAAGCTGTTTTCCTTTAACCTGTATGCGTACCATGGGTTCAATTTGTTTTTTAACAACATCCAAAGGTAAAACGCCTTTTGGTTTTATAGTGGTTAAACGGGCAACCACATACTGGTCGCCAACCGCAAACACCTGGTCAGAGAAAGCGCCTTTTTCTGATTTAAAAGCCCACTTTACAATGTCGCGTGCGTTATCTAAACCCAATACACTGGCAGCGGTAGCGTTAACGTCTTCGGCGTTTTTAATAGCCAAGCCGGCTTTCTTTGCCTGGGCGTCGAAATTTTCGGCGGTTAACGAGGATAAAAACGACTGTGCCCTGGCGTAAACAGCTGCGGTTGTTTTAGTGCTTGGCAACAATGGTTTATCAACTACGGCTACTTTTACCACTCTTGATGATCCTTTTTGATCCAATATCTGAACCACATGAACACCAAATTGAGTGGTTACCACCTTTACATCGCCAACCTTTGCGTTAAAAGTCGCTGCTTCAAATACCGGATCCATAGTGTTACGGCCAAAAGTGCCAAGGTCGCCGCCTTTTTCGTTAGCTACCTTGTCAACAGAAAAGTTTTTTGCTAACTCTGCAAACGGCCTGCCGCCCGCAATCAGTTTTTTGAGCGAATCGGCTTTGGCAATAGCTTTATCAAGGCCACCTTCGGTGGTAGGGTTCAACAAAATGTGGCGTGCTTTAACCGAGTCGGGGCCAATTTTTGAATCAACAAGCTTGGCGATTTTGAAGCTGCCGTTTGACAGGTAAGGGCCATAAACAAAGCCTTTACCCGCACCGAACATTACCGAATCCAGCTTTGGCTCTAACTCGCCTTTTTTGTGATAAGTAAGCTGCGCCTTTGTTTCAGAGTTGATCTGTACAAAAAGTGAATCGTTAGGGGTTGCCTTAAAATCAGCCGCTAATTTATCAACCTGCGTACGTACTGCTGCGGTATCGGCTTTTGAAGGTGCCGCGTTGAAGCTTATATATTCAAAGCTGCGCAACTCCTGCGGGTTTTTAAACTCTGATTTATGATCATTATAATAAGTGCTGTAATCGTTGTCAGTTAATTTAACGTTAGCATCGGGTATTGATGCATAGTCAAGCACTGTGTACTTAAAGTTTGCCAGTTTGTTTTTTGCAAGGTAATCGTCCTGAGCATCAAGCGCGTTAACGTACAAGCCATTGGTTACCAAAGCCATATACTTTTGCTGCCTTTTTGCGGCGATCAGTTGCTTAACAAAATCGTTCCAGGCCTCTTGTTGTTTAGGGTCTACCTTTGCAGATTGCAGATAACCTAAAAACTGGTTAAGCTTTGTTTTATCAAACTGGCCTTTATCATCAACAAACTGGCGCTGTATCTGCGGGTCGGGGTTGTTACCACTGATCATTGACCTGGTTTCGTCATCGCCTACAACAATGCCCAGTTTATTTATCTCTTTATTTAAAAGTAACTCAGTTAAAAATTGGTTCCAGGTGGTCTCCTGTATGTAGTTGGTGATCTGAGGTGTAAGGCTTTGGCCAGACTGTTGCTTAAACTGCTGTGTACTTTGCTCTAACCTGTTATTAAAATCAACGTACGGAATTTTTTCGCCGTTCACTTCGCCGATGTTATGAACATCATCCCTGAAAAAAGCACCTCCTGATTGTACCACTTCGCCTGCGATAAACGCAAAAAGCGCCAATCCAATAACTCCTGCGAGAATTTTTCCCATTCGCTCCCGCAAATAACTCATTATACCCATACAACTATATATATTTTATATTTCTCAAAAAGAGGCGCAAGATACAATTTTTACTAAAATTCTATAACACAAAAATTTGCGTAAAAATTACTGCCCTTTATTGCGCAAGGCTGCCGTCAACGTGGATAATGGCAGTTGAGTTTTGAAACTTCGGATTTTGCAATTTATCGTCGGTTACAAAGCTTGTTCCGGTCATTTCGTCGCCGTTAGGTTTTGTCATTACCACCTTTTGGTTTGAATAGGCTTGCTTTTTCTTCATATCCCATATCAACTCTTCTGACCGGTACACAGAGCCGTCGCTTCTTGTAGCTACCACATGCTTTTTAAATATAACAAGTTCTTTTTGGCCGTAGTAATACCCAGTATCGGCAATGATATTGGCTTCTTCGGTAACCTTGGGTGTATACAAGATCACTTTTACACCATTAGGCATCACCTGGTAAGGATTTTTTTTGGTAGCATACTCTATAAGCAGGGGGGCCGTTAGCTGCGCCTTTACAATGCCCGAGTCGCTCAGTATCATATTTACGCCGGTAGTGCGCTGTATTGGTTTTGTAGCATCAGCGGCAGCTATTGCTTTTACCTTGTTAATGTCGTTTTCGCAGGCGGTGAAGAATATGCCTGTAAAAACAACCGGTAAATAAATGCAAAGTTGTTTTAACCTGTTTTGCATTATACAATGTTAATCAAACCTGTACTTCTGGAACCACTTGTCATTAAGGGTGAATGATAAATGTACGTTAACGTAGTTTTCTTTAACCAGGCTGTTTACCAGGGTACCCCGTTTACCAATTTCGGCGGCAATGTTTATTTTGTAAAAGCTGGAATTATTAGCTCTTAAGGGTAAGCCAAGGCCTACTGTAGCCGCGTAGCGTTTAATATCGGTATTATTTACACGTAAGTAGGTTTGGTCGTAAATGAAGCCTAAACGGTAATCAACTGCGGCAAAATAACTCGAGAGCGAGTTGATGTTGGGCGTAAACTGGCCGCCTACATTAAAAGTCTTGCTATCGCGCAGGCCCTTATTTACGCCTGCAACTGTAAGTTTAGACCAATTGCTCATGGTATAATCGGCACCAACCAAAAATTTTCCGTCGTTTTGAAAAGCAATACCGAAACGGTTTATGCTCGGCAACTGTATTTTTGCAGATGGTTGCTGGTTGTTTATGATACTATCTGTAGCAACACCTTCATCGCCCGTGCCATTCCGGTAATAACTGCTGACAATGTAGCTGTTAACTGTATTCAACTTGGTATTTGCTGATGCAGAATAACCAAAGGTTAAGTGTTTTTTCTCAGAAAAATCTACCGAATACTGGATGCCGTAATCGTAATTTAAGCCGTTTATACTGTTGCCTTCTTCAATGCGGGAGTTTAACACACCGGCCAATGAAGGTACTTCTGTTGATTGAGTTTCTTTAAGGTTACCAAAAATGTAAGAGATGTTACCACCTATTGACAGGTGCTTGCCTATGCCGAAACCGTAACCTAAATAAAATTTTGACAGACCGCCATCACCGCTATAAATGTAGTTTACGGCGCTTGTATCGCCCGGAAGACCGGTGCCAAAGTTAGGGCTCACCTGCCTGTAATTATAGCCAAGTTCGCTGTAGGGCATTAAACCAAAGCTAATTGCCGAGCGTTTTGAGATAGGTAGACCAAAAGCAATATGGCTAAGTCGGAAGTTGGCGTTGCTTTGCGACGATTGTCCACTTTTTTCGAGCGTATTGAACTTGCCGTACAAGCCTATATCAATAACCGTTAAGCCGATTGAAGCGTACGAAGCCGGATTAAGCGAGTTTGCATTATTAAAATTATTAATACGGTTGGTAGCTACACCAATACCGCCCATGCCAACATTTTGTGGCATTAGCATTGGATCGATATCGCCAATGCCATAGCGCGAATATGGCGAACTGGTAGTTGCAGTAGATTGCGCCTTAACGCCAAGTGCCGTTGCAGTAAATAAGAATAGTATTATTACGAACCTTATATATTTAATCATTATGCTGTTGTATAGCTGCGTTTAATCCTTTAAGAACCAGGTAAGGCTCAATTTTAATATAGGGGGCAAAGATGCTATTTTTCAATAGAGTATCAAAAAAAATACTGTCGCCCCCGCTTAGTATAATGTTGTACCCTGCCGCTGTATTTATGTAATTATTAATAAAGCCTTCCAGTTCGTATTTTATTCCGTTTTGTACCCCCGATACTATTGCCGATGCGGTATCATTGCCATAGGCCGCTGTAAAATTTTCATCTGCTTTAAGTAACGGCAGCGCAGCGGTATAATGGTTAACGGCTTTATAACGCATATTTAAACCCGGTGATATACTGCCGCCAAAATAATTTGCGCCGGCGTCAATAAAATCGTAAGTGATACAGGTACCCCCGCCTATAACAATGTTGTTTGCACCCTGATATAAATGGTGTGCGCCTATTACCGCCGCCAGCCTGTCGGTGCCCAGGGTAGCGGGTGTTTTATAATGATTATTAATACCCGCTGTTATATTGCTGTTAAAATATAATACCGGCAACGTATTGCTAAGTATGGTTTGCCAGGGTTGTGTTTCTGTTTTTACAGATGATATAATAACCTTGTCTATTTTATGGTCGGTTAAAAAAGCATCCAGGTCCTCCTGTACGGGTTGTTGGTATTGTTGTACTTTAAGCAGGTTGTCGTTATTAAAAACGGCTACCTTGGTAAACGTGTTTCCAATATCAATAACCAGGTTAAGCATCAGGCTTTTGCCAGTGACAGTATAGATTCAAAAATGGCAAGGCCATCCTGGTTACCCACAATGCTTTCTGCCGCGCGCTCTGGGTGTGGCATAAAGCCAAATACATTACGCCCCGCGTTGGTTACCCCGGCAATATTTTCGATAGAGCCGTTAGGGTTGCTTTCGTCCGTAACATTACCCGACTCGTCGCAATAACGGAACAGCACCTGGTCGTTATCATTTATGGCCTTTAATACATCAGCATCTGCAAAATAATTACCCTCGCCATGCGCCAAAGGTATTTTTAACGCGCGTTGCGGGTCAATTAACTGCGTAACAAGCGAGTTTTGGGTTTGCGCTTTCATGTGGATGTTGCGGCAAATAAATTTGCGGTTTTTATTATGCAACAGCGCGCCCGGCAAAAGCCCTGCTTCTGTAAGGATCTGAAAACCATTGCAAATGCCCAATACTTTGCCGCCCTTTGCCGCAAATTGTATTACTTCCTGCATAATAGGCGAGAAGCGGGCAATTGCGCCCGAACGCAGGTAATCGCCGAAAGAGAAGCCGCCCGGCAAAACAATAAACTCAGCACCCTGCAGATCATGGTCTTTATGCCATAAACGCACTACCTGTTGGCCCATTACCTTTTCAAGAACGTGGATGATATCTTCATCACAATTGGAGCCTGGAAATATTACTACACCGAATTTCATGCTACAAAACTAATATAACCGCTGAAATTTGAACGAATGTAAAAGTTAAAAAGTGTTAAACTGAAAATATATGATACTGATAAGCAGCAATAAATACAAGGTTTCGTACATCCACCTGATGTTGGCGCTGATGAAATAATAAGACAAAAATACCGCTACCGGTACGGCGCACAATAAAAAATGATTGAGGTTAAATTCAGATTTTACGTAAAACGATAACGCGCCGATCAAAAAAATAAAAAACAGCAGCTGAAACGACTTGCGTACCTGCACATAGCTTTTATAATAATTTTGCTGTAATTTAAAAAAATACATGCCCAAAAGCAGCAATACCGGCACCAATACCAGGTAGTTGTAATGATTGATATTGATACGGTTAGGGAATTTGGTGCCAAGGGGGGCCCATATATGGTAAAAGCTGCCCAGTTTGTTGTTGAGGTAATAAAATACCGCGAAGAAAAAGAAGATGGTGAGGTAACCTAATATGCCTGATACCCATTCGCGCCAGTTAAAGGGCTTAAATATGATAAGCGCTATCCAAATGGATAAGAACAAGTATATATAAGGAAGGTAAATAATTGAACCAATTGCTACGATCATGCCAAGATCATAAGCGGTGGATTTTGCATCATCGCCTTTATAAAAGCTGAAAAGTTTGAACAGCATCCATATCACCAAAAAATTGCAGATAAGCGGCGCGCTAAGCACCATAAATGGCGTAAACAAGGATGTTAGCGTTACATACATCAGCGATGGTAAAAATGTTGGCTTGCCCAATAAGTTAAACCGGTTTACCAGGTAATTAAGTAACAGCGCCTGCGATAATATGATAACCGCCGCTAAAAAAATATTCGCTGCCGGCGAAAACGCGTACTCATAAGATACCGGTACCAGCAGGCGGGCAAACGGTTCAACAAAAATAAATTCGAGTTTATCAGGTACCTGTGCTATGTAACCAATACGGAGGATGAACAATAAAATAGCCAGCCATAAAACGTTAAGCGGATTAAATACCTTAAAAATACTGATCATACGGGGTGGCTATATGGGCAAAATTAGCACAAAAATTTAGAGAGTTGAACAGGTTGCAATAATTACCTGCACCCTCCGGTTGGGAAAGAATCGAACAGGCCAATGCTTATTATTATCTCCGCGCATTATTTTGATATCGATGTTGTACGTTATTGCCTTGCGTATTGCTTCACCATTTTATCTACTATCTGGGCGGTCTCGTCCGGGAAATCGACCACAATGCGGCGGTCATCGGCCAGCCATTGTTTAATGCGGTATACAAAATCGTGGTTGATGCTGTACACCACTTCAACTCCCAGTTTAGAGGCCGACAGGGCGTTGCATTGCTGCTCGTACTGACCGCGCATAGGTATCATCAACACCTTTTTTCCCAGAAACAGAGCCTCCGCAGGGCCTTCAAAACCACCGCCGGTTAGCAGGCCGGCGCAACTGGCAAGGCTATTATTAAAGGCCTCATTATCTATCGGAAAAACATTTACGTTGCCCTCTTTATACGCGGTTTTTGTACGCTTGCTAAATATATGCCACTCAGCACCGGTTTCTTTTAAATGCTTTATCAGCGTTTTATCGCCGTATGCCGGCAAGTAAACGGTATAATGGCCCAGGTTGCTGGTTACCATGTTGCGTATATCGCTGCGAATGACCGGTGTGTGTATAAAATCGTCGTACCGCTCAAAATGAAAACCGATATGATGCGTGGTTGGCGAATAATACTTAAACAGCCATTCGGCGTAATTCCATTTAGCCGGGCGTGGGGTTTTTTTTGAAATGAACGAACATTGGTGGCTTAGCGACACCGACGGCACTTTTTGCAGGCGGCAAGCCCAGGCGCTAACGGGCTCAAAATCGTTAATGATCAGATCATACTGGTTTAGGGGGATGCTGTGCATATCTTTCCAAAGCTGGCGTAGGTTCATGATCTTAAAGGTAGCCCAGTTATCAACCCCGCCTTTTTTGCCAAATACAAAGCTAAAGCCATGAAAACGGTACTTAAGCGGCTGGCTTAGGCTTACCTCGGCCTCGGTACCGCTTACCAGTAAGTCAACGTCGCCATATTGTTGCAACAGGGGCACAATTTCGCGGGCGCGGCTGATGTGGCCATTCCCTGTACCCTGTATACCAAACAATATTTTCATAGCTATAGAATTGCGGGCAATTTAGTAAAGAAAGTGTTATGAAGATTAAAAATGGTGAATGAAATCATCAAAGGTCTTTTAATTAAAAGAACAATACTATACCTTTACGAAAATACAACCTAAGCCATCACAATGAAAAAACGTTATCCTAAAAGCAATTCTGCCTATTTAAAATTCTCCTTTATCGCCCTTATTGCATTATGCGGTATCATATACGGTTGCCGTAAAGAGATAACAAACAGTAAAGAATCCACGTTAAATACTGATCCCGCTGTTGCCGATGCCAAAAGCTGGTACGAAAGCACTTTCCCTGTTACCGGCGGCAGCAATCAAACCGTTCATACAAACAGCACCGGTACAGGGTTTGACCTGAGCCAATGGGTAAAACCCGACTGGCAGCATACAGCAACATATGCCCGTTTGGGCAAAGATGTGATAGAAATGCCTGTTGACCCGGACAGCAAGTTTAACAGCATACTAAAAAGGAAGATCAACAACCGGGCTTACAGTAAAAGCTATACCCGCAGTTCGTACCTGCTGTTAAAAGATGGCAAAGGCTACAAAGCCTACATCATGACCATTGTTGGCGATTCATCGTACATCAAAGGTAACCCCGGCAAATTAGCAAACAATACCTATCGGCAGCACGATGCCGATTTTAGCGGTTTAGTGCTTTACTTTACCCCAAAAGGTAAGTACGTTAATGGGTATGCCTACAAGAACGGGCAACTGGTTACCCCTGCCTCGCAAACACAAGCAACTGGTAAAACCAGGGTGCAATTAGCAGAAATATGTACGGACTGGTACGATGAGATTCTGATAAACGACGTAATCGTTTCATCAACTTATTTATACACTACCTGTGAAGGTGGCTACGAAGAACCTAATAATCCGGGGACCAGCGGCAGCCCCGCGCCGCCGCCGCCACCCGACCCATGCGCCCCGCCACCACCACCTGTAACGCCACCACCATCGGTGCCCGATCCACCAACCGGGCCACCTATTCCAATGGCAATACCGGGGCATATAACGGTTAACAACGTACCGGGTGGCGGCGGTGGTTTTCCGCCACCGGTTGAAGATGATGAAGGCGACCCGTGCACTGATGAGAATGAGCAAGACATAATTGACAAGATCGATCCGAAGTATCCTTGTGCAAAGCAGTTATTAGCCATGCTGCCTAATTTAAACAGTGATATTTCTAAATTTATTTTGAAAGCCTTCGGTTCAAACAATGCTAATAGCATAACCTTTTATGACGGCAGCAATACTGACTTTCCTTCCGGAAGCCTTGAAGATGGTCATACTGTAGGTTATGATATATATCTAAATCCGGCTGTATTATCCAACTCATCAAATGAATATCGATTAGTAACGATGTATCATGAAGCTCTTCATGCTTTTTTGGCGTTAGAACATTCCAAATTGGGCTCGACAGCCTTTGCAGCAAAATATCCTGAAATAAAAGTTGTAAAAAGACAAGTTATTAACTCAAATGCCAACAAAGATCCCTACAATTATTATATTGATGAAGGCTCATATTACACGCAGGTGTTAGGTGATCCAGAACACAGAACAATGGCTGAATATTTTACAAATGAACTTAGAGACGCTATACTTGCATATAATCCTAATTTTCCTATAGATCGTGCCACAGCGTTAGCCCGATATGGAATATTTCTTGATCCCAGTATTGATGGTTTTAACAAAAATGAAAGGGATGTTACTAAAGGGAAGTCTGTAGGAACGAAATGTACACCTTGATTATGAAAAAGCCTCAACTAATAATTTTATTTTTTTGCTTTTATATAAATGCATTCGGTCAAACACCTGGTGGTTTTAAGTTAACCGGCACCATGTTTAGGAATAGTAACACAGTTGGTTATAGGTACGTTTTACTGGATGTTAGTAAATTGCCAATTGACGTGGTAGTACATAAAGTAACGCTTAAAAGAAGTTTATCCACATATCCCAAGCCAACAGACCTTACGATTGAAGTTTATAACATATTATTTAATCAAAAGGATTTGGCTGTATTTTCAGTAATGCCCTCTCTATTCAGTAAAAACCCCACATGGAAAAAAATAAATATCGATACAATAAGCAATTCGATGATTAGCATAACCCAACTGCATACGTTAATGCAAAGTAAGTTTGTAACCTACCCGTTGAAAGAAAAAGGCCGGCTCGACCGTTTAAAGTATTACAATTACATATTGATATTTAAAAAAGATGACGGATACTATTGTAATACTACCGATTGCTTTACGGAGTTCTTGACTATTGATGACAACGAAAAAGAGGTAGTTATGCCTACCGGTTTTAAACTTAATTTAAAGGCGAAAATGCTAAGCATCGCTGAGTACGAGTCTGATTACAGAAGGAGGCACGGCGAATATTCATCCAATTTTTTTAATGATAAAAACTCTTATTTTAATGACGACGTAAAAGATGGACCACGGCTTAACTTATCTTATGTGATTGAATACCAAAATAAAAAAAGTTATAAATTTTGGCTGCTTGATCAATTCTATAGGAATAATATAAACGCTGAACGTGGTATGGATCGATTTATTTTTCAACCGGGAGTTGGAATAATTGGCGCTGCATATGAATTTTTTATGCGCGACCTCGCGAATTATTGGTATCATCTACCGCAAGCACCAAATAAAATAATAAAGGGATCTGTAGAGGATAAAAAATATTATAATCTTACGCCATATTTTTCAGAATATGATCCTATACTTTTAGATTATCTTAATGAAGATGTAATTAAATATCTGAGTATTGAAAAGTTATGAAATTAAATAATATCACCGCGTTTCCTGCTTAAATCTTTCCAGCAGTTTAGTTACATCCAGCTTGGCGTCAAGGTCCTCTGCGTCAGTTAGGTCGTCTTCGTCGTTATCTTGCTTAAAGTCCTCGGCCCGGTACTTAAAAACAGTCCACTGCTTGTTGTTGTATTCCAGCGCGGTAAGGCTTTCTACCCAGTCGCCGCTGTTAAGATATAGCACCGAGCCGTTTTGTTCGGTTGATCGTATCTCCCTGATCTCGGCATGGTGTATGTGCCCGCAAATAACATAACTATACGCTTTTTCGACAGCCAGATCGGCAGCGGTTTGCTCAAACTGGTTAATAAATTTTACAGCGTCCTTAAACTTCGCCTTAATTTTTTGAGAAAAGCTCATCTTTGGTTTTCCTATGGCGGTAAGCAGCCAGTTGGTGAAGCTGTTGATCAGGATCAAGGTGTCGTAGCCCACAGCACCCATTTTAGCCAGCCATTTAGAGTGCTGCATGGTAACATCAAACACATCGCCGTGAAATATCCAGGCTTTTTTACCGTCGATGTTCAGTACTATCTTATCGAGCAGCTGAAAGGTGCCCAAGTTAAAATCGGTGAATTTACGCAGCATCTCATCGTGGTTGCCGGTAAGATAATACACCGGGATGCCCTCGGTAACAAATTTAAGGATGCGGCGTACCACCTTCATGTGCGCTTCGGGCCAGTACGATTTGCTGAATTGCCATATATCAATGATATCCCCGTTAAGGATAAGCATTTTAGGCTTGATACTTTTAAGGTATTTTAGGAGTTCTTTGGCGTGGCACCCATATGTGCCTAAGTGCACATCAGAAATGATGACTATATCTACTTCGCGTTTTGCCATTAAAGTTTACAGGCTAAATAAATAGCCGTTAATTTTATTAATTGCTGATAGCCGGCAAATAGGGTTATTCCTCGTCGTCGTCTTCGTTAACCTTCAGTTCGTAAGGGCTTAAATAGAATGCGCCAAGCAGCACCAGCAGTCCTATTACAAACAAGTAAGTAAATTCAAAATTCATCTTCTTATTTTTACAAATGTCGCGTTATCAAGTTATTACAGTATTAAGACTATGTTAAATGTAAAAGGTTACTTAACATTTAAAATAATTATAAAACATAGCTATACCGCTTTAAAGCGGCTTAATAACTCAAGTTAACAATATCATATGAAAACGGCGTGAAATTTTGCTTTGTACAGCAGGTTAACCATTCTTTGCAAAACTATTTTGTATCCTGTCCAGCTGTTTTAAATGGTGCTGTAAGTGTACGCGAATAAATTTGAACCATTGCGCTGCGTTAAGCATGCCCAAACGCGGGTGCTGCCATCGGGCGTTTTTGGGCGCATCGCTTATCAGCATGCTTACACCATCAATACGCCTACGGGTTTTTACCAGCAGGTTTTTGGCTTCCTCTTTATCAATTTTAGTAGGCGCTATTTTGGCGGCTACTTCTTGGGGCACCTGTACTTTAAACGGAGGGAACAAGCCGGTTATGAGTAAATAGCGGCCCCAAAAGTTTGGCCCTTGCTTAGTAGGGGGGCAATTGTTGTGTGTACAACGCTCCAGGGCAATACTTGCGGCTAAGGTTGATTTAAGGATATGGTCGTAAACTTCCGAGTAGCTCCAACCGCCAATAGGGGGTGTTTTGGCAAACTGCTCATCGGGATAGGTATCTACCAGTTCGTGGTACTTATCTAACGCGTTATCAATGGCACGCCGCTCTTTGGTTGGGTTCATAATAGTAAAGTTAACTCTTTTAAATGACTGATTTGCACGGCTACGTCCGCAGGTTTTTCTAAGTTAAAAGGGTTAAAATAAATAGCATCCATACCCACGCCCATAGCGCCGCGTATATCCGCCTCAATGCTGTCGCCTATCATTACGCTTTCAGGGATGGTTGCACCGGCCAGTTCAATTGCATGCTTAAATATCTCCGGATCGGGTTTGTTAACGCCAACTACTTCGGATATGATGATATTTTTAAAATAGGGCGCAAGATCAGTACCCGCAACCTTCATCTCGGTAGCTTCTTTAAACCCGTTCGAAATAAGGTGTAACGTGTATTTGCTTTGCAGGTAGGCCAGTGTTTCATGCGCGTGCGGAAAAAGGTTAGTTTTTGTTGGCCCCAAACTAACATAGGCATCCTCAAAATCGGCGGGCATCAGGTTGGGTTGTACGCCAAGTTCAATGAACGTAGATTTGAACCGTTCTTCGCGCAGCTCATTTTTTGTTATCTCGCCCAAATGATACTGCGCCCAAAGGCGGTGGTTGTGGCGCGTATAGGTTTCAATGAACAGGTCGGCGGAGTGCAGGCCAATATCTTTTAGCTTGTAAGTGCTGTAAAGCTCGTGCAGGGTCTCCTCGGCGTTCTTATCAAAATCCCAAATGGTGTGGTCAAGGTCGAAGAAAACGTGTTTGTAGGATTTATATAGCGCCATGAAGCAAAAGTAGTGAATGATGTTAAAAGACGTAAAGGTCAATATCAAACTCAATGTTGAGTGTTTTTACGACTTGGTTGTATCTTTCATCTAAATGCACAGAGGGAGTGCTTTCTCCGTTATCTTTATAAACCATTAATGCACACGCGAATTCACAATAATATTTTGAACAAAGATTATTGAATACTTCTATGTTGTTTTCAATAATATCAAGAAGTCTATTCATCTGATCTTCAAAAGATGCGTGAACCCCCAATCCGCTATTCATCGACCATAAGTTATTAGGCCACAGCGGGGAATCAACTTGTTTAGGATTTCTTGGTTGGCCTTTCGTTCTAATGTAAGTAGGTTTAACGCCGGTCATTAAAGTGATATCGTCGTGTGTTATATCTTCAAAGTCGATGATAATTAATCGTAAGTCAACCTCATTAGGTTTTATAATTTCATCCATTCAAGTCGTAAATCTAAAATCGTCCATCGTAAATCCTTACGCCTTCTCCCCAAAGGCCAGATCCCCTGCATCACCCAGTCCCGGAACAATGTAAGCTTTGCTGGTCATTTCGTCATCAACGGCACAGGCCCATACCTGTACCTTAGGCAGGTTGGCCCGTACGTGGGCTATACCTTCGGTGCTGGCAATCACAGCGGCAATGTGCAGGGCTTTAAGGTTGTATTGCGCCATAATTTCCTTGCAAACGCAAACAATGCTTTGCCCCGTTGCCAGCATGGTATCGCACATGATCAGGGTTTTGCCCTCCAGGCGGGGATTAGAAATATGATCTATCTGGATAGTGAACGCCCCGCTCTTTTTAACTTTGCGACAAGCTGTTACAAAGGCAGAATCGGCACGGTCGAAAAAATTGATGAACCCCTGGTGAAAGGGCAGCCCGGCACGCAGAATAGTTGCTATTACCGGCTGGTCGGCAAGCTGGTTAACATTGGCGGTACCCAAAGGTGTGTGTACATCTGTAGCCGTATAAGGCAGGGTTTTGCTTATTTCGTAGGCGAGTATCTCGCCCAGCCGTTCCTGGTTCTTGCGGAAACGGTACTTATCCTGTTGGATGTTCACATCGCGCAGCTCGGCCAAAAATTGGTTGGCAATGCTATTGGTTTTATTCAGGATGAAAGTATTTGTGGGCATGGTTAAATATACAAATAAGCATGGTCTAAAACATAAGCACCTTTGTCTAATAATTTAGTTAAAAGAGCTGCGATAGCCTATATATAAATATATCACAAAATTGGTGACAGTGCTTTGTCAGTAGTGCTATTGTTATATCATTGAAAATCAGGTGTTCACGAGTGTTCACGGGTGCGCACTGTGCCGAACGTGAACACTTTTGGCGATATCCGCCTGCAAATTTCTCTTTTGAAAAAAGATTTAAGTGAGACTATTTTACTGCTGACATAGGGTTGTCAACATAACCCGTTACTTCGTGTAACATTGAGTTGTATTCAGGGTTATCACTTGCAGAGGCATTTTTTACAACTAAAACGCTTAGCAAACCTGACAGCCTAATCACAAATCTCTGCCCACTAATCACTATTTTTGTAATAATGGATTTTAAAATAACTTCTCAATACGTACCTACCGGCGACCAGCCAAGCGCCATTAAACAACTGGTTGAGGGGGTAAACAACGGCGACCCGTTTCAAACCCTTTTAGGGGTAACCGGTTCGGGCAAAACGTTTACCATTGCCAACGTAATTGAGCAAACGCAAAAGCCTACGCTGATCCTCAGCCATAACAAAACACTGGCGGCACAGCTTTACGGCGAGTTTAAGCAGTTTTTCCCTGAAAACGCGGTGAACTATTTTGTATCTTATTATGATTACTACCAACCCGAGGCATTTATCCCCTCGTCAAACACCTATATCGAAAAGGACCTCCAGATAAACGAGGAGATAGAAAAGTTGCGTTTGCGCACCACATCGGCGCTCATGAGCGGCCGCAGGGATGTGATTGTAGTGTCGTCCATATCCTGCATTTACGGTATGGGTAATCCCGAAGATTTTGCCAATTCGGTATTTAAATTCGCGGTGGGTACACGTATCAGTCGTAACGCATTTTTGCACCGCCTGGTGGAGATATTATACGCCCGCACCACCGCCGATTTTAAACGCGGTACGTTTCGGGTTAAGGGCGATACCGTTGATATCTTCCCTGCGTATATGGACTATGCTTACCGGATCAGCTTTTTTGGTGATGATATCGAGGAACTGAGCACATTTGACATCACCACCGGGAAAACCATCGAAAAGATGACTCACATGGTAGTTTACCCCGCCAACCTATACGTTGCCCCGCGCGAGCGCTTTCAGCAATCGGTTTGGGCCATACAGGAAGAACTGGAAACCCGTAAAAAGCAGTTTATTGATGATGGCCGCTTTATTGAAGCCAAGCGCCTGGAAGAAAGGGTTAACTACGACCTGGAGATGATACGCGAGTTGGGGTATTGCAGCGGTATAGAAAACTATTCGCGTTTTTTTGACGGCCGGGCACCGGGTATGCGCCCCTTTTGCCTGCTGGATTATTTTCCTGATGATTACCTGATGGTAATTGATGAGAGCCACGTAACTGTACCACAAATAAGGGCTATGTATGGCGGCGACAGGTCGAGGAAGATATCGCTGGTTGATTATGGTTTCCGCTTGCCTGCGGCGATGGATAACAGGCCGCTAAACTTTCAGGAATTTGAGCGCCTTGCCCCGCAAACTATTTATGTAAGCGCTACCCCGGCCGATTTTGAACTGGAAAAATCAGGAGGTGTGGTGGTTGAGCAGGTAATACGCCCAACCGGCTTGCTCGACCCTGTTATTGATGTTCGCCCGGTGATAAACCAGGTAGATGATTTGCTTGACGAGGTAGACAAAACCATAAAGATGGGCGACCGCGTATTGGTTACTACCCTTACCAAGCGCATGGCCGAAGAACTGGCTAAGTACATGGACAGGCTGGGCATAAAATGCCGGTACATTCACTCGGAAGTGAAAACTTTACAGCGTGTAGAGATACTTCGCGGTTTGCGCCTGGGCGAATTTGATGTATTAATTGGTATCAACTTATTGCGCGAAGGGTTAGACCTGCCCGAGGTATCGTTAGTGGCAATTTTAGATGCAGATAAAGAGGGTTTCCTGCGTTCGGAGCGCTCGCTGATACAAACCATTGGCCGCGCCGCCCGTAATGACAGGGGTAGGGTTATTATGTATGCCGATTCCATAACAGACTCGATGCAGATAACGATCGACGAAACCAACCGCCGGCGCGAGTTACAGATAAAATACAACCAGGAACACGGCATTATACCCAAAACGGTTGGTAAATCAAAAGAGGAAATAATGGAGCAAACATCCGTTGTAGACTTTAAAGGCGGTGTACAGCAAGCCTATGTTGAAACGGATACCCTGACCCTTGCCGCCGACCCGATAGTACAGTACATGACCAAAGCCGACCTGAAAAAGTCTATCGAAAACACGCGAAAGGACATGGTTGCTGCCGCAAAAAATATGGACTTTTTACTGGCCGCCAAACTGCGCGACGAAATGTTCGCGCTGGAAAAAACGATGGAAGAGAAGTTTTCGTAAATGTGCATAGCTCCACATTATATCTATCCATTCAATTTTTCCGTTATATATTTATATTTGTAAGCTTAAATAAAACCAGATGGGTTTAATACGTTTTTTAATAATTGCCATTTGTTCGCTATATATCATACGCAGCCTGGTGCGTATATTTTTGCCTATGCTGTTTAACAGCGTAATAAATAAAGCACAAGAGCAGGCGCGTCAGCAACAGCAGGATTACTATCAGCAACAGCAACCAAAGGCAGATGGCCGTGTACGGGTTGATTATAAACCCGATGCAAAAAGTTCCGTTCCGGATTCTGAGGGAGAATTTGTAGATTACGAAGAAATAAAATAAACATGTTACCCGAGGGGCTTTATAAACGCAGGCGCAACCATAATAACACACCGCCATCGGTGCTGTTAATACTTACCAATTGTATTGTGTTGGCGGTTTTAATTCAGCTATATACCGGCTGCAGTACCATTAATAGTTTTTTCTGGGTGGTAGTGGCCGGTCTTGCGCTTTACAACGTCTATAACATCCGCCGCAACCGCGAAGAATATAATAAGCTTAATATCATAGTTTACATCATTAGCATATTGTTAATGATATTCCTGTTCTATTATTTCAGCGCCCAGCCCCATAAGTGCTAAGTAAATATCTTATAAAAACTTATCGTTTCTAATCTCATCCAATTTTCTATTTTTGAAAATTAATTATTATCCCTAAAAGAGTTTAAATGAACAACTGGATCAAGCGGAATAGTGAGCATCTTATTGTCGCTGCAATATTTTTGGTACTAACATTTGCCTATTTCTTTAACCCTATAATGCAGGGCAAGATATTGTACCAGGGCGATGTTTTGCAGGCACAGGCCATGCAAAAAGAGATAATGGATGTGAAGGAAGCCACCGGACACGCCCCCTTGTGGACAAACCAGATGTTTGGCGGTATGCCAAGCTACCAGATATGGGCTAAGTATGGTAAAAACCTTACTACCTACGTTATCGACGTCTTAAAAACGGTTTTCCCTAATCCGGTTGATACTATATTGCTGTACCTGTTTGGGGCTTACCTGTTATTTTGCACGTTAAAGTTAAACCGTTGGCTGGCAGCAGCAGGTGCGGTAGCTTTTGCTTTTTCATCCTATAACTTTATTTATATAGATGCCGGGCATGCCAACCAGGCTTACGCCATAGCATTCTTTGCGCCTATAGTAGCCGGTATCATTATGACGCTCAGAGGCCAGTATATCACCGGAGGGGCGTTAACCGCGTTCTTTTTAGCGATGGAAATAAGGTCAAACCACGTGCAAATGACCTTTTACCTGCTACTGGCAATCATTATACTGGTTTGTATCGAGCTTTACCACGCCATAAAGGCAAAACAAACCCAGCCTTTCTTTAAGTCGGTTGCATATTTGTTTGCCGCTACTATATTGGCAGTAATTGTAAATGCCGGGTCATTGTGGACAACCTTTGAATATAGCCACTACACCATACGCGGTAAACCAAACTTAAAAAGCGAAAAAGGTGCCACAAGTTCGGGCCTTGATAAAGAGTATGCTTACAACTGGAGCCAGGGCGTAGCCGAGTGTTTTACGTTTTTTATACCAAACGCTTATGGTGGCGGCAGTGCTACGCCTGCTGCTGAAAATTCAGAAACTGTAAAACTGCTTACCGGTAAAAATGTAGATCCTGCTCAGGCGGAGCAATTTGTTGGTCAGCGTATGTATTGGGGTAATAAACCGGGTACATCGGGCCCCTGGTATTTTGGTGCCATTGTGTTTTTCTTATTTGTTTTGGGCTTAATAATAGTTAAGCACAGGATAAAATGGTGGCTGCTTTCGGCGGTGCTGTTAAGCGTATTCCTTTCGTTTGGCAAAAATTTGCCTTTCCTGTCAGACATCTTCTTTAACTATTTCCCGCTATATAATAAGTTCAGGGCCGTAGAGTCAATTTTAGTCATCGCTTCGTTGTGCTTCCCTATATTGGGCTTTTTGGCGCTTAACGAAGTGTTTGTAAACCGCGACAAACCATACATCTTTAAAAAGGTTAAGCTGGCGTTTTACATAACAGGCGGTTTAACTTTACTGATGATAGCGTTACCGGGCTTGTTCCTCAGCTTTAAAACTGCCGATCATCAAACCTTTATTTCTGGGCTTACCCAGGCGTTTCAGGGTAACGCTACCATGGCCAATCAGGTGGCTAACGCCCTGGTTCAGGATCGCCAGGCTTTAGAACGTGCCGATGCCATACGCACCCTGATATTTATAGCGCTGGCCTTTGGCTTGCTTTATATCGTTATCAAACAAAAAATAAGCACAACCTTTGCCGCCCTTGCTTTTATGGGTATTATACTGGTTGATATGTGGAGCGTGGATAAACGCTACTTAAAAGACGATAACTTTATTCCGAAAGAAGAATTAGGACGGGCCTATACACCACGCGAAGTAGATGAATTTATTATGCGCGATAAGGACCCTGATTTTAGGGTGATTGATCTGAGCCTGCAAGATCCTTTCCACGATTCGCGCTCATCATACTTTTATAAAACAGTAGGTGGTTTCCACTCGGCCAGGTTAAGGCGTTTTGACGAACTGGTGGAAAATCAGTTCACCAAAAGCATAAACGAGGATGTACTGGACATGCTGAATACCAAATACATTATCACCGCCGACCCGAAAACAGGTATGGCAAGCATGCATGCTAATGCTACCGCATGCGGCCATGCATGGTTTGTAAAAAGCGTTAAGTATGTAAAGGATGCCGACGAGGAAATGCTGGCCATCAGCAGCTTTAACCCAAAGGAAGAAGCTATGATAGACCAGAAATACAAAAGCACGGTTGAAGCAAAACCGATAAGTATCGACCCTAATGCTACCATTACCTTAACCAGTTACACCCCCGAGCATCTAACATACCAAACAGGTTCAACTGCCAACCAGGTTGCAATATTTTCAGAGATCTATTATGATAAGGGCTGGAAAATGCTGATAGATGGTGTTGAGCAGCCATACTATCGCGCCAATTATTTGCTGCGTGCCGCAACAATTCCGTTGGGGAACCATAAGGTTGAATTTATTTTCCACCCTACCTCATACTACGCCGGAGAAAACATTTCGTTAGCCGGTTCAATTATCCTGGTACTGGCCTTGGCCGGCGCGGTGTATGTCGAACGTAAAAAGAAACAACCCGAAGCTAAAAAAGCATAAGGTTCATTCGATATTATTTGAAGAGCGATGGGTTAATACCCATCGCTCTTTTTGTTTGTACCTATTTTAATACCCTGTCATTGCGAGGAGGAACGACGAAGCAACCTCGTCGAATGCTAAGCGTCATGCACTGACTACGAGATTGCCGCGTCGCTATCGCTCCTCTCAATGACATAGGAGTGAAGTCAATCGTTCGTCCTTCTGTTTATCAACCAATACCACCCCAAATTAAAGGCGATAACCGCATGATTAAATAATGTGGGGATCAACCCGTAATGGCGTTTCATAATATCAAATCGTTCCAGCAAGCTTTGTTTGTGTTTAGCTTTTGACATGCCGCCCACTAAATATTTAGCCACATAGCCGTCAACCCTAACGATCTTCGAAGCTTTTTTAGCCGCGCGTATAATCCAGTCGATATCAGCACTGAGCTTGTACCTGGGGTCGTAAGACTCAACCAGCGAACGTTTGATGTAAATACCCTGGTGGCTTACACTCATGCCATATTTAAAACTGCGCCAGGTAAATTTTGGGGGGACATTGTGGCGGCGGCGGCCAAGGCTTTCGCGGGCATCGTTCACCATTTCGGTTTCGCCGTAATAAATGTCCGCATCGGGCGCGGTAGCAAATACCTTGGCCACGGTATCGGATGCGTAAAATTCATCGCCCGAGTTCATGAATATCACATAATCGCCCGTTGCCAGGGCAAGGCCTTTGTTCATGGCGTCGTAGATGCCTTTATCCTTTTCGCTGACGAGGGTGGCAATCCGGTTTTCGTGGCGTTTAACAATGTCCAGTGTGCCATCAGTTGATGCGCCGTCGATCACGATATATTCAATACCGCTATAAGTTTGGTTTAATACCGAAAGCATGGTGCGCTCAATATCACGCGCATTATTATAAACTATCGTGATGACGGATAATACTGGCTTCATACGCTTACGCGGTTTAAAACTGACCGATACAGGTCAATATATTGCCCGGCTACCTTTTCATTATTAAACATCTGCTCTACTTTATTACGGGCAATAGCGGCATATTTATTATGGTTTTCTACATTTAACACGTTATTTATACCCTCGGCAAGGTCCGCCGACGATTTAAACTCCGCCAGGTACCCGTTCACCTTATGGTCTATTAGATCGGGGATGCCGCCGGTATTAAAGGCCGCTACAGGTGTACCACAACTCATAGCTTCCATGATCATATTCGGCAGGTTATCTTCTACTGACGGCGATACAAAAACATCGGCCATACTGTATATTTCGGCCAGATCAGCCGGGGATGTTATCGTATTTAACTGGTGCACCGGGAAAGGCAGCACACTGGTATCAAAATGCTTGTTCTTACCAAATATTACTATTTCCATTGGCGTGTCGCCTGCGTACTTGTCCTTTAAAATTTGCAGGGCTTCTACCAGGTAAATTATGCCTTTACGCCTGTCGTTGATATTGGCAGCGCCAAACAAAATTACTTTAGCCGATGGGTCAACTCGCCATTTCGCGCGCACCGCGGCTTTATTCTTTGGCGAAAACAGCATCGTATCAATAGGGTTTGGTATAGCTTGAATGCTGAAGGTTTGTAACAGCGTACTTTGTTTGGCTACCCCCGCCAGCCAGTTGCTGCAAGTTACAACCGACAGGTTTTTTGCGAAGCTAAGCATATCTTTTTTGCGCAGCCAGCCATCATGCGATAGGTCATCATCTTCCGGGTCGCGTAAAAAATAGCAATTGCCGCACTGGTTTTTAAAGTGATTACATGGCCCCGAATAATGACAACCGCCGGTAAATACCCACATATCGTGCAGTGTCCAAACAATTGGCTTATTAAGGGCAATGAGCTTTTTTATATCCGCGATAGACAGGAACCCCGAGTTGGTCCAGTGCAGGTGGATGATATCCGCCTGTTGTATCACATCAAGTTTACTAATATCTGTGCCTGCGTTCGCTGTCGAAAATGCAAACCGTACCGACGGGTCGCGTTCGCGAAAAAGCATAAATGGTATACGTTCCCTGAAAAAATTTATTTTCGACCTCAGCCTGCCAAACATGACCTGCTCAACGCTGTGAACCGCGGGATCATTGCGTTTTTTATGCTCAACAACCATAGTTACATCTACAGCCTGCAATTGCAGGGCCTTTAACAGGCGCATACAAGCTTCAGCGGCACCGCCGCCGGCATCAGATGTATTTATGAGGGCAACCTTCATTCAGCAGATTTGATTTATCGGGGCAAGTATAATGATACTAAAATTAAAAATTTTACTTTTGAATACTTCATTTGCATCAATAAATGGGGTTTAACAGCAAACGCGCACCAGGCATGAACTTTTTCGCTTATTTATTCCAGGATTGGAACGCCAACCGGGGCAATATAAAAGGGCGATTGGTGTTGTTTTTATTCCGTTCCGTACAAGTTGTGAACCGCCATATACTGTTAAAAATACTTTTTTACTGGCACCTGGTGCTTTACCGCTTGTTTGTAGAATGGCATTTGGGTATTGAACTGCCCCGAAAGCTTACAGCCGGCAAAGGCCTTATAATTTATCACGGGCAGGCTTTAGTGGTTAACCAGGGCGTAATCATCGGCGATAACTGCGTACTGCGCAACAGCGTTACCATTGGCCACAAAAAGCTGGCCGACGGCACTTTTACCGCTTGTCCGCGTTTAGGCAACAACGTAGATGTAGGGGCAAACGTTTGTATCATTGGCGATGTAACAATAGGCAACAACGTAATAATTGGCGCAGGGGCTGTAGTGATAAAAGATATACCCGATAACAGCATAGCGGTAGGCAACCCGGCACGCATATTAGAACAGAAAACCGAAGCCCATATTTAATATTTTAATGGAGAATAATTTAACCGACCGTTCCTTCTGGAAATCGTTTTGGGAATCGCGTAGAGGGCTGATATTTAAGTTGAAGCCTAATTATGTTTTTGGAGATATACTGGCAAAAATAATTGCCGAAAAAGGTGTGAAGAATGCTATTGAACTGGGTGGCTTCCCGGGATATTATTCTATCTACCTAAAAAAGTATCAGCACCTTAAAACTACCTTGTTGGATTATTTTATTCACCCCGGGTTGGTTAATAAACTGCTTGCAGCCAATGATTTGCAGCCGGGAGATATAAATATTGTAGAAGCCGACCTGTTTACTTATCAGCCCGCCGAAAAATTTGATATGGTACTTTCCTTTGGTTTAATAGAGCATTTTAACGATACAAAATTCATCATTAACGAGCACCTTAAGTTTCTGAAGCCCGGCGGCACATTATTTATCACTTTGCCAAATTTTAAGAGCGTTAACGGCTGGGTACAAAAGAATTTTGATAAGGACAATTACGACAAGCACAACATCAACAGTATGGACCTCAACCTGCTGCGCGATAGTTGTAAGGCGTTGGGCTTAAAGGATATAGAAACGTACTACCACGGCAAATTTACCGTATGGCTGGAAAATAAATCGGAACAAAAGGCACTATCAAAAGCCATTGTAAAGGCTATTTGGGTAGCCGGAAAGGTATTTACCAAGCTTATCCCTGTTGATACCAAAGCCCTGTCGCCATATATTGTGGTGAAGGCGACGATGTAAAACAAAAAAACCCTACATTTTTGCAGGGTTTTTTAATAAAATTCTGTAGAAATTATACAATATAATTCCATCCGTGGGTGTCTTCGGCGCGGCCGTATTTAATGGCATCAAGCGTGGCCAGCACCTTTTGCGAGAACTCGCGGGTAGCCGGGTCGCTCAGGAAGTATTCTTCGCCGTCAACGCTGATAGAACCAACAGGAGCTATGGTAGCGGCAGTACCGGCGCCAAAAGCATCAGTTAGTTTGCCGTTTTTAGCACCTTCAATTAATTCGGCAACAGAAACCTTGCGCTCCTCAACCGGGATACCCCAGTCTTTGGCTAAGGCTATCACCGTATCGCGGGTTACACCGTCAAGTATGGTATCTTTTGCTTCGGCGGTTACCAGTTTTCCATCTAAAAGGAACATAGCGTTAGCTGCGCCCATTTCCTCAACATATTTATGCTCTTTGGCATCTGTCCATATTAACTGATCGAAACCTTCTTGTGCAGCTTTACGGGCAGGCAGCATAGCCGAACCATAATTGCCGGCTGCCTTTGCAAAGCCCATACCACCTTCGGCGGCGCGGGTGTAATGCGTTTCAATTTTTACCCTCAGGGTTTTGGAAAAATACGGGCCGGTTGGGCCAATTATAACGATAAACTTATAGGTAGCCGATGGATTTACCCCCAGGAATGGATCAGTAGCGAACATAAACGGACGGATATACAAAGCGTGATCCGCCTTTGCCGGGATCCATTCGCGGTCAAGATCAACCAAAGCAGCTATACTTTGTACAAACACATCTTCGGGCAGGGTAGGCATGCACAGGCGCTCTGCCGATTTGTTAAAACGGATCGCGTTCTTATCGGGCCTGAAGATAGAAACCGTGCCATCGGCATGTTTATAGGCTTTAATGCCTTCAAAAAACGATTGGCCATAATGCAGCGCAGATATTGCCGGGCTCATCAAAATAGGGCCGTAGGGCAGTATTTCAAAGTTCTTCCACTCTCCGTCAGTATAGTCGGCCACAAACATGTGGTCGCTAAAAACCTTGCCAAAGGGCAGGTTGCTAAAATCCGTTTCGGCCAGGCGCGAATGTGCGGTCTTGGTTATTTTTATGTCCAATGTTTCGGTCATGGTAGTATAGATATAATTCAGAAAATGGCAAGGTAGCAAATTTTAGGCCTAACTGCCAATTTATTAGCTAAGTATTACAGTTCGCTAACAACCTTTTCAACCCAGGCCCTGCCCCAGTTTTCCAGTTGGTCCACGTTCCACAACGAAGGGTAAAAAATACGGCGCTGAAAGCGCGGAGGCAGGTACTTTTGCCAGTTGGTGCCGCCCGTGGCCTTTATATCTTCAGGGTCGCGGTTTAAGTAACGCACAGCCGATTTATAATGGCACAACGGCCAGTTCACGTTTACATTTACATCCAGCTGCCTTAGCTCGTCTTCTAAGGCGTTTGTACTTTCACCTTTATATTTTAACTGCTGCAGCAGCGCGTTAAAGTTAGTATCTGCAACATTTTTAGCAAGTTCGATAAACGTTTTGGCGTATTTATGTTCGAACTGCTTTAGGGTAAGCGTTTTTTTACCTGTTGATAGTTCGGTGGCGCCGTATTTCCAGTATATCTGCTCAAATTGCTCTTCGACGGGGGCGCTGCGTAGGGCTTCGCGGTGGTCGGGGGCTATCAGGTTAATAAAATCGGTAGCGTAAATCTCGATCATGCGGTACTGCCCGCTCTGAAAACCGCTAGCGGGCAATAAACTCATCCGGAATTGCAAAAACTGCTCTTTGTCCATACCATCCACCATGATCTCGAACGAGTTGGTAAGTGCTTCAAAGTAACGGTTAATGCGTTTTAAACGGGTTGTAAAAAACTGTGCGGTGAGGTTTTCGGCCCCTGACAACTGTTTACATTCGTGCAGTACAAGCTTAAAATATAGCTCGGTTATCTGGTGGTACATGATGAATATCTCTTCATCGGGAAACTGCGTTTTAGGGCTTTGCAGGCTCAAAAGCGTATCCAGGTGAATATAATCCCAATAGGTTAAAAAATCGGCATGCAGCAAGCCGTCAAGGTACGACGTCATGTCTTGCCCCATGGCGTTGTATTTTTCCTGCAGCAGGGTAAGCCGTTGTTCAATTTCGGGTGAGATACTCATAAGGCAAAGATACGAGATTTTAAATTTCAGATGTACGATTTTAGATTAGCTGCCTTCCCGTTAATAATTCGAAATTGACATCCGAAATCCAAAATAATCAATATATTTGTTTGATACAACAAGGCAATGGTGTTCTGCCTATTTGAACCGCTGCAAAGCTGATGACGCCTACTCAAATGGATTTTTTATTTATTTGCATGTAGGTTATGTTCAAAAATATCTTTTCAAAACAATTCGCGCTGTTAAAATACCTTATCCGCTGGACGCTGATCAGCATACCCGTAGCCGTCGCTGTTGGCAGCGTGGTAGCACTTTTTCTGTGGCTGCTTACGGCGGCTATCCATTTCAGGTTTGGGCATACCTGGCTGCTATATCTTTTGCCTGTGGCAGGTGTGGCTATCCACCTGCTGTATAAATTATACGGCCAAAGCGCCGAGCGCGGCAACAATCTTATCATCGATGAAATTCACCAGCCCGGCGCGGGGGTGCCCAAACGCATGGCGCCGCTGATATTGGTTACTACGGTCATCACACATTTATTTGGTGGCTCGGCCGGCCGCGAAGGCACGGCCGTGCAAATTGGCGGTAGCCTGGCCAACTTGTTTGGCAGCTGGCTTAAGCTAAACGCAGGTGATAAAAAGCTGATACTTACCGCGGGGGTGGCGGCCGGCTTTGGCGCTGTTTTTGGCACACCCTTAACCGGTACTGTCTTCGCGCTGGAGGTTATTGCCATCGGCCGTATTCAGTATAATGCGTTACTGCCCTGTCTTATTGCCGGCCTGGCCGGCGATCTTACGGTATCAGCGTGGGGTGTGCACCATACTTTATATCATGTAGATATAGTTAACATCAGCCAGGAACTATACGGCCGCCATTTAACAGTTAGCTTGTGGCTGCTTGCCAAAGTAGTAGTAGCCTCGGCTTTATTCGGGTTGGCAAGCTATGCTTTTGCTAAAGCGGTACACGTTGTAAAAAGCCTTGGGCTAAAGTGGATAAAGCTAACCTGGCTTATCCCGGTTATCGGCGGCCTAATGATCATTGGTTTAACGCTAGCTATAGGCAAGCCGGATTATTTAAGCCTTGGCGTTGATGCGGAATACCCGGGGGCTGTAACCGTTGTATCGGCATTTGAACACGGCGGGGCCCATGCCTTAAGCTGGTTATGGAAACTAATATATACCGCCATTACCTTAGGCACCGGTTTTAAAGGAGGCGAGGTAACACCGCTGTTTTATATCGGTGCAACCCTGGGCAATACACTGGCAGAAATAATGAACGCCCCGGTAGGTCTTTTTGCCGCCCTGGGCTTTATAGCGGTATTTGCCGGGGCAACTAACACGCCCCTGGCCTGCACCTTAATGGGAATAGAATTGTTTGGCGGCCACTATGCATTGTTTTTTGCAGTGGCATGTTTTACCGCGTACTTTTTTAGCGGCGAAAAGGGCATATATTCCGCTCAGCGGACAGAAATACCTAAGGTGCCGGGTGATAACCCAAGCCCCGGTGCGGGGAGATATCTGAAACGCATGTTTTCGAAGTATAAGGTATAGCAACAAGTATTATTAGCTGAAAACATATTTGCAGATGATTGTTTAATAAGTAAACCAAGCACTTATAACATGAAAATTAGCAAGATACTTATTGGTATTGATGACAGCAAGTTTGCAGAGTATGCGGCATCATACGGCTTTGACATTGCACAAACCTTTAATGCTCATGTAGGGCTGGTGCACATTGTAGAACCGGCAATTATTCCTGAAAGCAATACCGATACGGTTTTGGGCATGCCGTTGCAAACGCCTGATTATAATGAAATGAATATTCTGGATATACAGAAAGACCAGGCAGAAAGTGTTATTGAACGAACTATAAAAAAATATGCCAGGGGTTTGCAGGTCACCCACTTTAACGAATACGGATCGACCGCCGACGGTATTTTAAGCTGCAGTAAAGAGTTTAATGCCGACCTGATTGTGATAGGCACACACAATCGCACCGGGATAGACAGGCTGCTGATGGGTAGCGTTGCCGAAAGCGTGGTAAGAAACTCGCATGTGCCGGTACTTGTGGTACCATTGGCAGGCGAGGGGGAATAAGTCGATGGTCTATGGTCGATAGTTCATAGTCGTCAATGGTCAATAACCTTGCTATGGTCAATGGTCTATCGACCATCGACTACCTAATACAGCAGCCTGAATTTTATAGTTTGCTCAATGGCTTTCAACTCGTTTAGTACATGGGTATCATAGCCGGCGTCAACATCGGTAATTACATACCCAATTTGCGGGTTGGTAACCAAAAATTCGCCAACAATATTAATGTTATGGTTGGCAAAAACTTCGTTTATCTGCGCCAGTATACCCGGTACGTTTTTGTGAATGTGTATTAGGCGGTGGGCGTTGTTAATACGCGGCGGCTGTAAATCGGGGAAGTTACAGCTCATGTGAGTTTTTCCTTCGTTCATAAAAGCAATTACGCGGCGTGGTATAAAATCGGCATTACGTGGGTTTGCTTTAGGGTCGTCAAAAATAATGATCCCTTTTCCGCACGCGGCCTCGGCCAGTTTGCGGTTAACACGGCCAAAACATCCAATCACTTTTAAACGGCCCGCATTCGCAAGCTGTTCGGGTTTAGGCAAGCCGGCCTCGTCGCAAAATAAAACCCCGGCCTCTTCCAAATACTTTTCTTCAATGCTGTCGCGGTGTCGCAGGTTGTAGCCCTCACGTTTCATTTGTGATAATGCTTCTTCATTTACCTGCCCCACTATCAAACATTTTATCCGGTTTTTTGGGTATGATATTGCCCTTGGCAGTTTATTGATGTATAAAAACTCATCAAAGCTCGGTGTAATATGGTCGGCCTTTTCTGCTACAGATTTGCGTTCGATGTTTTCAGTAAAGGCAAAGAATTTCTTGATCATGCCCGATTCTTTCAACTGGAAATCGGAATAACCGTCGCCAATGCCGAATATCTCGCCGGGCAGGTTCAGCTCTTTTAAAAGCTTAACCTTACCGCCCTCTTGCGATAAAGGGTTCTCACGATCGTAACCTACAATGTTCCCTTCGTCATCAAATACAAAGGTATTAGCGTAAATATTTTCCTTTTTTATATGATATTCGGTAACTACGGGGATAATAAATTCTTTAAAGCCACCGGATACGATCAGCACTTCATCCTGGTGATTTTTAAAGAACACCGTATTGCGCGAAAATGAGCGCGATACTTTTTTCTTTAAATGGGTTATCAGCATTTTTAGATGGTCGCGGTTAGCACAAAGCAGCTGAACGCGGCGTTCCAGACTTTCTGTGAATGACAAGCGACCTTCCATCGAAGCGTTTGTGAGGTCTTCTATTTTCTTATAGATGGCTTCCCTGTCGGGATGATTTTTTAAAGATATGCGGGCTAACTCGTCTAACGCCTCCACCTGTGTAAAGGTGCTGTCGAAATCTATTATAAAATACTGATCCATTTGGGGTATGAGATGCTGAATTGCAAATGTGCAAATTTTTTGCGTATGTGCCGAAATGGATGTGTAATATGAACACTTTTGATATCAGTGAAACGTCGAACATCGAATGTTGAATAATGGATGAGAACTTCGGGATTGATATTCAAGATTCATTGTTCACATTAATCCTTTTTATCTTCTTAGGATAATAGCAGGCCTATAACAAAAAAGAGGGGCCGCACCCCCCGTGCAGCACCCTCTTTAAAACTAAATAAAAGAAACTTTATTTGGTTGTATTGGCAGCCATTGCTAATTTATTAGTAGCAATAAGGTTGTTTATCATTTTTGAATTGAAAGAGATTTCCTGTTTTAATGCACCTATACTGCTTTTGATGTACATTAATGATTTTAAGCCTTTAATGCCTTTCATCAGGCCGGCGCTTTTGATCTCGCCCGGCAGCGTGATCAGGTCTTTTGAAGATTTAAGCAGGCTTGAACCCATTGATAGACACAATTTCGAGAAATTCATTAACTGATCGGGCGATAATGGCTTAACCTCGGTTGTAGGCAGGCCGTCGATGGTTTGTCCGGTTACGCTGGCATACATTTGTGGTATAAGTTGCCTGTTTTCTTTTAATTGAGTCAACATTGTTGTAACCATACCGGCCAGCGCATCTACACCAGCAATGCCAGCATCTTTTGGGGCTTTTAGCGCGTCAGCTTTAGCCAGCACTTTTTGAAACTCCTCTGACTTTAGCATTGCCACCAGTTCGGCGCGCTGCGCTTTCAATTCATCAATAGTTAAAGCCTTGGTTTCTTTAACCTCTCCGGGGTTTTCAGTTACGGCTTCGTCTTGCGCTTTTGCAGCAAAGCAAAGTGTCAATGCAAATACAGCGCTTAGTAATAACTTCTTCATAATATTTAGTGTTTAGTTTATGAATGTAAAGTTCAGGCAATCAGTATTTTGCGACAATCCCCGCGTATCGGTATATTTATATACGTGATAATACGTATATCATAATTGAAAGGTGTAACATCTAATACGTGTAGAGCGGTTGATTGGCGATGGTTAAACCTTTGCACAACGCCCGTATTTGTTTATATTTATGGCAAATTGTTACCCTTAAATTAAACTGTTTGAAAAAATATTTACTCGTCCTGTTCCCTGCCATTTTGTTACTGGTCAGTTCATGTAAAAAAGACCCGATCGATTTTACGGGCTATGAGGCCAATGGCAATTCTGAAACCGATAAGTTTGCTAATAGCTATATGCCTACCTCAAAGGGCACCAGCTGGACCTATGTAAGCGATCCGGGTAATGGCGTTAAAACCAACTCGGAAATCCATATGACAGGCGTAATAACTCCGTTAGACGGCGTTAACTACTTTGAGGTAAAAAGCACCACTACTGGCCGTGCCGAAGAAACCGCTTATTACTATGTTGACGACCACAATTACAAAATTAAAGGGGCAACGATAGAGAGCGGCACTGTTGTAGAGTTCCATTACCTGGATGCCAGTTTGCCTGCGGATGGCGAATGGACCGCCAAAATGAGCCCGAACGGATATATTAATGGCGTGCCGGCGCGTACTAAAGGGAAGATCATAGAAAAAGATGTGACCAAAGTGGTACTTGGCAAAACCTATAAAAACGTTGTGCATACGCAAATTATCATTCAGTACGATCTGGGCGCTGGATTTGAAGATTTTGGAACTTATGATTATTATTTGGCCAAAGGTGTTGGCCTGGTAGAAACGGATACAAACTTTTTCGGTTTGGTAGCTACATCAAAGTTGTTAAGCTACAGTATTAAATAAATTCCTGTAATGTAAGCAAAAGGCCTTTGATATTTTCAAAGGCCTTTTGTTATTTACAGATACTTGCCTTTGATACAAGCTGTTTTGTAATTTTTTTAATTTTAGATTAAACATGGCATGGTGGTTGCACTGTAGTAGTAAATAAATAATAGAAACTACTATGGAAACTACCACAGAAAAATCAATTGAAGTTTTAAACGACCTGATAGAAATTAATAACGACCGCATAGACGGGTTTGACCGCGCTGCTAAGGAATTAGACGCGAGCGACAGCGACCTGAAAGGAATTTTTGAGCAGTTTGCAAGTGATAGCCGCCGCAATGTACAAGAACTAAGCGCTGCAGTAGGCCAGGCTGGGGGCGAGGTTGAAACCGGTAACAGTGCAACCGGAACCATACACCGCGCATGGCTTGATGTTAAAGCGACATTTAGCGGCCACGACCGTAAAAGTATACTGGAAGAATGTGAACGCGGCGAGGATGCTATTAAAAAAGCGTACCGCGATGCCTTATCACCTGATAACGGCCTTTCATTACAACACAGCCAGATAGTTGCACAACAGCAGCAATTGATAAACCAGGGACACGATACCATCAAAGCCCTTAGAGACAGCCAGGTTTAAGCCCGGATAAATTCATTTTTTTAAAGCCGTTTAGCGAAAGCTGGGCGGCTTTTTAATGTTTATGACATTACTTAACCTTAATAATGGAACTAAATAGCCTTTAAAATCGTATATTTGTAATCATTATAAATAGTAAATCTACGTTAATTAAATTTTTGTGATCATATTAATTTTCTTCCTTGGGCACTGGTTTTTATCATTGTTCTTCCAAACTTTTTTTCTGCACCGGTACGCTTCACACAAAATGTTTACCACCAATAAATTTTTTGAGCGCACCTTTCATGTCATGACCTTCCTTTTTCAGGGATCATCGTACTTAAACCCGCGTGCCTATGCTATTATGCATCGCGAACACCATGCTTACAGCGATACCGAAAAGGATCCGCACTCGCCGCATTTTTTTAAAGATGTTTTCCAAATGATGTATTACACTGCTGTAAGCTACCGTAAACACGAAAAGAAACTTAAAGAGCCCGAGGAACGCTTTAAAGGGAACTATCCGGAGTGGAAGTTTTTAGATTATATTGGCTCGTCCATCGTATCGCGCATAATATTCGGTTTGTTTTATATCGCTTTTTATGTAGTGTTTGCTACACAGTGGTGGATGTACCTGCTGATACCTATTCACTTTATCATGGGTCCTTTACACGGCGCTATTGTAAACTGGTGCGGCCACAAGTATGGTTATTCAAATTTTGATAATAACGATAAATCAAAAAATACAACCCCGTTTGACTTTCTGATGCTTGGCGAGTTGTTCCAGAACAACCACCACAAGCGGCCTAACAGCGCCAATTTCGGCGCCAGGTGGTTCGAGATTGATCCGGTTTACCCTATCATGAAACTGATGCACTGGGCCCGCATCATCAGGCTGAGGAAAGCCTATTTATAAAAGTAAAAAGCTTAAAGCAGAAAGCGAAAAACATATCCCTTTTGATATTGCTTTTCGCTTTTTTAATAAAGCAGTTTTTGCTTTGGCCTTTCTGCTTTCCGCTCTGTTGCCCTTTCCCCCTAATAACGCTATCTTTGCCGTTCGTAAAATTCTATCGATGAAAGTATCAGTATTAGCACAAAATTTACACGGCTCGGAGATCATTAAAATAGCCGGCGAAATAAACGAACTAAAAAAACAGGGGCAAAACATTGCCAACCTAACCATTGGCGATTTTGATGCTGATATTTATCCCATACCAACCGAACTTAAAGATGGTATTGTAGACGCGTATAACCGCAACCAAACTAACTATCCACCTGCCGATGGCATGCTCAGCCTGCGCGAAAGCGTTTCGGCTTTCCTGAAAAACCGGATGGGTTTGGAATATGCCGCTAACCAGATACTGATTTCAGGCGGCTCGCGCCCGCTTATATATTCTACCTACCTGGCATTGGTTGATCCGGGCGATAAGGTAGTTTTCCCTACGCCCTCATGGAACAATAATCATTACTGCGATTTAACAGGTGCCGAGGCTGTTTTGGTAGAAACCCGTGCCGAAAATAATTTTATGCCAACGGCCGCCGAAATTGCGCCGCATTTAAAAGGCGCTACCCTGCTGGCATTATGCTCGCCGCTAAACCCAACGGGTACCATGTTTGGTAAAAAGGACCTGGAAGAGATATGCGACCTGGTGATAGCCGAAAATAAAAGCCGCGGCGCGGATGAAAAACCTTTGTATTTATTATACGATCAGATCTATTCGCAGCTTACCTTTGGCGCATACAAACATTATGACCCGGTAACCCTGCGCCCCGAACTAAAGGATTACACGGTATTTATTGACGGTGGATCCAAATGTTTTGCGGCTACCGGCGTACGTGTGGGCTGGGGTTTTGGCCCGGCAGAAATAATAACCAACATGAAAGCCATTGTGGGCCACATGGGGGCATGGTCGCCTAAGGCCGAGCAGGTGGCCATGGCCGAATACCTGAAGAACGACGGCTATGTTAATGCATACCTTGGTAAGCTAAAAGATAATATCCAAGCCAGCTTAAGCACCCTGCACGAGGGCTTTCAGGCGCTAAAAGCAGAAGGTTTTAATGTAGATTCGATTGAGCCGATGGGTGCCATTTACCTAACCGTTAGGGTTGATTATACCGGTAAAACCACGCCCGATGGCAAAGTGCTGGCAAACAGCGCCGATGTGAATTTTTACCTGATCAAAGAAGCAGGCGTAGCGTTTGTGCCATTCTCAGCATTTGGTACCGGCGAAGAAATTACCTGGTTCAGGGCATCGGTAGGGGCAAGTACCCTGGCCGAAATACAGCAAATGATACCGCGTATCCGCGAAGCGCTGGCGAAATTGAAATAGATAAAAAAGTAGAGACGCGAAACTTCGCGTCTCTTTTTGCATTTATAATATACATATGGCCTACGGAACCCTCTTTTTGATACCTGTACCGCTTGCAGACGAAGCCGCGGCCCAATCTTTTACGCCTTACCTGGTAGATACCATTAATAGTGTAAAAGAATATATTGTAGAGAATGAGAAAACCGCCCGGCGTTTTTTAAAGCTGGCCGGGTTAAAAACCCCGCAAAGCGAGCTGGTTATCCACGACTACGGTAAGCATAACCGCGATGCCGGGCTAAAGGAGTTTTTTAAGGGGCTGGTTGCCGGAAATGATGTCGGCCTCATGAGCGAAGCAGGCTGTCCCGGTATAGCTGACCCCGGCGCGGATATTGTTGCCGAAGCTCACCGTAAAGGTATAAAGGTGGTGCCGCTGGTGGGGCCAAGCTCTATTTTACTGGCGCTGATGGCATCGGGGTTTAACGGGCAAAGCTTCACCTTTCATGGTTACCTGCCTATAGATAAAATGGAGCGCAGCAAACGCATTAAGGAACTGGAAAGCCTGGCCGAAAAGAACAAGCAAACTCAACTATTTATAGAGACGCCTTTTCGTAACGATAGCATGCTGCAGGAAGTGTTGAAAAGCTGTAAGCCAAACACAAGGCTTTGTATTGCCTGCGATATTACCGCCCCAACAGAATTCATCAAAACCATGCCTATTGCTGAATGGCAAAAGCAGGTGCCTGATCTGCGCAAGCGGCCAGCCATATTTTTATTATTCCATGCGTAAATGAAATGATAAGCGTGCCCCAACATACCAGCGTACTGATAGTTGGCGCCGGGCCGTCGGGGTTGATGATGGCCGCGCAATTACTTCGTAACGGTGTTCAGCCCGTGATTATTGATATCAAGCAAGGCCCCACCAATCAATCAAAAGCATTGGCGGTGCAGGCCCGTTCGCTTGAGATCTATCGGCAACTGGGCATTGTGGATAAGATCATTAGCGAAGGCAAGCAGGCGGGCGGCCTGGCTTTTAATATGGGTGGCGAGCAACTCGTGTCGATATCGTTAAAAGACATGGGCGAACCCCAAACGCTGTTCCCTTTTATACACCTGTATCCGCAAAGCAAGAACGAACGCGCACTGCTGGAATACTTAACCACAGCATGCTGTCCCGTTTATTGGGAAACGACACTCATCAGCCTTACACGCAATAATAATACGCTACAAGTTAGTATGCAAAATGGCAATACTACCTTCAAGCTCTCCTGCGATTATATTATAGGTGCCGATGGAGCGCACAGTGTGGTTCGCAAGCAACTGGGCATTCCTTTTACCGGGGATACTTACCAGCATAAATTTTACCTTGCAGATATTGAACTGGCAAGTGCCATGGATGGCAGGCAGGTGAACCTTTTTGTAGGCAAGTCCGGCTTCGCCGGTTTTTTCCCCATGCCCCAGGAAGGTTCCTTCAGGGTAGTTGCCAGTTTACCTGACGGACTGGAGGACAGGGAGTATCTGCAATTGAGCGATGTGCTGCCCGAATTAGAGAACATCACCAGGGCGAAGATAGAGGTTGACCATATTAACTGGTTTACCACCTACAAATTGCACCACCGCATGGCCGAAAAATTTAGCGATGGCCGCTGTTTCTTAATTGGAGATGCCGCGCATATCCATTCGCCGGTAGGCGGGCAGGGCATGAATACGGGTTTACAGGACGCGTATAACCTTGGCTGGAAACTGGCCGCGGTTGTTAATGGTCAAATAAAAGAGGATATACTCGGTAGCTATGCTGCCGAACGCGTACCGGTTGCTAAAGATCTGCTTAATACTACCGACCACATGTTTAATGTCATTACCTCGCGCAGCTGGTTTAGCGGGTTGTTAAAAAGATACGTTATACCAAACGCCCTAAAGCTGGTGTGGAAAAACGAAAGCATGCGCGGATACTTTTTTAAACAGGTATCGCAAACCGGCATTAGCTATCGCGACAGCAAAATAAACCTTCAATTAGGGCATTCGGGTAAAATAAAGGCCGGGGACCGCCTACCATACCTGGAGATATACGACGAGAAGAAAAAAGCTAAAACCGATATACATGCCTGGTGCAACAAGCCGGGGTTTACCCTTATTACACTTGGCGAAATAAAAGAAAGCTTCCTGTTTACCCTGGCCAAATGGATCACGCAGGATTACAACGGCAATATTAATTTCTTCCACTTGCCGCCGTCAGAAAATAACCAGCATATTTTTGATGTGTTTGAGGTAAAGACCGGTGCCCGTAAGGCACTCATTATCCGGCCGGATATGCACATTGGCTATATAAATGATGCCGTAGATATCGAAATGATGAATAACTACCTGCGCAACATAGTGGGCTTTATTAGTTAATTAGCCGTGTATGGTTTCGCCTTTGCCGTAATTTTGAATCACCTGCGCTTCATAGGCTAAAAACGCCGCCCAGCGGGCATCCACATCAATTTCAACAGCATGTTTTTTAGCAAGGCGTAAAAACATGGCGTAATGAGTAGCCTCGCTGATCATCAGTTCGTGGTAGAACTCGGATAGCTCCTTGTCATTTATGTTTTCAGACAGCACTTTAAAACGCTCGCAGCTGCGTGCCTCAATCATTGCCGAAAATAGCAGCCTGTCTATCAGTTGCGCTTCGCGGCCGCCACCTACGATAATAAATTTTCTAAGCTCATTCACATAATTATCCCTGCGCTCCCTGCCCAGCGTAAAGCCGCGCTGCAGTAATATTTCGTGTACGCGTTTAAAGTGGTCCATTTCTTCCTGGGCAAGGGCTATCATTTCCTGCACCATATCGCTCAGGTTTGGGTTTTGCACAATAAGCGTGATGGCATTGGTTGCCGCTTTCTGTTCGCAATAAGCATGATCGGTCAAAAGCTCTTCAATATTGCTTTCTACCACATTTTTAACCCACAACGGGTCGGTTGGTAACTGAAGTTTAAGGATCGTTTTCTCACTCACGGGTACAAAGATAGGTGATGAGGCTGAAAGCCTGAAGCAGAAAGGTTATCTTACCTGTACAAGCTTTTGCTTTCTATAAATTTTAAAACAGCATCAGGTACAAAATATTGCACATTCTTTTTCTCGGCTATGGATTTACGAATGAAGGTTGCCGACAGTTCCATCAATGGGGTCATGGTTATAGTTACCGAGGGATGCGATGCAAATTCGGCATTTTCATACCCCGGGCGCGGGTATACAAATATTTGATAATCGCGCAGTATTACCTTATAATTTTTCCATTTATGTATAGTAGCCAGGTTGTCTGAACCCATTATAAGGGCAAACTCGTGCTGCGGGTACTTTTCTTTTAAATGTGTAAGGGTGTCAATAGTGTATGATGGCTGCGGTAACCTGAGTTCGACATCGCTAACTTCAATATTGGTTGCATTATCCGTGGCCAGTTTAGCCATCTCCAGCCTGTCGTAAGTGTTTATCAGGTCGCCATATTTTTTAAGGGGGTTTTGCGGCGATACCACCAGCCATACCTTATCAAGCGCAGTGTGGTTGGCCATATAATTGGCAATAATTAAATGCCCTATATGTATAGGATTAAACGAACCGAATAGTAAACCTATTTTCATGAGTTTGCAGTTTGCAGTAAGAAGTTTGCAGTAAATAAATTTTATTCGCCAGCACCGAACTTACCTGGGTTTTCGATCATATAATATATAATTCGTCCTATCTCATCTGATAAAGAATGCAGCTTTTTGTACGTTTCTTGTGTTATATACTTGCATGCCAGCGAAAAGTCTAACCATCCTTGTGTTTCGCTGTTTTCCATATCTGCATCACTAAGTTTGCTTATAAAATGATTCGGATATCGGCGTTTGCGATATGCTTCAATAGAACAAATGTTTGCAGATCGCGATGAGCGTCTTATTTGATCAGTTAGTGAGTAAGTTTCTTCTTTTGGAAATTGTTTTGTAACAGAAAATATCTCCATTGCAAGAGTGAAACTTTTCTTATACAACAATAAATCTTTATAAGTACCCATCCATCTGCTGACTGCAAACTTAAAACTGCAAACTGTTACCAATGAAATTGGTTACCAACTCTTTAGCCTCTTTGCAAGCTGTTTCAAGATCGTAATTTTTCAGGATAACATCAAACTGGGGGGCATAATTCAGCTCCTTTTCAGCTTTTGCGAAGCGTTCCTGCAGTTTTTCGGGGCTATCGGTCCCACGGCCGGTCAAGCGCTCTATCAAAACTTCAAGTGATGGCGGCTGAACGAATACAGCCAGCGCCTGGTCTTCATACTTGCGCTTCAGGTGCATACCCCCTTCTACGTCTATATCGAAAATTACCGTTTTTCCTTTTGCCCAAATGCGTTCTATTTCGGTACGCAGGGTGCCGTAAAAAGTGCCTGAGTAAACTTCTTCAAACTCAACAAATTGCTTTTTGGCTATCCGGTGTAAAAACTCTTCCTTGCTAATAAAATAATAATCCCTGCCGTGTACTTCTTCGCCGCGTGCGGGCCTGGTAGTAGCAGAAATGGAAAACTCCAGGTCGGGTATCTGAGTAAGCAGGTGATGTACGATGGTGGTTTTTCCTGCACCCGATGGGGCCGAGAATATAACAAGTTTACCTTCTTTCATTTTGTTGGAAAGTGGAAGGTTACAAAGTTTAAATGCTGTAAGCCGATTGAGTTTAACCTTCCAACCGTATACAACACTCCGACCTTACAACATCTTACAACACATTTAGTAATTGTTCCTTAATTTTTTCAAGTTCTTCTTTCATGCCCACCACAAGTTTTTGCATGTTGGCGTCGTTAGCTTTTGAGCCGAGGGTGTTTATCTCGCGACCTATCTCCTGCGAAATAAAACCCAGTTTTTTACCGTTCGCGTCGGCGTTTTTCAGCGTTTCTATAAAATATTCGCAATGCGCTTTCAGGCGTATCTTCTCTTCCGTTATATCAAGCTTGTCAATGTAATATATCAGTTCCTGCTCAAAGCGGTTTTTGTCAATACTATCTGCACCCACGGCTTCGCTTAAAAACTGGTTTAAACGCTCGCGGATCACGGGTACGCGTTTCGGCTCTTCAACCTCAACCAGTTCCAGGTTTTTAAGGATGATGCCAATGCGCATCTTAATGTCCTGTTCTAAAACCTTACCCTCGTCTGCCCTAAACTGCTGAAAAGCAGCCATAGCCTGCTGAAAGGTTTTTTCAACCAGTTTCCACTCATCGTCAGATACGGTATCTTCTTCGTATTTAACCACCTCGGGCAATCCTAAGGCTAACTGCAGCAGGTTGCCGCCCGGTTCGTTAAGTTCGTCGCTTACGCTTTTTAGCTGGTTGTAATAGTGTTTAAGCAAATCGCGGTCTATGCCAGCTGCCTTTACGCTGGCGTTTGCCTGTTCTACGTTGATAGAAAGATTTACCTTACCACGTTCTATCTGCTTGCTGCAATCGTTACGCAGCTGAAATTCTTTCTCAGAAAATATTTTTGGTAATCGCAGGGAAAGCTCAAGAAACTTACTGTTCAGGGATTTGATCTCGACGGTATACTTTATTCTGCCGGAGTCAAAACTGGCAATTCCATACCCTGTCATGGATTTTATCATGTGCAAAGATATGTTTTTAGTCCGAAAATCGGAAGAGTCCGAAAGTCAGGAAAGTCCGCAGTCCGAAGGCCAAAGTATATAGTCTTCTTTCGGACTTTCGGACTTCCCGACTCTAACTTTAACACTTTTTCACATTTTAACAGCTATACATTTTATAAGTTTACCGCGTTTAATATAAATGCCCTTGAAGTTTATAATATCCTTTTTAATCGGCGTGCTTTGTTTTGTATTTTGTGCATCTGCGCAGCAGGTGATCATAAAAGGGATTATTTACAAGCGCATTTCATCCGAGCGGCTCGCCGATGTATTTATTACCAACCTGCGCACCAAGGGCGTTGCCATTGGCGACCAGCTTGGCGGCTTTAGCATCAGCGCCAATGTTGGCGATACGCTACTGTTCACCAAAAGGGGTTACACACCGCAAAAGCAGGAAGCTACCAATTACGGAATGGTGGTTTATATGCAGCCCGAGGTGCAGCTGAACGAGGTCCGTATCGTAGGGCAAACAAAAAGGCAGGAGCTTAGTGAAATATTAAACGATTACCGCAGCAAGGGCCTGTACTTTGATGGTAAGCCACCGGCTACTATTTTTTTACCTATAGGCGGTTCGCCGCTTACCGGCCTGCGCGAATTGTTTAGCAAGGATGCCCGTAATATGCGCCGCTTTGCCGCCTTTACCAAAAAGGAACTGGAAGCTACCGAAGTGGATAAAAGGTATAATAGGCACTTTGTAATGCGTGCTACAGGCCTTACAGATGTCGACAGCACAACAGTGACCAGATTTATGGAATACTATCGCCCGTCATTTGAAGACCTAAAAGTTTGGGGCGATTATGATCTGATCAAAAAGATAAAAACCCAATACGAATACTTCAAAAAAAATGGCGACCGGCCTACTTTGCAGAAGTTGTATTGACCCCCCAGCCCCCTAAAGGGGGAGTAGAATTGAGTATCTGACGATGAATGTAGAATTAGATAAATACTTCATTACTCAATTAGGTGTTCGGCATTCAATAAGGTTTATGCTTTTGAAGCGCCCCCTTAAGGGGGATGGGGGGCAATTATATCCCCAGCGCTGTACAGGCTTTTTCGGCGGCGAGTTTTTCGGCGTTCTTTTTACTGAATTCCTTGCCCGAGCCCATTATTTCGCCGTCTACACTGGTCTGTACAGTAAACAGCTTGGTGCTTTCGCCTTCCTGGTTCTCAATTACATCAAAGCTAATGTCCTTGCCATGTCGCTGGCACCACTCAATCAGTTTACTTTTAAAATTGGTTTCGGTTTGCTCAAGGGTATGAATGTCAATATGCGATTTGATGATGTGATTCACCAAAAAGTTGCGGGTAAAATCATATCCCTTATCCAGGTAAACAGCGCCTATCAGCGCCTCAAAGGCATCGCCAAGCAGCGAGCCCTGCCTTCCGGCATTTAATATTTTGGTATCAAACTCTATTAGTTTGTCAAAACCCAGCTTACGGGCAAGCTGGTTAAGGTTATTACGGCTTACGATCTTTGATCGCAGCTCTGTTAAAAAGCCTTCATCTTCGTAAGGGTACAGCTTAAAAAGCACTTCGGCAACTACGCTGCCCAATACCGCGTCTCCCAAAAATTCGAGGCGCTCATTGCTGTTTTTTACTCCCTTTTTTATGTTTTGGGCAACCGATTTATGGCGAAACGCCAACCGGTATAACGACAAATTGCCCGGTACAAAACCGAGCAAATTTTTTAAGACCTTAACATATTTTCTATTGGGCGAAAGGTATAACTTATAAAAGCGACTAATAGGCATCCAACGAAATTATTGCTGGTACTTTTTAAATATTACCGATGCATTATGACCGCCAAAGCCAAAACCGTTGCTTTGTGCTACATTAACAACGCGTTTTTGAGCGGTGTTAAATGTAAAGTTAATTTTAGGGTCAAAAGCCGGGTCATCGGTAAAATGGTTGATGGTTGGCGGGATAATATCGTTCTGAATTGCCAATATCGAGGCAATTGCTTCAACAGCGCCTGCCGCACCAAGTAAGTGGCCGGTCATTGATTTTGTTGAGCTGATATTGATATCGTATATCCTGTCGCCAAAAGCATCTGTTATAGCTTTTACTTCCTGGGGGTCGCCAATTGGGGTAGATGTACCGTGTACGTTAACGTAATCGATATCGGCGGGTGTTAAACCTGCGTCTTCTAACGCTGCCTTCATAACCAGCGATGCACCTAAACCTTCGGGGTGGGGGGCTGTCATGTGGTAAGCATCGGCGCTCATGCCGCCGCCAACCATTTCAGCATAAATTTTTGCACCGCGTTTTAGGGCGTGCTCCAATTCTTCTAAAATAATAGTACCTGCACCTTCGCCGGCCACAAAACCATCCCTGTCCAGATCAAACGGACGAGAGGCAGTTGCAGGGTCATCGTTGCGGGTTGATAAGGCATGCATTGCGTTAAAACCACCAATACCCGCTTCATTTATAATAGCTTCGGACCCGCCGGTAATAAACATGTTTGCTTTACCAAGGCGCAGGTAGTTAAAAGCATCAATAAGCGAATTGTTTGATGAAGCACAAGCGGATACCGTAGTAAAGTTTGGCCCGCGCAAGCCATATTTAATAGATATATGGCCTGGTGCAATGTCGGCTATCATTTTGGGGATAAAGAAAGGATTAAACTTAGGTGTACCGTCGCCTTTGGCAAAGTTTACAACCTCGTCTAAAAATGTCTTTAAACCGCCAATGCCCGATCCCCAGATAACACCAATACGGCTGGTGTCCAGTTTCTCGAAATCTAAACCTGCATCTTTAACGGCTTCTTCTGTCGAAAATAAAGCGTATTGAACAAACGGGTCGAGTTTGCGGGCCTCTTTGCGGCCCAAAAACGCTTCCGCGTCAAAATTCTTTACTTCGCAGGCAAATTTAGTTTTGAATTTTTCAACATCAAAACTTTTGATTAAGGCAGCGCCGCTTACCCCATTAATAAGGCTGTTCCAATATTCCGGAACAGTATTACCAATTGGAGTAAGCGCTCCAAGCCCGGTTACTACAACTCTTTTAAACTCCATTTAACAGTTTTAAGGAGTTAATTAAGCTTTAACGTTTTTTTCTAAGTAAGCAACAGCCTGGCCAACAGTACCAATGGTTTCTGCCTGATCATCAGGAATTGCAACGTTAAATTCTTTTTCAAACTCCATGATCAATTCCACGGTGTCTAAAGAGTCAGCACCAAGATCGTTGGTGAAGCTTGCTTCTGGTGTTACTTCACTTTCGTCAACACCCAGTTTTTCCACGATAATAGCTTTTACTCTTGAAGCGATATCAGACATAGTCTTTATAGTTTAATGATTAATAAATTCAGTGCAAAGAAAAATAAATTATGTTAAATATCAAATCTAAAAACTTTGACAATATTTAGTGAACAACTAATTATATCAAAAGGTTTCAACCCGGGTATCTAACTGGCGTAAAAGTAATGATTTTGAGCAGAAGTATTAAAGTTTAATATCTATTTTGAATTTATAGTAATAAAGTTACACTAAGGGTTTGTATATGCTTAACTGTGAGGCAGGTAACTGATTACCTACAACCTGTATAAGATGTTTTTGGATATAAAAAGATGGGCCAAAAGTGTGTTTATTACCAAAGCCGGGTATTAAATAATAACCGGTTCATGATGTGGCATGGTTTTGCGGGCATAGGCAGGTGCAATAAAATTTATGGTATGTGCCTGCGTTTTGTATTTTTACCGTTTTAAATATGAATGGTTTTGAACAGGAAAATTTTAAAGTTTGAGATCGATCTGGATTTTATATTAATAGCGGTTACGACGTCGTTAAAAGACTACCGTATATGCTACTATATAAACAAGTGTTTAAATTTTAATTTTTCGCGGATAGACGATTTGCGGCTGGATACTAATCTAAACGGCTCGCCGCTGTTGTTCTCGTTATACCATTACAGTTGGGAAAGTACCGAAACTGATTTTTATTTTATAGGTAACAAGGGTTCGGAAGGGTATTTGGTACCCGAAATGCGTGAGGCCGATTATTTTATAATGATAAAAAATTACATCGATGACGAGGACCTTGAAAGCATGATATCCGCTTTAAATAAGATCCCTGAAATTGTTGCGGCAGTAAAGATTGACCCGAAAAAAATAAAATCACGCGAAAATCTATTATTTTAGCGGAAAATTAGATGTGTAATTTGTACACAATAGCGTAAAAAGCCGAATTTAACCTGAAAATATGAATTTTTACTACAATCGTACTAAGATCGTTGCTACAATGGGGCCTGCATCAGCAAAAAAGGAAGTGTTGCTGTCAATGATAAGGGCCGGACTAAATGTGTGCCGACTAAATTTTTCGCACGGTAAGCCAGAAGATCACAAAAAATTTGTTGACCTGATCCGTGAGATAAACTCAGAATATAAAACCAATGTAGGTATCCTTGCCGATTTGCAGGGCCCCAAGATCCGTATAGGCCTGGTGAAAGATGGCGGTATACACCTTATAAACGGCACGCGGATTAATATTACTACTCATGAATGTATTGGCGACGACAGCCAGATATATATTACTTACGAAACGTTCCCGCAGGACGTACAGGCCAACGAGATCATTTTACTGGACGATGGTAAACTGCAATTGAAGGTTATTGAAACAAACCGTAAGGATACCGTAGTTTGCGAGGTAGTGCATGGCGGTATTTTAACATCGCGCAAAGGTGTTAACCTGCCAAACACAAAAGTATCGATACCAAGTTTAACACCCGAAGACCTTGAAAATTTAAAGTACGCCTTAGAATGGGAGGTAGACTGGGTGGGCCTTTCGTTTGTACGTACCGGCCAGGATATCATAGACCTTAAGCGTATCATCCGCGAAAGCGGTAAACAATCGCGTGTTATTGCGAAAGTTGAAAAGCCCGAGGCTATTGAAAATATCGACGAAATTATTGCAGCTACCGATGCGGTAATGATTGCCCGTGGCGACCTTGGTGTTGAGTGCCCGCTGGAAGAAGTGCCGTTGCTGCAAAAAATGATTGCCCGCAAATGCCGCGATGCATCAAAACCGGTTATTGTGGCTACACAGATGCTTGAATCAATGATAACCACGCCGCGCCCAACGCGCGCCGAGGTAAATGATGTGGCTAACTCGGTACTGGATGGTGCCGACGCGGTAATGTTAAGCGGCGAAACATCGGTAGGGGAGTTCCCGGTTATTGTTATCGAAACAATGGCGAAGATCGTTCGTAACGTGGAAGATTTGGGTTACCCGTTCAACGCTTCAAAAGCTGAAAACACCGATTCTGCATCGGCAAATTACCTGAGCGACGCGCTTTGCGGATCGGCTGTATACCTGGCCGAACACACCAATGCCATGGGTATTGTAAGCATGACTGTTAGCGGTTACACCGCTTTCGAAATATCGAGCTATCGCCCTAAAGCAGGGACTTACATATTTACATCAAATAAGCACTTACTTAACGCGCTTAGTCTTGTTTGGGGTGTAAGGGCATTTTATTATGATAAAGCCGAAAGCACCGACCAGACCATTGCGGATGTAAACAACATACTTAAACAAGAGCAATTACTTAAAGCTGGCGACGTGGTAATTAATACTGCCGCGGTGCCAATTTATAAACAAGGTAAAACCAATATGCTTAAAGTAAGCGTTATTGAATAAGTCCGAAAGTCGGAGGTCCAAAAGTCTGGAAGAATATAACAAAAGAGGGTTGCGCGTTTAGCGTAACCCTCTTTTGTTTTTAGGCTCGTCATTACGAGGAGGAAAAGTGACCTGGCAATCCCCGATATGCAGGTCACCTACTTTTCTATCGAAGATTGCGACCTTGCAATTACGGATTTGTTAAGGTCAATAGCAATCACCCTGATCACCAATCACTAACCTTTCATCACTACTTCGCCTTTTCTTTTTCTACGTAGCTTTTAGGGTCAAGCGCGGCCGGTGCCCAGCCTTGAAAAAACTCCATTACTTTAGCTTTACTGTGGCCTTTGCCTTCTTCCAGGTAACCCGAGTTTTGGGTGTGAAGGCGGTTGCCTTTGCTATCAAGTACTACAAACACCGGGAAACCAAAACGTTGGGGGTAGCCCAGATCGGCCAGCACCTTTTCGTTTTTGTTTTCAGGGCTCCAGTTTACGTGCAGTACCACAAAATTATCATTCATGTATTTATTTAATTCGGCATCTTTGGTTACCAGGTCGTTAAACCGTAGGCACCATATACACCAGTTGCCGCCAATTTGAAGCAGCACATTTTTATGCTGTACCTCGGCGGCTTTTACAGCGGCTGCAATCTCGGCTTTGGCGTCGGCAGCGGGGTTGTAAATTTTAGGGCCTTCCGCTTTAGCGGCTTCCTGAGCCCTGGCGGTTACCGACAGTCCTATTATAGCGGCGATAAACAATATCTTCTTCATAATAATTGATCTATAGAATACATAATATACCCAGAAAATTAGAGCAGGTTATTAAAGGTAAATATAGTAATAACAGATTATATATTATACGTTGCCGGTATAAGTGACCGACGATCTGTCGGGTTTAGCGGCGTGATATGGCGTAATGTTATCTTCCAAACGCTTGCTTTTTATCAATCTGCGCCTGCGGCGTTTTAAGCGGTACCGTTCTGCCCAGTGATCAAACGTACCCGTGGCGGCCAGTATTGCGCCAATTATAAAGCTAACCATCATAAAAATGACGAATACGTGGAGCAGGGTTGCAAGTAAATGTTTCATATTTAAATTAAGTAGTCGGCCAGATACAGGCAATAGCCGTGCCTTAACGGGATATTTTGGCAGGTGTTTAAAATTACCCGGACTTTGTTATAACCGCGCGGTGTTTTTTGATCAGTGGCACCAATGTTTCGTGTGGGCAAACCGCAAATTTTAATGTATCCTAATAAGGACAAATTGAGGCGGGAGCGCAGGTATGCGTTAATAATTGTTAATTATCGGCTATAAACTTTTACCTTTAGGCAGGGTTTGTTAATTTCGCAAACTACTAAGTGTAATTGGTTACCTATCTATAAAACGTATGGAAGAATTTGAAGCAAGTGCATCGGCAAAAAAAACCAAAACGATATATATATCTACCGTTTTTGGTATTGCCATGGTTTTATTGATGATAGGGTTGCTGGGGTTGATACTGGTTCATGCCAACAACCTCTCCAGATATGTTAAGGAAAATATTGTTCTGAACATATTTATGGACGATTCGGCCCACGAAACAGATGTAATGCAGCTGCAAAAGCAACTGGATGCTAACCCCATGGTAAAACAAACGCTTTACGTAAGTAAAGAGTTGGCTGCCCACAACTTGCAGAAGGACCTTGGCGAAGACTTTGTAAAGTTTTTAGGATACAACCCGCTATCGCAATCACTTGATATTTACCTGAAGGCAGATTACGCCAACAACGCCGGTATCGAAAAATTTAAGGCCCAGTTACTAAAAAACCCATTGGTTAAAGAGGTGAAGTATCAGCAATCACTGGTTGATCAAATGAACCAGAATCTTACCTCTATCAGCCTTATTATCCTGGCCTTTGCCGGTATATTTGTAATATTATCAGTCGCCCTCATCAATAACACCATCCGGCTGGCTATTTACTCGCAGCGCTTCCTCATCAAATCAATGCAGTTGGTAGGTGCTACAAAAAGCTTTATACGCAAGCCGTTTTTACTTTACGGCATATGGCATGGGTTACTGGGCGCCCTAATATCTATTGTTATATTAATTGGCACACTTTACCTGGCCAATAAACAAATACCAGACCTGGTGATACTGCAAAGCCCTGCCGAATTTGGGATGGTGTTTATAGGTATTATAATACTGGGGATATTTATATCGGCGTTTAGCACGTTCCTGGCGGTCAACAAGTTTTTACGCTTAAAGATATACGATTTATACAGATAGTTCATTATTTCACCGGCTCTTTAGTCCATTTGTAACTAAGGCCGATCACTATCCCGATAGCGATCGGGTAAAATTTAATAAATCACAAAATAAGATATGCCACTGCAACAAACAAAAACAGCTGCAAGTAAAACACAGGCCCCGGTAAACAATACCACCCCGGGCCAATTCATTTTCGGTAAAGACAATTACCTATGGCTTATTATCAGCATTGCCATAGTTGCCTTTGGCTTTGTGCTGATGAGCGGCACCACGGATATTTACAGTACAACCAAAATTGTAATAGCGCCAATTGTAGTATTGGCGGGTTTCGGCCTGGGTTTTTACGCCATTTTAAAAAAGCCGACTGCTAAATAATGAACATACTACACGTAATTGTCCTGGCGATAATTGAGGGGCTCACGGAGTTTTTGCCGGTATCATCAACCGGGCATATGATCATCGCTTCATCGGTAATGGGCATCCAAAGCGATGATTTCGTAAAGTTATTTACCATTGCCATACAGTTAGGGGCCATACTTTCTGTAGTGGTGCTTTACTTCAAACGCTTTTTTCAATCTATCAATTTTTACTATAAGCTTGTTGTGGCGTTTATACCGGCTGCGATATTTGGCCTGCTATTCAGTAAAAAAATAGATGCTTTGTTAGAGAGTGCCTTAACCGTAGGTATTACCCTATTTATAGGTGGTATCATTCTGCTCTTTGTAGACAAGTGGTTTAACAAGCCGGATATTAAAGAGGAGAAAGAGATAAGCTATTTAACCGCCTTAAAGATCGGTTTTTTCCAGTGCCTGGCCATGATACCCGGTACATCGCGCTCTGCTGCCACTATTGTAGGGGGTATGAGCCAAAAGCTAAGCCGCAAGGCCGCTGCCGAGTTTTCGTTCTTTTTAGCTGTACCTACCATGTTTGCCGCCACCGCCAAAAAATTATACGATTTTATTTATAAGGACGGTCACGTTTTTACCGGCGAAGAAATCAAATTGCTGGCCATTGGCAACATTATAGCATTTTTGGTAGCCCTGCTGGCTATTAAAACATTTATCACCTTTTTAGAGCGCCGCGGTTTTCAGCTTTTTGGCTGGTACCGTATATTAGTAGGCGGAGTGATCATTATCCTTTACCTAAGCGGCCACAATTTACAGGTGATATAACCGGGATTGACTTAATCTACTTGATTCGGTCACAAGAATTCCTTAATCAGATAAATCCGTTTAACCGCGGTTAACATGTTCAATTCCATACAACAATTTGCCGACGGGCAGCTCCTTCTTATCAACAAACCCTACAAGTGGACCAGCTTTGATGTGGTGGGCAAGCTGCGCAACGCCTTTAAGCCGTTAAAGCTAAAGGTGGGCCATGCCGGCACGCTCGATCCGTTAGCTACCGGCCTGCTCATTGTTTGCACCGGTAAAATGACCAAGCAGATAGATACCTTCCAGGCCGAAGAAAAGGAATACACAGGTACCATGGTGCTCGGATCGACCACCCCAACGTACGATTTGGAAAGCGAACCGGAGCGACGATTTGAAATAAGCCATCTTACTGAAGAACAAATAAAGGCCGCCTGCGCGCAGTTTATTGGCGATATACAACAATATCCGCCGGCGCACTCGGCCATAAAAGTTGATGGCGAACGCCTGTACGAAAAAGCCCGCCGCGGCGAAGAAGTGGAACTGAAGCTGCGCAATGTTACCATAACCGAATTTGGGATAACCCGCATAGAATTGCCCGAGGTTGATTTCAGAGTGGTTTGCAGCAAAGGCACTTACATCCGCTCGCTGGTGAACGATTTTGGCGCGGCGTTGAATAACGGGGCATACCTATCGCGTTTAAGGCGTACCCGCAGCGGTAATTACCGTATTGAGGATGCGCATGAGATACTAGCGTTAGTAAACACTATCAGAGAATTAAAAGCGGCCGAATTCCCGGATAATGGTTGATCGCAACATCTTTACACACAGCAGGCAAAAAACTTTCTCCTTTTAGTTTTCTCCTTTTACCTTTGCTCAATAAATGAAGATATACCATCATATTGATGAATTTAAGCCTGTTAAAAATGCCGTTGTCACTATCGGCACTTTTGATGGAGTGCATATTGGGCACCGTAAGATCATATCGCGCATAAAAGAATTGGCTGCAGCCACGGATGGTGAAACGGTTATCCTTACTTTCTTCCCGCATCCGCGCATGATCTTGCATCCCGAGGATGAAAGCCTTAAACTCATTAACACTATAAATGAGAAGGCCGGACTGCTTGACCAATTGGGCGTCGACCATTTAATTATTACGCCGTTCTCAAGGGATTTCTCCAACCAAAGTGCCGAGGGCTATATCCGCGATGTGCTGGTAAATAAAATTGGCACTAAAACCATTGTTATTGGATACGATCACCGTTTTGGTAAAGACCGGCAGGGCGGCCTGGGCGATTTGCTTGAACTGGCGCCGGTTTACGGTTTTGAAGTGGTGGAGATACCCGAGCAGGATATAAACGATGTAGCCATAAGTTCTACCCGTATACGTACCGCACTGCTTGCAAACGATATCCGTATTGCAAATGAGTGCCTGGGATATCTTTTTTTTATCACCGGCAAGGTTATCCGCGGCGACCAGTTAGGCCGCGAACTGGGTTACCCCACCGCTAATCTGCTTATCGAAGAAAGTTATAAGCTGATACCTGCCGACGGCATCTTCGCTGTTAAAGTAATAGTAGCGGGTAAAGAATATACCGGCATGGCCTACATAGGCCACCGCCCAACCGTAAATGGCATGGCGCGCAATATTGAAGTTAATATCTTCGATTTTAATGCCGAGATATACAACCAGCAGGTGCGCATGGAATTTTTGCACTTTATACGCGGCGATATCAAGTTCGCATCACTGGAAGAACTGGTTGTACAGTTGGGGAAAGACAAAGAAGATGTGCAGGCCCTGCTGATTATCGATCGCCCTCAGTTCAACACATAGTTTTCACCGCATTTTCATAATTAACATTTATTTTTCTTGCAGCAAGCGCAACAATTACTGTGCATTAACATTGTTAATTAAACCTATTGCGCTAAATTAGTGCATCAGCAAGCTATGGCTAAATTAAACATCGACAGGCAGGAAAGTGAGTTTTTGAACGATACCATTACGCATTGGGAAAAGCACCGGCTGATAGATGCCACTCAGGCCGGCAAACTTCGCGATTCATACGAAATAAAGGGGTTTGATTGGATGCGCCTGGCCAAATACAGCATTTGGGTGGCGCTTTTCTGCGGGGCTATAGCCATTGGCTCCCTAATTGTTGATGATGCAGTTATCAATTGGATAAAGCAGCTTTACGATACGCCCGATATTGTTATCGCTATCCTTTCGGGCGCTATGGCCGCCGGCTTGTTCTACATAGGCCGCCGGCGCGAAAAACTTTACCCCGAAAAAATATTCAGTAACGAAGCGGTAATATTTACCGGTGTGCTGTTTACGGCATGTTGCATAGCTTATTTAGGCAAAACGTTCGATAACCGGTCGGGGCACTACTCGCTTTTGTTTCTGGTATCGGTGTTTGTGTACGGCTTTTTAGCGCGCCGTATGTCGTCAAGGCTGATATGGCTATTTGCACTGGTATCGCTGGGTAGCTGGTTCGGCACCGAAACGGGTTACCAAACCAACTGGGCTATGTACTTTTTAGGGATGAATTACCCGCTGCGTTTTGTGCTGTTTGGGCTGTTGCTGGTAGGGGCCTGCTACTTAATGAAGGGTAGAAAGTGGTTTGCCTACTTTTGGGAGCTTACCTACGTAGTGGGGATGCTGTACCTTTTCATGTCGCTTTGGTTGCTCAGCATATTTGGCAATTACGGCAGCCTTGATGTTTGGTGGCAGATCAAGCAGATCAGTTTGTTCTATTGGGGCATTATAGCGGTGGTAGTGGCAGGGGTGTTCATGCTATATGGGTTAAAATATAAGGACGTAGTAGCCCGCGAATTTGGCATCACCTTCCTGATCATATTCCTCTACACAAAATACTTCGAATATTTTTGGGAAAACACCAATAAAACTTTGTTTTTTTCAATACTCGCGCTGTCGTTCTGGCTTGTTGGACGGAAGGCAGAAAAGATATGGAACATTAATGTCAAAACCTCTTAGGCAGGCGAAGCGGAAGGGTAATCGCATAATTTTTAAGCTTGATCATTTAAACCATACCAGGTAAACCTGCTTACAAATATGGTAAGCTGCAAATGCAAAAAACAATATGGCTATAGCGGTATCAATTACCCTGGTGCTTAGTTCAAAGCGTTTTTGTACATAACCCGCAAATTTGGCGTAAAGGAACAGCGCTAAAAACGCTCCCGCTGCCGAGCCCAGGCTAAAAACAATTAACTCGAACCAGCCGTCGGCTATCCATTGGTGGGTGATAAGGTAGGTGCCTGTGACCATCCAGAAAGGTATTTGTACAGGGTTTAAAAAGCCGAGCAGTATACCGTACTTAACGCTTGCGTGTGGGCTGTAGGTGGTTTTGGGCGGATTGTTGCGATTTTTCCAGGTGATGTACCCTAAGGTGCTGAAAAGCGCTATCATAATCCAATCTATGATCGTATCCAGCCGTACTTGTTCCGAAAGCCATTTGGCGCCCTGCATCACAACATAGGTAAAAAAGAATTCGACACAGGAAAAAGCGATAATAAACCTGAGCGCTTGTTTTAACCCCCTGTTTATAGCTACCTGCACCAGCGTAAGATTGATGTTACCGGGCGGCACATAGCCAATAAAGTTGGCAATTATCCCGATAAAAAAGGTGAGGATGATCATCTGCGCAAAGGTAATATTAAAAGGATAATAATGCAGTGAGCAGTTTGCAGTGGGCTGGGATGCAATACTTCTAATGCTAACAACATTGCCCTATATTTCGCATATTTGCAGCGCAATTATTAGAGTAGCGACATAGGCATAAACCAATGCAACTGCAAACTTAAAACTGCGAACTGAAGATATGTCTGATCAAAAAATAGTTTCGTTATTACCTGCAGCAACCGAGATAGTTTGTGCCCTTGGATTAGAAACCAACCTGGTTGGCCGCTCGCACGAATGCGATTATCCCGATAGTATAAAAACGCTGCCCGTTTGCTCTGAAGCTAACCTTCCTGATGGCTTAAGCAGCGCCGATATCGACGCGAAAGTAAAAGAGATACTGGCCGATGCTTTATCGGTTTATACTGTAAAGCGCGAAGTGATCAAACAGCTTTCGCCCGATTTGGTGATCACCCAGGCGCAGTGTGATGTTTGCGCGGTATCATTGCCAGAGGTGGAACAGGCCCTGGAGAATTACCTGGGCAAGCAGGCGCATATCATCTCCCTGCAACCTAACAGCCTCGACGATATATTTACCGATATAGGTACCGTTGCCAAGACCCTTAGTGTTGAGGCAACAGGCGAGCGCTTACTGGAAGATCTGAACGAACGTGTCGACATTATTCGTCATAAGCTTAAGTTTATGGAGAATAAGCCCACCATTGCATGCATCGAGTGGCTGGAGCCCTTAATGATATCGGGCAACTGGATACCTGAACTGGTTGATATTGCCGGAGGTACACCTGTACTAGCCCAGGCAGGCAAACATTCGCCCTATGTAAGCTGGGATGATATCCGCGAAAGCGACCCTGAAATTATCCTGCTGATGCCATGCGGCTTCGCCATTGAGCGAACCATGAGCGAGATCAATATACTATTGGAACAACCTGGCTTTACCGATCTAAAAGCTGTGAAGAACAACCGGATCTATATAGTTGATGGAAACCACTTTTTTAATCGCCCGGGCCCGCGGATAGTCGACTCACTGGAAATATTGGCGGAGATCATCCATACCAAACAATTCGCGTTTGGCTATGAGGGTCATGGCTGGATAAAGTTCGCACTTTAAAAAATATTTTAAAAAGTATTTCCACATCTTAAATTGATTATATTTACGGTATAAACCTAAATATGATCCTGATGCGACGTTTTATTACCCTGATATTTTTTGTTACAGTAAATTTTAGTGCTGTGGCAGTTATGGCCGGCGTGCCGGATTTTGATGTAAAAAACCTGCGCCTGAGTTGGGAAGTTATTGATAATAACTATCACAACAAACAAGAAGCACTCACCGGTTTAACCATTACAAATACCGGGAAACAAACTTTACCCGCCAACGGATGGAAGATCTATTTTAACTCATCGCGCAATTTTACCGCTGATGCCGTTAGCGGCAATGCAAAGATACAGCAGGTAAACGGCGACTTATACAGCATCACCCCAAATGATAAATTCAGGGAGGTAAAGCCTGGTGAAAGCACCCGTATCGACTATGTTTGTGAGGCCATTGTAGTGAACTTCACCGATGCCATTGAAGGCCCATATTTTGTATGGGATGCCGAACCCGCCAAAGGCCACCTGCCCGGCGATTTCACTGTTAAACCTTATACCCCAAATTACCAGGGGCTGATAACCCCGGAGATACTCTACAACCAAAACAAAATTATACAAGACATCCCTGCATCGCAGCTGCAAAAAATTATCCCGACGCCCCTTAACTATACCGAAAACCCGGGTGCTTTTATAATTACCAATGCCGTTACCCTGATAAGCGATCTGCTTTTTGCCAAAGAGAAAGCTTACTTTATAACAGGGATAGAGAAACTTTTGGGCAGCAAATTAAAAGGGACGTCTAAGGCTAAGAAGATCATATTTAAAAAGGATGCCAGCCTTGGCGCGGAAGCCTATACGTTAACTGTTACCCCTGATGAAATGACTATAGCGGCATCAACTCCTGCGGGTTTGTTCTATGGTATACAGTCGTTTAAAACATCTATTTCCGCCTCGCCATGGATGAAGCCGCAGGCAAATATCCCTGTGCCCTGCATGAACGTTAAGGATGAGCCCCGCTTCCCCTACCGCGCGGTGATGCTGGATGTTGCCCGTAATTTTCAAAGCAAGCAACAGGTGCTAAAGCTCATAAACCTGATGGCCGTTTACAAGCTAAATACCCTGCACCTGCACCTGACCGACGATGAGGGCTGGCGCATAGAGATACCGTCGTTACCCGAACTAACCGCGGTAGGCTCCAAACGCGGGCATACGCTGGACAGCAAAACCTTCCTGCCTGCCTCGCATGGTTCCGGTCCCGATTTTACCAATACCGCCGGAACCGGGTTTTATACCAGGGCGGATTATATCGAGATATTGAAATATGCTACTGAGCGCCACGTTACCGTATTGCCCGAGATAGAGACCCCGGGCCATGCCCGTGCATCTATCAAAGCCATGGATGCCCGTTACCAACGATTGATGGCGGCTGGCGATAAAGCCGGTGCCGAACGTACCCTGCTGCGCGATATGAACGATAAGTCGACCTACCGTTCGGTGCAATATTGGAATGATAATGTAATAGATGTGGCCCTGCCGTCCACTTATAACTATATTGAAACCGTTGTTGGCGACCTGGTAAATATGTACAAAGACGCCGGTGCGCCGCTGCCCGCCATACATTTTGGCGGAGATGAAGTGCCTGCAGGTGTTTGGGAGCAATCGCCCGCCTACCTGGCCCTAAAGGCCAGCAACCCGGCAATACAAAATACCGGCGACCTGTGGTACTACTTTTATGGCAGGGTAAATGATATTTTAAAGAAACGCAACATCACCCTGTCGGGCTGGGAAGAAATGGCCCTGCGTAAAACCGCTGTTGACGGGCAGGCTACCTATGTGCCCAACCCGCAGTTCTTAGGCGAAAAAATGCAGGTTGATGTTTGGAATAACGTACTGGGCGACGGGCAGGAAGACCTGGCGTACAAGCTGGCAAACGGGGGCTACAAAACGGTACTTACCTGTGTAACCAACCTGTATTTTGATATGGCCAACTACAAATCGTTTGATGAGCCGGGCTATTATTGGGGCGCGTTCTTAGGGATCGATAAATTTTTCTCGTTTATCCCTTACGATTACTTTAAAAATGCAGATGTTGACAAGAACGGCCTCCCTATCAACCGCAATTTGTTTTTAGGCAAGCAACGCCTTACCGATTATGGCAAAACCAACATTATAGGCCTGCAGGGTGCGCTTTGGGGCGAAACCGTAAAGAGCGCGGAGCGTATGGATTACATGATATTCCCTAAACTGACAGGTTTAGCCGAGCGCGCCTGGGCTAAGGACCCGGCCTGGGCTACCGAACGCGACACCACTAAAGCCCGGGAACTTTACAACCAGGACTGGAGCAAATTTCTGAATATTTTGGGCAAGCGCGAGCTGCCGCGCCTGGCTTACTATAACGACGGGTACAACTTCCGCATCCCTAAACCGGGGGTGGTGTTGCAGGATGGGAAATATTACAGCAATATCCAGTTCCCCGGCATGACCATACGTTACACCACCAACGGTAAAGAGCCGGATGCCGGCAGCCCGGTTTATACCGGACCGGTAAATGCCAATGGCATTGTAAAATTCCGCGCGTTTGATGCTAAAGGGCGTGGGGGCAATGTAGCCGAACTGCAGAATAAGGAAAGCCCGGCGTTGTAATAATCGTTAATTAGATTTTGCTTAAAAGCAGGGCCATTTCGGTTCTGCTTTTTATCTTTATACCCATGTCTCAAAAAAAGGCGGTAATTATTGGTGCCGGTATAGCGGGTATAGCCACCGCTATCCGTTTGGCGGTTAAAGGCTATAAGGTTGAGGTTTTTGAGGCTAACGGTTACCCGGGTGGAAAGTTATCAGAAATTGAGCAGGACGGTTACCGTTTTGATGCCGGACCAAGCCTTTTTACCATGCCGCAATATGTGGATAAGCTATTTAAACTTGCCGGTAAAAATCCCGCCGACTACTTTACTTACCAAAAGTTGGATGTGGTATGCAAATACTTTTATGAAGATGGTACACGCATCAGCGCTTTTGCCGATACCAGGCAATTCGCCGGCGAGATTGAAAACAAAACCGGCGAACCTGCTGCATCGGTAATAAAACATTTGGCCAACAGCGCCGATATTTACAGCATTACCAATCACGTTTTTTTAGAACGATCGCTACACAGGCTACAAACCTATTTGAGGATTGATACGCTGCGATCTATCCTCCGCTTCCCGAAGATTGACCCGTTCCGTACGATGCACAAGGCCAATAAAGCAGGTTTTAAGGATAAACGTGTTGTACAGCTATTTGACAGGTATGCCACCTACAACGGTTCTAACCCCTATATGGCGCCTGCAACCCTGAATGTGATACCCCATCTGGAACAACACTTTGGCGCATATTTCCCCGAGGGTGGCATGTACAGCATTACGCAAAACCTGGTAAAACTTGCAGAAGAATTGGGTGTGAAATTTAATTATAACTCCAGGGTGGACGATATCGTGGTTATCAACGGAAAAGCGAAAGGTATACGCTCAAATGGTCAGAATATTATGGCGGATATGGTGATATCCAACATGGATGTTTGGTTTACTTATACCCGTTTGCTTAGCAAATACCCTCAATTACATCCCAAAAAAATACTGAACCAGGAGCGCAGCAGCTCGGCATTGATATTTTATTGGGGGATAAAAAAGCAGTTTGCCAGTCTTGATCTGCACAACATCTTTTTCAGTGCTGATTATAAAGCCGAATTTGACCATATCTGGAAGCGTCAGGACATTTTTCACGATCCGACCGTTTACGTTAACATCAGTTCGAAATTAAAGCCTGACGATGCTCCCCCCGGTTGCGAAAACTGGTTTGTAATGATCAATGTGCCTGCAAATAACGGGCAGGATTGGGATAAACTGATAGCGGGCGCACGCGGGCGCATTACGGCCAAAATTTCGCGTTTATTAGGGGAGGATATTACATCGCTTATAGTTAACGAAAGTATTCTTGATCCCCGCAGCATCGAAGGTAGAACATCATCTTACAAGGGGTCTATATATGGAACAAGCTCCAACAACCAATTTGCGGCATTTTTGAGGCATGCCAATCAGTCGTCGAAAGTTAAAGGGCTATATTTTTGCGGCGGAAGCGTACATCCCGGCGGCGGGATACCGCTTTGTTTGCTATCGGCGAAGATAGTGAGTGAGATGATTGGTAATTAACCCGTCATTGCGAGGTACGAAGCAATCTCCCTTGGAGCATCGGCCATGTAAAGTTCGGAGATTGCTTCGTACCTCGCAATAACGCTCGGAAAGGGCTTTAACCCTACTACTTCACCATTCCTGCCAGCGCTTCAATCCACTTCGGTTCGGCGTTCAGGCTTTCTACCAGTTGTACGTGCTCGCCACCAAGGGCTTTAAACTCGTCGCCATATTCGTGGGTCACTTCAAAAACAGTTTCAAGGCAGTCGGCCACAAATGCCGGGCAAAATACCAGCAGTCGTTTTTTTCCTTCCTTCGCCAGCTGAGCAATAACTTCGCTGGTATAAGGCTGTACCCATGGGTCGCTGCCCAGGCGCGATTGAAAGCAAACAGTGTATTTCCCCTGTGGCAGGTTCATTTTAGCAGCAATCAGTCGTGCAGTATCATGCGATTGTGCCGAATAACACAATTTGTTGGTATCATTTAAGGTATTGCAGCAGCCATCAGCCTGCAGGCAGTAGCTGTGCGTATGATCACATTTTTTTAACTGGCGTTGGGGCAGGCCATGAAAGCTGAACAGGATATGGTCGTAAGTTTCGGGTTGATATTTTTGCGCGTTATCCGCAAAGGTCTCTATCATCAGGTCGTTATTATGAAACGAGTTGATAAAGGAAATATCCGGGATGGTTTGCCATTCTTTAACCAGGCTCATTATCTTTTCGTGTACTGAGCCAGTACTTGCAGAAGCATATTGCGGAAATAGGGGTATTACCTGTATCTCGCTTACAAGCGCATCTTTTAAACGTTGTAAAGCCGATTCTATCGACGGGCTCTGGTAGCGCATGGCCAGCTCAACCAGGTAGCCGTCGCCCAGGTGTTGTTGCAGCAACTTTTGCTGTTGCAGGCTGTAATGCAACAATGGCGACCCCGTTTGCTCATCCCAAATAGCCTGATAAAGTTTGGCAGATTTAGGAGCCCTGAAAGGTACTATAACGGTTTTTACCAAAAAAGTACGCAGTACAGGGTTTACATCAATAACCCGGGGATCCATCAAAAATTCGTTTAGATACTTGCGCACATCCGCCGTTGAGGGGCTATCTGGTGTACCTAAGTTTACGAGTAAAACTCCTTTTTTTGCCATAATTTACAAGAGCTGCAAATGTAATAAAAAAGGCCCTAACCAATTGTGACGATAGTCATTATTGCAAAACGATGATAGGTGTACAATACTCAGAATCCTTCTTTGGAGAGAAAAGAAAGTAACATCCACTAACGGTTCATTTACTCTCTTTTACCTTCCATAACCTCCACCAGGGTACCCAGGGTGCATCGTGATGCTCATAATGATAGCCAAAAAAGTAGCAGGAAATAAAGGCGAAAAAATGATTGCGCGGCAAACTGCGCGAATGGTGCTTGTTACCATGTTCGCCTTTGTGAGGCAAATAGGTGCCGAAATAAAAAAGTTGCAGCGTGCTTAGTAGCGAAGGCACAACCCAGAAAAGGATAAGGTTTTGCTGGGGTATCCATATTTTTAAAATATTAAATATTATGGCCATTACCACGATTTGCCAAATGGACAGATAGTTGCGAATAAACCTTACATACCAGCTAAAAAAGTTGCCTTTATGATAGTCGGGGTCGGCATCAGTATGTACATGGTTATGGTGCTGATGATGTTTGGAGTATAACTTGGGATACCAGAACGAGGCATACAGAAACGTACAGATAAAGCCTGCCGCATCATTTATTTTTTTATTGGGTGCAATAGTGCCGTGCATGGCATCGTGCGCGGTGATGAATAAACCTGTATACAGGTGCATTTGCAATAATATGAACAGGTAAACCAGGGGGTTTTTAAGATCCACATGCCATTGCATTAATAAGCCAATTGAGAGGGCCCAACTGCCCAGTACAAGCAAGGCAATTAATAAACCGGTGTATGATGATCTTTGCAAAATAACAGCCTCCTATAAAATCCCTCTGTAAGGCAGAGACATTTATTCAAGCAAATAGCGTGCGGTTAATATTTCTCAAGCTCGGCTTTTACCTGTTGCATCAGCCACATGGGTGTTGATGTTGCCCCGGCAATGCCAACTTTGTCGCCCGGCACAAACATGGTTTTATCCAACTCGCTTATTGATGATACGAAATAGGTGTTTGGATTATGTTTACGGCAAACTTCGTAAAGCACCTTGCCATTAGAAGATTTTCTGCCTGACACAAAAACCACCTTGTTAAATTTTGCCACAAAAGCTGGTAGGTCTTTGTCGCGGTTACTTACCTGCCGGCAAATAGTATCGTTAGCTTTTACCTCGTAACCGCGCGAAAGCAGCTGTTCTTTTACATTGTAAAACTTCTCCATGCTTTTGGTGGTTTGGCTGTACAAGGTAAAGCTGTGGGGCAGTTCAGCATCGTCAAGTTCAGAAATGTCCTGGAAAACCAGGGCGTCGCCGTTTGTTTGCCCCTGCAAGCCAACAACCTCGGCATGGCCGTGCTTACCAAATATCAGGATCTTTTCGTTTGTGTCATATGACGTTTTGATGCGGTTTTGCAGTTTTAAAACCACCGGGCACGATGCATCTATCAGGGTGATGTTATTTTCTAAAGCTATTTTGTAAGTTTCGGGGGCTTCACCATGTGCGCGTATCAGCACTTTTTCGTTATGCAGGTCCGCCAGTTCGTCATGACCAATGATACGCAACCCCATCGCTTTCAGGCGTTCAACTTCCTCGTCATTGTGCACAATATCGCCCAGGCAATATAAATAGCCATCTTCGGCCAGTATCTCTTCGGCCATATCAATGGCATAAACTACCCCAAAGCAAAAGCCCGAGTCCTGATCAATAGTAACCTGTAGCTGATAATCACCCATGTTATTGCAAAAATACTAAATTCTAAACGCTAAATATTAAAATACGATATCAGAAGTGCTTCGGTTTACGGTCAATTTTAAGCTGTAACCTCAAAACCGTATTTTATGGCAGTTTCAAGCGTGCTGAGGTTAATGTCTTTTAAGGTTTTAAACTTAATGCAATACCCGGTTACGGTGGCCTTGCCTAATTCATTTCCGTAGGTTTGTTGCAGGTAAGCTTTATCGGCGATACCAAGGACATATATAGAAATACCCGCACTGTTCGCGCTCATGCCAACCTGGTAAAATTCTTTTGTTGTTCCATCAGCGTATTTGATCAAACGTGCCCCATACCCGATACTGGGATTGCTTACGGTTTTATTTTCGCTGTTCTTGCCATCCAGAAACCAAAGTTTACCTGTGGGATGTATTTGAAGTATGCGCGTATGCAACTCTTCCATATCCTTCCGTTTGGGCCCGGGCTGGCTGGCAATATAGTTTTTGATCTCTTGGTGTATGTTCATGCAAGGTGTTGAATTGGATATCAATTAGGAATGAATTTCGGGATATTTAGTCCACAAAACGAATGGAGAACACTGTAATCCAGATTATAATGGCCATAATCCTATTACTAAATTCAGTGCCCCAAAAAATACAAATTCGGTTATTAACAATGCCGGTGCAGCAATACCTTGCTTTTTGAAATTAAAAAGTTCAAAAACGTAAAGCATAACAGCCCCAACCAAAAACCAGCAGGCGTAATTTTTTAATGGAATGCTGCCTGCGATCCATTGCCAATAGTTAAACTTTATGGCCACGGGTTCTATCAAAACATCAAGCAACACTAATAACCCGGCGCCTGTTACCACCCGTACAAAACCGTTTTTAAGCCCGCTGCGCTGCATAGTAACACCCGCCGAATATACCAGCAAAAACCAGTTGACGCCTATCATTAAGGGTATATCAAACATCTTTACACCAAGCGTTGTGCCATAGGCATAATTACCAAACAACCAGCCTTTATGTACACCTATCCACTCGGCAAAGAAGCCCAGCCAAAAAACCACAAGGATAAACGCCTTGAACCGGCCGCTCAGCTTATAGTGGCCAAATACTATTGTTAACAGCATGAGCAACAAATGCCACGGAACTACTTGCAAAAAAAGAGGCCTTGTAGCAGGCAGGCTAAGGCCCACCAGCCCAACTGCGTGGAACAGAATAATTACCCCAACCGCAATGCGTGGTGCAATGCTCATATTTTGCGGCCTTTCCATTCAGTTGTTTTTGTGATGTGTTTTTGTATAGATGTAAGGCCTATAAATAGCAGGCTCAGCATTTGTATAGGGTGTAAAACTACATTCAGTAAGGCGTTTTGCCCGGCGGATAACGAGATCATGACGCGCGTAAGGGCAATTAGTCCTGTCATCATTAGTATAAGGTTCAGGTTTAATGTCATAACTATTATTGCCGGGCCGCCAATTATCAGCAGCAGGTATACTAAAAAACCTATAATGTTATAATTAAAAGCTGCCAGGAAGTTTTTGCCGAAACCGTTTACAGCTTCGCTATAGCTACTGTACATACGGCAGCTTATCATGTTGTTAGCCAGCAAAGCCTCGCCGTTAAGTTGCGACCCTTTTACTAATTTCATGATCTCTACATCTTCTACCACTTTATTTTTAGCCATTTGATGCCATTGGTATTTATGATAATCGGCAGCGTTAAACAGCATGAACTGGCCACTGGCGGCCGCAACCGCGGCGCTTTTTATAAGATATACCAGCCGCAGCGGCAACAGGTTCAGCAAAATATAGTGCATTAGCGGCACCGTCATTTTTTCGCCGAAGGTAACCATGGTTTGATTGGTAAACAAGCTTAACAGGCTCAGGTCGCGCAGGTTCATGCGGTGTATCGCGCTGTTAAAAAGTCCCTTTTCAACCTTTTCATCAGCATCTAAAAACAGGTAATATTTGCCGGTAGCCTGTTTGGCTAACTGATAACACGCATAATTTTTACCCAGCCAACCGTTTGCCAGTGGCTTACCCTTCAAAACTTTGAAATGATCATGGCCATTGGCGAATGCTTCGCAAAGGGCATAAGTATTATCAGTCGAGTTGTCATCTAATACGATCACCTCATAGTTTTTATAATCCTGTGCGTAGATAGACCGTAGCAGGGTAAGGATATTGTCGGCTTCGTTGCGTGCCGGTATCAAAACTGATAATTTGCTTTCGTAATGTTTACCAATACGCGGCAGTTTTGGGTTCGATAAAAAATTGAACAGCGTAACCGTAAAGCGCAGTATCAAAAAAATAAAGCTGATTAAAAGAGCTATGATCACGGTATGTCAATTTCGGTTTGTTGCTGTTTGGATGATTGATAGTGTTGCTGATAGCTGCTTTGCAGGTCGTTGATGGTTTTGCCTTTAAAATTATCATCCTCCCGTTTTAAATAAACGGTAACTGTTGGCTTTTTGTGCTGTAAGTATTGAATAAAAGTTGCGGCAAAAATTACCTGGTAATGGTCCGTGGCGTTTTCAATAAGTTTCATAATACCTTTTTGAAAGGTAACATGGCTGGTAAAATTGGAGAACAGCCTGCCTTGCGGAAACATGAGTACCAGGTTATCAGGGTCGCTTAATAATTGCGATGCATAATTAAGCGACCGGAGCATATCTCTTGAACCCTTGTTAACCGAAAAAGCCCCGCCATAACGCAACGAGCTTACCTTTTTGGCCGTTTCCTGCAATATCATTACATGAAAATTCTTTTTAAAAAGTTTTTCGTTTAAGCAAAATAATAAAAGGGCGTCCCAAAAACTAAAGTGATTGGCTATTAACAGTACCGACTTGTTTTTGTCAACCTCTGCATTGTTGTATATAAATTCATGAAATTCCTTCCCCACAAGCCATTTCACATAAGCTCTAAAGATCCATTTTGCTACCGGGTTTTTCTTGGGGTACAGCATAGGTTAGTGCTCAACGTGTATTTGTGCCTGTAATGCCTGTTGATGAAAGGCATTTATTTTTGCTGTCAGTTCATCAAACGATACCTCGCCCGCCACGCCGCAATCAAATAAATGGAAGTAAACAGAGGGCTTCAGGCTCTCAAAATAATCGATCAGGGCGCAGTTGTACACGATCTGGCAGGGGCCTTTTATGTTTTTAATGAGGCGTTCTATGCCCTTTTCAACCTTGATCTCGGTAGTGTGGTTGGATATCAGTTCACCCTGCGGAAAAACAACCACCAGGTTTTCGGGATCATTGAGCAATCCTGCCGCGTACTGTAATGATTTTATCATCTCCCGCGAAGAACGGTTGATGGAGAAACCACCAAAAAGATTCAGCAGCATACGTTTTTGCAAGTGGTCTTCCTGCATCATAATATACAGGTGCCGGTTAAGGTGCCAGTAGGCAAGGTAATTCCCCCAAAGCCCGTCCCACCAGCTAAAGTGATTGCAAAGCAGCAATACCGAATGGACTGGTTTCGGCGTAAACGGCGTAACAACAAGCCTGTTAAAAGCCTTGCGCATGCGGTAGCGCATATATATAGCAAACCAGTTGCTAAAAAGCTTTACTCTGCGGGCGGGTATCATTGTTGTAAATTTACTAAATACTCATCTAATTGCCGGGTAACCAGCCAGTGGCCCATATTCACCTCGTGCACATCGGCATTTTGCACTTTGTCAATAAATGACCGGGCAGCCTTCATCGGAAATAAGTTATCGTATTTGCCAAATATCAGCCGGCACTTAATATGATGCTGATTGATGAGGGTGGCTATCTTTTGCGTATCGGGCTTCACTAATCGGATAAGATTTAAGGTATAATAAACATCCTGCCGTTTTTGTTCGGTATCAATTTCATTATAGGCTATCTGGTGCAGGCTATCGTCTATAAACCTTATTTTTTTTAGGCTATTGAGCACCGCCGGGGCCAGCCATTTGCTTTTAGTTACGGTTTTAAACATATACCGCCCCCATGGTTTGTGCAATAAAATTTCAAAGCCCTTATAAACCGCCAACCCGTCCGGGGCCATTAAAATAACCTCGTCTATCAGGCCGGGGTATTCTTCTACCAGTAAAAGTGCAATATTGGCGCCTATTGAATACCCCAATACCGAAAACCTTTGCCTACCGTGCAGCTTAAACCATTCTTCTGCATATTGCTTTACCATTTCGCGGGGCATGCCGGTAAGTATCTGTGCTTCTGTCCAGTCGCCCAATTGGCTGCCGCCATGAAAAAAATGGTCGAAACCATAAACATGGTACTCCCGCAGGATAGAATTTTCGAGCACATGGAACTGCCTGCCCGTCATGCCATACCCATGAAACGCCAGCAGGGGTTTACCGCCGCTGCCATATTCATGATAATGCACCTTACCCAAGCCGGAAATATTCAAGAAGCCCATAGGGGCAATATTAAGAAAATGAACCGGGATGAAACGGATTTTAACGATTTACAGATTTAAAACCTATATATGCTAAACTTACAACATCAGCTACTTGGCCCAAACTGGGTTAACATGGTCAACACAATTTTTAATAAAATTTTTATAAAACATTAATAATCAAATATTTATATAAACAACGCACTAAAAAGTGTTAACCATGATTGGCTTAGGGTGAGGCATCACAATCAAACAACGGGAATTGCTATCCGCAGCTCCCGTTATTTAATTTAACAGGTACTTAATGCCTCTCTTTAATATAACCCATTATTGTATCTGTGGCGCCTATATGCTGCTGCACATAGTTTTTGGCAAGGTTAGCCGCTATAAGCCGCGCGGCATCATCATTCATCAATGTACCGGCTATACTGTTTAGTTCTTCCTGGTTTGTTATACTAAAGCCGGCGCGTATATCTACCAAGTCGCGGGCTTCTTTGAACTTAGCGTACCTGGGGCCAAATATTACCGGCATGCCAAAGGCCGCTGCTTCCAGCGTATTATGTATTCCCGCGCCAAAGCCACCGCCTATGTAAGCGATATCGGCATATTGGTACAGGGCGGAGAGCATACCGATGTTATCGATGACCAGGGTGGTGAGTGGTGAGTGGTGAGTGGTGAGTTGGGAGTATTTAAGTGTATTATTTTTCGGCAAGATGTTCATCAACCCGTTTATTTTATCCTCACTGATCTCGTGCGGGGCAATAATGAATTTCCAGTCGGGGTGGTGTGCAACCAAATCGGCTAACAGCTTTTCATCAGCGGGCCAGGTGCTGCCGGCTATAAATAGTTTCTGTCCTGCTTTAAACGCTGCAATTTCCGGCAGGGCTTTGGGCTGCTGCGCATTGGCCCATACCCTGTCAAAACGGGTGTCGCCGCTGATGGTAACATTGGTAATGCCCACATCATGCAGCAAGTGTTTCGAAGGTACATCCTGCAAAAAATACCAGGTTACCATTTTCAGCATTTTGCGGTGAAGGCCGCCATACCACCTGAAAAAAACCTGCCGGGGCCTGAATATGCCCGAGATTATATAGAGCGGTACATGCTGCTTGTGTAACTCGTTAAAAAAGTGGTACCAATATTCGTATTTGGTAAAAATGGCCATAACGGGCCGTATGGTATTTATAAATTTCCGGGCGTTTGCGGGGGTATCAAGCGGTAAATAATAAACCGCATCGGCCAGGGGGGTGTTTTTCCGGATCTGGTACCCTGACGGCGAAAAAAATGTAATAATGATTTTATGCTGCGGATATGACAATTTCATTTTTTCCAACACAGGGCGGCCCTGTTCAAACTCGCCTAATGATGCAAAATGGAACCAAATGCCCGATACTGAAGGTTGTATATGTTGTTCACGGCGACCGTTGATCCACAATTTTGCCTTATTGTTAAAAACAGAAACAATATGTATCAATATGTAGTATAAGTATATGCCTATGTTGTATAGTAAAATCATTTTTTACTTACGATTTATTATCTTCGCCGGGCATAAAAGTAATATATTAACGCAAAACTTAGATTATGAAAATAGCTGTTGTCGGTACAGGGTATGTTGGACTGGTAACCGGTACTTGTTTAGCAGAAACCGGGAATCAGGTAACCTGTGTTGATATTAACGAACAAAAGGTAAAAATGATGCAGGAAGGGAAGCTTCCTATATACGAACCTGGCCTTGAGTTGTTATTTCATCGCAATATCAATCAGAAACGCTTATTGTTTACAAATAACCTTGCTGATGCCATTGCAGACGCGGAGATCATTTTCCTGGCGTTGCCAACGCCTCCCGGTGGCGATGGTTCTGCCGATCTGAGCTATGTTTTAGGTGCTGCAAAAGATATTGCTAAATTGATTACCGATTATAAAGTGATCGTAACCAAATCTACCGTTCCGGTAGGGACAGCCGATAAAGTAACCGCGGTTTTAAAAGCAAACACCGATATAGGATGTGCGGTAGTATCAAACCCGGAGTTTTTACGCGAAGGTGTGGCTGTTGAAGATTTTATGAAGCCCGACCGTGTGGTTGTAGGCACTACTGACGAACGCGCCCGTAAGTTAATGGGCGAGCTTTATGCTCCTTATGTACGCCAGGGTAACCCCATAATATTTATGGACGAGCGATCATCTGAGTTGACTAAGTATGCGGCCAACTCTTTCCTGGCAACAAAAATATCGTTCATGAACGAAGTGGCCAACTTATGCGAACTGGTTGGCGCTGATGTTGATATGGTACGCCGGGGGATAGGCGCCGATAACCGTATTGGTAACCGCTTCCTGTTTTCGGGTATTGGTTACGGTGGCAGCTGTTTCCCTAAAGATGTACAGGCACTGGCGAAATCTGCTCAGGAGAATCAATACGACTTCAAGATACTCAACTCGGTGATGGAAGTTAACGAGATACAGAAGAAGGTATTAGTGCAAAAAGTAAGAAAATATTACAATAACGACCTGAAGGGGAAGAAATTTGCGATGTGGGGCCTGGCATTTAAACCGGAGACTGACGATATACGCGAAGCCCCTGCATTGTACATAATTGATGAGTTGCTGGCAGCGGGGGCCGAGCTAACCGTTTTTGACCCCGAGGGTATGAATAACGTTAAAGCCTTACTTGGCGATAAAATACAATATGGTACCGACCCGTATACAACCGCCGACGGCGCGGATGCGTTACTGATAGTTACCGAGTGGTCATTGTTCAGAACGCCGGATTTTGAGCAACTGTCCGGACTTTTAAAAAGCAAGGTTATATTTGATGGCAGGAACCTTTACGATCTGCAAAAAATGATCGATCTGGGTTATTACTACAACAGCATCGGCAGAAAGGTAATTAACTAATGGTACAACGCAAGCGTATTCTGATCACCGGTGCGGCCGGGTTTTTGGGCTCGCATTTATGCGACAGGTTTATAAAGGAAGATTACCATGTGATTGGCATGGACAACCTGATAACGGGCGACCTGCGAAACATTGAGCACCTTTTTAAACTGGAGAATTTTGAGTTTTATAACCACGATGTTTCCAAATTTGTGTATGTGCCGGGTAAGTTAGATTACATATTGCATTTCGCATCGCCTGCAAGCCCTATCGATTATTTAAAGATCCCTATTCAAACACTAAAGGTGGGCTCGTTAGGCACCCATAATTTATTGGGCCTGGCCCGTTCAAAGGCGGCCCGGATGCTTATCGCTTCAACTTCTGAGGTTTACGGCGACCCGAATATAAACCCGCAGCCTGAGGAGTACTGGGGTAACGTTAACCCTGTTGGCCCCCGCGGTGTTTACGACGAGGCTAAACGTTTCCAGGAGGCTATTACCATGGCTTACCATACCTTTCATGGGCTGGAAACACGTATTGTACGCATATTTAACACGTATGGCCCCCGTATGCGCCTAAACGATGGCCGCGTTTTACCGGCCTTTATTGGCCAGGCCTTACGCGGCGAACCGCTGACCATGTTTGGCGATGGGTCGCAAACCCGCTCGTTTTGCTATGTTGACGATCTGATAGAAGGTATCTATAGGTTATTGCACAGCGATTACGCGCAGCCGATGAATATTGGCAACCCCGATGAGATAACCATTCGGGAGTTTGGCGAGGAAATAATAAAGCTCACCGGTACCAACCAGCAAATGATAAGCCTGCCGCTGCCTACAGACGATCCGAAACAACGCCGCCCTGATATTACTAAAGCAAGAAGTATTTTGGGCTGGGAGCCAAAAGTATCGCGAAGCGAAGGTTTGAAGATCACCTACGAGTATTTTAAATCGCTGCCCGAAAAAGATATACTGCATAAAGATTTTACGTATTATAACAAACAATAAGCTTTTCAGTCGCTTGGCGGTGTAGCTTTAAATTTTACCTTTTAAAAACATGCTATGAAAATTTTAGTGACCGGGGGCCTGGGGTTTATTGGATCGCATACGGTAGTAGAACTGGTAAATGCAGGTTACGACCCGGTAATTATCGACGATCTTTCTAACTCAAACGTCAGAATATTAGATCAGATCGCTAAGATAATCGGCTATAAACCGGCTTTTCACGAATTTGATCTGTGCGATGCAAAGGCGGTAAAAGATTTTGCGGCTAACAACCCCGATATTGGTGGTATTATTCATTTCGCGGCTTCTAAGGCGGTTGGCGAATCGGTGCAATTACCGCTAAAGTATTACCGCAATAATTTTTATTCGCTTATCAACATCCTGCAGGCTTACGAAGGTAGCCCCCTAAACTTTGTTTTCTCGTCAAGCTGCACCGTGTATGGTCAGCCCGATGTTTTGCCGGTAACCGAAGATGCGCCGGTAAAACCTGCCGAATCGCCGTACGGCAACACCAAACAAATTGCCGAGGAAATATTAAGAGATGTTGTAGCGGCAGGATCAGCGTATAAAGTTATTGCATTGCGATACTTTAACCCGGTAGGGGCGCACGACAGTGCCATGATTGGCGAGTTACCCATTGGCGTTCCGCAAAACCTGGTACCATTTATTACGCAAACGGCTATAGGTAAGCGCGAAAAGCTAACGGTTTTTGGCGACAAATATGATACGCCCGATGGCAGCTGTATACGCGATTATATACACGTAGTTGATTTGGCCAGGGCACATGTAGCCGCGCTAAAGTTGATGGAGCAGCCGGGTTTTAATGGTTACGATGTATTTAACATTGGCACCGGTAAAGGATACACGGTTTTAGAGGTAATAAACGCTTTTGAACAATCAACCGGTAAAAAACTGAACTACCAGATAGGGCCGCCCCGCAGCGGCGATATCGAAAAAGTTTGGGGCGATGTAAGTAAATCAACCCAAAAGCTGCATTGGAAGGCCGAGCGCGATATTGATACCATGATGTCATCTGCCTGGGCATGGGAAAATTATATCACCCAAAACCCGTTATAACCTCATAACATTATCATCTCATGAAAAAGATAATTATCACGGGTGGCGCTGGGTTTATAGGGTCGCACGTGGTGCGGCGTTTTGTAAAAAATTATCCGGATTACACCATTATCAACCTGGATAAACTTACTTATGCAGGCAACCTGGCCAACTTAAATGATATTGAACATGCGCCAAATTATCGTTTTATTAAAGGCGATATAGTAGCGCTTGACTTTATAAACGATTTGTTTGAGCAGGAACAGCCCGACGCGGTAATACATCTTGCGGCCGAATCGCACGTAGACCGGTCTATTACCAACCCGCTGGAGTTTGTAATGACCAATGTAGTAGGTACCGTAAATCTGTTAAACGCGGCTAAGAATCTGTGGAAGGGTGTATATGATACAAAACGCTTTTACCATGTATCTACAGATGAGGTTTACGGCAGCCTGGGCAACACGGCAATGTTTACCGAGCAAACCGCCTATGATCCGCATTCTCCTTATTCAGCATCCAAAGCAAGTTCCGATCATTTTGTAAGGGCGTATTATGATACTTATGGTTTAGGCACGGTTATATCAAATTGCTCAAATAACTACGGGTCGTACCATTTTCCCGAAAAATTAATACCCCTGGCCATTAATAATATCAAGCAAAATAAGCCTGTACCCGTTTATGGTAAAGGCGAGAACGTGCGCGACTGGCTATGGGTTGAAGACCACGCCAGGGCGATAGATGTTATTTTTCATAAAGCAGCGGCGGGCACCACCTACAATATTGGCGGACACAATGAGTGGAAAAACATTGATCTGATCAGGCTGTTATGTACTATAATGGACAAAAAGCTCGGCCGCGAAACGGGGGAATCTGCTAAACTGATAACTTATGTAACAGACCGGGCCGGGCATGATCTAAGATATGCCATAGATGCTACCAAACTAAAGAATGAACTGGGCTGGGAGCCATCTATAACCTTTGAGGAAGGCCTTGAAAAAACCGTTGACTGGTACCTTGAGAACCAGGAATGGCTTAACGACGTAACATCCGGACATTACCAGGATTATTACAATGAGCAATACACTAATCGATAAAGATGTTCGGATTTTTTAAGAAAAAGGAAGTTAAACCAATTGTTAATTTCGACTACAGTTCGATTGTAACAGATATGCATTCGCATGTTTTGCCGGGTATTGATGATGGTGCGCAAAACGTAGAAGAATCCATCTTCCTCATAAAAAAAATGATGGCGCTGGGCATCAAGAAAATTATTGCCACCCCGCACATCATGATCGATTATTATCGTAACGACGCCGAAAGTATAGCTAACGCGCTTGCGATACTCAAGGCAGAACTAAAGAATCAAAACATAGATATTGATATCTCAGCCGCAGCCGAGCATTATTTTGACGAAACTTTTGAAAAGCGCCTTGAAGAACGCAAGGTTTTAACAATGGGAGATAACTACGTACTGTTTGAACTTTCTTTCGTTAGCCAACCGCCAAATACGATAGCTATTGTTCAAAAGATGACGGATATGGGTTACAAACCTATACTGGCCCATCCCGAAAGGTACGGGTATATGAGCCTGGAACAGCTAAAAATGATACACAGCTGGGGCTGCAGCTTACAGCTTAACACAATATCGCTTGCGGGTTATTACGGCAAACATTCAAAAAAGATGGCCGAAGACCTGATAGATAATAATATGGTTGATTTTATCTCGAGCGATATGCACCACCCTCGTCACGCAGCAGCGTTTGAAGCCGTACTGACTACGCCCTACCTGCAAAAGATATTAGTTGATTATCCGTTAAAAAATGTAATGCTGTAGCAGGGAATCAAGATAGTAAGAATCAAGAGACAAGACGAAGATGTAGAGGCGGGACAATAATACTAAATAGCAAGACTCAAAAAGAAATCTTTTATCTTTCTGTCCTGTCTCTTGCTTCTCTGTATTGCATCTCCTACTCGTACCGCAGCGCCTCTACAGGGTCAAGCCGGGCCGCTTTGCGTGCGGGATAAAATCCCGACGACAGGCCGATAAAAGTACATAAGCCTACTGCGCAAAACAGCCAAACCCATGGTATAATAAAAGTGCCGCTGATTTGTACAGCTATAAGGTTGCCCATACCCATCCCTAAAATAATGCCGGCAAAACAGCCTATAAGGCAAATAACAATCGCCTCAATTAAAAACTGTTTGCGTATTACCGATGGCGTTGCGCCAATAGCTTTGCGCAGCCCAATTTCGCGGGTGCGCTCCGTTACCGATACCAGCATAATGTTCATCAGGCCAATGGCAGCACCTATAAGGGTGATAGCGCCAATGGCGAAACCTGCTATGGTAATACCGGTAAGCTGCCCTGACAGTTCCTGCTGGATAGAGTCGCTCCTGGATATTTCAAAATTGTCAGGCTGGCCAATACGTGTACCGCGTATATTACGCATCAGCGATGTAGCTTCGCCTATACTGGCATCAAGCACATCGGGGCTGTTAACGTTTACGGTTATCCCAAATGATGGCTTCGAAGTGGCAGCAATTTGCCGTGCCTTTTGTACGGGGATAATACAAAATTTATCGCCTCCAAAACTGTTACTGCCCTTTGGTGCAACCACACCAATTATCCTGAACTTACTGCTGCCCAATAATATCGATTTATTTATAGGGTCTTCGTTTTTGAACAGCTTGACCTTTATTTCGTCGCCAATAATAACAACGTTGGCGCCGTGTTCAAGTTCGGACGACGAAAAATTACGTCCTAAGGCAAGCTTATGCCCCTTTATAAATAAATAATTATCGTTACTGCCCGTTACCGAAATATTGGGATTGGTTTTTATGCTGTTATACTTAGCAATGGCAGTACCCGTTACATTCAGGTCTATGCTAATGCGTGCTGGCAATTTATAAAGCTTTAAAAACCGCTCGGCCTGGTCGTAATTAATTGCCGGATAGATTTTACGGTGTCCGCCATTACCAAAGTTAATGCCGCTGCCACGGTTTTGGATAGTAAAAGAGTTGGCCCCCAGTCCTGCAAAGGCATCGTTTGTAAATTGCTTAATGCCCTCAATGGCGGTTAATATACCAACCAATGCCATGATACCTATAGCGATAATTAAAGCCGTAAGCGAAGTCCGCAGCCTGTTGCCGGCTATAGATTGTAACGCTATGGATATGTTTTCTTTGTAGGTGGTTTTTACCGGCATGCCATAAATATAAAAAACTTGATCGTATGACTATAGTGTTATGCGGTTTGTTACACACAGGCCGTTAATTATTTGTAAATATGATGGTAAGGCATACATACAGATAATACCCGCCGAACAAAAAAAGGGCCCCTGATTCAGGGGCCCTTTTCTAAATATTTTAAATTAATTACACTGAAAACGAAGTGCCGCAGCCGCAGGTACTGGCGGCATTAGGGTTATTAAAGGTAAAGCCACGGGCGTTTAAACCGTCCTGGAAATCTATCTGCATACCAGCCAGGTAAAGGCCATGCGCCTTATGCATAAACACCTTAATACCATCAATTAAAAATTCCTGGTCGCCATCTTTTCTCTGATCAAAACCTAAAACATAGTTCATACCAGAACAGCCGCCGCCTTCAACTCCCACGCGCAGTCCAAAATCGTCGGCAATTTCCTGCTGGTCTCTCAGTTTAACAAGTTCTTTAACGGCACCTTCAGTAAAGGTTACAGGTGCAGTAAGGGTTTCAGCAATAGCACTCATCTTATTTTTAATTAACTACACAAATATAAGGTAAAATGCGGATTTTTGCACCGACCGATTTATTTATGACCTCCGCCTAACATTATAAAATGATACTGTATAACTACCTTTTTGATATTTTAAAATATACCGTTGCCGGTATGGGCATTGTATATATAGCGTTTTATTTGTTTAAGCCCTATCTGGATAAAAGCAATACCTTGCAAATGCTTGAGTTTAAAAAAGCAGTAAGCTACCAAACACTGCCATTACGGTTGCAGGCTTACGAACGTTTAGTGTTATTTATAGACAGGATAAACCCGGCCAACCTGCTTATACGCCTAAATGGTAACGGCTATTCGGCAGCCGAGTTGCACAGCATTATTTTAAACGAGGTGCGCACCGAGTATCAGCATAACGTAACGCAGCAAATATATGTGAGCACACAGGCTTGGGCCATAGTAAAGCGCACAAAAGAAGATACCTTAAGCCTGATAAATAATGCGGTTAAAGCCATTCCTGATAATGCAACAGGCCTTGACCTGGGCAAGGTTATACTAACCCATTTAAGCAAACTGGATGAAGACCCCTATGAGATAGCAACCAATCTTGTACGAAAAGATCTGGATAATATATTTTAAGCATATGGCCGATAAAAAATTCACTACTATTTCCGGCATCGAGCTTAAGGAAGTTTATACAGAGCCTTCGGGTATGAATGAGTTACCGGGACAGTTCCCGTACACCCGCGGCATTCAAAAAGACATGTATCGGGGTAAACCCTGGACCATGCGGCAGTATGCAGGTTTTTCAACCGCCGAAGAAAGTAACAAGCGTTACCATTACCTGTTAAGCCAGGGTACAATGGGGCTTTCCGTAGCGTTTGACCTGCCTACACAAATAGGTTACGACAGCGACCATGAACTTGCCGAAGGCGAGGTTGGCAAAGTAGGTGTGGCGATAGATTCCCTGCAGGATATGGAAATATTGTTCGATGGCATAGCGCTGAAGGATATTACCACCAGCATGACCATTAATGCTACAGCTGCCATATTGCTGGCAATGTACATCGCGTTAGCAAAAAAACAGGGAGCAGATCTGAAACAAATTTCGGGTACGATACAAAACGATATATTAAAAGAATACGCGGCCAGGGGTACTTATATTTATCCGCCCGAACCGTCTATGCGGTTAATAACTGATATTTTTGAGTATTGCAGCAAGGAGGTGCCAAAATGGAACACGATATCCATATCCGGCTATCATATTCGCGAAGCTGGTTCAACGGCCGTGCAAGAACTGGCCTTTACTTTGGCCAACGGCAAAACATATTTAAAGGCCGCGTTAGAAAAGGGATTAGATATAAACGTATTTGCCAAACGCCTTTCGTTTTTTTTCAACTGTCACAATAATTTTTTTGAAGAAATAGCAAAGTTTAGGGCGGCACGGCGTATGTGGGCGCATATTACCGAAAACCTTGGCGCTACAGACCCGGGGGCGCAAAAGTTGCGCTTTCATACCCAAACCGGCGGCTCCACCTTGACGGCGCAGCAGCCGATGAACAATATAGTAAGGGTAAGCATGCAGGCGTTGGCTGCAGTGTTGGGCGGCACACAATCATTACACACCAATGGTTACGACGAGGCTTTGTCGCTGCCAACAGAGGCGGCTGCAAAGATCGCCCTGCGTACCCAGCAGATCATCGCGTTTGAAAGCGGCGTAACCGATACGGTTGACCCACTGGCAGGCTCGTATTTTATTGAGGCCTTAACCAATGAACTGGAAGCCGCAGCGCAAATATATATAGACAGGATAGACGCGATGGGTGGATCTGTTAAAGCCATTGAACAAGATTATATTCAGCAGGAAATAGCCGCTGCCGCCTACCAGTACCAAAACGATATTGAAAGTGGCGACCGCGTGTTGGTTGGCGTTAATAAGTTTACCCAGCAGGAGGAAGTTGCCCAAAATGTATTTAGAGTTGATGACGGCATACGCCGGCAACAAATAGATAAGCTTAACCGTTTAAAACAGAGCAGAAATAACGACCAGGTAAAAACCGCATTGCAAAATTTAGCAATTGCCGCCGGGGGTAGGGATAACCTGATGCCTTACATTTTGGCAGCTGTTGAATGCTACGCAACCCTTGGCGAAATAGCCGACACCCTGCGAAAAATATTTGGAGAATATTGAGAAGTATTATCGTCCTAATTAAGGATTTTTAGAGATGTTTTATGAAAAAAATAATCCACAAAATCCGGCAAAACGATGTTGCAACTTTAAAAAATGCGATACCGCAAAACTGACGCATAAAAGTGCCTTCTTGATGCGAAATATAATGTTAATAACTTTAATATCCGCAATAAAAAAGTGTATTTTTTCTAAATATATTTCTTAAAATTTATTTTTTTATCCGCTTTTTTTTAGAATATTCGATGTTCCGAAACGGCCGAAAAACTTGCCACTTCGGACACTGTAAATCAAGATATTACTGATACTTATATGGAAAAAACTTGTACTAACGTTTGGAATAGTTGCCTTCAGATCATAAAAGATAACATACCGGCACAAAGCTTTAAAACATGGTTTGAGCCAATAAAAGCTTTGCGTATGGAGGGTAGCGTTTTAACGATACAAGTACCAAGTTTATTCTTTTACGAGTGGCTGGAAGAGCATTACGTTGGCTTGCTGCGCAAAACAATAAAAAAACAATTGGGCGACGAAGGTCGTTTAGAGTATAACATTGTTGTTGAGCAATCATCAAGCAAGCCATACACTACCAACATGCCCTCGAACGGGAATGGTGCTGAATCTAAAAATCAGTCTATGCCAATACCTATTTCTATAAATAAGGATATTAAGAACCCGTTTGTAATCCCGGGCCTTAAAAAGCTTAATGTAGACCCGCAGCTAAACCGCAACTATACCTTCGAAAACTTTGTTGAAGGCGATTGCAACCGCTTAGCGCGTTCTGCAGGTTACGCGGTGGCTGCCAAACCCGGTGGTACATCCTTTAACCCGTTAATGATATACGGAGGGGTAGGCCTTGGTAAAACACACCTGGCCCAGGCTATTGGTAACGAAATTAAACGCACCCTGCCCGATAAACTTGTACTATACGTTAGCTGCGAAAAATTTACCCAGCAATTTGTTGATGCTTTAAAACACAATAACATAAACGATTTTGTGAACTTTTACCAGGCTATTGATGTACTGATCATGGATGATGTACACAACTTTGCCGGTAAAGAAAAAACGCAGGATTTCTTCTTCCACATATTTAACCACCTGCACCAAAGCGGTAAGCAACTGATCATTACCTCGGATAAAGCTCCCAAAGATCTGGCGGGTTTAGAAGAGCGCCTGCTGTCGCGTTTTAAATGGGGGCTTTCTGCCGATCTGCAGATCCCAGACCTGGAAACCCGTATGGCCATCCTAAAAAACAAGATCTATCAGGATGGTATCGAGTTATCTAATGATGTAGTAGAATATGTAGCCCACAACATCGATAACAATGTACGCGAGTTGGAAGGCGCCATGGTGTCGTTATTGGCTCAATCAACCCTTAACCGTAAAGAGATAGACCTGAACCTGGCCAAGCAGATGCTGAAGAATTTTGTAAAAAATTCGGCTAAGGAAATTTCAATGGAATACATTCAGAGTTTGGTTTGCGAGTATTTTGAAGTGCCGATTGAAATGGTAAAATCGCAAACCCGCAAACGCGAAATCGTTCAGGCCCGCCAGATATCGATGTACCTGGCCAAGGCACACACCAAAAGCTCATTAAAATCTATCGGTAACTTTTTTGGCGGCCGCGACCATTCTACCGTTATCTATGCCTGCCAAACTGTTGAAGACCTTATTGACACCGATAAAAAATTCAAGGGCTACGTGGCCGATATCCAAAAGAAACTAAAAATGTCGTAATTGACATGAAGATATACAGAAGCCTTGCAGAAATGTGAGGCTTCTTTGTTTTTCTTCTATCCTATGTCATTGCGCGGAGCGATAGCGACAAAGCAATCTCTTTATGCAAAATGTACACTTGTCCTAAAGAGATTGCCACGCTACGCTCGCAATGACATAGTGATCAACAATTTGATTTCTTTTATTTAAATTGCCTCAACCAATCAACACAAATTATGAAAACCTTGTTACTTGCGACGCTGATTTTGGCTTTAAGCGCGCCTGCTTTTTGCCAAACCGATCAGGACGATATCAAAAAAACCATTACCACCATGTTTGACGGCATGCGTAAGGGCGATAGCACTATGCTGCGGTCAACCTTTCATAAAGATATGGTGCTGCAAAGTGTGGTGAACAAAAGGGATGGCTCTACTGTGCTGCTGACAGAAAAAGCCGATGAGTTTGTAAAACAAGTTGGCACCCCTCATAAAGAAATATACGACGAGCGTATCACCTGGGGCGATATTAAAGTAGACGGGGACCTGGCCAGCGCGTGGACGCCTTACAAATTTTATGTAGGCGAAAAGTTTAGTCATTGCGGGGTTGATTTTTACCAGTTAATGAAAACCGCCGCCGGCTGGAAGATCATTTATATTGTTGATACCCGCCGTACAGGTAACTGCCCCGAGTAAGGTGACTGCTTAACAATATTACCATGCGCCATAAGTAATGACGCATGGTCTTTTATTTAAACATGAATGCCTTCGGCAATTTCCTCAATTGTTTTTTGGTTAAAGGCGTCAAGGTCGGCAGGGCGGCGGCTTGTTACCAACCCGCTGTCAGTAACAACTTCTTCGTCAACCCAATCTGCGCCGGCATTCTTAAGGTCGGTTTGCAGGGAAGGATAGGAGGTGAGGCGACGGCCTTTCAGCATATTCGTTTCTATCAGCAACTGTGGGCCATGGCAAATGGCCGCAAGTGGTTTGCCTTCATCTAAAAAGGCCGATGCAAAGGCCACGGCATCTTTATTCTGTCGCAATTTATCCGGGTTTAATACGCCCCCGGGCAGCACCAGTGCGTCGTAATCATCCGGACTAACATCGCTCAGGTTTTTGTCTACGTCAACTTCTATGCCCCATTTATCCTTGTCCCAGGCTTTGATCTTGCCGCTTTTTGGTGATATGATATGCACGGTTGCGCCCGCGGCTTCCAATGCTTCTTTAGGGCTGGTTAATTCAACCTGCTCAAATCCTTCTTCAGTAAGCATTGCTACTTTTTTATTACTTAAATCAGCCATAACTGTAATTTTTTATAGATTATACTTCAATGTATATTAACTACAAGTGGCCGTTTTTATAGTTTTAGTAAAATTAAATTAGCTTTTAACCCTTTCAAAGTAATTGCCATTAAATTTATAGAGAATAAACTTATCAGTTATTTTGCCTTTGTTGTTTACCAGGGGCATTTTAATGGTATTGGTTGCGGCATCAAAGGTAATAGTTGGCCGTAATTCGACAGCTATATCCACGACTGAGAAAAAATCGTAATTGTAGCTGATTTTGTTGCGTAGGCCCGATTGAGTTTTAATAAGTTTAACATTGTCGTTTAACCTACCATTTTCTATCGTAAATAATTTAATACCGGTACTTACATCCTTTGTTGAATAGATGCCGTTATAGACGCCCAGATAATAGGTTTTTGCACCATTTTTAAATGTGTAAAGGTTGCTGTAAAACGGTATGTAAACATCTTGTGTGGTAGTGTACAATATAGCATTTGTTTTTTGCCCGGTTTTGTATTGCATCAGGTTCGAAAAATCGCGCATCGTACCACCCATCCAGGTTTCCCATGAATATATCCTGAACAAACCATCTTTTGAGGTAAAAATATCCAGGTGCGCTTTTTTCAAAGCAGTGAAAGGCTCGGCTATCGTAGATGGGATGTTAATTGCATAGCCCTTTAACTTCGTTTCAAACACATCATTAGCGGCCTCTAACGAATCGCTTGCTCCGTCAACGCCTTTCCGTTGTTGATGGTCCCAATATTCCAGCTTTGTAAACGATCGTAAAAGGTCGGCTTCAATTTTGCCGTTCTGCGCTATTGCAGGAACCGACAAAATAGTTGCAAATACAGCAAGGAGCAATAAACGTTTCATACAAAATAAAAATAGGGATAATCTTTCGACCATCCCTATTAAATATATTTGTTACAGTGCAAAGAACTAATCTCTGATCACAAACCTCTAATCTCTAAACAGCTACAGCCTGCCCTATCAAATTTTTGGCAGCTAAGTACTCTGCAATTTGTACGGCGTTAGTTGCCGCACCTTTACGCAGGTTATCAGATACTATCCAGCAGTTAAGGGTGTTGTCCTGCGTTTCGTCGCGGCGAAGGCGGCCAACAAACACCTCGTCCTTGTCGTGCGCATCAAGCGGCATTGGGTATTTCAGGTTAGCAGTATCATCAACCACTACAATACCCGGCGAATTGGCCAATAGCTCGCGTACCTCGCTCAGGTCAAAATCGTGCAAAAACTCGATGTTCACAGATTCCGAATGACCACCCATAACCGGTATACGCACGGTGGTTGCGGTTACTTTGATAGTTTCGTCGCCCATTATTTTTTTGGTTTCCAATATCATCTTCATTTCCTCTTTGGTGTAACCGTTCTCAGTAAACACATCAATTTGAGGAATAACGTTCAGGTCGATAGTGTAAGGATAAACCTTCGGCCCGTCTATACCTTTACGCTCGTTAAAAAGCTGGTCTACAGCCTTAACGCCTGTACCTGTTACCGATTGATAGGTAGATACTACAACGCGTTTGATCTTGTATTTATCGTGCAGGGGTTTTAACGCCACTACCATTTGTATGGTCGAGCAATTTGGGTTGGCAATGATCTTATCCTCTGCGGTAAGTACATCGGCGTTTACTTCGGGCACAACCAGTTTTTTGGTTGGATCCATACGCCAGGCCGAAGAGTTATCAATAACGGTTATGCCCGCAGCTGCGAATAACGGTGCCTGCTCTAAAGAAGTACTGCCACCCGCGCTAAAAATAGCTACATCGGGCTTTTGTTTAATCGCATCCTCAACAGAAACCACCTTAAACTGCTTACCCTTAAAAGTGATCTCTTTACCAATACTTTTAGCGGAAGCTACGGGAATTAATTCTGTAACGGGGAAGTTGCGTTCGGCAAGAACCTGCAACATTTTAGTGCCAACCAATCCTGTGGCACCTACAACTGCGACTTTCATTTTTTGTTTTAAATTATGAATATGTAAACTAAATGGCAAATATGCGATTTTTTTGCCAAAATGTCTACTAATTTAGTATGCAAAAAATAACGGCGTAAATCATATGTATCGAAAATAATATAATGCATATATAGGGTTTATGGGTGTATTTAAGGCTATTTTGTCAATTCTTTGATGCTTAAAATTCGGGTTCAGGCAAAAAAATTTACCTTTGTACCCAAACCGCGATTGCATGAGCGAAAAGATTTTAGTGATTGGCGCCAATGGGCAAATTGGCACCGAATTGGTAACTGCTTTAAGAAATATACACGGCGCCGAAAACGTTATAGCATCTGATATAAACAGCCCGAATTATGCTATCCGTAATAGCGGCCCGTTTGAGTTTGCTAACGTTCTTGATAAGGATAACCTGCACCATCTGTTTGATAAGCACCGCCCCACGCAGGTTTACCTGCTGGCCGCAATATTATCGGCAGTAGGCGAGCAAAAACCAAAAATGGCCTGGGATTTAAATATGACCGGCTTACTGCATGTGCTTGATTTTGCCGTAGAATTTAAAACTTCAAAAATATTTTGGCCAAGCTCAATAGCAGTATTTGGGCCGCATTCGCCGCAGTACAATACACCGCAGTATTGTATTATGGACCCTAACACGGTTTATGGCTTTAGCAAGCTGGCCGGCGAACGCTGGTGCGAGTATTACCACACTAAATATGGCGTGGATGTACGTAGTTTGCGTTACCCGGGCCTTATAGGATGGCGCGCTAATCCGGGAGGCGGGACCACGGATTACGCCGTACATATTTTCCATGAAGCATTAAAGAAAGGAAAATACCAGGGTTTCCTGTCGGCACAAACGGCTTTGCCCATGATGTATATGGACGATGCCATACGCGCTACCATCAGCCTGATGGATGCCCCTGCAGAAAACCTGAGCATCCGGTCGAGCTATAACCTGGCGGGTATAAGTTTTACGCCAGAGCAACTGGCCGAAGAAATTAAAAAGCATATACCGGGCTTTGAAATGAGCTATGCCGATAATGACCCCCGGCAGGCAATTGCCGATAGCTGGCCAAAATCAATAGATGATACACAGGCACAACAGGATTGGGGCTGGGCTTTGGAGTACGACCTGGCAAAGATCACGGAGGATATGCTAACTAACTTAAAAAATGTAATTTAGAGCCCCCTACCCCCCGAAGGGGGGAACAAGTAGGCTTTATAATGGTATAAACAAAAAATAAAAAATAAATTCCGGCTCCCCCTTTAGGGGGCTGGGGGGTAATATGGGAAGAGCATTTGAATTCCGTAAAGAAAGAAAGTTTAAGCGTTGGGCTAAAATGGCCGTGCAGTTTACCCGCTTGGGCAAAGAGATTGTAATGGCGGTTAAAGCAGGCGGCGGCGACCCTAACACCAACTCGCGCCTGCGCACCGCGGTGCAAAATGCCAAAGCGGTTAATATGCCTAAAGACAGGGTAGAAGCCGCTATAAAGCGTGCTACCAGTCGCGACGAAAAGGATTACGAAGAAATTGTGTACGAAGGCTACGCGCAGCATGGTGTAGCCATACTGGTTGAAACTGCCACTGATAACCTGAACCGTACGGTGGCTAATGTGCGCAGCTATTTTACAAAATACGGCGGCACGTTGGGCAAAACCGGGTCGCTGGATTTTATCTTCAGCCGTAAATCAGTATTTACCTTTGACCCGGGCGACCGCGACCTGGAAGAACTTGAATTTGAATTGATAGACGCCGGGCTCGAAGATCTTTTTGTGGAGGCAGACGAGGAAGGAAACGATATTGCCGTGATACACACTGCATTTGAGGATTTTGGAAAGATGCAGAAAACTTTGGAAGAAAAGGGTATCGAAACCAAATCGGCCAAGTTGGAGCGTATTGCGCAATCAACCACGCCGGTAACCGAAGAGCAGGCTGTAGACGTTTTCAAGATCATCGACCGACTTGAAGAGGATGATGATGTGCAGGCGGTTTATCATAATATGGCGGAATAAGACGATTTCGAATTTCGGAGTTTCGATTTCGGATTTATTTTAAAATAACGAGAGCTGCTTTAGGATTTAGGGTTTAGAATTTAGAATTTTCAATTATGCCTTTATTTTCGTCAAGCAAACAGGAAAAAAAAGTTAAGGTAACCTTTGCTAATGGACTGCTTTTTGTAGAAAAGGCAGATGGAAAGCAACAGGCTTTCCCGCTGGAGTGGTTCCCCAAACTAATGAACGCTACCGACGATGAACGTGAGGACTGGACACAAACAGACAAGGGCATCCACTTTAACAGTCTGGATGTGGATGTGGCCTTGTAATTAAGCAATTTGAAGATGCGGCAATTTGAAGATGACTATCAACTTTCAAATTTTCAAATCAACAAATTTTCAAATTATTTAAAATGACCTTCGAAGAGTTTTTTAACAGGAAGCGGATAGACCTGGTCGCCCTGCGGGCAGCAGAGCCGGCTCTTTACGCTGAATTTGAAAAGCACTTCAACCAGATGGGCGAAAAAAGTTTCGACCACACCAAAAAATACTGGTTCAATAAATTAAGGCTTCAATATCACCTTGCGCCTGAACAAAAGCCTGAAAAGGTACACTTAGAGAATAAACTTGCAGAGCAAACTATCGCTGAAACATTAACAGATAATGTGCCGGCACCATCCGTTGGATTTAAACCGAGGTTTAAACCCGGAATGGGCAAGGCTGCCGATGCAACAAACGACCAAAAGGTTGCCGCACAGGATGACAGTGCAACCGCTACCCCAGAGGTAAACGCAGCTGTAGCAGCTGGAGACCAACTTCCTCCCTTTCAACAGGAGAAAGAGGCAATGCAAGCCGCCGCTGATGCCACGCCACGTACTACAGATGCTGAAGAAGAAGAAAAGCAAACACAAGGCCCGGCTACAAAGCCGGCTGGTTTTAAGCCTCGCTTTAGTATGAAAATGACCCAGGGTAATGCACCACAAACAAAGAAGGTTGAGGCGGAACCAAAGACGGAAGAACCGGGGGACCTTAAACAAACCGAAGCGACAAAGCCTGCAGGCTTTAAGCCGCGCTTTAACATGAAAACAATGGCGCCTAAGCCCGCGGCAGCTACGGATGCACCTGCAGAAACCGAATCTGCGGAGGATAAGTTGATAAACGAAAGTGGGCCTATAGAACCTGTAGCGCCCACAACACCAAAAATTGGCTTCAAACCGAGGTTTAATGCCAAAACCACGAAACCCAAACCACCTGAAGAATAGTGTAATATGGATACCGAAGAACTTTTTAACGAAAACAGGGGAGCGGAGCAACAGCCCAAAAAGGAAAGTCCGCTGGTAAGTTTAGAGCGAGACCTTAAATTTTTTAATGAATCGATCCGGGAGGTAGCTGTCGAGATCATGGTGGAAGGCTTGTCGGCAACACCGATATTTATCGCCCATCAGCACGAAATAAAACTCGGCGAGATGATATTGGACCGCAACGAGCTAAACACCGAGTGGAGCATTCATGCTTCAACCATTGAGGAGTTTATAGAGCGCGGCATCATCAAGGCCGAACTGAAAGAGCGGTTCATGAACACCTACAAAAACCCTAACGATTTTATGTGCCTGTTTGTAGTGGTACCCGAAGGGGCCAACTTCGTGTATTATCCGTACGTTAAAAATTGAAAGGTTGTTGGAACGTTTGAAAGTTAAAATATTGAAACGTTCCTTATATTTACATATCAAAAGCGCTTTAACTTTACAACGGTTCAACCTTATATATTCAACAAACTCTCCATGTCTGATAAAAAGATACTGATATTAAACCAGCAGCAAATACAGCAAAAAATAGACCGTATTGCGTACCAGATATTGGAAGATAATTTTGATGAGAAGGAAATACTGATAGCCGGTATCCTCCCGCGCGGGAACCATGTAGCCGGGCGTTTGAAACTGGTTTTGGATAAGATAGCGCCGTTTAAAAGCCGCCTGCTAACCATCGAACTGGATAAACAAAGCAGCCGGCTACAGGCCAAAACCAACTTTGACGTGCAGGAGTGCAGTAACAAGGTCATCGTTCTGGTTGACGATGTGCTGAACAGCGGCAAAACACTGGCCTATGGCTTTGGTGTGTTCCTGGATGTGCCGTTAAAAAAGCTGCGTACCGTAGTACTCATCGACCGTAACCACAAAAATTTCCCGGTGACTACAGACTATGCAGGCGTAGCCCTTTCAACCGTGATAAAAGAGCACGTTGATGTTGTTTTAGACGAAGCCGGACAGGAAGATGCTGTTTATTTGAGGTAGAATTACTAAAGTCTTTCTCCAATATGTCATTGCGAGCGTAGCGTGGCAATCTCATAGGACAGATAAGCGCTTCCCTAATTATTGTTCAGATGAAAATTCACCAATATTACGTTTATATTATTACCAACAATTCTAATAACGTACTTTATACGGGTGTCACAAATAATATCCTTGAACGTATCATTCAACATAAAGGGAAGGCTAATCAAGGTTTTTCGGCAAAGTATCAATGCAACAAACTTGTTTATTATGAAGAATTTCAATGGGTACAAGATGCTATCGCACGCGAAAAGCAAATAAAGGCCGGATCGAGAAAAAAGAAAATTGATTTAATTGTTTTGGAAAATCCTGAATGGAATGATCTAAGTGCAGGGTGGCACGATTAAAAGCAGCCCGCGGATATGCTGAGATTGCCACGCTATGCTCGCAATGACAATAGGCTAAATATTAACGTTTATTATCCCAATCAACTTTTCAACGCTCATATCCATCCCATCAACAATATGTGTAGCTTTTAGGTAAAAGCCTTCGCGTTCGGCTAATTTGTGTTCGATGAATGTTACCAGTTCGTCGCCTTTTTTGCCTTGCAATACAGGGCGCGGGGTTTTAGCATTTTCTAAACGATTAGCTAATGCCTTTGGCGATAATTGTATGTAAAGGGTTTGCCCATGGCTATTCATCCAAGCCATGTTGTCAAAAAAGCAAGGCAAGCCACCTCCGGTAGATACAATTGTATTTTGGGGATATGCAGTTGTTTTTAATATTTCGCTTTCCAGGTTTCGAAACGCGGTTTCGCCGTGTGATGCGAAATACTCAGCTACGGTAGAGCCTACTTTAGCCTCGAGCGTATGGTCAAGATCGATGAAATCGTACCCTAACCCTGCGGCCAGTTTACGGCCCCATGATGTTTTGCCGCAGCCCATAAATCCAACTAAAAATATTAAACCCATTATTGCTTACTCAGGTAATTTTTAACCAGCTCATCGTACTTAGGCATGTTATGAAAATGCCATTTATTGATAACGGTGCCATTTTTTAGCAGGATAATACCCGGGTTAGAACGCACCATAGTTTTCAGCGGTACGCCGTCGGCATAAAATAACTCGCTCACAAGTTTATGTTCTTTTGCAAATTTTTGGGCGCCCTCGGGAGCGTTGGAAGTTAAAAATATAACGCGTGTGTTGTAATTCTGAATAAGGGTTGCAGCTAACGCGTTGCTACGGTTTACAGCATCAGCGTTAGTATCGTCAAGATTGTACGCTACTATCCAAAGACTATAGAATGGGCTGGACAATAATTCCTGGTTATAATTATTACCCTGCGCATCCTGAATGTTCAGGTCGCGTATTTTGGGTTCAAACCCTTTTTTAACCAGGCGGCTTTCGGGGTTGCCCTGTACCTGCCAATTGGCATCCTTCCATATGCCCGATTTCAGGTATTCCTTATCGGTCATGGTTTTTGTTTCCTTTGTTTTTTTGTTGATAAGCTTGTAGTTGATCTCAAACTCGTCCGGTACAGCATCCGGCGGGGTCTTCATTTCTTCCAGGATATTAGCGCCGATCTTGTAGGGCAGAAAATCTATCACCGGTAAAAAATTGTAAGTATACAGGCCAAAACCTATTGATACTATAGCCGCGCCAAGTAACAGCTTGTCGCCGGTTTTGGCGTTGGTTAATGGTTTTATGCTTTTACGGTTGATAAACAGCACCAACACCAGCAGCAGCAATATCATGTCTTTAATAAAGGATTGCCAGGGAGTAAGCGGTATGGCATCGCCAAAGCAACCGCAGGTTTGCACCACTTTAAAGTAAGCCGAATAAAAGGTAAGGAAACCGAAAAAGATAATAAGCAGCAGCAAGCCCCAAACTACTTTTACAGCACGCACGCCAACAAGCAGGGCAAAACCCAATATCATTTCCAGCGCGCAAAGTAAAACCGACAAGCTTAATGCAAACCCGTTTAGCCAAGTTATGTGAAATACCTCGAAGTATTCTTCAAGCTTGTACGAGAAACCCAGAGGGTCGTTTGCCTTTATCAGCCCCGAAAAAATGAACAGCAGCCCAACAGCTATCCGGCAAAACCACACTAACGCATTTTTCATTTTACACCCAGTTTTATCAGCGCAAACACCGCATAATTAAGCATATCCTGGTAATTGGCTTTTACGCCTTCGGATGCCAGGGTTTGGCCCTTGTTATCCTCTATTTGCTTTACACGCAACAGTTTCATTAGTATCAGGTCGGTTAACGAACTGATACGCATATCGCGCCATGCCTCGCCATAGTCGTGATTTTTAGCAAACATCAGTTCCTTGGTTTCGCTTACCTTGCTGTCAAATAGCGTTTCTACCTCGGCGGCATCCAGTTCGGTAGGGGTTTGCGGGCCGCAATCCAGCTGCATCATGGCTATAACGCAATAGTTTACGATGCCTATATACTCACCGGTAATGTCCTCGTCAACTTTAGAAACTTTTTTTTCTTCGAGGGTACGGATGCGCTGCGCTTTAATAAATATCTGGTCGGTGATGGATTCGATACGTAGGATGCGCCATGCGGTACCATAGTCGCGGGTTTTTTTAAGGAAAAGGCCCCTGCAAATATTTATTATCGCTTCGTATTCTGCTGCTGTGTTAGTCACTTTTGTTGTAATGTTGTAATGTTGTAAAGTTGTAATGTTATAATTGCGGTTGCGGGGCGAGCGATTACCCTTGTGCTCCTTGTGAGAAAGGTGCCGCATAATATGTCTAAGATTTGAACAAAGTTACCTTAACTTTACAACATTCAAACTTTTCAACGTTTCAACAGAACAACGTGGCTAAAGATACATTTTTTCAGAAAAAGGCAACCATAAATGCAGGGGGTAAATTGATTGATCTTTCGCGGCCGAAGGTGATGGGTATTATCAATATCACACCCGATTCGTTTTACGCGGGCAGCCGTAAAACCGGTAAAAATGATATATTACAGCAAGCCGGAAAAATGCTGAACGATGGTGCCACTTTTTTGGATATTGGCGCTTACTCGTCCCGGCCCGGTGCCGATGATATATCGGTGCAGGAAGAGACCGACCGCCTGCTGCCCGCAATAGAAGCTATTGTAAAGAATTTCCCTGAAGCTGTTATTTCTGTAGATACCTTTAGGGCTAAAGTTGCCGAAGAGGCCATAAAAGCCGGCGCACATATCATTAACGATATATCCGGCGGCGAACTGGATGAAGATATGTTTGATACCGTTGCCCGTTTGCAGGTACCATATGTTTTAATGCACATGAAGGGCAACCCCAAAACCATGCAGCGGCTGGCCAGTTATGGAGATGTATTTGCAGAGGTGTATGATTATTTTGTAAAGAAAATATACCGGCTTAAACAATTAGGAGTACACGATATTATCATAGATCCAGGCTTTGGTTTTGCAAAAAAACCTGAGCATGGCTACGCGCTGATGAGCCGTTTGCAGGAGTTGGAAAGGCTGCAATTGCCGATCCTTGCAGGCATATCGCGCAAAAAAATGATCTATGGGTTGCTGGGTATTGCGGCGGAAGAAGCGCTAAACGGAACCACCGTACTTAATACCATAGCACTTACAAAAGGCGCGAATATTTTGCGGGTGCATGATGTAAGGGAGGCCGTAGAAGCGATAAAAATATATGAGGCCTGCAGGTAATTCCTTATTTTATTTTCGCATAAACTGATGTGATGCCATCAGCAATAGAGGTGCCAATATAAATGGTGTCCTTTTTCATGGCAAAAGCATCTTTATAATCTATATTCACAAACTCGATATTACCCTGCTTATAACCTTGCTCGATATTTGTTATTTTAATATGGAATTTGCCGGCGCTGGTGACCTTATTGCTGTCAATTTTTGAATAAGTGCTATCGCTGTTAAATTGATAGATATCCCCATTGCCAGGTGGATAGTATCCAACAGTGCCGCTAAAGCCGCCGGATTTTGACCGTAACTCCCATTTGCCGAAAAGCCCCGGGCTAAGCGCCGTTTTTTCTTTTTTGCAGGATGCAAGGCATGCTAAAATTGCTACGCAGAATAAGATCTTTTTCACGTTTTGAGCGGTTATAATGGCATTACGCAAGGATTGGGTTTTGCGTTACAGCAATATGTAAATAAAAGCGGCAGAATATGGCGGCCGGAGGCCTTACAATAATTCTCACTCGGCAGGAGCCGAGCGAGTGCGGTGGTGTAGGAGCAGTAAATATTTATAATGCTGTCACCTCTTTACCCTGACATATTTATAACTTGGTCCATCTGCTGCCGAACTGCCTATAATAATAGTATCAGCCTTAAACGTAAACGCGTCAGTATACGCCGGGTTTGTAAAGGTGATGGTACCAAATTTATAACCGTTGCGCTCTTCGGTGAGGTTTACGGTATATGAGCCCCTTGTTTGTACTTTGTTTGCGTCGGTTTTTACGTATTTGCTGTTAAGGGTGATCACATATTGATCTCTATTATCGTCAGTCACATCTTCCCCGGGGCCGAACCCACCTACAATCGCTTTTAGTTCCCATGTTCCGTTAAGGGTTTGGATAGCGGGTTGATCTTTTTTACAGGATACCAGGCCGATAACTACAGCCACAAACAGTATAGCTTTTTTCATTTTTTTCATTTTATAAAGCTATTACGGCTATTAAACGGCGCGCGATACAGGTATTTGGTTAAATGATGATTAAGATTTTGTTAATTCAACGTAACCCGACCCACGCAACTCAATTGATGATCGGTTCCGCCATCTTCAAAATCGAATCCACATATTCGCGATTATTGGCAAGGCGCGGCACCTTATGCTGGCCGCCAATTTTTCCTTTCTCCTTCATCCAGTTAAAGAAAGTATTTTGGGCCATTATCCTCACCTGCGGGCGGCGGAGCGCCATATCTTTAAAACGCTTGGCATCATAATCGGAGTTTACGCGGCGCAGGGTTTCATCGAGCAGGTCAACAAAGCGTTCAAATTCTGCCGGTCTTTTCTCAAATTCAATAAGCCATTCGTGTGCGCCGCATTCGTCATCGCTAAAGTAAACAGGCGCGGCGGTATAATCGCGGATGATGGCCCCGGTTTGTGAGCAGGCCTCGGCAAGGGCGCGTTCGGCGTTATCGATGATCAGTTCTTCGCCAAAGGCATTAATGAAGTGCTTGGTGCGACCTGTTATCTGGATGCGATAGGGTACCAGCGAGGTGAACCTTACGGTATCGCCTATCATGTATCGCCATAAACCGGCGTTGGTAGTGATGATAAGCGCGTAATTCTTATTCAGCTCAACCTCGTACAATGTAAGTGTTTTAGGGTTCTCTTCGTGCAGGTTCTCTATCGGCAAAAATTCGTAAAAAATGCCGTAATCAAGCATCAACAGTAATTCGCCGGGTTTTTCCAGATCCTGTATGCCAAAGAAGCCTTCGGATGCGTTGTACGTTTCCAGGTAGTACATGTCATCGGTAGGGATAAGTTTCCTGAACTGCTCGCGGTAAGGCGTAAAATTTACCGCGCCGTGAAAATATAACTCAAGGTTCGGCCAAACCTCCAGCAGGTTCTTTTTTCCGGTTATTTCAAGAATCCGTTTAAACAGCAGGATATTCCAGGTAGGTACACCACTTATACTGGTTACGTTTACATCCTTGGTGGCATGTGCCATCTTTTCGATCTTTTCTTCGAAATTCTCCAGCAGGGCAATATCCAGATGAGGAGTACGGCAAAACTCGGCCCAGAGGGGCAGGTTTTTCATGATCACCGCTGATAAGTCGCCAAAAAATGTATCGGCATTTAACTGACCGACCTGGTGACTGCCGCCGAGTGTTAAACTTTTTCCTGTAAATATTCGAGCATTTGGCCGGTTGTTAAAGTATAGGGTAAGCATATCCTTACCACCCTTAAAATGGCATTCTTCCAGTGATTCCTCGCTTACGGGGATGAATTTACTCCGGTCGCTGGTGGTGCCTGATGATTTGGCAAACCAGCGGATCTCTGACGGCCAAAGCACATTTTGTTCGCCTTTAAGCATCCGTTCGATATAAGGCTTTAGCGTATCATAGTTTTGGATAGGTACACGCTCTTTGAACTGTACAAGGTTTTCGATGCTTTTATAACCGTATTGCTTGCCCCACTCGGTGTTTTCGGCACCCGCAATAAGTTGCTCAAACCACTCCTCCTGCACCTCGTTGGGGTATTTCATAAAAAGCTCTATCTGGTGGATACGCTTTTTCATGAACCAGGTAAAAACAGAGTTGAATATGGTCATAAGTAGTTAATAGTTCATAGTTAATGGTTCATAGATAGTATATGATCCTCATGGCGCTCTATGAACCATGAACTATCATCTATGAACAACTCACCTTTCCCAAAGATAAAAGTTATTGCGGAAATGTTTTTCTTTTCAATACGAAGTTAGCGCCCAGGTAAACCTTACGCACCATCTCGTTTTCGGCCAGTACCTCGGGTACGCCAGATTCCAGTATCTTACCTTCAAATAGCAGGTAGGCACGGTCGGTGATGGAAAGGGTCTCCTGCACGTTGTGGTCGGTTATCAGGATGCCGATATTGCGGTGCTTTAATTTGGCAACCATAGCCTGGATCTCTTCAACCGCAATTGGATCTACGCCCGCAAAGGGCTCGTCGAGCAGGATAAAGTTGGGCTCGGCAGCCAGTGCGCGCGCTATTTCGGTACGGCGTCGCTCACCTCCCGATAGCAGGTCGCCGCGGTTACGGCGTACCTTGTGTAAACTGAACTCATCTATCAGTTCTTCCAGTTTATCCCGCTGTTTTTCCTTACTCATTTTGCCCATTTCCAAAACAGCCTTAATATTGTCCTCAACCGAAAGCTTGCGAAAGACCGATGCTTCCTGCGCCAGGTAACCGATGCCTTTTTGCGCGCGGCGATACATAGGGTCTGTAGTTATATCTTCATCGTCTAAAAATATTTTGCCTTCGTTGGGCTTTATCAAACCCACTATCATATAAAACGAAGTGGTTTTACCGGCCCCGTTTGGGCCAAGCAAGCCTACGATCTCGCCCTGCGATACATTGAACGTTACATCGTTCACCACGCTGCGCTGCTTATATTTTTTTACTAAACTTTCTGCCCTCAGTATCATTAATTCAAAATTCTGTTACCGCTTTAACGGATTTTAACGCTTGTAATTGCCTATCAGGAGATTGCTTCATTCCTCGCAATGACGTTGCTAATTTTCGATAGAAACTAATCTCCGATCACTATTCACTAATCTCTAACCTAATCGCTTTTATATTTAATTGTATGCTGCGTTGCTCGCGCCATACGTTTTCTTCAATGGTATAACAAATATCAAACGGCACGCCCGGCTTAAGTTGCGGCAACAATTCGGCCTGGTTAAATGCTATGCTGCTAAACGCTGCCGAACCAGGCTGTACAATAAACATTTTTATGTGATTGCTGCCTACTAAACCCGCATTACCGCTAACATACACATTTTTGCTGAGGAATACCGGCGACATATTCTCTGGCCCAAACGGTGCAAACTGACTCAGGATCCTGAAAAATTTCGCATCGATATCTTTAAGGTCAATCTCGGCATCTATACTTATTTGCTGTACCAGCAGGTCGTCAGTGATGGTGGTGCTAACAACTTCTTCAAATTTTTCTATAAAAGCCGGGACGTTTTCGGGATGCATGGTTAAGCCTGCGGCATATTTGTGCCCCCCGAATTGGATGAGCAGTTCGGAGCATCCGCAAAGCGCCTCGTAAAGGTCGTAACCTAAAACGGAGCGGGCCGAGCCGGCCACATGGCCGTTTGAGCGGGTAAGCACTACCGTTGGCCGGTAATACTTTTCGGTAAGGCGCGATGCCACGATGCCGATAACGCCCTTGTGCCAGTTCTCGTTAAACACCACGGTAGATTTACGGGCTATCATTACCTCATCGTTATCTATCATGCCCAGTGCTTCGTCGGTAATTTGCTGGTCGTGACCCTTACGTTCGGCGTTGCGGAGGTTGATCATGTCGCCTTTTTCTTTCGCGGCCTCTTCATGACAGGCTATCAGCAACTCAACGGCATGTTTGGCGTCGTCAATGCGTCCGGCAGCATTAATGCGCGGGCCTAACAAAAATACCACATCGCTTATGGTGTAGGTGCCTGTTCGGCCGGCTACCTGCATCAACATATTTACACCGATGCACGGGTTTTCGTTTATTTTTTGCAGCCCTAAATGTGCCAGTACCCGGTTTTCGCCTGTAATGTGCACAATATCGCAGGCTATGCTGATGGCCACCAGGTCGAAGTATTCAACGACCCCTTCAAATGGCAGGTTGTGTTTATCAGACCAGGCCTGTATCAGCTTTAAGCCTATACCACATCCCGAAAGTTCTTTGTATGGGTACCCGCAATCGGCACGTTTTGGGTCGAGCACTGCAATGGCAGCAGGCAATCCTTCGCCGGGCAGGTGGTGGTCGCAGATGATAAAATCAACACCCAAAGTATTTGCATAGGCTATTTTATCTACCGATTTTATACCACAATCTAAAGCTATAATTAAACTGAAGCCGTTTGCTGCAGCGTAATCAATGCCGGCTGTGGATATACCGTAACCCTCTTTGTACCTGTCGGGAATGTAGTATTCTATGTTTTGGTGGATCTTTTTAAAGAAGCTGTAAACCAGGGCGACGGCTGTCGTGCCATCTACATCATAATCGCCGTAAACTAATATTTTCTCGTCGTTTGTAATAGCCTGCTCAATACGATCTATAGCTTTTTCCATATCCTGCATCAGGAACGGATCGTGAAGATGCAGGGGGCTCGGGCGGAAAAAGTATTTGGCCTCGTCAAAATTGGTAACCCCCCGGCGGACGAGCAAGGATGACAGAACGGGGTTTATATTTAGCTGCTCAGAAAGTTGCTGTATAATAGCCTCATCTGCCGCATCTTTTAATACCCACCGTTTAGTCATAAATAGTTTATCGCTTAAAAAGAGTAAAGATAACTAATGGTTGATAAACGCAGGCGCAGTGTTTAAATTTTAATAGAGGTGAATAAATTAGGAAAGCATTGAAGTTTAAAGTATGTTTACATACATACCATTTAGTATTCAGTTATGTCAAAGGCAGCTACTACGCGTACTATGATCCTGACCAAATCTTTCGAGCTTATTTATAAGCAAGGTTACCAGGCCACCAGTATTGATAACATACTGGCCACTACTAAGGTTACCAAGGGCGCATTCTTCTATCATTTTAAAAACAAGGACGAGATGGGGCTGGCGATGATCAACGAGATCATCTTTCCGGGTATGTACGCCAGCTTAGTGAAACCCTTGTTAGAAGCAAAAAGCCCGGTTACTGATATTTACGAAATGATGCGGAATGTATTGCTGAAGGTGCCTTTTTTAAGGGCAAAATATGGATGCCCCGTTGTAAACCTGATAGAAGAAATGGCGCCGCTGAACGAAGATTTTAAGCAGGCTCTTTTAAAATTAACCGACCAATGGCAGGATGCTATAAAAGAAAGCATAGACCAGGGCAAGGCATCTAAGCAAATTCGGGAGGATGTAAATGCGGGACATGTAGCCTGCTTTGTGGTTGCAGGGTACGCCGGTATCCGTGGTATGGGTAAAGCGATGGGTTCAGCGTGCTATAATGTTTACCTGGCCGGGTTGAAAAATTACCTGAAGCAATTAGAGGCGGTTTGAATTAAACGTACTAATTGGTATGTGACATTCTTTGATGATCATCCCATTAAAACACCTTACATCAGCCAAAAATTCCTGAAAAAAACAGAGAAATTTACCGGTTAATTGAACCTTTGAATTGGTTTTGCGGATTAGTATTTAATGTTTAGAATTTCCGCTACCTACTTCCCTTTTAAGGTTTGGTATTTACCACCGTTTGCCGGATCGGCCAGTGATAGGGTGTTCATGGCCTGCATCCTGTCCTGGGGGGAGGCGTTGCTGAATATAGATACCAGCTCGGCATTTTTGGCAGTGAAAAAAGCCAGCGGAAAATACGAACCTAAACGCTTGCGGTCTACCTGGCTCAGCACCGGCAGTATGCTGCTAATGTACCTGCGGCTCTTCGCCGCATCATTGGCCATCATATCAAGGCCGTTACGGTGATAGTTATAAATAAATTCGCGCAGGTTGTTGTAAAGCTTATTGTTCAGGTTCTCTGCCAGCCAATAGCGGTTAAGGTTACTGTCAAACGCCTTCCATCCTTTAAAAGATGTGGTTTGCGCATTAATGGCAACTGTTTGCGCGTTTAAAAAATACGGTGTGCCGCCATATTTCGAGAACGAGTCGTAATCCATGCCTACAATGATATAAGCGTAAAACGCCATTACCGAGCTCAGGTTACTTTGAAAGTTCTGGTCGCTGTAGTCGATGGTTTGGCCTTCCGTGTAGGTAAAATCAAAATCCTTATCATTGATATTAAGCAGGGTAGTGCTGTAAGCTGTGTTAAACACCGGCCTTGATGATTGTACCTGCAACTCCCCGGTAAAATTACTGCTGCCATCCCAGGCGGTAATATTCAATACAAAATTGCAATCAATACGTTCCTGCGGGGCAATATCATCAGCGCTCCATTTCCGGCCATTCAAAAAATCTTTCATGGCGGTTTCCAAAGTTTGCAATACGCGCTTATTGGTAACCTGTATTTTGGGCGCCACAACTTTTACGCGTGCGTTCAGGTCCTGCGCCTGCACGGCGCAGCACGTGAAAAACAGCACGGCAATAGTTATATATCTTTTCATTTTTTTAGCAATTCTGTCAGCTTGATGCAAATGTCCCGTGCTACTTCGGCCTTGTTTTTAAGCCCAAAAGTGGTTTTTTGCAGTTCGCGGTCAATCAGGGTTACTTTGTTCGTGTCATTTTTAAAGCCGGCACCCGCATCGTTCAACGAATTTAGCACAATCAAATCTAAGTTTTTCTTTTGCAGTTTTTCTATCGCGTACTGCTCTTCGTTCTGGGTTTCCAGGGCAAAGCCAACCAGTATCTGCCCCGCATGCTTTTGGCCGCCAAGGGTTTTTAATATGTCGGTAGTTTTCTTCAGTTCAATGGAAAGGCCGTCGTCGTGCTTTTTTATTTTTTGTGCAGCCACTGTTGCCGGGGTATAATCGGCAACGGCGGCGCACATCACGCAGGCGTTAACAGTAGGAAAATACGTTAAGCATTGCTGCAGCATATCTGCCGCGCTGGTAACGTCTATTCGTTTGATGCTTTTGTATTTGCTTGCCTGCGCGGTTGGCCCTGCAATTAAGGTAACATCTGCCCCGAGCGAGGCCAGCTCATCTGCCAGTGCAAAGCCCATTTTACCTGATGAGTGGTTGCCGATAAATCGCACCGGATCGATAGCCTCATAAGTTGGCCCTGCGGTAACTAATACCTTTTGGTTAAACAACGGCAGCTTCTCTTTGATATCGTTTGTCAGGAAGGCAATTATTTCTTCCGGTTCGGCCATGCGGCCTTCGCCGTGCAGGCCGCTTGCCAGTTCGCCGGTACCGGGCGGGATCAGGATATTTTCGAATGACTGCAGCGCGGTTATGTTGTGCTGTGTGCTTTCATGCTTCCACATATCCAGGTCCATAGCGGGGGCAAAGTATACCGGGCACTTTGCCGACAGGTAAACCGCTGTAAGCAGGTTATCAACCAACCCGGTTGCCATTTTTGCCATAGTATTGGCGCTTGCCGGGGCCATGATCATGGCATCGGCCCAAAGTCCAAGCTCTACATGGTTGTTCCACTCGCCGGTTTCGGGCTTAAAATAATCTGAATAAACCGGGCGTTTAGATAGGGTAGATAAGGTAAGCGGTGTAATGAAGTTGGTGGCATCGGGGGTCATTATCACCTGTACCTGCGCCCCGGCCTTTACCAGCAGCCTCACCAGTGTTGCCGATTTATAGGCCGCAATGCTGCCGCAAACCCCTAAAATTATCTTTTTATCCTCAAGCATAAGCCCCCTAACCCCCAGAAGGGGGAATTAAGATCAAATATATAAATAGCTATCGTTAATAAACAAATAAAGCCCCTCTCGTAAACGAGAAGGGCCTGATATTTTCAGTTCCCCCTTCAGGGGGCCGGGGCTTAAAGCTCTTTTGCTTCTTTCGCCGGGTTGCGGTAGTAAATTTTATTGTCTAAAAATTCCTGAACGGCTACCAGGGTAGGTTTAGGTAATTTTTCGTAATATTTTGATATCTCTATCTGCTCGCGGTTTTCAAATACCTCTTCCAGGTTATCATTAGCCGATGCAAATTCAGAAAGTTTTTGGTGCAACTCTTCTTTGATGTTGTTTGATATCTGGTTGGCCCTTTTTGACATAATTACCAACGACTCGTATATATTATCGGTTCTCATATCCAGTTCACGCAGGTCGCGGGTAACTGTACTGCTGGCTACAGCCGGCTTGTTTGCTGGGTTATTAACGTTCATGTCTTTTTATATCTTTATTAATATGGTATTTTTTGATTGTCCCTGTCTTTTATTGATGGCGGCTGCGATGTTACGGTGTCTTTATTGGCCACCTTTTGAGCCAGCTTTGGGTTTGCCATAACTTCGGCCATAAACTTTTTAGCTTTTATGGCATTTTGTTCGCTGTCTTTTTTATAATCTGCAGCTTCTTTTAAAAATTTGCTCGAAGGGTATTTTTCGATAAACTCGTCGGCAAAGGCAGCAGCCTGGTTAAAACGCTCTTCCTGCCTGTTCTCGCGGCTAACCTTTGCGTACTCGTACTGGGCGCGTATGGTTAAAAACTCCAGTTCTTCGGCGTATTTGGTGTCCGGGTAATCGCGCAGGGTGTTGCCAAATGCAATAACTGCCGATTGGTAATCGCCAATGGTTAAATATAATTTAGCGTTGGCATATGATTTTTGCTCCAGCTTATCGCGCAGGTTCTGTATCAGCTTGCTTGCCTCGGTAACACGGTCGCTTTTTGGATAAAGATTGATAAACAACTGTAACGACTCGATGGCCTTGGTGGTGTTCTCCTGGTCTAAAGAGTATATAGGCGAATCTAAATAATAACAATAAGCGGCAATAAAGCGGCACTCCTCGGCCCGGGGGCTTGATGGGTACGTATCTGCAAATGTTTTAAAATGGAACCTGGCCGAAGTATAATCCTTAAGCCTGTAATTGGTGTAGGCGTAATAGTAAAATAAATCTTCGGCCTCGGCGCGGCCGCGGTAACGGGTTACCAGGTCTTCAAATAAGCCCAGGGCTTTGGTGTAATCCTTTTTATTATAAAATTTTACCGCTTCCTGGTATTTTTTAGCGTTATCGTTACTCGCTTTTAACTTTTCGTATTTGCTTTTACAACTGCCAAGCGTAACAATAAGCAGGAACATTACGCCCGAAAATATGAGTAGTTGCTTTTTAAACATTTTGCAAAGATAGTTGAATATTATAAATCAGTCAATTATTTATTTAGTGGACGAATATATAACGGTAAAAGCGCACCTTATATATATAGGTGTAGTATTTAACATCTTTTAACGTATGGGGAAAGTGCCGGGGTTCAATTAAGCGGACTAACCCCTCCCTGCCAGCACACACGGCAATCGCACCCCTCCCCAGGGAAGGAATTTTATATTCTCTAAACGCCTGCGGTGTTGTTAAAAAAAGCGGGGGTTTGTGCGATTCCCACCCAACGGGAGGGTGTAGGGAGGGGTTAATTAAGCGGACTAACCCCTCCCTGCCAGCATACACGGCAATCGCACCCCTCCCCAGGGAAGGAATTTTATATTCTCTAAACGCCTGCGGTATTGTTAAAAAAAAGCAGGGCTTTGTGCGATTCCCTCCCAGCGGGAGGGTGTAGGGAGGGGTTTAATTAAGCGGACTACCCCTCCCTGCCAGCACACACGGCAACCGTATCCCTCCCCAGGGAGGGAATTTATATCCTCTGAACGCCTGCGGTGTTGTTAAAAAAAGCAGGGGTTTGTGCGATTCCCTCCCAACGGGAGGGTGTAGGGAGGGGTTTAATTAAGCGGACTAACCCCTCCCTGCCAGCACACACGGCAACCGCACCCCTCCCCAGGGAAGGAATTTTATATTCTCTAAACGCCTGCGGTGTTGTTAAAAAAAGCGGGGGTTTGTGCGATTCCCACCCAACGGGAGGGTGTAGGGAGGGGTTAATTAAGCGGACTAACCCCTCCCTGCCAGCATACACGGCAACCGCACCCCTCCCAGGGAGGGAATTTTATATTCTCTGAACGCCTGCGGTATTGTTAAAAAAAAGCAGGGCTTTGTGCGATTCCCTCCCAGCGGGAGGGTGTAGGGAGGGGTTTAATTAAGCGGACTAACCCCTCCCTGCCAGCACTCAGGGCAATCGCACCCCTCCCCAGGGAGGGAATTTATATCCTCTGAACGCCTGCGGGGTTACCATTAACAAGGCAAATCAATAACCTGGTCCAGAGATTGCTTCGTTCCTTGCAATGACGGGTGGGGAACATGTTTCATAACTCCTATGTTTTTGCACCGTCCCTTCAATCACTCAACCAATTACCCTAAAAACTTTTTTATTTAAGCCCTTGAAAATCAAAAAATAGTACCTACCTTTGCAGTCCTTAAAATAAGGATAAAACTGTAAAAACAAAAAGCAAAGAATGCCTACTATTCAACAATTAGTTAGAAAAGGTAGAGTAGCTCTGGTTGACAAGAGTAAGTCGCCAGCGTTGGACAGCTGTCCACAGCGAAGAGGCGTGTGCACCCGTGTGTACACCACTACCCCTAAAAAGCCAAACTCAGCAATGCGTAAAGTTGCACGTGTGCGCCTTACAAATGGTAAAGAAGTTAACGCCTACATCCCTGGTGAAGGCCACAACTTACAGGAACACTCTATTGTTTTGATCCGTGGTGGTCGTGTTAAAGACTTACCGGGTGTACGTTACCACATCATCCGTGGTGCATTAGATACATCAGGTGTTGCCGGCCGTAACCAACGCCGTTCGAAATACGGAACCAAGCGCCCTAAACCAGGACAAGCAGCAGCGGCTCCAGCAAAAGGTAAAAAGAAATAATTAAAGGAGGATAGTAAAAATGAGAAAGTCAAAACCAAAAAAGAGAATCCTTCTTCCTGATCCAAAATTCAACGATGTTTTGGTAACCAGGTTTGTAAATAACATGATGTTTGATGGTAAAAAATCTACCGCTTACACCATATTCTACAACGCAGTTGAGATAGTTGAGAAAAAAACAAGCGAAAACGGGTTAGATACCTGGAAAAAAGCTTTAAACAACGTAATGCCTGCTGTTGAAGTAAAAAGCCGCCGTGTTGGTGGTGCTAACTTCCAGGTACCTACCGAGGTTCGCCCGGAACGTAAAATAGCATTAGGTATGAAATGGCTTATCAGCTATGCCCGTCGTCGTGGTGAAAAAACCATGATGGAGAAATTAGCCGGCGAGATCATATCGGCTGCTAAAGGTGAAGGTGCTGCTGTTAAGAAGAAAGAAGATACGCACAAAATGGCCGAGGCCAACAAAGCGTTCTCACACTTCAGATTCTAATTTTTAAAGGATTACACAGATTTAATATAGGATTACACCGATTTTGTTATGTTGCAAATCGGTGTAATCATTAAATAATATCGGCGAAATCAAAAAAAACAAAAATGTCAAGAGATCTAAGATATACAAGAAACATAGGTATTGCCGCCCACATTGATGCCGGTAAAACCACTACTACAGAGCGTATATTGTACTACGCCGGTGTTAGCCATAAAATTGGCGAGGTACACGAGGGTGCAGCTACAATGGACTGGATGGCGCAGGAGCAGGAGCGTGGTATTACCATTACTTCGGCAGCTACTACAGTTAACTGGAAGTACAGGGGCCAGAACTACCACATGAACATTATTGATACACCGGGCCACGTGGATTTTACCGTAGAGGTAAACCGCAGCTTACGTGTATTGGATGGTTTGGTTTTCCTTTTCAGCGCGGTTGATGGTGTTGAGCCACAATCAGAAACCAACTGGAGGCTTGCAAACAACTATAACGTTGCCCGTATAGGCTTTGTTAACAAGATGGACCGTAGCGGTGCCGACTTTTTAAACGTTGTTAAACAGGTTAAAACCATGTTAGGCAGCAACGCTGTTCCGCTTCAGTTACCAATTGGTGCCGAAGAGAACTTTAAAGGCGTGGTTGACTTAATTAACTGGAGAGGTATTGTTTGGAACGAGCACGATAAAGGTATGACCTTTACCGAAGTGCCTATTCCTGAGGATATGATCGAGGAAGCAACCGAGTGGAGAGAGAAATTACTTGAATCGGTAGCTGAGTACGATGAATCGTTGATGGAGAAATTCTTTGACGCACCGGATACCATTACCGAGCGCGAAGTGCTTGACGCTTTACGCAAAGCGGTTTTGGATGCCAAGATCGTTCCGATGGTTTGTGGCTCATCTTTCAAAAACAAAGGTGTACAAACCATGCTCGACTACGTGATGGAATTGCTTCCTTCACCTATGGATGTTGAAGGTATTATTGGTACAAACCCTGATACAGGCGAAGAGATATTACGTAAACCGGATGTTAAAGAGCCATTTGCGGCTTTAGCATTTAAAATTGCAACCGACCCGTTTGTGGGCCGTCTTTGCTTTATCCGTGTTTATTCTGGTAACCTTGAAGCAGGTTCGTATGTACACAACATGCGTTCAGATAACAAAGAGCGTATCTCACGTATCTTCCAGATGCACGCTAACAAGCAAAACCCTATACCTAACGTAGGTGCGGGTGATATTGCTGCGGTAGTAGGCTTTAAGGATATTAAAACCGGTGATACCCTTTGCGACGAGAAACACCCTATCATCCTGGAGTCGATGAACTTCCCTGACCCGGTTATCGGTTTAGCTATCGAGCCAAAAACTCAGGCCGACGTTGATAAATTGGGTATGGCTTTAGGTAAACTTGCCGAAGAGGATCCAACCTTCCGTGTAAACTCTGACGAAGAGACCGGCCAAACCGTAATCAGCGGTATGGGCGAGCTTCACCTGGATATCATCATGGACCGTTTGAAACGCGAGTTTAAGGTTGAGGTTAACCAGGGTGCGCCACAGGTAGCTTACAAAGAGTCTATCACCGGCACTGTACAACACCGCGAGACATACAAGAAACAAACCGGTGGCCGTGGTAAATTTGCCGATATACAAGTTGTATTATCGCCAAATGACGAAGGCAAAGAAGGTTTACAGTTTGTTAACGAGATCAGCGGTGGTTCAATCCCTCGCGAGTTTATCCCATCTGTACAAAAAGGCTTTGAAGCTTCAATGGCAAATGGTGTGTTGGCAGGCTATCCGTTAACCAGCTTAAAAGTACGTTTGATCGATGGTTCATTCCACGCTGTCGATTCGGATGCTTTATCTTTCGAACTAGCTGCTAAGATGGCTTACCGCGAAGCATTGCCAAAATGTAAGCCGGTATTGCTTGAGCCGATCATGAAGATCGAAATCTTAACCCCTGAAGAAAACATGGGTGACGTTATCGGTGACATGAACCGTCGTCGTGGCCAGCTTTTGGGTATGGACTCACGTGCAGGTTCGCAGGTAATTAAAGCTACTGTACCACTTTCAGAAATGTTTGGTTATGTAACCCAGTTACGTACTATCACTTCTGGCCGTGCTACTTCAACCATGGAGTTTGATCACTATGCTGAAGCGCCGCGTAACGTACAGGAAGAAGTTGTTGCTAAAGCCAAAGGCAAAAGAGCTGCTGCAAACGCGTAAATAAAGATCAGTTGATCGGTGATTAGAAGATTAATTACCGGTCAACTTTTCAAATCAAATAAATAATCGGCCGCTATAATAAATAGCTCTTATAACGGTCATAAACAAAAACAAAATGAGCCAAAGAATCAGGATCAAATTAAAATCGTACGATTACAACTTGGTTGACAAATCAGCCGAGAAGATCGTTAAAACAGTAAAGCCTACGGGCGCTGTAGTTAGCGGACCACTTCCGTTACCAACCGAAAAGAAAATTTTCACTGTTTTACGTTCACCACACGTTAACAAAAAAGCACGTGAGCAATTCCAGTTATGCTCTTACAAGCGTTTATTGGATATCTATAGCTCAAACTCCAAAACTGTAGACGCGCTGATGAAGCTTGAATTGCCAAGCGGTGTTGAAGTTGAGATCAAAGTGTGATAGTACCGGAAGATCTATAATAAAAAGCCACTCTTAAAAAAGAGTGGCTTTTTTGTTATATTTAATTATGTTAAAAAAAATTTCAATTGGTTGTTTGAGTGTGTTGTTACTTCTTATGGGATGTAACAAATACGAAAAACGCAACGGTAAGGTATTTTACAATTCTTGGAATGAAGGAACGGGGCATTCAACAAAGGAGCTGACAGGCGTAAACGTTAACAAGTTTCACGTATTAGGATTCTCTTCATATGCAAAAGACGATAAGTATGTTTTTTATAATGGAGCGCGTATAAAAAACGCTGACGCTATTACTTTTCAGGCTATTGGTGACTATTATGCTCATGACAAGGATAGAGGCTATTATGGTGCTGATAGCATAACGTCTTCGCAAGGGCGTACTTTTAGGATTATCAATAATTATTATACTACGGACGGAACAGATATTTTTTTTATGCAAAAACCTTTAAAAGTCTCGTCAACAAAAAGTTTCCGGTTTGTTTTTAAATATGGGGAGGATGAGTGGGAAAGATGGACTACGGATGGGAAGTACTATTATTACAAAAACTATAAAGTACCTTCAAGCGATTACAAGCGCATGACGCTCTATAAACGAAGCGGTGGATTGTCAAAAGATAGCCGTTGGGTTTATTTCTTGGATCATAAATTAAACTTCGATGTCAATGGTATAAAAACGGTAGATACAATTGATATCGCTACTTTTGAAGTATTAGGCTATATCAAATGTAAAGACAAATTCGGATGTTTTAACGTATTTCATGGGCGAACCCCGTGTGATAAACTGCGCTGATGAAGCTTGAATTGCCAAGCGGTGTTGAAGTTGAGATCAAAGTGTGATAGTACCGGAAGATATATAATAAAAAGCCATTCTTGAAAGAGAGTGGCTTTTTTGTTGCTGATACTTTTTTAAGTAAATTTGTTTATGAGCACATTCGTAATACACCCAACTGATGAGCAAGCCAAAGTGGTTACAGCTTTTTTAGAAGCTTTAAACATATCATTTGTTATGAACGATAATACTAATGAGTTACCCGAGCATGTGCTTAAGGGCATACAAAAAAGCCGGGAAGACATAAAAGCTGGGCGAACCATGACTTATGATGAATTCAAAAGCAGGAAGAAGGCTATGTAGATGGAGTACACTGTAATTTTTTCGGCACGTGCAGTTGAAACGTATGATTTATTATTTGAGCAAATCCTTGCAAGATGGGGAGCCAAAAAAGCCGCGGATTTTGAAGCAAGGGTTTACAGCTTAGTTGATATTATCCAACAAACACCGCTTATTTACCAGGCATTAACTCAGGATGAAAGTTTAAGAAGATGCGTTGTTCATGCTAACTGTTCTTTTCTTTATGAGGTAAAAGGGCGGAACATCGAGATTCATTTCTTTTGGGATAACAGGCAAGAGCCATTATTATAAAAGCCACCAGTGAATAACTGATGGCTTTTTTGATACATACCCGCGAGTTATTGCGAGGTACAATGCAATCTCTGCAGGGACAGTCAGCTATGCAAGTCCGGATACAGATTCTTACTGATGCTCAGGCATGCCATTTGGGTCCATCCATGCAAATTCCCAAATGTGGCCGTCAAGGTCTTCATAGCTATGCTGGTACATAAAGCCATAATCGGTTGCCGGCTTGGGTATCCTGGCGCCGGCGGCTTCAGCTTTTTCCACCATGTCGTTCACAGCATCCTTGCTATCGGCCGATAAGCATATAATGCACTCAACCGCTTTATTGGCATTTATTATTTCTTTAGTTGTAAAAGTCTGGAAGAACGGTTCAACCAGCAGCATTACGAATATAGTATCGCTGATGATCATGCAGGTTGCATTCTCGTTGGTAAATTGCGGGTTAAAAGTATAACCAAGTTTGGTAAAGAACGCTACCGACTTATCAAGGTCTTTAACCGGTAGGTTCACGAAAATTTGAGTTGCCATATCTTTTAGTTTTTGTATATCCAAAGGTAATATTGGTAATGAGGACTGCAACTGTGTAAAAACGACAAGTTAAGGGGGCAATCACGACTTGCTATTTATAACCTCTGCAAACGTGATACGGTTCAAAAAAGGGTCATTCACGGTCATCTCTATCGAGTTGGGGTTCCACTCGGGTACCTGCAAACCCGGGCGGTTGTATTTATATTGTTTGTCTATCAGTTGCTGATGATAAGCTTTTAAGCCAGTGAAATTTTCAATACGGAAATGCGAGCCCGGGCTGGCGTCGCCGTGATGCTCAGACAAGTGAAACTGTACGTCGTTTAGTGATAATTGTATATAAATTGGTATGCCATCAATTTTATGCTCCCAGTCTATCTTAAAGCCAAGCCAATTTATATAAAACTCAATAGCCTTATCATAATCAAACATCCGGAACATGGGTTTTACGATAGTCATTAATAATCCTCCTTATTAGCTAAAAAATCAAGCCATACACCTTCCAGTTCATCAACCAAGGGCGGCCTTATAGAAATGCCCGATGCTTGTGGTGTCCAGTTCTGCCCGGCAAGGTTGCCGGTTTTCAAAATATCAAAAGTAAGTATGCGCTCCTTATCCGGATTCAGCAAAACATCAAAGGTGATATTGATGCGGTAATAGATCCGCCCTTTACGTGATGCCAGGAATGGTTCAGATGCGATGTAGCCCGATGCAAATATCCCTTTTGGCTCAGCACCAAGTCGTACAACATACGCCCTGTCGCCGGGCTGGATGGTTTTATGGCTGGCCACACTCCAGTTATCTATAAGTTCACCGGTAGTTTTTAGCTTTTGTATATCATCATCCATATCTGACCACCTAAATTTCAGCGGGTTCCAGCCAAATAAATAAGCTTTGCCCCCTAACCCCCTAAAGGGAGCACTATCTGCAGATGTAATTTTTACCATATTGTTTATACTCCCCCTTTAGGGGGGCGGGGGGCTTATCCCTTACCCATCAACTCATCGTTCTTGTTACGTTCTGTTTGCAGTTCGCGGGCAAGTTTCTTTTCCTTTTCGTTGGCCTTGGTTTTATAGGTTTTATATTCCTCTTCAAGTTCGTTATAAAGCTTAATACGATAATTGGCCTCGCGGCTGTGGCTGCCCGAGCGGGCAATAACAATAGCGGCAATTGCGCCAAATCCAATTACCAGTCCCCACATAATTAAATTATAGGTTGATTTTGATAATGGCATACCCAGTAAGCTTACCTCGTCAACCCTTGCTTTTGATTCGGCCAGGGTTTGATCTTTAGTGGCAGATGCTGTTTTCAAGGTGTCAATAGTTTTGGCTTGCGCTGCAACGGTAGCCTGCGCCGCTTTTAGTTGTTTACGGGCTTGGCTTAACGTATCGCTATAATTTTTAAACAGCGCCGCCACCAGGGGTTGCTGGTAGTTATATACTTTGGTTAATAAATACTGATACTGGCCGCGCAGACTTTTATCAACCGGGGCGGCGGGCTGAGTTATCTTTGGCACACGTATCGGTGTGGCATTGCCCAGTTTTTGCGCCGGAGTAACAATTGGTTTTTTATAGTAGCTTTTGTTGGTGAGGTTTGGATTTTTCGGAGTTGCAGGCGTAGTGGCTACTTTTACTTTTTTAGCAGTGTCCTGAGTGTAACCGGGCAGTGCGGCTGTTAAAAGAATAGCGGCTAAAATAAGGGGGAATAATTTGTAAAACTTCATCTTTTAGAAATTAGGTTTCAGTGTGTTTGTATACGAGCGAGCAATTAAAACGGCTTTAATTATTTTAACGTTGTTAACCTAACTAAAGTTTGTATTAATTGTGTGGCATAAATGCAAAGCCTCGTGCAGCATAATATGATGTTTATGGTAAGGCCTGCGCAGGCATTACCATAATTCCGGTACCTGCGGTACCCCAGGCGCTGCAATTGCCGGGCTTTGCTGTAATATCCATTTAAACGGTATTTGGTGTTAAAAGTATAAAAAAGTTGTTAAGCATATATTAAAGGTGTAATTATCAAAGCATATATTAGCCTTTTTAATTTATACTATGCGGATAGGTATCATAGGATTGGGCGATATGGGTAAGTTGTATGCCAAAGCTTTTTCAAAGGCAGGCTATACCGTTTGCGGCTGTGATATGCCCCATAACCGGGAACGGCTGGAAGATGAGTTAGCCCCTTTAGGGATAACCCTGATGGACGATGGCAAGGACGTATCGCGCGTGAGCGATCTTATTATATATTCGGTTGAGGCAGATAAACTGGAGCAGGTAGTGGGCCAGTACGGGCCGGCAACCAAGTACGGTGCCATAGTAGCCGGCCAAACATCAGTTAAGCACCCCGAGATAGCCATATTCGAAAAATACCTGCCTGCCGACGCGCAGATCATCACCTTTCATGCCATGCACGGGCCGGGCTTTGAACCAAAGGGCCAAAAGCTGATACTGATAAACCACCGCGGCCAGCCAGATGCCTACAAGCGTATGCTCGACCTTTTTGCGGCAGTAGAAACCGATATAGTAGAGATCCCCGATTATCATGAGCATGATAAAATAGTTGCCGATACCCAGGCTGTTACCCACGTAGGGTTCGAGAGCATGGGTACCGCATGGAAGTCGGCAGGGTTTTTCCCGTGGGAGAACGCCTCTTATATAGGGGGTATCGATAACGTAAAAATATTGACCACCCTGCGCATATTCAGCTATAAGGCGCACGTGTATGCCGGCCTGGCTATACTAAACCCCTACGCGCGCCAGCAGGTAAAGCGCTATGCCGAATCAGAGTCGGAGTTGTTTAAACTGATGATCAAAGAGGAGGAGCAAGAGTTTAGGAACCGACTTTACCGCGCCCGCGATTTTGTTTTCCATGAAAGCCGCAAACCTATCATGTTCAACGATGCCGTTATGCGCGAGTTTTCGCTGGCGCGCGATGCGGGGCACCAGAAACCTAACTCGCACCTGAGCATATTAAGTATGGTTGATGCCTGGTACCACCTGGGCGTAAACCCTTATGATAACCTGATATGCCAAACGCCACCTTTTAGGTTGCGCCTTGGGATTGCCGAATACCTGTTTAAGAACGAAGAGTTGCTGGAAGAATCTATCCAAACCGCCCTGTACGATAAAACCATCCGCGGAGACGACCTGGAGTTTCACTCTGCCGTACGCGAGTGGAGCGCCATTATTGGTTATGGCGACATGGAAGGCTACAAAAAACACTTTAACGAAGTACAGGCGTTTTTTAAAGGCCGACTGGAGGAAGGTAACAAGCAAAGCGCCGAGTTGATAAGGCGGCTGATGCAAGCATAACAAATGCAACCTTGCCGCGAGCACGTTGATCTAAAATAACAGATGAAGCCCATGCTCATTTGCTTAACACGGTCAGTGCTTCTGCAACTGTAGGCAAAAAATTTACTTGCTTGCCATTATTGCTCTCGTAAATAAAGTCGTTGAGGCTCTTGCTGTTAAAGCTTGAAAAGTCGCCGACAATTACAACACGCATACGATAGTTTGTGAATTTCTGCAGTATTTCACCAGCAATTTTGCTTTTTAGGTCGAAAAAGTCGTTTGTCAGGTTTTCCTTGTGAATGATAACGTCATTAAAACCCTGATAACCGGTATTGCCGATGATATCCAAAGCGTCATCAACATTACTTACGATTACCCCCTCTGAAATGATTTCTGCAACTTGTTTGTTAGCGATAGCGTGCGATAAAATATTCATGTATAGGTGTTTTGTCTTCTCCTTACGGAAAGCGATATCCATTTATAACAGTTGCCGGTAAAATCTTAATATACCTCTATTTGTCTTTACCTAATTGTGAAATAAGATAAAAAGTTCAATTCTAACTTTTTTAAAGCCCGATTAACTTAGGCGGAGCATTGCCACTCACCTATTTAAAATCATGTAAGTAAATAGAAAACAATATGTTCCTTTCTGTTTGTAAAAATGATTGCCGGAAATGTGATATGTCTTTCTACATATAGCGCCGAATTGATAGGAAGGTTGAAGATGGGGTGACGGAATAACGTTAATTAATCTTTTTCCTCCAGTTTACCCCACTCCAGGCGCAACTCATTTATGCTATTTGTAATGCCGGTTATCTCTGCGCGGTATTTGTAATTATCGTTATCACTAAACTCTTTATAAAGCAGTTTATACAGGCGGCATTCAAGCTCTATAATTTTTGATTTTATTACAGCTACACGCTTTTCCTTATCAGGCAGTATCAGTGTATTTAGTTTTTTGACAACGGTTAAAAGTGTATCTACCCGGCGAAGCGTTTTATTATTAAACATGGCAAGGCGCTGGCTACGGTCTAAATTGGTTGTTCGGTAAAAATCATTGTTCAGCGTGCTAAAAAGGGTATCGGTTTTTGCAGTAAGCTGCTGCAGCTCTTTAAACTGATAAACCGGGGCAAGCCAAATACATAATGTTGTATACATTATGGTAATGCCCAGCGCGCTTGCGGCAATAAGGTTCTTTTTTTGATGCCTGAGCCCTAAATAAGCTACCCAACCAAAAATGAAACCTGAAATTAAGCCACCGAAGTGGGCGGCATGGTCTACATTCCTGCCCACAGGAATAATGCTGTAACCAATAAAAATAGTGGTACTTATCAGTAAAGCTTTGCGCGCGTTATTTTCGTAAAAATTGGTAGTTAACAGCGCCAGCAAAACGCCAAATAAGCCAAAAATAGCGCCCGAAGCACCTGCTAATATGCCTTGTTCGTTCCAGATAACAGATGTTGTACTGGCACAGATACCCGTAAGCAGATAAATAAAAAGGTAGTTCCATTTGCCCAGTTTGTTTTCGATAAGCGAGCCTATGTATATCAGCACGATCATGTTACCGGCAATGTGCAGCAGCGAGAAATGCAGGAATGTATTGGTTATTAACCGCCACAATTGCCCGTGCAGCACCGGCGTGCGCCCGCTAAAACCAACTGAAAGGTAAATATCTTCCAAGCTGATTGCAGTGCCCGGGTTAGCGAGCTGTTTGGTTTGCATTGATTTTGCCACAAGCATGGCAATAAGTATAGTGGTGCTTATAAAATATATACCAATGTTTGTTAGTATAAGTATAGGAGTAATAGTGTAGCCGGGCTTAGGTGTAAAGTGGGATAAAAAGCCGCGGAGTTTTGCTTTATATCCCAGCGGAGGGTCTTCAAAACTGATAAACTGCCGGTCGGGGATCGCGTCCATCAGTTCCTGTGCGGTTTCCTGCAGGGTTGGCTGTAAATATTGTTCAACATAAGTTATTTCGCCAAAAAGCAGGTCAAGGTTCTTTTCGTTCTTGCCGTAATCTGTAAAGTAAAACTGGTACCCCACACATTCGCTTTTTATAATGGCCCGGTTGTTTACAATATGTACCGATACCTCTTCGGCATATGATGCCCACGATATGTTGGTATAAGCAATTATGCCATCGGTGTTAAAATACCCTATATGCCAGCCAAGGTTATTAAATGCATGGTAAACAAGTGTAAGATAATGATCAGCGTTATACTCATTAAGAGGAACAACAAAAGATTTACGCGGTGATATGCCCCAGCTCATGCCGAAAGTTTAGGTGTACCCTGTAAAGATACATCATCAATACCAATAAGCAAGTTTTACACGGCTTATCATCAGGCGGAGCGATAAAAATAAGGCACGAATATTTATTTAAAAATAACTTACTAACTATTTGAAAATTAATGTAAAGTTTCTATCTTTGCCGTCCCTTAAGGGGGAAATAATATGCCTTGAACGAAGCCCTACTGCTTCGATGGGCACAAATAAAATAAAGAAAATGTCAGGAATTATTGGTAAAAAAGTAGGAATGACCAGCATTTTCGATGAAACAGGGAAGAACATTCCTTGTACAGTAATCGAAGCTGGCCCTTGCGTAGTAACCCAGATCAGGTCTGTAGAAGCAGACGGATATGCAGCTGTACAGTTAGCATATGGCGAGAAGAAGGAAAAAAACACCTCTGGTCCGTTAAAAGGCCATTTCCAAAAAGCCGGTACCACTCCAAAACGTAAATTAGTTGAATTTAAAACTTTCGAAGACGAAAAAGCTCTTGGTGACACTGTTACTGTTGAGATTTTTAACGCCGGCGATTACGTTGATGTAGTAGGTACTTCAAAGGGTAAAGGATTTCAGGGTGTTGTAAAGCGTCACGGTTTTGGTGGTGTGGGTATGCAAACTCACGGTCAGCACAACCGTTTACGTGCACCAGGTTCATTAGGAGCATCGTCATGGCCTTCACGTGTATTTAAAGGTATGCGTATGGCTGGCCAAATGGGTAACGTTCGTGTTAAAGTACAAAACCTTGAAGTGGTTAAAGTATTTGCCGAGCAAAATTTGCTTGTTGTTAAAGGTTCTATCCCAGGAGCTAAGGGTTCATTCGTAATAGTGGATAAATAAGATGGAGATCAACGTATTAAATCTATCAGGTAAAGAAACAGGTGCCAAGGTGCAGCTGCCTGAGTCCGTATTCGGAGTAGAGCCTAACGATCATGCTATTTACTTAGATGTAAAGCAGTTCTTAGCTAACCAACGCCAGGGTACGCACAAAGCAAAACAACGTAATGAAATTGCAGGTAGTACCCGCAAATTACATAAACAAAAAGGTACAGGCGGCGCCCGTGCAGGCAGCATCAAATCTCCATTATTTAATGGTGGTGGACGTGTTTTTGGCCCACAGCCGCGCGATTACAGCTTTAAGTTGAATAAGAAGCTTAAATCACTGGCCCGTAAATCGGCTTTATCATACAAAGCACAGGATAACAACATTTTAGTTTTGGAAGACATCAGCTTTGATGCCATCAAAACCAAAACATATGTTAAAATGGTTGCAGACCTAAATGTTACTGATGTTAAAACATTATTAGTATTAGCTACTGCAAATGACAATGTGTATTTATCAAGCAGGAACCTTAAGAAAACTAAAGTTATCACTGCCGACCAGTTAAACACTTATGATGTGTTAAACGCAGGCAAACTTTTGTTAACTACAGGCGCTGTTAAAACTTTGGAGGAAGCATTAGCTAAGTAATATGGAAATTTTAAAGAAACCCTTACTTACTGAAAAAGTAGCTCAATTAACTGAGAAACTTAACCGTTACGCGTTCAAAGTTGATCACAGGGCTAACAAGATTCAGATAAAAGGCGCTATTGAGGCTATGTATGGTGTTAACGTTACAGCAGTTAACACAATGAAATACGTAGGTAAACTTAAAACCCGCAATACAAAAGCAGGTGCAGTATCTGGCCGCGCTGCTACGTATAAAAAAGCCATCATCACGCTGAAGGATGGTGAAACAATAGATTTTTACAGCAATATATAATAAGGAAATGGCAGTAAAGAGATTTAAACCGGTTACACCGGGAACCCGCTTCAGGATTGATGTATCTAACTCAGATATCACAACAAACGTTCCTGAAAAGTCGTTGGTTGTAGCAGCCAATACAAGGTCGGGTGGCCGTAACCACAGCGGTAAAATGACTATGCGCTACCTGGGTGGTGGCCATAAACAGGCATACAGGTTAATTGATTTTAAACGTAATAAATTTGACATCCCTGCAAAAGTTGCAACTATCGAGTACGATCCAAACAGATCGGCACGTATAGCACTGCTGCACTTTGTTGATGGTGAAAAACGATACATGATCGCTCCGGAAGGCTTAACAGTTGGAACGATGGTTGTATCTGGCGAGAGTGCTGCACCAGAGGTTGGTAATACCATGCCTTTAAAAAACATTCCGTTAGGTTCTATCATCCACAACATTGAGTTAAACCCTGGCCAGGGTGGTGTATTAGCGCGCAGCGCCGGTACTTACGCTCAGCTATCGGCACGCGATGGTAAATATGCCATTATCAAGTTGCCTTCGGGCGAAACACGTATGATACTGTCAACTTGTTTGGCAACTATTGGTACCGTTTCAAATGGCGAAAGAGCAAACGCGGTGTTGGGTAAAGCCGGCCGTAAACGCTGGTTAGGCCGCAGGCCAAGGGTACGTGGTGTTGCCATGAACCCGGTAGATCACCCTATGGGTGGTGGTGAGGGTAGAGCCTCAGGTGGTCATCCACGTTCACGTAAAGGTTTATTGGCTAAAGGCTACAAAACCCGTGACAAGAAAAAAGGGTCAGATCGTTATATCATTGAAAGAAGGAAGAAATAATAATGGCACGTTCAATTAAAAAAGGACCTTACATAGATCATAACCTGGAAAGAAAAGTTCTGACCTTGAATGATGCAAGTAAAAAATCAGTTGTAAAAACATGGTCACGTCGTTCCATGATCTCTCCTGATTTCGTTGGTCATACATTCGCAGTACACAACGGTAACAAATTTATACCGGTGTATGTAACAGAAAACATGGTTGGTCACAAGTTGGGAGAATTTGCACCAACCCGCACATTCCGCGGTCACGCAGAAAAGAAAAAATAAGGCATGGAAGCAACAACTAAAATTAAAAAGTCTGTATTGATCAGGCAACAAAAAGAAGCTGCGAAAGCCATTGTAGGCGGCGCTTCGGTTGCAAAGCTACAGAACTGTCCAACTTCGCCGCGCAAAATGCGCCTGGTGGTTGACCTGATACGTGGTGAAAACGTTGAGAAAGCGTTATACATTTTAAAGTTTACCAATAAGGAAGCTGCAATACGTGTAGAGAAACTTTTGTTATCAGCCATTAAAAACTGGGAAGCAAAAAACGAAGGCAAACGTGTTGAAGACAGCGGCTTATTTGTAAAAGAAGTATCAGTAGGCGGTGGCCGTCAGTTAAAACGTTTACGCCCTGCACCACAAGGCAGAGGGTTCCGTATCCGCAAACGCTCTAACCATGTAACACTGATTGTGGATAGTAAAAACGATAACAACTAATTTGAAATGGGACAAAAAGCACATCCAATAGGTAACAGGTTAGGGATCATCCGTGGTTGGGATTCTAATTGGTTCGGTGGAAATCACTATGCCGACAAATTAGTTGAAGACGAAAAGATCCGCAAATACTTATCAGCACGTATCAACAAAGGTGGTGTATCTAAAGTAGTTATTGAACGTACTTTAAAACGCATTACCGTAACCATACACACCGCCCGCCCGGGTATTGTGATTGGTAAAGGTGGCGCCGAGGTTGATAAGATCAAGGAAGAGTTAAAAAAATTAACAAAAAAGGATGTTCAGATCAACATCTTCGAAATAAAACGCCCTGAGCTTGATGCCCAGTTAGTTGCCGAAGGTATTGCTAAACAACTTGAAGCACGTATCTCTTTCCGTCGTGCCATGAAAACTACAATTGCTTCAACCATGAGAATGGGTGCCGAAGGAATTAAAGTGATGACATCAGGCCGTTTAGGTGGCGCTGAGATGGCACGTACCGAGCAATATAAAGAAGGAAGGATTCCATTGCACACTTTCCGTGCCGATATTGACTATGCTTTGGCAGAAGCCTTAACTACTTATGGTAAAATAGGTGTTAAAGTATGGATATGTAAAGGTGAGGTTTACGGCAAACGCGATTTATCGCCAAACATTGGCGGTACAAGCAGCGCAAGCGGTAAAGGTGGGCGCCCTGAAGGCGGTGCCGGTTTTGGCGGCCGTGATAATGCACGTGGCGGCGAAAGAGGCGGCGAGCGCAGAGGCGACCGTAAACCAGGTGGCGACCGCAGAGGCGGCCAGGGTGGTAACAACCGTGGCGGACAAGGTGGCGGCAATCGCCCGGGTGGTCCAAGGAGATAATAATAATTAGAACAGACATATCCGTGACGGATATAAAAGCTTAAGAAAATGCTACAGCCAAAAAGAACGAAGTTCAGAAAGATGCAAAAAGGCAGGATGAAAGGTTTAGCCACCCGTGGTGCTGAACTTTCATTCGGATCTTTCGGTATAAAATCACTCGAAGCCGCCTGGATAACCAGCCGCCAGATCGAGGCTGCACGTATTGCTGTAACACGTTTCATGAAACGTGAAGGCCAGGTGTGGATCAGGATATTCCCTGATAAACCTGTAACCAAAAAACCTGCAGAGGTACGTATGGGTAAAGGTAAAGGTGCGCCGGAATACTGGGTTGCAGTTGTACGCCCGGGCAGGATGATATTTGAAGCAGAAGGTGTGCCATTAGAGGTTGCCAAAGAGGCATTACGCCTGGCAGCTCAAAAGTTACCTGTGCAAACCAGATTTGTAACACGTAGGGATTACGTAGAAGCATAATTAAAAACGTTGAAAAGTTGTAATGTTGAAAGGTTGTAAGGTTACTTACAATCGCTATACAGGCAACATTCAAACATTTCAACATTACAACATTACAACAGAATAAAGAAAATGAAGAACTCAGAAATTTTAGAGCTTTCAACCGAAGAATTGGCAGCAAGACTGGGCGAGGAAAAATCAACTCTTACTAAACTGAAATTTGCTCACGCGGTTTCGGCTATTGAGAACCCTACCCGCATTACAAAAGTGCGTAAGGATATTGCTCGTTTAAATACTGAATTAACAAAGCGCAAGGCGGCGTCAGCTTCTGAACAGAATTAATTTTAAGCGTCGGAAAACAATGGAAAGAAATTTAAGAAAAACACGTACCGGCCTGGTAGTAAGCAATAAGATGGAAAAATCTATTGTGGTTGCTGTAGAGCGGAAGGTGAAGCACCCCATCTATGGTAAATTCGTAAAGAAGACTACCAAATTTATGGCTCATGACGAAGCAAACACCTGCGGTGTTGGCGATACCGTATTGATTATGGAAACCCGTCCGCTGAGCAAAAACAAAAACTGGAGATTAGTTCAAATTTTAGAGAGGGCTAAATAACATGGTACAACAGGAATCAAGATTAAATGTAGCCGATAACAGCGGTGCTAAAGAAGTTTTAGTAATACGCGTATTAGGTGGTACCGGTAAAAGATATGCCTCTATTGGCGATAAGATTGTAGTTACCGTAAAAAGCGCCCTGCCATCAGGTAACGTAAAAAAAGGTACTGTATCTAAAGCCGTAGTGGTTAGAACCAAGAAAGAGATACGCAGAAAAGATGGTTCATATATCCGTTTTGACGATAACGCAGCCGTTTTGTTAAACAACCAGGATGAGCCAAGGGGCACACGTATATTTGGCCCTGTTGCCAGAGAGTTACGTGAAAAACAATTTATGAAAATTGTATCATTAGCACCGGAGGTATTGTAATATGGAAAAGAAAATCACAAAACCAGCTAAATTGAAGATCCGTAAGGGCGATTTAGTTAAGGTAATAGCCGGCGACTCAAAAGGTTCACAAGGCAAAGTAGTTGAAGTTATCATTGAAAAAAACAGGGCTGTTGTTGAAGGTGCTAATATGGTATCTAAACACACCAAGCCTAATGCAGCCAACCCTAACGGCGGAATTGTAAAACAGGAAGCTGCTATACACATTTCTAACCTGGCGCTGGTTGAACCTAAAACAGGTAAAACAACCCGTGTTGGCCGTAAATTAAACGATGCCGGCAAATTGGTTAGAGTATCAAAAAAATCAGGGGAGGAAATTAAGTAATGGCTTACGTACCAAGATTAAAATCAAAATATAAGGAAGAGATACGCACCGCGCTTAAAGATAAGTTTGCTTATAAAAGCGTAATGCAGGTTCCTAAGTTGCAAAAAATAGCCATTAACCAGGGTGTTGGCGGTGCTACTACCGATAAAAAACTTATCGAGAACACAATCACCGAGCTAACTACCATTACTGGCCAGCAGGCGGTTGCTTCAAAATCTAAAAAGGATATCTCTAACTTCAAATTGCGTAAAGGTATGCCAATTGGTGTACGTGTAACATTACGCGATAATACAATGTATGAGTTTTTAGACCGCTTAATTGCTGTTGCCCTGCCACGTATTCGTGATTTTAAAGGCATCAACGATAAAGGTTTTGACGGACGCGGAAACTATACCTTAGGTATATCAGAACAGATAATATTCCCCGAGATCAATATTGACAAGATCAATAAAATTCAAGGTATGGATATTACCTTTGTAACCTCGGCAACAAACGATGTTGAAGCATTGGAGTTACTTAAACAATTTGGTTTACCATTTAAAAATCAAACCCCAACTAACAATGGCTAAAGAAGGCGTAAAGGCTCGTGAAGTAAAACGTGCCAAATTAGTAGCAAAATTTGCTGAGAAAAGGGCAGCGTTAAAAGCAGCCGGCGATTACATAGGCTTAGATAAATTACCTAAGGCTTCATCACCTGTAAAATTGCACAACCGTTGCAAATTAACCGGCCGCCCGCGTGGTTATATGCGCCAGTTTGGTATATCTCGTGTAACATTCCGTGATATGGCATTGGCTGGTAAAATACCGGGTGTTAAAAAAGCAAGCTGGTAATTATCATCTGATTCGCAAAGCGATCAACGAATTCAAAACATACCTTAAATATGTTTTGAATTTTTCGTATTTTCGCGGCTCGAATTTTATAAAAGAATTAACCGATAGAAGGTCGCCCCGGATGTTACGGGAAGGAAACCACTATCATAAACAACAATAATGAATACAGATCCAATCGCAGATTATCTTACAAGAGTAAGGAATGCTATTAAAGCCAACCATAGGGTTGTTGAAATTCCTGCATCAAATCTGAAAAAGGAAATCACTAAAGTGCTTTTCGAAAAAGGTTACATTGCTAATTACAAGTTTGAGGATAACGGACCTCAGGGCACCATCAAGGTTGCTTTGAAGTACCACCCGATAACTAAAATTTCTGCTATACGCAGCATTGCACGTATTAGTAAACCAGGTTTGAGGAAATACGCCGGTATGGATACCATGCCACGTGTGTTAAATGGTTTAGGTATCGCTATCCTATCAACATCTAAAGGTGTAATGACCGATAAAGAGGCGCGTGCGCAAAATGTAGGTGGCGAAGTTTTATGCTACGTTTATTAATAGGAGGAAATTAAGCAATGTCAAGAATAGGAAAAGCACCTATTGCATTAACCAGCGGAGTTACCGTTACTGTATCAGCAGATAATGTTGTTACTGTAAAAGGCCCTAAAGGCGAATTGCAACAGGCAGTTGATAGAGATATCATCGTTGAACAAGAAGGCGACCAGTTATTGGTAAAACGCCCGTCTGACCAAAAGCGTCATAAAGCACTACACGGTTTATACCGTTCGCTTATCAACAACATGGTAGTTGGTGTAACCACCGGTTACAAAGTAGAGCAGGAATTAGTTGGTGTGGGTTACCGTGCAACTAACCAGGGCAATACGTTAGATTTAGTGTTGGGTTTCTCTCACCACTACGTGTTTCAATTACCACAAGAAATTAAAGTTACAACCACTGCTGAGAAGGGTAAAAACCCCACCATCATCCTGGAATCAAACGATAAACAATTGATTGGACAGGTAGCGGCGAAAATACGCTCGTTACGCGCTCCAGAGCCTTACAAAGGTAAAGGTATCAAGTTTGTTGGCGAAGTATTGAGAAGAAAAGCAGGTAAATCAGCATCTAAAAAATAATCGTCATGAAACTATCAAGAAGAGACAGGATTAAAAAAGGCATCAGAAAACGCCTTTCAGGTTCATCAGCACGCCCGCGTTTATCTGTATTCAGAAGCAACAAAGGCATCTATGCACAAATTATTGACGATGTATCAGGAAAAACCATTGTATCTGCTTCATCATTATCAAAAGATTTTGTAGCAAGCGGTACAACAAAGTCAGACCAATCTGTAGCTGTAGGTAAATTAGTAGCCGAAAAGGCCATTGCCGCAGGTATTAAAGATGTGGTTTTTGACAGGAATGGTTACCTGTATCACGGCCGTATCAAATCGTTGGCCGACGGTGCACGTGAGGGTGGTTTAAACTTTTAATCAAACAGGAAATGTCAACAATCAACATAAAAAGAGTAAAAACCAGCGAGATCGAATTAAAAGATCGCCTGGTTAGCATACAGCGTGTAGCCAAAGTAACCAAAGGCGGCCGTACTTTCAGCTTTAGTGCCATTGTGGTAGTAGGCGATGAGAATGGCGTTGTAGGTTACGGCTTGGGTAAAGCAAAAGAGGTTACCGAAGCTATCGCTAAAGGTATTGATGATGCTAAAAAGAACCTGGTAAAGGTTCCGATCATTAACAGCACCATCCCTCATGATCAGATAGGTAAATTTAGCGGTGGTTTTGTTTACATTAAACCAGCAGCTAACGGTACCGGTGTTATTGCCGGTGGTGCAATGCGTGCGGTATTAGAAAGTGCCGGTGTACACAATGTATTGGCAAAATCAAAGGGTTCGTCAAACCCGCACAACGTGGTTAAAGCAACCGTATCTGCATTATCGCAATTGCGCGATGCGCATACAGTAGCTCAACAGCGCGGTATTAGTTTAGGAAAAGTATTTAACGGATAATCAGTTATGTCGAAAATTAAAATAACACAAATTAAAAGCGTTATCGACAGAAGCGAGCGCCAGAAAAAAACTGTTGAGGCTTTAGGCCTTAAGAAAATTAACCACAGCGTGGAAGTTGAAGCCACTGCAGCTATTATTGGTATGGTTAGAAAAGTTAACCACTTGGTAGCAGTAGAAAATATTTAATATCATGAATTTAAGTAATCTTAAACCTGCAGAAGGTTCTACTAAAAATAGGAAAAGAATTGGCCGTGGTACAGGTTCTGGCCGTGGCGGTACATCAACCCGTGGCCATAAAGGCGCAGGTTCGCGTTCAGGTACATCTACCAAGGTAGGTTTTGAGGGCGGCCAGATGCCATTACAGCGCCGTGTGCCTAAGGTAGGCTTTAAAAATCCTAACCGTGTAGAGTATGTTGGTGTTAACCTTGATGTATTGCAAGCTTTAACCGAGAAGTTCTCGTTAGAGGCGGTTGATTTTGCCATACTGAAAGAACACGGCTTAGTTTCGCGTAACGATCTTGTTAAGATACTGGGCCGTGGCGAATTAAAAGCCAAATTAGAAGTTAAAGCACACGCATTTACTGCTACTGCACAAAAAGCTATTGAAGCAGCCGGCGGAACTATTGTAAAGTTGTAAATTTCGATGAAGAAATTATTCACCACATTATCCAATATCTGGAAAATTGAAGATCTAAGAGTGCGTATTATAAACACACTCTTATTTCTTTTGATATATCGCGTAGGTTCGTTTGTTGTTTTACCGGGTGTAAACGCCGCAGCACTTAATGCCAGCCAAAACAAAGAAGGGCTTTTAGGGCTGTTAAACATGTTTGCCGGTGGCTCGTTCTCTCGCTCGTCTATTATGGCTTTGGGTGTTATGCCTTATATTTCTGCATCCATTGTTGTGCAGTTATTGGGTATTGCAGTGCCATACTTTATTAAATTGCAGAAGGAAGGCGAAAGCGGACGTAACAAGATAAACCAGTGGACACGCTACCTTACAATAGGTATTACCGCGGTACAGGCTGTTGCGTATTTAAAATCGCAGATAACCCCGGATGCAATGCTTATTGGTAACCCTTACTTCACCGTATTAAATACGTGTGTATTAACTGCGGGTACCCTGTTTGTAATGTGGCTGGGCGAAAAAATCACCGATAAAGGTATTGGTAACGGTATATCGCTTATCATCATGGTGGGTATTATTGCACAACTGCCAAGCGCCTTTATTGTGGAGTTTCAATCGCGTACCGGTGGGCCGGGTGGTTTAATTACCTTTATTGTTGAAATTGTAGCGTTGCTTGGTGTAGTAATGTTTACCATACTTATAGTACAGGGCACACGTAAAATAGCTGTACAATATGCCAAACGTATTGTTGGTAACAAGCAGTATGGCGGTGTACGCCAGTACATACCTTTAAAGGTAAATGCTGCAGGCGTAATGCCTATTATATTTGCCCAGGCCTTAATGTTTATACCCGCAACGGTATCAAGCTTCTTTCCGTCTGTTTCAACAAACAGCTTTTTAATGGCCTTGTCAAATTATAACTCATGGCAGCATAATTTGATATTTGGTATATTAATTATATTGTTCACCTACTTTTATACAGCTATTACAGTTAACCCAAACCAAATGGCTGATGATATGAAAAAGAACGGCGGGTTTATTCCTGGTATTAAACCAGGTAAATCAACGGCTGATTTTATTGACGGGGTTATCTCTAAAATAACATTGCCTGGTTCTATTTTCTTAGCCATTGTAGCTATTATACCTGCAATAGCCAGTTTAGTAGGTGTTAGCAGCATCTTTTCAAGATTTTTTGGTGGTACATCATTGATCATCCTGGTGGGTGTGGTATTAGATACATTGCAGCAAATTGAAAGCCATTTGTTAATGCGCCATTACGATGGTTTGATGAAAACAGGCAGGATAAAAGGCCGTGCAAGTATCCCTACAGCTTCGGGTGCTACACCACCGGTTATCTAATAGCATACATGTCAAAGATCATTTATAAGTCTGTCGAAGAGATAGAACTAATAAGAGAAAGTTCTTTACTTGTTTCCAAAACACATGGGGAGATAGCTAAAGTTATTGGCCCCGGTGTAACTACCATCGAATTAAATAAACTTGCCGAAACCTTTATCCGCGATAACGGCGGGGTTCCGGCATTTTTAAATTATAATGGCTTTCCATATTCGTTATGCATATCGCTTAACGATCAGGTGGTACACGGCTTCCCGGGTAAACATGTTTTAGTTGAAGGCGACCTGGTATCGGTTGATTGCGGTGTAATATTGAACAAATATTACGGCGACTCGGCTTTTACCTTTGCCATTGGTGAGGTTGACGAAAACACTAAAAAGCTGATGCGGGTTACGCGCGAGTGTTTAGACCTGGGCGTTGAGAAGGCTGTGGTAGGCATGCGCATTGGTGATATTGGCTACGCGGTACAAGAGCATGCCGAAAAAAACGGCTTTGGGGTAGTGAAAGAACTGGTTGGCCACGGTGTGGGTACCCGCCTGCACGAAAAACCTGAAGTGCCTAACTACGGTAAGCGCGGCTCAGGCATTAAATTAGAAGAGGGGATGGTAATAGCCATTGAGCCGATGATTAATGCAGGGCGCGCCGGTGTTAAGTTTTGGGATGATGGATGGACCGTATCAACCGTGGATAAAAAGCCATCGGCACATTACGAGCATACGGTTGCCGTAAAAAGGGGGAAACCCGATGTTTTATCGACGTTTGAGTACATTGATAAAGTTTTAGAAGAAAAGAATAAAAATTAAATATTTTTTATTAATTTTGCATCCCGGTTTTGGGGTGGATAATTAAGTAATAATCAGTAAAATATGGCAAAACAATCCTCGATTGAGCAAGATGGTACAATTCGCGAAGCATTGTCAAACGCAATGTTTAGAGTTGAACTTGAAAATGGCCACGAGATTATTGCACACATATCCGGTAAAATGCGGATGCACTACATCAAAATATTACCCGGCGACAGGGTTAAGTTGGAGATGAGCCCGTATGATTTAACAAAAGGAAGAATAACCTACAGATATAAATAACAACGAGATGAAAGTTAGAGCATCCATTAAAAAACGTAGTGTTGATTGCAAGATCATCCGCCGTAACGGGAAACTTTATGTGATAAACAAAAAGAATCCGAAGTTTAAGCAGCGTCAGGGATAATTAAAAAAGAAGAAATTGTAACCCGTACAACGGTGGCCCGCCGTTCGGTATTACTTAAAAACAACAAACAAATATGGCAAGGATCTCAGGTATTGATTTACCAAAAAATAAAAGAGGCGAAATAGGCTTAACCTATATCTACGGCATTGGCCGCTCTACCGCTCAGGATATTTTGAACCAGGCAGGTATCGACGTTAATATTAAAGTTCAGGATTGGACAGACGAGCAGTTAACTGCTATCCGTACCATCATAAACGATCAAATTAAGGTTGAAGGTGCTTTACGTTCAGAAGTACAGCTTAACATCAAACGTTTAATGGATATTGGCTGCTACCGTGGCACCCGTCATCGTAAAGGTTTACCATTACGTGGCCAGCGCACCAAAAACAACTCACGTACCCGTAAAGGAAAACGTAAAACAGTTGCTAACAAAAAGAAAGCTACTAAATAGTAAATAGTTGATTGGTGAGCGGTGGGTAGTTGATACTTTAAGCTTGCCAGGAATAATAAATTAGAAAACGATTAATGGGTCCGAGTTAGTCACTAACTCAGTAATTCATTAAATCAATAATTAAAAAAATGGCTAAAAGCAAAAAAGTTACCAAAAAGCGTATTGTTGTTATCGACGCTGTAGGCGAAGCACACATCAACGCAACTTTTAACAACATCATCATTACCCTTACCAACAAAAGCGGCCAGGCTATATCATGGTCGTCTGCAGGTAAAATGGGCTTTAAAGGTTCTAAAAAGAACACCCCTTACGCTGCCGGTCAGGCTGCTGCCGATTGCGGTAAAGTTGCTTACGACTTAGGTTTACGCAAAGTAGAGGTATTTGTTAAAGGTCCGGGTTCAGGCCGCGAGTCGGCAATACGTACCCTGCAAACCACAGGTATCGAAGTAACTACTATAAGAGACATTACACCGCTTCCGCACAATGGTTGCCGTCCGTCTAAACGTAGAAGAGTTTAATTCACTAAATTTTTAAAGCTAAGATTCGGCAGCTGCGGGCTGTTTGATACTTTAAAACACACAAATAATGGCAAGATATACAGGCCCCAAATCAAAAATTGCGCGCAGGTTCCGCGAACCGATCTTCGGTCCGGATAAAGCGTTAGAAAGAAAAAACTACGGACCAGGTATGCATGGCGCTTCTAAAAGAAGAGGAAAGCAATCTGAGTACGCGGTACAGTTGATGGAAAAACAAAAAGTTAAATACACTTACGGTGTATTAGAGCGCCAGTTCGAAAACTTATTCCATACAGCTTCTGCTAAAGAAGGTATCACCGGCGAAAACTTATTAAAGTTTTTAGAAGCACGTTTGGATAATGCAGTTTACCGTTTAGGTATTGCTCCTACACGTTCGGGTGCACGCCAGTTAGTAGGCCACAAACACATTACTGTAAACGGCAGCGTGGTAAACATCGCTTCGTACCAGCTTAAAGCCGGCGACGTTATTGCAGTACGCGAAAAATCAAAATCACTTGAAAGCATTACCAATTCGGTAGCTGGCCGTAAAGTAAATAAATATAGCTGGTTGGAGTGGAACGCTGATGAATTATCAGGTAAGTTCTTAAACTATCCAAACCGCGATGAGATTCCTGAGAACATCAAAGAGAACCTGATCGTCGAGTTATACTCTAAGTAAGATGTAAGAATTGAGATGTGAGATCTGAGACAAAATACGTGTCGCAGATTTCGCATTTTATGATAAACCAAAAAAGATGAAAGATTTACGATGAGTGATTTAATCTCATATCTCAGGTCTAACATCTCAAATCTATTAGTAAACAATAAATAAAAGATATAAATGGCAATTTTAGCATTTCAAAAACCAGACAAGGTTATCATGCAGAAATCAAATGATTTTGATGGCACGTTTGAGTTTCGTCCGTTAGAACCAGGCTTCGGTGTAACCATTGGTAATGCTCTGCGTCGTATCTTACTTTCTTCATTAGAAGGTTATGCAATTACATCTGTACGTTTTTCGGGTGTGATGCACGAGTTTTCGACCATCAAAGGTGTGGTTGAAGACGTAACCGAGATCATCCTGAACTTAAAACAAGTTCGTTTTAAAAAAACAGGTGAGTCGGGCGATAATGAGAAAATATTTGTGATCATTAACGGCCAGGATGCTTTTTCTGCAGGCGACATTACTAAGTTTTCGAACAACTTTACCGTATTGAACCCTGATCTTGTTATTTGTAACATGGATTCGTCAGTAACGCTTGAAGTTGAGCTTACTGTTGCTAAAGGCCGTGGTTACATCAGCAACGAGGAAAACAAAAACCCTGATGCTAACGTAGGCGTGATAGCTATCGATTCGATCTTCACACCTATCAAGAATGTAAAATATACGCTTGAAAACTATCGTGTAGAACAAAAAACGGATTACGAAAAACTGATCCTTGATATTTCTACAGATGGCTCTATTCATCCGGAGGATGCGTTGAAACAAGCCGCTAAGATCCTTATCCAGCACTTCATGCTGTTCTCTGACGAGAACATGATGCTTGAAGCACAGGCTAAAGAAGAAACTAAAGAAGTTGATGAGGAAATTTTGCACATGCGCAAGATCCTTAAAACCGAATTGGTTGATCTTGACCTGAGCGTACGCGCACTAAACTGCTTAAAAGCTGCAGATATCCGCAGCCTTGCAGACCTGGTATCGTACGATGTTGCTGATATGTTGAAATTCAGGAACTTTGGTAAAAAATCATTAACGGAGATTCAGGACCTGGTTAAATCAAAAGGCTTATCTTTTGGTATGAACCTGTCTAAATTTAAGTTGGACGAAGAATAATTTAGTGATAAGAGGTTAGAGATTAGTTAATCAGTCTTTAACCTCTTTTCATTTTTATACCATTGGTTGGAGACCACACAGTGACTAATCTCCGATCACTAATTAACAAGTCACTAAACATCGCGTAATTCCGCGGGCTTGACGAAACATCGCCGCCCAACGGTATGCACGTGCCACAACACAAAAACAAATGAGACACGGAAAAAAAGTTAATCACTTAGGCCGCACAGACAGCCACCGCAAAGCAATGCTGGCTAACATGGCCTCTTCGCTTATCCAACACAAGCGCATTACAACAACATTAGCAAAAGCAAAAGCTTTACGCGGATATGTTGAGCCACTTTTAACAAAATCAAAAAACGATACTACACACTCTCGCCGTACAGTGTTTAGCTATTTGCAAGACAAAGACACCGTGAACATCCTGTTCCGTGAAGTTGCCGAGAAAATTGCTAACCGCCCGGGTGGTTACACACGTATAGTTAAGTTAGAGAACCGTTTAGGCGATAACGCTGAAATGGCCATCATCGAGCTTGTTGATTACAACACTGTTTACGGTAAAGATGCTGAAGCTAAAACCGAGAAGAAATCAACACGTCGTCGTGGTGGTGCTTCTAAGGCTAAAGCTGCTGCTCCTGCTGCCGAAAAAGCTGCTGCTCCGGTAGCCGCCGAAGAAACAGTTGAAACTGCACCGGTTGCTGAAGCTGCGCCTGCTGTAGAAGAGACTGCACCTGCTGCAGAAGAAACTCCTTCAACTGAAGCTCCTGCAGCTGATGACAAGGAAGAAAATGCTGAAAAAGGCGAATAATCAACCATTCACCTCAAAGTATATAAAGCCCCCCGGATTTCGGAGGGCTTTTTTATTGGTCTATCGGCGCAAATTCTGCAAACATATTTGCCGTTTCGCTTAAAGTATTTAGCGGTACATAGGTGCATACAGCATCAAACTCGGCCCACATTTGGTGCACTACCTTGTTTTGATGCGCCAGCCGTATAGCATCTGCGGACAGCCATTCAAATATTTCTATAACGGTGCCGTTGCCGGTTTCTAACAATACCGGTTCCCGATCGGTCACCAAACCTTCCTGCCTCAAACGCGGCACGTGTGTACGCGCCAGTTGCTTCAGATCTTCTGCTTTTCCTGGTTTAGGTTGATATGCTACAATTACAACTCGTCCCATAGGTGATCAATTTTATATTAATTGTGAAATTATAAAACCCGCGCTGGCTTATACGGTTAAGATAAGTATAATAATTAACTTACTATGGCAAACGTAGCAGACCAGATGGTTGAGATGCTGGTGAACGCGGGCATTAAAAGGATATATGCTGTAACAGGCGATAGCTTAAACGAGGTTAACGACGCCGTAAGGCGCGAGGGCAGCATTCAATGGGTGCATGTACGGCACGAAGAAGCAGGCGCCTATGCAGCCGGTGCCGAGGCGCAATTAACCGGCACCCTGGCTTGTTGTGCCGGCAGCAGCGGCCCGGGCCACGTTCACCTGATCAACGGCCTGTACGATGCACACCGCTCAGGCGCGCCGGTTATAGCCATAGCATCAACCGTTGCCAGTTTTGAGTATGGTACCGAATATTTCCAGGAAACAAACACCATAAAATTATTTGACGATTGCAGCCTTTATAACCAGGTTGCTACTACGCCAAAACAATTTCCGCGGATGCTGCAGGCGGGCATACAGGCCGCGCTGCACCGCAAAGGCGTGGCGGTAATTGGTGTGCCCGGCGACCTGACCGCTATGGATGCCGAAGAAATAGCAACATCTACCCAAAACTTTAACCCAATTGCGGTAACCCGGCCAAATGATGATGACCTTGCCAGGCTTGCAGCATTGATCAATCAACATAAAAAAATTACCATTTTTTGTGGTATAGGGGCCGCCGATGCGCACGATGAAGTTTTGGCCTTATCGCAAAAGCTGAATGCGCCGGTGGCCTATTCTTTCCGCTCAAAAATGGATATCCAGTACGATAACCCCAACGAGGTAGGGATGACCGGCTTACTGGGCCTGCCTTCGGCATATCACAGTATGCATCAATCAGATCTGCTAATATTGTTAGGTACCGATTTCCCTTACACGCCTTTTATGCCTACCGACTGCAAAATAGTGCAGATAGATATAAAACCTGAGCGAATTGGCCGCCGGGCTAAGGTTGATGTGGGTTTAAGCGGCTCTGTTAAGAATACCCTGACAGCTTTGCTGCCCCTGGTTGACCGGCACGAGGATGACAGCTTTTTGAAAGCACAGCTGGATTTTTATGCCGACGTGCAGAAGAACATGAAGACCTACGTAGACGATAAGGGAAAGAAGGAAAATATCCATCCGGAATATATTGCCACCCTTATTGATGAACTGGCTGCTGCTGATGCTATATTCACGGTGGATACCGGCATGTCGTGCGTATGGGGGGCGCGTTATATCAATGCAACCGGCAAACGTAAAATGATAGGGTCGTTCAATCACGGCTCAATGGCTAACGCCATGCCGCAGGCAATAGGTGCCGCTTTAGCAATGCCGGGCAAGCAGGTAGTAGCTTTGTGCGGCGATGGAGGGATATCTATGCTGCTGGGCGATCTGGCTACCATAGCGCAGTACAAGCTACCCGTAAAAATAATTGTGTTTAACAACCGGTCGTTAGGGATGGTGAAGCTTGAAATGGAAGTGGCCGGTCTGCCCGACTGGCAGACCGATATGCACAACCCCGATTTTGCCATGGTTGCAAAAGCGATGGGGATTAAGGGGATAACCGTTACCGATCCTGATGAAGCCCGGCAGGCTTTAATTGAAGGATTGATATATAAAGGCCCGGCACTTATAAATATCATGACAGACCCTAACGCCCTGGCCATGCCGCCAAAAGTAGAACTGAGTCAGGTAAAAGGGATGGCCGTATCCATGACCAAGCTGATGCTAAACGGACGGATGGACGAGGTTGTTGATACCATTAAGGCCAATTATAAACATCTTAAAGATATCATATAAACATACGCTAAGGGCATGTTCAAGGCTTAATGTATTGCTTAATAACCTGCTGCAGCTGGCCGGCTTGTATAACGCCACTTTGTCGCCATTTACTTTCGCCGTTTTGGAAAATCATTAACGTGGGCACGCTTTGCACGCGGTAAGCATTGGCTGCCGCCGGGTTTTTATCGATATCGATTTTAATGATGGTGACCTTATCGCCCAGGGCATCTTTTACCTGTTTTAAAATTGGCGGCATCATTTTACAAGGCCCGCACCACTCCGCCGAAAAATCTACCAGCACAGGTTTTTCTGATGCTATAATTTCTTTAAAGTTTGCCATTGGTTTATCTCCTTTTGATAATAACGCTAAATAAGGGAATACGTTTTATGATGGAATTAAATTAAAGTTGTTGGCCGGTGCTATTTCCTCCCGCCGGGATGGTGCAGGGAGGAATGATATGAAATGCATTACACTAACCCCTCCCTGCTTCTACGCTGAGCCATCGCACCCCTCCCCAGAGAGGGAATTTAAATTGCGCACTTAACCGCTCTCAATGCAAAACTTTCTTGTGAAAGGGCTGCAATATGTTACTATCGGTTAGCCAGTCGGCCAGGCGCTGCGGCCAGTTGTTAATGGATCTTAACCTGCGTGTCATGCCCATGTTAAAAGCGTGGTCGCCTTTGGCATACATGTGCATCTCCACCGGTACACGCGCTTCGCGATAGCGTTGTAAAAGCTGGATGATAGGCAGCGAGCAGCAGGCATCATCATTTGCAGCTACCAGAAAAGCTATTGGCGAATCTGAGGGGATGCGCTCGGGCACGTAACCCGGGCCGGGGTAAACCTGCACTATAAAGTTTGGTTTGGCGCTTACGCGGTCTATCGGGTCGGCAGCTGCGGGGTCGCCTTTCCAGCCGCTAAAGGCAACCATATCAACCACTTCGCCGCCTGCCGAAAAGCCCATCATACCTATCCGGTTGGTATCGATGTTAAACTCGGCCGCCCGGCTGCGCACCAAACGCATGGCGCGGTAAGCATCCTGTTTGGGGTGTATATCAACCTTGTAAGGCGATAGGCTATCGCGCCCTAAACGATACTTAAGTATAAAAACGGTTACTCCGAGGTCATTGTAAAATTTTGCCGGCGCCACGCCCTCGGAGTTATAAACTAACAACCTGTGGCCGCCTCCGGGGCAAATGATCACCGCGGCCCCGTTTGCCTTATCGGCGGGCGGGGCATATACCGTTAACGATGGGTTATGAATATTCTTTACCCAGTAATCTTTAGCCTGTTCAGGTTCGTTGCGGCGGTTTTCAAAACCGGGCGCCCCCTTTGGCCATAAGGGAATAACCGTTTGTGCATGCACTGCAAGGGTGCATAACATCAACATAACCAAGCTTGTGCAAAATGATGACAGCGTTTTCATAATGCAATTTAAGCTATTTGCTCATAAAACGCTTCCACCATTCAGAATTATATGGGCCATCTGGTTCGGTAGGCTTTCCAGGCTCGGGCATAAACAGCGCAATGCCTTTTTCGCCGGCCAGGTTTAATAACCTTTCGGCTGGCTCGTACCAGGCGTGTGGTGCAAGATTAAAGGTGCCCCAGTGCAATGGCATCATTAGCTTGCCTTTAAGGGCAAGGTGCGCGTTGGTGGCATTGTCAGGCCCCATGTGTATATCCGGCCAGTACTTACCGTAGGCACCAATTTCAAGCATGGTTAAATCAAACGGACCAAAAGCGTCACCAATACCTGCAAACCCGGGGAACCAACCTGAATCGGCACCAAAAAATATATTATGCCCCGGGCCCTTTATCACGAATGAGGCCCATAAGGTCTCGTTACGATTGAAAATGCCGCGCCCCGAAAAATGCCTGGCCGGTGTGGCCGTGATATTGCAATTGCCTATCATCACACTATCACCCCAGTCTACTTCATTAATATAGTTTTTTAGTATACCCCAGCTTTCCAGATAGTTACAAACCCCTATAGGGGTAATAAAAGGAATTGGTTTGCCTGCAAAGAAACTTATAGTTGCTTTGTCAAGATGGTCATAATGATCGTGCGAAATGATCACCGCATCTAACGGGGGCAGGTCTTGAAGCGCAATTGGCGGCTGAAAGAAGCGCCTTGGCCCAAATGCCTGTGTAAATGAAACCCGCTGGCTCCAAACAGGGTCGGTTAAAATACGGATACCGTCAATTTCTATCAATAAGCTGGAATGGCCAGCCCATGTTATGCGCAGGCCCTTTTCAGGGAGCGTTTGATATACTGATACATCTGTATTGAACGGGCCTAACGGAATTTTAGGGGTATTCTCGGCCGTGTTATTTGCGTATTCACGCATTATAGGTATTAGATTGCCGAACCCACCACTATCAGTAGGGATGGGGTTTTGAAATTTTCTTCCTTTTTTTGTTGCTCCGGCTAATTTCATAAGATATTATAAATGCTGATAGTTATGGTAATGAAATATTAAAACTGCTTTAAACGCCCTGTTTTTTTAAAAAGGCTACAGCTATATCGCAACAAGCCAACAGGCTTACCGGCAATTGCGGTTCAGTATACGGGTGCACAGCCCCAAAAGTATGGTCGGCACCAGGGATGATCACAAACTCAGCATTGGGCTGCGCAGCGTGTAACTGTTGGGCGTGGCTCAAAGGCACGCTGGTATCGGCATCCCCATGTATAATAAGCCAGGGTTGCGCAACCTGGGCGGCTTTAGCTTGTATATCAAGCCTTTTGGGGTTAGCATCCAGGTCATGTAGCAACGACGATTTATAAGGCATATTTTGCCCCGTACGCGCGTTTTTCATATACATTACGCCTTGAAGGCGCCATTGCCTTTCTGCTTCTTTTGGCCAAAGGTTATAAAAGCTGGATATAGCGGCCATGGTAACCAGTTTCTTGATACGGGCATCTTCGGCCGTTTTAATGATGCTGATGCCGCCGCCCATGCTGTGCCCTATCAGGTAAACGCTGTTTACACGGGCGATAGCCGAGCCCCCACAGGCAAAATCGATAACCGATTTAAGGTCTTCCAGTTCGATACTGAACGTGTTGTCTCCAAAAGCTATCAGGTCGGCAAACTCGGTAGGGTTATCGGCCGTAGTACCATTATGCGAAAAGTTGAATTTTAAAAAGCGAAAGCCATTTTCGGCGAAATATTTTGCAACCAGGTTATGCGCGCCCCAATCTTTAAACCCCCTTATGCCATGGGCAAAAATTACCAGCGGCGCATAAGGCTGTAAGGTATCGTACGTTATATCGGCGGTCATCCCACGGCCTTTGGCACCGGGAATAGTGTAGTGTTGCTTAACGATCATGATTTAAAAGGTTACTTCTTTTTCGGTAATGTCTGTTGTCTTTACAACAACTGTACCTGCCCAAAGGTCGCCTAATCTTTGATGTTTAGGCGTTTTTGAAATGCAAATTAGAGCAGGAATTCCATATATGAAAATATCTATTGGATCTAACAGACGTCTTTTAAAAGCTGTTGATAAAGATGGTTTAGCAGCACCGTCAGTTACAACTTTTAATTTAACGATATCATGTCCCGGCGTTGCATGCACTGACTCTAATACAACAAAGTACAGAAACCAAATAATTATAAGCGGAAGCATCATCATGCCGGTTACAGTAGCGTTCCCTGGTTCAGGGTTTTCATCAAACGCACTAATATATATGGTGTAAAAAATAAAATAGACGCTGTAATCAATTAGCGTGGCTATGATTCGTAATTTAATGTATGGCTTAGGCGTAATGGTATAAAATTTCATTAATAACAATTATACATGCAATGTATGAAATGCTATTATATTTTCTTCCCGTTAAAAGTTATACCGTAAAGATCCGTCCTTCGGTCCTTTAAATTTTGCACGCTGCCATATTCATGTAATTCGCCCAGGGTAGATAGATCTACATCCGCTATCACGATCATTTCGCTGTTTGGTGTGGCCTCCGACTGGATGCCGTTGGTCGGGAACCCAAAATCGGAAGGGGTGAACACAGCCGACTGCGCATAAGAAATATCCATATTGTTAACATTGGGCAGGTTACCTACACAACCGGCGATAGCTACATAGCACTCGTTTTCTACAGCGCGCGCCTGCGCGCAAAACTTAACACGGTTATAGCCGTTCTGTGTATCGGTTAAGAACGGCACAAATAATATCTGCATATCCTGCCCGGCTAATACGCGCCCTAATTCCGGAAACTCAACATCATAACATATCAGTATACCTATCCGCCCGGCATCAGTATCAAAAACTTTCAGGTCGTTACCTCCGCGCATCCCCCATGAATTGATCTCGGAAGGAGTAGGATGTATTTTTACGCTCTCCTCCATGCTGCCATTACGCCTGAAAAGGTATGATACATTATAAAGCGAATCATCCTCAATTTTAGGCATGCTGCCGGCTATAATGTTCACGTTGTATGAAACGGCCAGTTTTGTAAAAGCCTCGGTAATGGGTTGGGTATACTTTGCCAGTTCGCGCATGGCTTTGGCGGCATCCATATGGTTGTACTCGGCCATTAGCGGCGTGTTGAACAACTCAGGGAACAATACAAAATCCGACTGGTAGTCGCTCACGGCATCTACAAAATACTCGGCATGTTTCATTAGTTCGCTGATGTTATTATACGGGCGCATTTGCCATTGTACCAAACCAATACGCACCACGGTTTTTTGATTGATAACCGAGCTTATTTCTTCGTAGTAAACGTTGTTCCATTCTATCAGGGTTGCAAAGCCTTTTGAACGGTTATCCTCGGGCAGGTAATTGCGCAGTATTTTACGCACGTGGAAATCGTTTGATAACTGGAACGACAGTGTAGGGTCGAATATCTCTTTATACTTTACCTTATCTATATATTGTTTTGGCGTAAGGTCGTTCTGAAATTTTTGATAGTTAGGGATGCGGCCCCCGGCAATAATGCTTTTTAGGTTCAGCTTTTCGCACAGGGCTTTACGGGCTTCGTATAAGCGGCGGGCCAGGCGCAGGCCGCGATATTTGGGATGTACAAAAATTTCTATGCCGTACAGTACGTCGCCTTTGTCATCGTGGGTTTTAAAGGTGCCGTTACCGGTTATCTGTTTATAGGTGTGGGTGTCGCCAAACTTGCCGTAATCAACAATGATAGAAAGCGCGCAGCCAACCACCTCGCCATTTACGGTAACACAAATTTGTCCTTCGGGGAAAAGCTTGATGAGCTTTCTGATAGAGGCGGCGTCCCAATGGTCTTCGTCCATATCCAGGTAAGCCGATTTCATCGACTTTTTTAACTCCTGGTAATCTTGTACTTCAAGGTTACGTAATTCTATACTTTGCAGATCCATTTTTCTGTAACCCGTTTTCAGGCGGAATGTTTGTATAAAGCCGAAAGTCGTAAGTTTCAAGTCGGATTTAATTAACTATACACTTAAGGCTAAATACTTACGACTTAGAATGCCACCAGGCCCAGAACATCAGCACCGGTTGTAAAAGCAACCTTACCCAGGCTATTGCCGGGGTAACCGTAAGGCTGCCCAGATTAACAGGTGCATTTATGATCATGCTGATATGTACCGGCAAAAAGGCCCCCAGCATGAGTATGATACCCCACGAAGCAATTTTACGGGTTTTGGGTGATATCAGCATAAGCGCAAATGCGATCTCAAAAACACCTGCCAACACATTGGCGATAATGGGGTAAGGGATATAAGCGGGGATTATTCTATAATATGATTGTGGGTTATAAAAATGATTGGCACCGGCTGCCAAATAGCCGGCTATCAAAATTACGAGGCTGATTTTTTTAAGATTTTTTATTTTTTTGCTCATATCTGCCTTCTAAAACAATAATATTATAATATTGGTGGCTTTATTTTTAAAAGACCGCTTAATTTATAATCATTCTAAATGCGCCTGTTTGACATATCCTTGACATTGCATCTTAATTGGTGTGCTACTTTTGTTGGGTCAAAAAATAAACTGCTTTGAAGTACTTAAAAGTTATTGCTTTTACACATAAACAGATTGAGCTGAAGGAATTGGGACGATTGGTGATATGCCAGGAAAATCTGACCACTAAGCTTCAAGAGGTTAAAGCACGTTTTGGTATTGACGAGTTATTTTACCTGGGTACCTGCAACCGTGTAGAGTTTGTAATGTCGACACAACAGGTAATTGACAAGGCTTTTGCCCACCAGTTTTTGGAGACATTGCAAATGGGCCTTTGCCCGCACTCTACAAGTACTTTCCTTGATGCGGCGTCGATCTACGAAGGGCAGGATGCGATGAACCATTTGTTGCGCACATCATGCTCGTTGGAGAGCCTGATAGTTGGCGAAAAAGAAATTTTAGCCCAGTTGCGTAAAGCTTACGAAGATTGCAGGGCGGCAGGGCTAACCGGCGATTGTTTGCGTGTGGTAATGGATTGTGTGGTAAAAACAGCCAAAGAAGTTTATACCCATACCAATATCTCAAAAAACCCTATTTCGGTAGTGTCGTTGGCTTACCGTAAGTTAAAAGATCTTAAGCTTTGCTCTAATGCCCGTATATTGATCATCGGAGCAGGCGAAACCAACCGCAATATTTCAAAATATCTTCAAAAGCATAAGTTCTCTAACTTTTCTGTATTTAACCGTACGCTTGAAAAAGCACAGCAGTTGGCTGCCGATCTGGGCGGCGAGGCTTTTGAGCTTTCCGAGTTGAAAAACTACAAAAAAGGGTTTGATGCTATTATCACCTGCACATCGGCGGTTGAACCCATTATCACCCCTGAAATTTACGCGTCGTTGCTAAACGGCGATACCGATAAAAAAACAATTGTCGACCTGGCTATCCCGAACGACACATCTCCTGTAGTATTAGAGCAGTTTGATGTAAATTTTATTGAGGTACACAGCCTTAACGAAATTGCTAAAAAGAACCTGCAGGAACGCTACCAGGAACTGGTGCACGCCGAAGCCATTATAGATCAGAACATCGCCGAGTTTATGGTGATGTTGAAGCAGCGCAAAATTGAGCTGGCCATGCGCCAGGTGCCTGAAAAGATCAAGGAAATACGCAATAATGCCGTAAACACCGTTTTTGCACAGGAAGTTCAAAGCCTTGATAAAGAATCGCGCGAGATACTGGAGAAGGTGATGAACTACATGGAGAAAAAGTATATCAGCGTGCCCATGATCATGGCAAAGGATATACTGATCAATAATAAATAAAGATTTTCCTGAAAACTACGCTGTCGCGAATTTAGCAGCGTAAATCGTGGTATAGCCTAAGGTAAGCTTTCAGCTTACCCCACTAAATCATCAAAATAATATCAATCAACCCTTTCCCGCCTGCATAATCCCGTGTGCTGTGAAGTTAGTTCTCCGTTAGGGCTGGCTGTACGCAATATGATCGTTAGTGGATGTTACTTTCTTTTCTCTCAAAAGAAAGTGACCAAAGAAAAGTCGCGGCTGCGTCCTGTTCTGTGAAAGGTTCTGCCGAGGCAATGCCTGTACTACCCGAACAGGCCAATGCCGCAGTTTGGCGGTGTCGTTAGGGCAGTACTTTTTGTAACGATTTATTTTTTTTCCTTCCCCGTCAGCAAAACAGCTTCGGCCGAAAGTGGGCAGAACGATCATGGCCTTGAGCGCGGCAGGGGCATAGCAATACTTGCCTGAAGCGCATGGCTAAGTGCGAACGAAGTTGAGGCAAGATTTTGCAGCCCGTGGTTCTGCATGCTTTGCAGGGCAAGGCCATGTGCGGCAAAGAAGCCTTTTTGCTGACTTGATTTTTGGTTACTTTGTATCAAGACAAAGTAACAGCCCTCCGCGGCAATTGAGCGGACTGACGTTTCATGAAAGCACAAACGGTTCTCTCGCTGTTGGCATAGGTAAGCTTACCACACTAAAACAATAATAGTCAGCCCACTCTCATATCCTTAATTAATACTATATTACTGTGCATAAAAATTTAAATTTGTGCTGTAAAAATTTATCCCTTTGGACAGAACAGTAATAATAGGAACGCGTGGCAGCGAATTAGCTTTATGGCAGGCAAACTTTGTAAAGGACAGCCTGGCCGCGATAAACATTACCGCCGAACTTAAGATTATAAAAACACAGGGCGACCGCATCCTCAACCTGAGCTTTGATAAGCTGGAAGGCAAAGGCTTTTTTACCAAGGAATTAGAAGAAGAATTATTGGCAGGCACTATAGATATTGCCGTGCATTCGCACAAGGACCTGCCAACAGAAAACCCTCCGGGACTCATCATCGCAGCAGTTTCAGAACGGGAAGACCCGGCTGAACTGTTGTTGATCTTGAAGGACTGTGTGGATGTCCGTCAAAAGCTATCCGTAAAGTTTGGTGGTATGGTGGGTACATCATCCAACCGGCGCAAGGCCCAGCTACTGGCCGTACGGCCCGATCTGGAGATAGAAGAATTGCGCGGCAATGTGCCAACCCGCATAGGCAAACTGCGCGACGAAAAATATGATGCCATTATGCTGGCCAAAGCAGGTGTATCCCGTTTAGGTATCGACCTGAGCGAGTTTCATGTAGAGGAGCTGACGCCAACCGAATTTATCCCCGCACCGGCGCAAGGGGTATTGGCTATCCAGATACGCGAGAGCAATACAGCGTTATTTGAGGCGTTACAGGCATTGCATCACCCCGAAGTTGCCGAACAGTTGGCCCTGGAGCGCGGTGTATTAAAAATGTTTGGTGGTGGCTGCCATTTACCGCTGGGTGTTTACTGCCGGCGCGACGATGGCAAGTTCCAGGTGTTTACATCAAAGGCCGAAGATGCTGAGGATTTTCCCGACAGATATTTTATTGAGAGTGATACCCTGGACGGTGTGGCTGATAAAATAGTAAGCCGTTTTGCAAAAGACAGAAAATTCCCTAATAAAGTGTTTATTTCCCGGGATATTTCGGAAACCAGCTATTTCCGCAAGGCGTTACAGAAACATAAAATAGAAATTGAAGCGCGGTCGCTTATCCGCACCGTGCCCGTTATTACCCGTTTTGATTCATATATCTTAAAAAATATCGAATGGGTATTTTTTACCAGCAAGAACGCGGTAGAGTACTTTTTTAAACTATCCCCGCAATTTCCGAAAAAGGTAAAATTTGGGGTGATGGGTGCCGGCAGCGAAGATATGCTGCGGCGCAATGGCCATTTTGCCGATTTTGTTGGCGAAAGTAACGACACGGCCGATGTAGCCGCCGACTTTGCCGAAATGGCCAACGGTACAACAATATTGTTCCCGGGGGCTGATAACCCCATGAGGAGTATACATCAGGGCCTGTCGGCCGAAACAAAGATAATTGACCTGCCCGTTTACGAAACCGTGCTGGAGGAGGACGTAGAGCCAAGTGGTGCCGATGTGATGGTGTTTACCAGCCCAAGTAACGTAGAAGCCTACTTTGCCGATAACCTGCTGGAACCCGGGCAAAAGGTGATAGCCATTGGTAAATCAACCGGTAAAAAGTTTGATGAGATGGGGGTAAAATATACCCTGCCTTTCTCTCCCGACGAAGTTGGGCTGGCAGAGGCAGTGTTTGGAATATAAATGTTCATTAGTTCATTTGCTCATTAGTTCATTGGTGCTGCTTTCATAGCCCGCTTTCAAAACTAATAAACCAGTGAACTAATGAACCAATGAACTAAAGAGATGCTACAACGACCAAGACGAAATAGAAAAAGTGAAGTTATCCGCCAGATGGTGCAGGAAACGCATGTTAGCGCGGCTAACCTGATATTCCCGCTGTTTATTGTGGATGGCGAAAACCAAAAAACCGAAGTGGCATCAATGCCCGGCATCTTCAGGTATTCGATAGATAATTTGCTGCGCGAGGTAGAAAGTTGCCTTAAGCTGGGTTTAAGCGCTTTCGACCTGTTCCCCAATATAGAAGAATCTTTAAAAGATAAATATGCCACCGAAAGCCACCGAGATGAAAGCCTTTACCTGCGCGCCATCCGTGCGGTAAAAAAGGAATTCCCGGAAGCTTGCGTAATTACCGACGTAGCGATGGACCCGTACAGCAGCGACGGCCATGATGGCGTCGTTGAAAATGGCGAGATATTAAATGATGAAACCCTGGAGATCTTAGGCAAAATGGCGTTGGCCCATGCCCGCAGCGGGGCAGATATTATTGCCCCATCAGACATGATGGACGGCCGTGTAGGATATATCCGCAAGGTGCTGGACGATAACGGCTTTAAAGGCGTATCTATCATGTCGTATTCGGCAAAGTATGCCAGCGCGTTTTACGGCCCGTTTAGGGACGCATTAAATTCAGCCCCGAAATTCGGTGATAAAAAAACCTACCAGATGAACCCTGCTAATCAGCGCGAGGCCTTAATAGAGGCCCGTTTGGATGAGGCCGAAGGAGCGGATTTCCTGATGGTGAAACCAGCCCTTTCATACCTGGATGTTATTAAACTGATAAAAGACGATACCGAGCTGCCCGTTGCTGCCTATAACGTAAGCGGCGAGTATGCCATGATAAAAGCCGCCATACAAAAAGGCTGGCTGAACGAGCAGCGCGCTATAACCGAAGTGCTTACCAGCATCCGCCGTGCAGGCGCCAGCGCGATATTAACCTATCACGCTAAAGAGGTGCTGCTGAATAAGTGGCTTTGATGAGCTGAAAGCTTAAGGTAAAAAGCCAAAAGCAAACTCCATTAAAAGGCTTTGAGCTTTATGCTTTCAGCTTTTAGCAATAATAAAAAATGCAAGTAAAAGATATTAGCAGAGCAAGATCTGCAGAACTGTACGAAAAAGCAAAGACCTATTTTCCGGGTGGGGTAAACTCGCCGGTACGGGCGTTTAAATCTGTTTACGGTACGCCGCTTTTTATCGAAAAAGGCGACGGCAGCCATATTTGGGATGCCGACGGTAACGAGTTTATTGATTTTTGCTGCTCATGGGGGCCGCTTATTTTGGGTCACAACCATGCGGCCGTTCGCGAAAAGGTAACCGAGGTAATGCAGAAAGGTATGTCTTTCGGTGCGCCTACGGCGTTGGAGAACGAACTGGCGGAACTTATCCTCGGCAATAATAAATTCATTCAAAAAATACGGTTTGTAAGCTCGGGCACCGAAGCGGTAATGTCGGCCATCAGGCTGGCAAGGGGCTACACCAAGCGCGATAAGATCTTAAAATTTGAAGGCTGCTATCATGGCCACTCGGACAGTCTTTTAGTTAAGGCGGGCTCGGGCCTGGTAACCTTCGGCGAGACCTCGTCTGCAGGCGTACCAAAGGCTTTTGCTGATGAAACGATAGTAGTGTCGTTAAATGATAAAAAAGCCCTGCAGGAGGCCTTTGATGAGTTTAGGGGGCAAATTGCAGCGGTTATCATCGAGCCTGTGCCTGCTAACAACGGCTTGTTGCTGCAAACGCAGGATTATTTAAATTACCTGCGCCAGATCTGTACCGATAACGGCACCATGCTGATCTTTGATGAGGTGATCTCGGGTTTCCGTGTGGGATTTGAAGGCGCGGCTGCTTATTATGGCATCCAGCCGGATATCATTACTTATGGTAAGATCATCGGCGGCGGTTTGCCTGTTGGGGCTTACGGTGCATCGGCACAGGTGATGGATCATGTATCCCCCGTAGGCTCAGTTTACCAGGCGGGTACCTTATCAGGAAATCCGGTTGCTATGGCAGCCGGTATCGCCCAATTAAGCGAGCTGTTAAAACCTGGTTTTTACGATGATCTGCATGCAAAAACCGCGGGTTTTGTAAAAGATATACAGGATTTTGTGGCTGAACGTGCATATCAATTCAAGGTGTTCACCATTGGATCGATATTTTGGTTTGCATTTACTGATAAAGAAACTATCACAACCGCAGAAGATATCGACCCGGCCAGCATGGCCAAATTTAAAGAAATGCACCGCGAACTGATCAATAGGGGCATTTATTTAGGTCCGTCGGGCTACGAGGTTGGCTTTATATCGGCCGCCCACACACAAGCCGATTTAGAAACAACAAAAACAGCTATATTTGATAGTCTGGATATTGTATTTGGAAAATAAGTTTGCAGTTGCCGGGTAGCAGTTTACTAAATAACTGCCAACCGCAAATTGAGAAGTTATGAAAAAGACACTCGTAATATTTTATGCCATCATTATTTATGCGGTTGCCGAACTGATATGGTGGGGGTATATGCTGGTACATCTTAATCCAAGCCGTAAGGGGATGATCATGGGCGAGGGCATGATGTTCATCACCGTTTTTTTGATCGGGGCGTATTTTTTACATCAATCGCTTAACCGCGAAGCCAAGCTGCAGGAGCAGAAAAAGAACTTCCTGCTTTCAGTAACGCACGAGCTGAAGTCGCCGCTGGCATCTATAAAAATATTATTGCAGACCATTCAAAAGCGCGACCTGACAAAAGTGCAGATATTGAACTTTATCGATAAGTCGTTACTTGATGTAGAGCGCCTGGATGATATGGTAGAGAACATGCTGCTTGCATCAAAAATTGATAACCGCTCATACACCTTTCCGAAGGCAAAATTCAACCTGTCGGTTTTGGTTGATAGCATTGTTAACCGCTTGCAAATAAGCAAGTGCGATTGCAACCAGCAGATCATAAATGCCGAGATCGAGCCTAAAATAGAGATAACAGGCGATAAGTTTGCCTTAACATCGGTGGTTACCAACCTGGTAGAGAACGCTGTAAAATATTCCAGCCCCTGCGAAACTGTTAATGTCAGGCTGTTTGAGAAAGAGGGTAAAGTTTACTTTCAGGTGGCAGACCATGGCATAGGTATTGCGGATAGTGAAAAGTCACGCATCTTTGATAAATTTTATCGTGTAGGCAGCGAAGATACACGCAATACAAAAGGGACAGGCTTGGGTTTATACATTGTTAAAGAGGTATTAGATAAACACCAGGCCAGTATAAAAGTTAAAGACAACCGCCCTGCCGGCAGCGTATTTGAAGTAGTATTTGCATTAACCTAAACAATAGCGACCATGCTGAACAAAAAAAGAATTTTATTAGCCGAAGACGAAGAGCATTTATTAGAGGCCATTAAATTAAACCTCGAGCTGGAGGGGTATAAAGTTTCTACAGCGAATAACGGTAAAAAAGCCCTTCAGATTTTTAAGGAAGAGCGATTTAACCTGGTAATACTGGATGTGATGATGCCCGAAATAGACGGCTTTGTGGTTGCGGAAACCATAAGGCTTGAAAACTCTGAGGTGCCTATTATGTTCCTTACCGCAAAAAACACCAACGAGGATAAGATATCGGGCCTGAAAAAGGGCGCAGATGACTATCTGACCAAGCCGTTTAACCTGGAAGAGTTGATCCTTCGTGTTAACAACCTGGTAAAACGCAGCCTGAAAGGCGACGACCTGAAAGAATTCAACAGTTACAAGATAGGCGACAAAACCATCCATTTTAACTCTTTTGAACTGGTTAACGGCGACGAAAGTATTACACCGCTTACCAAAAAGGAAACTATGCTGCTGAAATTGCTGATAGAGCGCCGTAACGAGGCGGTATCGCGTGAGCAGATATTGGAAACCGTTTGGAATTACGACGTGTATCCGTCAACCCGCACTATCGATAACTTTATCCTGACGTTCCGTAAGTACTTTGAACCGGACCCTAAAAACCCGGTTTATTTCCACTCGATACGGGGTGTAGGTTATAAATTTACAGACAATCACTAATACTGCATGTTTACAAACAGGGCCAGGATATTAGTAGCGGGGATGTTTATAGTTTTAATGGCGGTAGCCATTAAGTACCAGGCTTACCAGTTAGCTGCTTTAGCCCTGATGTTTATAGCGCTGCTGATATGGGGCTACTTTAAACAGGGAACTATTGTATTGGCGGCTAAGGCTTTTCACCAGAAGGATTACGATAAAGCCGAAGATTTATTAAAGCAGGTTCCGAAACCCGAATGGCTGAGTAAAAAACGCCGGGGTTTTTACGAGTTTATATATGGGGGCATATGCCTGCAAAAGCGCGCATATACCGAAGCCGAACAGCATTATGAATTAGCCGCATTATACCCCTTGCGCAGCGCTAACGACCATGTAGCGGCGTTGGTACATGTAGCCAATATTAACGTGCGAAACGGGAATTACGAAAAAGCAAGGATTTACCTGCAGCTTACCGAAAAACATAAAGATAATATAACCGCCAAAATGAAGGATGTGATCTGGAAAGTTGAGCAGGAATTAAACAAAAACAAATAAAGAGGCAAGATAATAAGAGTCAAGAACCAAGATTTATTTTTGTGTTGAATCCTGATTCCTGTTATCTTGCCTCTCCACAAATATGAAAGACTCGTTATTTATAAAAGCCGCATTTTCAGAGAAAACAGAACGCCCGCCGGTGTGGATGATGCGCCAGGCAGGCCGTTTTATGCCCGAGTACTGGGAGATAAAAAATAAGTACTCGTTTTTGGAGATGTGCAAAACACCCGAGCTGGCTGCCGATGTTACCATGCTGCCGGTTGATCTGCTGGGTATTGATGCCGCCATTTTATTTTCGGATATCCTGGTTACCGGCGAAGCCATGGGCGGCGATCTGAGCTTTACACAAGGCGTAGGGCCTAAGTTTGCCAACCCGGTGCGTACGCAGGCCGATATAGATAACCTGCAAACCAACGTGGGCGACAGGCTGCAATATGTAGCCGATGCTATCAAGGTAATTCAGCAGCGTTTAAACGGCAGCATCCCGCTGATTGGGTTTGCCGGCGCACCGTTTACCGTGATGAGCTACCTGGTTGAAGGCGGATCATCAAAAGATTTTAAGCTGACCAAACTGATGCTGCATAACCACCCGGAAATGGCGCACCAGCTATTATCAAAAATTGCAACCGTTACGGCAGATTACCTTAACCTGCAAATTGAAGCCGGTGTAAACGCCGTGCAGATTTTCGATAGCTGGGCGCAGGCATTATCATGGGATGACTATACCGAGTTTTCGCATCGTTATATTCAGGAGATCATCAGCAAACTGAACAGGAAGGATATTCCTGTGATATCGTTCTGCAAAGGCAGTTCGGTATTTGCACCGCTAATGGCCCAGGCCAGGCCGGATGTAGTATCAATAGACTGGAATGTAGACCTGCTGGATATCAAGAATAGATTACCCGAAGGGATAGCCGTTCAGGGTAACCTTGACCCGCATATCTTGTATGCCGATAAAAAAGTAATAAAAGAACGCATCTACCGGCTATTCGAGCGTATGCGCGGCCAGAACGGCTTTATATTTAATCTGGGCCACGGCATTATGCCCGATATCCCGTTTGATAATGTGAAGTACGCGGTAGAGGTTATAAAAGACTACCCCCCAACCCCCTGAAGGGGGAGCTGGAGTTGGGAAGTTTGTAAATATTTAAGTCAAAAATTCCCCCTTTAGGGGGTTAGGGGGTATGTACCAATACGTTTTAGCCATACATATCATATTTGTAGTCTGCTGGATGGCGGGGCTGTTTTACATGGTGCGCCTGTTTATTTATCATACCGAGGCGCAGGCAAAGCCCGAGCCTGCCCGCACGATATTATCCGAACAGTTTGAGGTTATGGAGCGAAAGCTTTGGTGGATCATCACCACCCCGAGCATGTACCTGGTTATTACCGCAGGGGCTACCATGCTGCACATTAACCCCGCATTATGGAAAATGCCCTGGCTGCATGTGAAGCTGTTATTTGTTGTTGGTTTAATTATTTACCACTTTATCTGCCAGCAAAAGATGAAGCAAATGGCACAAGGCAACTTCAAATGGACATCTACCCAACTACGCCTGTGGAACGAACTGGCAACCATCCTGCTTTTCGCCATCGTATTTTTGGTAGTGCTAAAAAGCACAGTGAACTGGATCTTCGGTGTTATCGGTATCATCCTTTTCAGCCTTATCCTGATGTCGGCTGTGAAGATCTATAAGTATTTCAGAGAGAAGAAATAATCACTAAAAACCCCGAATTTTCTCGGTTTTTTTCAGGAATTTTCGAGGGTTTGCAAGCATTTATCGTTTACTTCTGTAAATAAATCTTGCCATCTTTCATCACCAATTTTACTTGTTGTACCGCTTTAATATCTTCTGCCGGATTGCCTTCAACGGCTATTATATCTGCCAGGTAACCAGCCTTGATGTTACCCAACGTCTTTAATCCAAAAACCCCGGCGTTTACCGATGTTGCCGATCTTAACACATCAACCGGTTTCATTCCGTATTCGGCCATCATTAGCATTTCGCGGGCATTTTCGCCATGCGCAAACACGCCAACATCGCCGCCCATACATATAGTAACCCCGGCATTTAAGGCATCCCTGAACATTTTGCGTTTTGTTTTAACGTCTTCCGGGTCGGCATCAACGCCTTTTTTCCATCCGCGGTATCTGTCGTTGGCTTCTGTTGCTGCAAGCGTTGGGCATAATGCTATCCCTTTTTCTTTCATCATTTTGAATAATTCAGGCGTGCCGCCATCGCCATGCTCAATAGTACTGGCGCCGGCCGTTATAGCGCGGCGCATACCCTCTTCTGTGCCCGAGTGTACCACCACCTGCCTGCCGCGGCTATTGGCCACTGCTACAGCGGCTTTTAACTCATCAACTGTAAAAGTAGGGGTGGCGCCCTCGTCTGTAGCCCAGTAATCAGCATACAGTTTTACCACATCGGCACCGTACCCAATCTGCGAGCGTACCACCCTCGATATTCCTTCAACACCATCCGCTTCTTCGGCGCCAAGCACCGGGTGCCATTCGGCAACGTTGCTTTTTGGCCCGTAGGCACCCGTGGTAACAATGGCTCGGGTTGCTACCAGCATCCTGGGGCCGGGTATTACGCCTTTACTGATAGCGGCTTTCAAACCCACATCATCATAAGCGGCCCCTTCTGTCCCCAGGTCGCGTACGGTGGTGAAGCCTGCCATCAAAGTAGCTTTTGCATGTTCAACAGCCCGGGCTGTGCGCTCTGCGCGGCTTTCGTTCATTACCTGATCGGTCCATTTGGTTTCGTTATAAGGGTGCAAAAATAAATGCGAGTGGCCCTCTATCAATCCGGGCAGCAAAGTCATCCCTTTTAATTCGATGATCTTTGCAGTTGCCGGTATTTTCATCATTGATGGTTCGCCGGCCGCTTCTATGTGTTTGCCTTTTACCAAAACGAGCCAGTTACTGTGTATGGCTTGCCCGTCGAAAACGCGGGCGGGTTTTAAAAGCATATATGTGGTATCCTGCGCGTTAAGGCTAAAGGCCGATAAAATAGTGATGATAAAAAGTTGAAATGTTTTCATTACAGATAAAGATAGGTTACTTTAAGCCGTTAAAGGCCAAACGAAATTTAGATAAATTATTTTACAACCCATGCAACCATTTGTAGCACTTCCACATCTTACTTGTAAATGATGTTTTTGGAACCTAAAACTACTATCGATCATCTGGTACAATGCTGTAAAGCCGGCCAGCGTAAGGCACAGGAGTTGCTATACAAGCAATTTGCTTCAAAAATGCTGGGGGTTTGTATGCGATACGCCACCGATAGGATGGAAGCCGAGGACATGTTGCAGAATGGGTTTATAAAAGTGTTTCAAAAAATAGCCGATTACAGGGGCGATGGTTCTTTTGAAGGTTGGATAAGGCGAATAATGGTACATAGCTCTATTGAATATTACCGCCGCCATCATAAAATGATGCAGGTGGTTGACATTGCCGATTCGGGGCACGAGCCATCTGTAAATGCCGCCGCCGCAAGCAGCCTGGAAGCTAAAGATCTGTTGGTGCTGATAAAGGCCTTATCGCCCGGATATCGTATGGTATTTAACCTGTATGCTATTGATGGCTACTCGCATAAAGAAATAGCCGAAATAGTGGGGATAAGTGAGGGGGCCTCGAAGTCGCAGCTGTCAAGGGCCCGGGCTATTTTAAAAGAACAGATATTAAAAATGGACAATAAAAAGTATGGATATGCAGGATAAAGAAATTGACCGTTTATTCAAATCAGGTTTGGATAATCTTGAGGCTGAGCCATCGGACAAGGTGTGGGCTGATATCACTTTTGGCCTGGATATGAAAAAAAGGCGCTGGAAAACTTACCTGAGCGTTGCAGCCAGTTTAATTATATTGCTTAGCGCCGGGTTGTATTTTATGTACGGCATAAAGGATGCTGAAAAGCCCGTGCAAATAACCGCGGTTAAAGTAAACAAGCCGGTAAAAGCCATTGAACCCATTGCTGCAGCACCTGAAACAATTGAACCGCTATTGCAAAAGAGCGTTGCCTTAAATGCCACAACAAGGCCGCGCCGGCAAAAGGTAAAAAACAATACCACGCCTGATGTATTACTTGCGCCGGTGGTGCCGGTACCGCATCAGGAAATATTACAGCCTGCCACACAACTGGCACAAACCGTTCAAAAAACCGAGGATGATATAAAGTTTGTTGTACCCGACAAGCAAACTCCTTTGAACGAAAAGATTATAATGCCGGATGAGGTTAGTGCTACCCCGGCTACCCTAGCCGCACAGCCTGTAACAGGCGCCAAAACCATAGCTGCTGCGCCTGCCAAAAAGCACCGCATAAGGACCCTTGGCGACCTGATCAACGTTGTTGTTAGCAAAGTGGATAAGCGTAAGGATAAGCTGATAGAGTTTTCGGATACAAAAGACGAGGACGAATCAATAGTGAGCGGACTTAACCTGGGCTTTATTAAAATTAAAAAACAAGATTAACAAATAACCAGATGCGCAGATTAATGCGCAAATGAGATCACCAGATCAATAAACACCAAATCAAAAATTCTTTTTATATGAAACGCCTGATTTTTACAGCAATAATAAGCTTAACAGCAACCGTTGTGTTCGCACAAACCGATTCTGTTAAAACCGAAACCGATACAACCAAAACACGCCGCACCAGGATAAGGCTTGGCTTTGGCGACGATGTTGCACAGGTATCTATAAATGATACTACCAGTTATGCTTCAAAGGCGCCGGGTTTTTCCTTCGGACTTACCTTTACAAGGTTTGATATAGGGTTAACCACCCTTAACGATAATGGTAGTTTTAAACTATCGCCCACCAATCAATTTTTAAATTACCGGTCATGGCGCAGCAGCAACATTGGGTTTGATATATTGCAGCTAAGCTATCGCTTTAACAGTTCGTTCAGGATATATACCTCGGGCGGTTTCGACTGGACAAACCTGCGCCTGCGCGAAAGCGTGACTATACTGCGCGATCAGCCCGTTTTAACCTACACCCGCGATGATGTTAGGTATGATAAAAACCGGTTATCCGCCACCTACATACGTGTACCTGTAGCGTTCGATTTCCGCACGCATAACGACGACGACGGCAGGCGCTTTCATTTTGTTGGCGGATTTGAAATGGGCGCACTCATCAGCAGCAGCCTGAAACAGGAAAGCAAGGAAAAAGGCGATCAGAAGTTGAGCGGCAATTATCACTTTGCCAAGTTCAGGTATGGCGCATCATTAAGGGCAGGGTATGGTTCAATAGGCGTGTTTACCAAATATTATTTCAATAATATGTTCGAGAACAGCCCCGCGCAGGATGGGTTGCGTAACTTTTCTTTCGGGATGAGCGTGGGCTGGTAGTTTAGCCCATAGTCCATGGTCGATAGTTTATAGCAAAAAATTGACTTAAGACTTACGACTGTTGCTTAACCTACGCACCATTTGACCCAGCCGGTCATTGCTTTGCTCAACCACCCTCTCTCCGCAGGCGGAAAGAGGGTTTTGTTTTTTTCTTTACCCTGTTTATCAAGTAAAAGAGAGTCGACAAGCGAAGCGGACTCGGGGTGAGTTAAACCGCCAAGAGGGGCTAAGGGGATTGGTTTGATTTACGGATTTATTGAAAATTCAAACCTGTTAACCTCTTGTTCTTCAAAATCCTAAAAATCTGTTAAATCTGCTCAATCCAGGTTATCTTTGTGCTAATGGCAGATATACCTTTTTTGCAGGCAAATTTAGTAAGTAAAAGTTATGGCGGTGCAGTAGCGTCGGGGGTAAAAGATATCAGCCTTGATATTGAGCCGGGAAAGATAACCGCCATTATAGGCGAAAGCGGTAGCGGAAAAAGTACGTTACTCCGCTTGTTGTACGGCCTGCTCTCGCCTGATACGGGCACCGTAACCTTTAAAGGAGAACGTATTTGGGGACCCGATGAAAAGCTGATACCCGGCCACGATGCTATGAAAATGGTCACCCAGCATACGGATGACCTGAACCTTTTTGCCCGTGTTTGGGATAACGTATCGGCTATGCTGCCCAGTACAAATGTTAAGCTGAAGGAGGAAAAAACCGAACAGGTTTTAACCCAGTTAAATATGATGCAATTGGCCTATAAGCGCGTAGCCGACCTGAGCGGCGGCGAAAAACAGCGCGTAGCCATTGCCCGCGCCATAATTACCCGGCCCGAAATATTATTGCTTGATGAGCCCTTTAACCAGGTTGATACCTCGTTTCGCGAAGGCTTGCAGCACGATATACGGCAGATAGTAAAGCAAACCGGCCTTACGGTGATAATGGTATCGCATGATCCCGCTGAGGTACTTTCTATGGCCGATGATCTTATTGTTTTAAAACAGGGCGATATAGTAGAAAGGGGGCATCCAAAAACGCTTTACCATACCCCGCTTAGTTTGTACACCGCCGAGCTGCTCACCAATTGCAATGTGCTTACCATGCAGGACGCCAAAGCTTGCGGCATTGAGGCCACCAAAGAGTTTGTAGTGATCTATCCAGAGTGGATACGCCTGAACGATATACTGATGACCAGTAAATGGACGGTTAAGCAGGTACTTTTTAAAGGCTTTTACGAGGACCTGATACTGGAAAACAGCGGTGCCATTTTACGCGTTTTGAATAACGAGAGCGGTAAGTATGCTGATGGCGATACGGTAGGCGTTAAAATAAAAAAATGGCTGGAGTATTAATAGCAGATGTGTAAATAGGTGCAGATTACAGATGTGCAGATGTTCGCAGCTTATTTGCATATATGCCCATCTGTAATTCGCACATCTATTATTTTATATCAAAGGTTGATAGCTGTACAAACTCCTGTACACGTGCCGCAATTTCCTGTTCGGTAAGGTTTTTTATCTTTTCGGTACCGAATTTTTCTACGCAGAACGATGCCAAAGCCGAGCCGAAGATGATAGCGTTCTTCATGTTATTGAAGTTTACAGTACCTACTTTGGCTATATAGCCAATAAAGCCGCCTGCAAAGGTATCACCGGCTCCGGTAGGGTCAAATACTTCGGCCAGCGGAAGCGCAGGTGCAGAGAATATGTGCTCATCGTGGAATAGCAGCGCGCCATGCTCGCCCTTTTTAATGATCAGGTATTTAGGGCCCATGGTAAGGATCTTTTTTGCAGCCTTTACCAGCGAGTATTCGCCGGATAGCTGCCGAGCCTCTGCATCGTTAATGGTCAAAACGTCCACCATCTTAATGGTTTCCATAAGGTCGTCCATGGCAATATCCATCCAGAAGTTCATTGTGTCCATTACAATAAGCTTAGGGCGGTTTTTAAGGCGTTTAATAACCGTTTGTTGTACCTGCGGGGTAAGGTTGCCCAACATCAGGTATTCGCAATCCTGGTACGCATCGGGTATAAGGGGATCAAAATCGGCCAGCACGTTAAGTTCGGTAGTTAAAGTATCGCGGCTATTCATATCATTATGATACTTACCGCTCCAGAAAAAGGACTTTTCTCCCTGCTTTACCTGCAGGCCTTCGGTATCTATGCCGTGCTGGTTAAGGTTTTCAACCTCCTCCCTCGGGAAATCGTCGCCTACTACGGCCACTATCTTTATCTTGTCGTAAAAGTACGAAGCAGCCAAACTTGCATAGGTTGCAGCGCCCCCAACAATTTTATCCGTCTTACCAAAAGGGGTCTCGATTGCGTCAAACGCCACAGTACCAATAACTAACAAACTCATGTAAAATATTTTTAAATTTTTTTTGTGCAAATATTGTGAAATTACCTCAGAAATCATACTTTTGCACACTCCAAACCGGAAAACACTCCTGAGTAGCTCAGCCGGTTAGAGCATCTGACTGTTAATCAGAGGGTCGCTGGTTCGAGCCCAGCCTCAGGAGCCAAAAGGGCAAGCACGAGAAATCGGTCGCTTGCCCTTCTTTTTTTCTTCCTATTTATTTTCAAATATATAAATTGCATAAGTCACTTATCTGAGCGACTTAATGTTGCCAATCCTTAAAGTAAATTTTGGGAGTACATGGAACCAATAAGTTCGCTTTTGTTGTACGCAAGCCAAATAAAGGCAAGATCTTTTCTATCCTTTTTAAAGGTGCCGGGCTCCGATAGGCCCGGCCTTGTATGCAGCTTTCCGGTTCTTTATTAGATTTCTGTTTCCTAATCATATGAAATTTACTATCTTCAATAACCTAAGTAATCAAAAAACCTATTCATGAGGACCGGAGCTTTTAAGATTGCACTTGTTTATATTGTTATGGGCATCTTATGGATCACCTTAAGTGACCGGGTGTTATTAGCCCTGCAGTCTACCTTTGGGGCGGAGCAAGTGTTTTTCCTGGGGAGTATCAAGGGCATTGTTTACGTATTGATAACCGGCGTTCTGTTATATTATCTCATCGTACGGCATACGCGCCGGCTTTCGGAGAGCGAACGCAAATATCGTACCTATTTTGATCAGAACACCAACCCGATGTGGATCATCAACCGGCGCACTATGCTCATCACCGCCGTGAACGACGCGGCAACCGCCCGCTACGGGTATACTAAAGAGGAGTTTTTGAAAATGAGCGCGCTTGATCTTCGGCCGCCGGAAGAGATCAATGCCGCCATTATGATCTTTCATGATTTGACAAAGGGGATCAACGACATCGGGGTTGTCAAACACGTTAAAAAGGACGGCACCATCATCAAGGTACACATTACATGCAATTTAATTGATAGTGCAAGAGAATCGCTTGTGATGGCGATGGCCGTAGTTGAAAACCAGGCAAAGTAGATTAAAGCCGGTTCCCTTGGATCAGGGGGAGGAATGGTTCACTTGTAAAGCCGGTACTTATACATACTTCCGTTTATGCCACTGTATCCGGCCATTTACCGGAGCCGCCTGTTAAGTTCTTTTCTCGATGCTCTTGCCCGATCCTGCGCCTGTTGATGGGTGATCTTCCCTGGCGGTTTTACAGTCCAAAAAAAGCGATTGTTTTCATGATGTTTTTAAGGCTATTTAAAGTTTCGAAATTACTTAACTAAGCTTACTGTTTTTTACCTATCCAATCAAAGTATTTGGTTTCTTCTGCTACTTCAGTAACGCTCTCAAAATGTAAACTGTACCCGTCCGGGTCATCAAGGCCGACGTCCCACATGCCGTTGCCCACAAAAGGCTCCTTAACCACCAGGCCCTTTGCGGTAAATTCAGTGTAAATCTCTAATGCATCGTTGCATTGGAACCAGATAGTTACGCCGATACCTTTCGTTGCAATCCTATGCGGATTATCTCCGTGATATTCCTGTAGCATAATATTGACATTTTCACGTTTTAAACAGCACCACTCAATTTTACCCTTCGGTACCCATGTCTTTGTGATCGCAAAACCGAGTCCTTCAACGTAAAACCGCAGCGACATTTCCATATTCGTAACCATGAACAATGGTACTGCCTGTTTCACATTCGGCACTTGATGAGTGGTTTTCATAATTTGTTATTTTACAATTTCAGCTTTTTACATAGTCTTTTAGTCTTTGTAAAGAGTTCATCAGGAATCTTCCCACTTTCAATCGTATAAAATTTCTTGTTTTGTGGGAGAGGCCGGCTGCTGCTGTTATTTGAGCTTTGATTTTGTTTTTACGGACCTGATGACTTGCTCTATTGCATTCACGACGAGGTCGGGTTCAGTAAGAAAAATTTCATGTCCGCTGTTTGCGGTTGAAATTATTTTGCTGTTTGCCGACAGCCGCATAAAAGCTTTTTGATTGCCTGTTTTATCATTCATTAAACTGTCCCGCAAAGTCCCTAATTCTTTTGGGTATTCATTTTTTGAGCTGTATAATATCATTAGCGGTTTGTTACCGATCCTATAAGCCTGGCTGTTTGAATATATTTCAGCAAACTCTTCGGCCATGTAATTATCAGCGTCAGCTATCTGGTATTTTGGCTGTGATTGTGCCCAAAGTCTGATCTTTTGAATAGCAGCCGGGAGGTTGTTAAACGGAGGCGAAATAGACGGCTTTCCGAACATATTCCAAAGTTCTTCTACTTCTTTCATGGTCGGCACCTTAGTAAGTGTATCTATATTTTTCTTAACAACCGGAATCTTCTTCTCTTCAGACGCAAGCAAACGTACTCTTTCAATTTTGCCGTTTATGTTCAAAATAGCATTTTCTGACGTAGCGTCAACAAGCACTATTCCTGCAACATCATCAGAATATTGCTTCGCATACATCCTGGCAATAATGCCCCCGATAGAGTGGCCAACCAATATAAATGGTGGGCGCACTTTTGCTACACTCAGTAATTGATGCAGCTCATAAACATCCTGCTTCATGCTTCGGGGCATTGGCCCCGGTTCACTCCATGCGAGACCAGGTCTGTCGTATGAGCAAACTTTGGTTGATTTGGAGAGTTTGTCCTGAACCATTGTCCAGTCAAAGGAAAAATTGGAAGCACCGGAAATCAAAATCACCGTTAGGTTTCCGCTGCCGGTGCAATGTAAATGGAGTTTATACCCTCCGATATCGACAAGCTGTCCGATGGGTTTATATTCAGTAGTATCAACAGAAAATGCCTGGGCATCGGCTGCGAAGCAGAAAAACAATGGCCCAAAAGCTAAGCTAAAAGCGATTTTGCGCATCAGGCAATGAATGGTCATTTGATATTAGTTATGAAGTTGCAGCTCAACTAGCAGCACGCGATTAAATTTATATAATTTGACGTTACTATACAAATATTTGTTACTGATAACTAATTACTTAACGTTAAATGTTGTATTTCGGTAGGGCATTCGTTCAACCCAGGTAATGCCTGCGCCTAATCATCGAAAATGCATATGACGTTATAATTTTGAATTTAAATACATATTTATTTGGAACGTACGTTTTTAATACATACCTTTGAATATGGAATCGAAAAAAGCGGCTACTGAGGAAGTGATACCCACAAAAACAGAAATGAACGTGCTGCAGCTATTATGGCAATACGGGCCATCTACCGTGCGATTTGTACATGATAAACTTAACGAGCAAAAGGAAGCGGTGATCTATACCTCGACCTTAAAACTCATGCAGACGATGAAAGAAAAAGGAATGCTGTATCGGGACGAAAGCAGCATGAAACACGTTTATACGGCAGCGCTGAAAGAAGCACAGGTTAAAGGCAGCCTTCTTGACCGCTTTATGGACAGTATGTATAACGGCTCGCCCAGCAGCCTGATGGTTGCCCTGCTGGGGAATGATAAAACATCTGCCGAAGAGCTGCGGAGGATGAAAGATCTGCTTAATCAAATCAAATGATGAGGAAATGAATGTATTGGCATTAACAGAAACCGCTCAGCATTTCATCCGGTCTTTTAGCTGGATGCTTATCCATTCGCTGTGGCAGGGCCTGCTGCTGGCGTTGTTGACGATGTTTTTGCTAATGATCAATGGTAAGGCCAGTGCAGCCATACGATACCGCATCGTCTTGTCGCAAACAGTACTGTTCCTGCTGGCTTGCGGCCTGACGTTGATCATGGAGTGGAACGATTGGCAGGTAGAGCCAATAGTACCTGGCGTAAGCGGTGGCAATAGTAATCTCCACATGGGCTTCATCAGTTTCACGCAGTACTTCACGGAGAACGCCCCGCTCGTCGTTTTGCTCTGGTCACTCATGTTCCTGTTCCGCACGGTGCGCTTGATCAATGGCCTGGTGTATCTCCAATATGCGCGACACCGCATGGTCTGCAGTCCGGATGAGGACTGGAATAACAGGTTCCTATCACTTTGCCGCAAAATTAGACTGCGGCGAACGGTCCGGCTATTAGAATCAGGCCTGGTGCAGGTGCCCGTCGTTATCGGCCATCTTAAACCGGTGATCCTTATGCCGCTGGGTATGCTGGCTGGAATACCGGCAGGACAAGTGGAAGCGGTTCTGCTCCACGAGCTGGCGCATATCCGGCGAAATGACTATATCATTAATTTGTTCCAAACGCTCGCAGAGACCGTATTCTTTTTCAATCCCGGCTTGCTGTGGCTATGTGCACTGTTACGGGATGAACGCGAGAATTGCTGCGATGACATAGCCCTGGCGCAAACCAAAGATAAAAGGGGGTTTGTGGAGGCCCTGATCACCTTCAAGGAATACGCGCTGTACGGAAAAAACTTTCAAACGGCTTTCCCGGGAAAGCAAAACCAACTGCTCAACCGCGTCAGCAGGATCATTCATGGTCGGCAGCGTATGCCTGCCCCGGCGGATAAGATATTCTGTCTTTCGGGTTTGATTGTGTTGGTTGCTTTGTTCGCGGCCTTTACGGTGACCAAAGCGCCGGTTGCCCCGGCAAGCTATCACGAGACGCCCGCCATACGTGTTGTTTCTGTAGCAAAACAAACACCCGGGAGCGCAGCCAAACAAAAAGTTCTGAAAGCCAAAGCTCATACTGCCAAACGCAGGGCACGCCACGAACCTCCGGGTAAACTTGGAGCGCGGAAATCTGTTCGGCAGGTTGTTCAACCAACTGTACAGCCTCAGGTTACTCAGTGGGAAGCCGCCAACAATGCTCTACAACAGCAGCGCAACCAGGAACAGGAGCAAAAAAATAAACAGCAAGCCGAACTGAACGAACAACAGGCCGCTAAAAATGCAGTGCAGGCCATGCTGAATGTGGAGCAAGCTAAGAATAATGAAAAGCAGCGGATCCGGAACGAGGAGCAGGCGGACCGGAACCGTGAGCAGGCCAAGCGCAACGAACTACAGGCGAGGAAGAATGCTGAATCATTGAGCCGGCAAAAGTAACACCAATATTTACCAATTTATTAGTATCTAAACTGCCGTTACGCGGCGGAACGAACCCTTATTGTCCAATTTTTAACCTTAAGTAACAACAACATGAAAATGATGAATTTGAAGCGCAGCCTTTGGCTGACTGTTATCCTATTGTCCTCACTTTGCGCCGGGGCGCAAACAAAAAGTAACACCTACCGCATTACCGACAAGAATGGTAAACGTGTAGAATCTGTCCAGACCGATTACGATGGTAAGCATTATCAGATCGAATGGATGAATGAGAAAATGACCGGCCTTTCTGTTGACGGGGTTACCATTCCGGAGGCGGACTGGTCTAAATATAGTACCGCGAGCAGCCACATCCGCCAGGACCTAAAAGAGCAGGCTAAACGCAACAACGCCCAGGCTGCGCGTAATGCAGCCCAGGCTTCTTTAAATGAGGAACAGGCCGTACGCAATAAAGCGCAGGCACGACTAAATACCGAGCAGCAGGAACGTAACGCTGAGCAGGCTGTTCGCAATAAAGCACAAGCTCGTGAAAACGCTGAGCAACAAAAGCGGAATGAAGCACAGGCGCTGCTCAATCAGGAACAGAGCGGCAAGAACGATGCACAGGCCAAGGCAATGGAAGCGCTGATGAAGGCGATTACCAAGGATCTGGTCAACGATCATATCATCAAAGATGAAAATGATCTGCGGCAGCTGAACTTTAACGGCCCCGGGCTTTTTGTGAATGGTATCAGGCAGCCCGAAGCGGTTGCCAAAAAGTATCATGCCAAATACAGCAAAGACAAATACGGCTTATTGTATGACCACTTTAATTATGACCGTGACGGGGTGATCAAAGGAGATTGATCTGTACAAATTGTGCAGATTAAAAAGGATCATTGCACTTTTCTGATGGCGATTGTCAGAACAGTACCGGCGACTTGTTTGTCGCACTTACCGCCGTAAGTTTTTCAAGTTGTAAACGCAGCTTAAAAGTTTAAGGAGCGAATAAAATATATGGGGTAGGCGGGTTATTGAAAGCGGCCGGTTATCGAATTAAAGGACTTTGATCTTTAAACAGATCTGAGGTTTAGTTTGAACACTATGTTGGTGCGTTCCGGGATGAGATCCGGGGCGCATTTTTTATATGCTGTTAAAGTTGGTAGATTTCCTGGCAAGGAGTTTTTCTTTTACCCGCTGTACGTCTGTTAGACTATTTTTTGAATATCAACGTTAATATCACAATGAATAACAGGGGGTTAAGGATAGTAATAGCCGCGCTTTTGCTTACAGTGGCGGCAGGTTGCGGTATAGTACGATCGGTGGGGAAAGATCCTGATGGTGAAGACCTTGCTCGGTTAGATACTTTACCCAATTACAAAAATGGCGTTTTTGAAAACCTGGCTGAGCTTACTGACTCAACAGTGAAGCGCAATAAGTTGCTGTTGCTATTCCACAACCGCTCCAGGATCACCAGGCCTTCTCTTGGACTTCCCTGGGTAAAAACCGACTTGAATACATTAACAGCACCCGCACCAACAGTGGTTTGGTTTGGGCATTCATCTATGCTTATTAAAACCGGGCAGGGTAATATCCTTATTGATCCCATCTTAAGCAACCATGCCGGGCCGGTGCCTGGGTTGGTTACAGCATTTAAAGGGACAACGCATTACCATGCCAAAGATATGCCCCCAATTGACGTGCTGATCATCTCTCATGATCACTACGATCACTTAGACTACAGTACATTACGAAAATTAAAAGATCATATTAAAACCGCTATAGTGCCCCTGGGCTTGGGTTCTACTTTAGTGTATTGGGGGTTTGATCGTAAAAACATCATTGAATTAAACTGGGAGCAATCAGTTACACTTCCAGGCGGCTTACAGGTTACTGCTACGCAGGCGCAGCACCGCAGCAACCGTACCTATTCTAAATCAAATAAAACCCTTTGGGCGTCATATGTGATACAAGCGGGCAAGTACAGGATGTTTTATGGCGGCGACAGCGGTTATGGTACGCTTTTTAAACAAATAGGCCAAAAATACGGGCCGTTTGATTTGGCAATGCTTGAGTGCGGGCAATACAGCACCAATTGGCCGTGGGCGCATTTATGGCTGGGGCAGGCCGCCCGGGCCGGTGTTGACCTGCAGGCACGCTTGCTGCAGCCAATCCACTGGGCTAAGTTTGAAGAGGCCGATCACCCATGGAACGAGGCAATAAAGCAGCTTTTGCCTGCTGCTGCAAAAGAGGGTATACCTGTAAACGTGCCGCGTATTGGCGAGCCTTACACTTTGGGAAGGCCCCCCAGGAGAGATGTCTGGTGGAATTTTTAAATTGATATCTTTTGCAGAAGTATAATCTATTTTGTACAAAGTAAGCTGTTTAACCAAGGTTCAAAATGGTTGTCTCATCAGGTACTAAATAATGACACAATGAAATTCAAATCTCAGTAACACCTTGATGGTTCGAGGCGTCTTATTAAAAAACTTGTTATGAAAAAAGCAATTAGCTGTTTCGTATTGGTCATATGTGCGGTAATTACTTTTAGCGCAGCCGCTCAGGAAGTGACCCGTGATGTTTCCGGATTCACCGGTATTGAATGCAACGGGCCATTCAATGTGCAAATTAAAATAGACGGAACAGAAAGCCTGAAACTTGATGTAGATGCTGAAGTTTTAAATGATATAAAAACTGTAGTTGAAGACGGCGTACTTAAAATAGGTCTCAAAAACGGGTGGAAAAACCACAGTAACGTAAAACGGGCTAATGTATATATAACCGCGAAAAAGTTAAGTTACCTGGCGAACGGCGGGTCGGGCAACGCGGTTTTGACCGGCGTGATCACCGGCGAAAACGCCACACTGGCAGTCAGTGGTTCAGGCAATTTAAAAGCCGGGGTAAAGTCGACAGTATTTAGGGCAAGCGTTAGCGGGTCAGGCAGCATCGATTTAAACGGCAGTACCGGTAGTGCAGCAGTCAGCGTTTCCGGATCAGGGAGCATAAATGCTAAAGAATTTACGGCGCAAACGGTTAATGCTAAAATATCTGGCTCCGGCGGCGTTTCTATAATAGCTAATATTTCTGTATCAGCAAGTATATCCGGTTCGGGTGGTTTGGAATATACAGGAAATGCAAAAATTGCTAACTCAAATTATTCAGGTTCCGGACGCATCACTAAAGTTAATTAACTCTTATCGCCGTTTTACTTATCTATTAATTATTGATAAAACCCTTACTACCTCGAGCTTTCTACCGTATACACAAAGCTATCGGCTTTGTAGTAGCCCAGATTATACTCAATAGGACGCTCGCCCTGATCAAACACAAAACGTTTGCGAAATAACACAGGGCTGCCTGCGGCAATTTTAAGTTTGTTGGCTATGAACGAATCTGCTGCTTTAGCGCTTATCTCCTCTTTGGAAAGGGTAGCAATAACCGAGTGCTCTTGCTCCAGCATTTCGTATAATGGTCTTTTAAAGTCCTCCTCGCCTGTTAAACCGACACGCGGGTGAAAGTATGAGGCAAAGTAAACGAAAGGTTCTTCCGGTTTACCCCTTACACGCTCCATCTTCAGTATTTTTCTATCGGTTTTTATTTCAAAAAAATTAGCCAATGCTTCGTCGGGGTATACCCAGGTAACATGAAATTCGAAGTTTTTTATAGGAATGCCCCTTAACTTCATTTCTTGCGAGAAACTCAGCCAGTTATTTGATTTCGAGCTTACCGCGCCTTGCGCAACCTTGGTGCCGGTTCGTTTTTTACGCACCAAGAGTCCCTCAAAAACCAGTTTGGTAATTGCCTGCCTTAAAGTGGTACGTGATATGGCCAGCATTTTGGCCAGTTCTACTTCGTTAGGTAAAATTTTACCGTTTTGGTAATCATCCTGCTCAATTAGTTGTCGTAACAGCGTTTCTGCTTGGGCATGTAACGGGATAGGGCTCTTATGATCTATAGAATACTTCATTGTTAAAAATATGCGGCAATATTAAGTATTTTGAAATTTAGATAATTTGTTTGAACATATAGAAATATAAATTAAAATTTAGCCGTACCACCAATAGCGCCAACTTTTTTCGAGGAAATAATTTGGAATTATGATTTTATTTATATGTTTGTACATTATAATATATATAAGCCCTGTAAATTTCATTCGACTATAATAAACAATAAGGGCAATTATAACGCGCTCTTAAATATGTATATACATTTGTACAATTAATATGAACTCAACTTTATCTCAAAATCCAACCGCACACGCAGAAATAGATGATGCCGGCCTTCGCAAAACGGCACAGCTACTGATGCCTGCTAAATTAACTACAGAAGCAGTTGCAGGGGAAGAGTATAATATTTATCCGGTTTGCAAACTGGGCGACAACAAAATATTCAATGGTTATGACGCGCTCGCCGGGTGGGTCATTAAGCAAAAAACAGTAGTAATAGATGGTTACGCGGGTATCTTGTGGGATAAAGTAAAAACGGGCCTGGAACAGCATATAGCTTTAAAGGGCTTTAGCATCAACTGGGTAGAAACTACGCAGTATTTGAAACCGGAGGCTGAGGTTGATACCCTGGTAAAGCCGTTTCTGGGTACAGCAGATTCGGTTTGGGGTACTAAATGTACGTTAAACCTTCACGACCTGTTTCAAACGGAAAAGCTGGGCGCACAACAACCCAACAGCGAGTTTGAGATAAACATCATAATAGGCACAGGGGCATCGCTGGCTAACTGGCAGGCACCTTTAATATATATTGATATGCCTAAAAATGAGCTGCAGTTCAGGATGAGGGCCGGAGCAATAAAAAACCTGGGCAGCAGCGAAGTTGACGAACCATACCTGATGTATAAAAGGTTTTACTTTGTTGACTGGGTGTTACTTAACCAGCACAAAAAGCAACTGCTTGATAAAATTACCGTGTTGGCTGATGGCCAGTGGGCGAACAATATCAACTGGATGTTTAAAACCGATTTTGCCGAAGGATTAAATAAAATGAGCCAATCGGTTATACGCGTAAGGCCGTGGTTTGAGCCGGGCGCCTGGGGCGGGCAATGGATAAAAGAGCATATACCGGGCATTAATAAGGATGTTGTTAATTATGCCTGGTCGTTTGAATTGATAGTGCCCGAAAACGGACTGATATTTGAAAGTGATGGTAACCTGCTTGAAGCATCGTTTGATTTTTTAATGTTTAATAACCAACAGCAGGTATTGGGTAAACACGCAGAAAGATTTGGCGACGAGTTCCCGATAAGGTTTGATTTTTTGGATACGTTTGACGGCGGTAACTTGTCGATACAATGCCACCCCAGCCTAAAGTATATTCAGGATGTTTTTGGTGAGAACATAACACAGGATGAAACCTACTATATACTTGACTGTAAAGAAGACGCGAATGTTTACCTGGGTTTTCAGGATAACATAGATCCGGATGAATTTCAGGCTGCGCTGATTAAAAGCCAGAATGAAAGCACAGAAGTGCAAATAGAGGATTTTGTACAGGTGCACCAGGCTAAAAAGCACGACCTTTTCCTGATACCAAACGGAACCATCCATAGCGCAGGCGCTAACAACCTGGTGCTGGAGATTAGCGCTACACCTTACATATTTACCTTTAAAATGTACGACTGGCTGAGGTTGGACCTTGAGGGGAACCCACGGCCAATTAATATAGACCACGCTTTTAACAACCTTAATTTTGAGTGTAAAGGCCAAAAAGTTAAAGAGGAATATATCTCGATACCCACGGTAATTGAGCAAACAACCGATCATACCCTGGTGCACTTACCTACGCACCCTAATCATTTTTATGATATACACCGCATAGAGTTTACTGCCGAAACCCGTGTAGATACAAACGACTGCTGCCACATTATGATGCTGGTTGAAGGGCAAAAAGTTTTGATAGAGACCGCAGATGGCAGCCGCCACGTATTTGCCTACGCCGAAACCTTTGTTATACCTGCGGCGGCAAAATGGTATAAACTAACCAACTTGGGTAAAACCCCGGCAAAAGTTATAAAAGCCTTTTTAAAATAAGCGATATGAGCGAGATAGCATTAAATACCGAAGTAAAAAAGAGTACCACATATTTATACCTGGTATGCCTGGTGGCTGCACTTGGGGGCTTTTTGTTTGGGTTTGATACCGCCGTAATTTCTGGTACGGTAAGCCTGGTAAAAAACGATTTTAGCCTTGACGCTGTTAACGAGGGCTGGTTTGTAAGCTGCGCTTTATTAGGTTGCATCATAGGCGTGAGCTTATCAGGCAAGTTAAGCGATAAATACGGGCGTAAAATTGTACTTATTTTATCGGCAGTACTTTTCCTTGCGTCAGCATTGGGCTGTATGCTTTCGGGGTCGTTTACCATACTTATCATTTCGAGACTTGTGGGCGGTTTAGGTATAGGGGTGGCCTCTATGGTTTCGCCGTTATACATATCGGAGTTTTCGCCGCCACGATACCGCGGCATGATGGTATCGTTATATCAGCTGGCATTGACCATCGGTATAGTGCTCGCCTATTTTTCAAACGCATACCTGGCCGGCCATACTGCCGATACATTTAGCGGACAAGGTATGGAAAAGATATTTTCTGCTGAGGTTTGGCGTGCAATGCTGGGCATGGGCGCTTTGCCGGCTGCAATATTTCTGGTGTCGTTGTTTTTAGTTCCCGAATCACCAAGGTGGCTGTTATTAAAAGGCGAGACGCAAAAAGCGAAAAATATTTTAATAAAAATAGACGGAGCCGAATCAGCCAGGCGCGAGCTCGAAGATTTTAATACATCCAATAACGAGGGAGAGGGCTCGTTAAAAGAGCTGTTTACACCGGTTTATCGCAGGGCGTTATGGATAGGCTTGTTATTGCCATTCCTGTCGCAGGTTTGTGGTATAAACGCTGTAATTTATTATGGCCCAAGGATATTGGAACAAGCGGGTTTTACGCTGAACAACGCGCTTGGCGGCCAGGTGACCATAGGCATAGTTAACGTGGTATTTACATTTGTTGCCATTTTTACGGTTGATAAATGGGGCCGCAAACCCTTGCTATTTGTCGGGATAGGCGGCGCTGTGATATCACTTATCATTATAGGAGCGCTATTTGCCCTGGGCATTACCCAGGGGCCATGGATACTGATCTTCATTTTAGCTTTCATAGCCTGCTTTGCTTTTTCTTTTGGCCCCGTGTGCTGGGTGGTTATAGGCGAAATATTTCCTAACGCCATAAGGGGTAAAGCTATGGCCCTTGCTACGCTTTCCTTATGGATCGGCAATTTCCTGGTGGGGCAGTTAACCCCTGTACTGCTCGAAGGAATAGGTTCATCGTGGACGTTTTGGGTATTCGCCCTGTGTTGTTCGCCCGCTTTATATATCACATGGAAACTGATACCCGAAACCAAAGGCAAATCGCTGGAGATGATAGAAGCCTTTTGGAAAACCACCTATCGTAATAAAGAATAGCTAAAACTATATCCAAATTCAGTAATCAATTAACCAATAACCCATATAACAACCAATTATTTATGAGATTTTTTTTACAAAAAAACATCAGAAAAACAGGGCACAAGCCAATAAGCCTTGTTTTGATGATGCGCCGCGTTACAGGAGGTCTCCTGCTTCGCGATGTAGCGCAAAACCCGCAAGCCATTGAGAAGGGCAGGCGGGTTTTATCAACACAATCATCCCTCGGCTGGGCAACTAATTTTGATCACACTATTTACAAAAAAGCATTTTTCACGCCTCTTATTTTGTTGGTATGTATGTTCATAACAACTGCCGCGTTTAGCCAGGACGTTGCCAAAATACAGGGTACCGTATCAGATGAACAGGGCACACTGCCCGGGGTAAGCGTTAGTCTTAAAGGCACTACAACCGGTACCATTACCAATGTAGATGGTAAGTTTTTTATTAATGCTAAAGTGGGGCAAACGCTTGTTTTCAGCTTTATTGGCTACAACACTAAAGAAGTGGTGATTGGCAGCGATGGTCCACTGAATGTGAAACTTATAACAAGCAGTTCAAACTTAAATGAAGTGGTTGTTGTAGGTTACGGCACGCAGAAAAAAGGCGCGCTTACCACAGCGGTGTCCACTATTACCAATTCTGAAATTGTAACTACAAAAAACGAGAATGTTATAAACTCAATTGCAGGTAAGATACCTGGCCTGCGCGTAGTGCAAAACAGCGCTGAGCCGGGCGACTTCAACAACTCGTTTGATATAAGGGGCATGGGCAGCCCGCTGTTGGTAGTAGACGGCGTACCCAGAACAGATATTATGCGTATCGACCCAAATGATATAGAAAGTATTTCGGTATTAAAGGATGCATCTGCAGCTATTTATGGTGTGCGCGCAGCCAATGGGGTGATACTGGTTACCACAAAAAAAGGTAAAAAAGGCGCCCTGGAGTTGAACTACACTGCAAATTATGGCCTGCAGGTTCCTATAAAATTCCCCGAAACGGTTGGCGCCGTTGATTGGTTGACATTGGTGAATGAGAAAAGCATGCATACTCTGAACGGCGGGCACATAATCTACGGGTCGGAATATTTTGAACCATATTTAAATGGCACTAAACAAAGCGCCAACTGGTACGATGCTGTAATAAAATCATCGGCGCCGCAAACCCAGCATAACTTAAGCGCAAGCGGCGGCAGCGAAAACACAACTTACTTTGTGAGCCTTGGATATACCGGGCAGGATGGTATCTTAAAAAGTAACGACCTTAATTACAGGAGGTATAATGTACGCTCGAACCTGAGCACAAAGGTATCAAAGAACTTGACCTTTGATCTGAACCTGAACGGCATAATGGAACAAAAAAACATGCCATATAATGCACCTTACTGGGCGTTCAGAAGCTTATGGTATGTACCACCTACAACATCTATTTATGCCAACGACAATAAATCGTATTTAAATAACGTAGCCAATGTGGTAAACCCGGTGGCGCTAACCGATGCGGATGTAAACGGTTATCAAATATTGAACAACAAATGGTTTCAATCTTCGGCCAGTATTACGTATGATGTTCCGTTTGTGCACGGCTTAAGCGTAAAAGGCTTATATAGCTACGATTACAATATGACGGATAACAAAAAATACATGAAGTCATTCAACGTGTACAATTACGATGCCGCCAAAGATATTTACAACGCAACCCCGCAGCAAAAGCCAAGCACGTTAAGGCGCGAGTTTTATGATTATCCAACCATGCTATCGCAGTTCTCATTAAACTATAATCATACGTTTGGTAAAGATATTCATCACGTAAATGCTTTGCTGCTTTATGAAACCAGCGACCGCCTGGCCGATAACTTTTACGCCCAGCGCGAGTTATCGATCCCTGTAGATCAGCTTTTGGCGGGTAACAGTTTTAATCAACTAGGTAGCATGGCAGACAACGTACTGTACAAGTATTCAAATGCAGGGGTTGTGGGTACTTTTACGTACGATTACAAGTCAAAATACCTTGCCGATTTTAGGTTCAGGTACGATGGTTCATCAAAATTTGCCAACGATAAACAATGGGGGTTCTTCCCCGCAGCATCGTTGGGATGGCGTGTTTCTGAAGAAGGCTTCTGGAAAAATGCTTCAGGGCTCTCATTTGTTAACAACTTAAAATTCAGGGCCTCGTATGGTAAAACCGGTGACGACTCCGCATCAAGCTACCAGTTTATTACCGGGTACACATACCCGGCAAGCGGATCCTCTACAGGGCAGCCAAAAGGATCTGTTTTTGATGGAACATTTATAAACGGTGTACAAAGCAAGGGTATCCCAAATCCTTATATAACATGGTATACTGCAAAAACACTCGATATCGGTTTCGACCTGGAAGCATGGAACGGGTTGTTAGGCGTTACATTTGATTACTATAAAAGAGATAGGTCTGGCCTATTGGCTACACAACTGTTAACCTTGCCCGATGTTGTTGGCGCAGCCTTACCACAACAAAACCTTAACGGCGACCGTACCCAGGGTTTTGATTTTGAAATATCGCACCGCAACCATATTGGCCAGTTTGGCTACAATGTTCGGGGTGTTTTTGGTATGACAAGAACCATGAATACAGTAAGGGTTCAGGCAATGGCAGGCAACTCTTATCTTAATTGGTTAAACAGTAGCAATACAACAAACCGTTACAATAATATCTATTGGGGATATGGCGCCAACGGCCAGTTTGAATCATTTGATGCACTGAAAAACAGCGCGATATATGTTAATAAAGGTACAGTTGTGGGCGATTACCGTTACCAGGACTGGAATGGCGACGGACAGGTAGGTTCTGACGACAGCCATCCGATAGCAACCACCGGTTTACCACTAATTACCTTTGGGCTAAGCCTGGGCGCATCATATAAAAACTTTGATGTTAACTTACAGCTACAGGGTGCTGCACAGGTAAACGCCAGCTACTTAGAGCAATTGAATACACCACTATGGGCCGGCGGCGGCGCCCTGTCTCAGTTCTTGGACAGGTACCACCCTGCAGATCCTAACGCTAACCCTTACGACCCAAACACGGTATGGATCCCTGGTCACTTTGCCTACACCGGTACGGTGCCTTACACCAATACCCTAGCAAATCTTCAGGATGCTTCTTACGTAAGGCTTAAGAGTGCCGAAATTGGTTACACGTTACCAAAAAAATGGGTATCAACCTTGGGGATCAAAGGCTTAAGAGTGTTTGCTAACGGTTACAACTTATTAACAATAACGGGCCTGCAATATATGGATCCTGAACACCCGTCGGCAACTTCAGCTATTGATAGTCAGTACGGTTACATATATCCGCTTGATAAAATATACCAGTTTGGCGTTAATGTCAAATTTTAAAATCTAAAATCATGAAAAGAAAGTTTTATATATTTCTGCTTCTTACCCTTGCCGGGCTTGCACCTGCGTGTAAGAAAAATCTTGATGTGCCGCCAATGAACGTGGTTCAGGATCCTGACGTTTTCACAACCTCAAATGGCATCACATCCTACATGGCGCGTATTTACAGCGAACTGCCTATCGAGGATTTTAAATGGGGGCCTAATACAGGCTTTAAAGCCTATTTCTATGGATCCCCAAGCGCTATTACAGGCGAAGCTATCAGCCGCGATCAGCAAAACAGTACCGAAACCTTTGGTTATTGGGCCGATGCTTACCTGTTGATCAGGGAGTGTAATTACTTTATGGAAACCTTGCCAGATTACGCAAGCAACTTTACACCCGCAGAGGTTAACGGCTGGCTTGGCGAGGCGCGCTTTATAAGAGCTGCTACCTATTTTGCATTAGTAAAACGTTACGGTGGTGTGCCAATTATAGATAAGGTGCTTACCAAACCAGGGGCAAATATTGATGATATCACACAAAGCATTGAAGAGCTTAAAGTGCCCCGCTCTTCTGAAGAAGCTGTGTACGATTTTATAGCTGCTGATTTTGACTTTGCGTATGCCAACCTGCCCGAAAGCAACCAGAAAGGCAGGGCAAACAAATACGCGGCCGCAGCATTTAAATCGCGCGCAATGCTGTTTGCCGGCAGTATAGCAAAATACAACAATATTACATTGGTAGCGGGTTCCGAACGTTTGTGCGGTATACCGGCAAGCAAAGCGGCCGATTACTTCAAAGCCAGTTATGATGCTGCTGTGTTGGTTCAGGGTAGATACAGCCTTTATAAAAACAATTGGATAGCAGGCAATAAGGATGCCCAGTACCAAAACTTCGTAAACTTGTTTTTGGATGCCAACAGCAGTGAAAATATATTTGTGAGGCAGTATAAATATCCCGACGCTGCCCATTGGTACGATGCCAACAACGTGCCTTATCAATTAACCGGTGGTGTTTCGTCAGAAACCTGCCCTACACTTGATTTTGTAGAGATGTTTGAAGGGCTGCCTAAAAACGCCGATGGCACCATTAAAACGGTTGATGCAAGCGGTCAATATATTTTATACGATCGCCCGCTTGACCTTTTTACCAATGCCGAGCCGCGCTTACGAGCAACCGTTATTTTCCCGGGCGATCTGTTCAAAAATCAAAATATCGAGATACGGCGTGGTATTTATACCCAAAATTCTGCAGGCGGTATTGACAAGCTTGTTCCGTTTGGATCAACCTCACCTTACCCATCTGGTAAATTTGTAGGGTCTGCAACAGTAGTTCAAGACGCTTATGTATTACCTGACAAATCAAAAATGAACCCGGCCGGCCTTAGCGGTGTTTTTACAAACTACAGCGGGCAGGCAGGTAACATTTCAGGCTTTTCTATCAGGAAGTATTTAGTGCCTGATAAGCCAACTTCTGAGGTGCAGACAAACCGTTCTGAGCAGGCTTGGATAGAACTGCGTTACGCCGAGGTATTATTGAACCGCGCGGAAGCCGCCTACGAATTATATAGCTTGGGGCAGGGTGGGAATTACCAGCAGGATGCCTTAACTGATATCAATGCTATACGCGAAAGGGCCGGCGCAAGTTTGCTGCCATCTATCACAAACATAGATGATATTAGAATGGAGCGGAGAAAAGAGCTTGCATTTGAAAACAAAACATGGTTTGACCTTAGAAGGTGGCGCATAATTGATAAAGAGCAAAACAATACTATTTACAGGATATTAATGCCGTTTTATGTGGCCGATGCCAATAAATACTTCTTTGACCCCCGCTTTGACGAAAGGAACAGCCGCTACACTTTTGATACCAAATGGTATTACGAGCAAATACCGCCGGCTGTAATTGGCCGGAGTACAAACTTAGTTCAAAATCCAGGCTATTAATTTTTTAACAATATGAAAAGTAAAATATATCACATAGCATTAGGGCTGGCCGTTATCACCGCCTCGTGCAAAAAAATTGATAATTACCCCGCCCCAACAGAAACTTTAAAGGGCACCATTACGGATGTTGCCACCGGTAAAAACGTTCAGAGCGAGGTATCGGGAGATAACGGTAACGGTACGCGCATAAAGTTGCTGGAAACCAGTTGGAGCAGCAATCCAACGCCGCTTTACCTGGCCACCATGCAGGATGGCACCTTTAACAATACCAAGATTTTTGCCGCTACTTATAACATAAGCGCCGAAGGTGCATTTGTACCCCTGGTGCAAACCGACGCTTCCGGGCATACTACGGTTGACCAAAGCCAAAACGTTGAAGTTAAAGGCGGTACTACAACGGTGAACTTTAAAGTAGAGCCATTTTTGAACATCGAATGGGTGGGAGACCCTGTTGTGGCTGCTGATGGCAGTATAACCGCACAGGTGAAAATTACCCGCGGAACAACAAACCCTGCTTTTCAGCAAAATATAACGGATGTTTTCTTGTATGTTAATAACACTAAATATATTGGCAACAATAATTATGATGACAAATACAGCCAGCAAACAGCTTATGCAGGTACAGCGGGTAACGATATTGTTGGTACAACGCTCACGCTTAAAACTAAAGGCGGCGCGCTGCCGGTGAAAAGGGATTATTACGTGCGCGTGGGGGCCAGAACAGATTATGGCCTTAAACGATATAACTACAACGAACCAAAAGTTGTAACAGTTCCGTAATTTGCAAACCGGGAGGCCGCGGCCTCCCGGTTTTTTAACTTTGGATATACCGATATCCTGTTCATCTACTAAAACCTACTTTGATGAGATACATAAGATCATTTGCTTTTTTACTCGCGGCGTTTGTTTTGCCTGGCAGCTTAATGGCCCAGGATGTTTTAAAATATGTGGATCCTAATATTGGGACGGCTCATAGCCGGTGGTTTTTTTATACCCCCGCTGCTGTGCCGGGCGGCATGGCTAAGCTGGCGCCCTCAACAAACGGGCATTACGGTAACGCAACAGGTTGGCAGGCGGTTGGCTATGATACCCGCCAAAACTCCATTGAGGGCTTTGTGCATTTTCATGAGTGGCAGGTTGGGGGTGTAAGCTTCATGCCAATCACCGGCCCATTAAAAATAAAGCCGGGCGCGTTGGATACCGCAGGCAGCGGCTATCGCTCGAACTTTAACCGCAAAAATGAAGTTGCTCAACCAGGCTATTACAAGGTTTTGCTGGATGATTATAACATCACCGCTGAGCTTACTGCCACCAAACGCGTAGGCTTTCACCGATACACCTTCCCGGAGAACAGCCAATCGCATATTATATTGGATATTGGTAACGTACAAGGCGAAAGTGGTGCGGTAACAGATGCCGAAATACACATGGTAGATGATACTCATTTTGAAGGCTTTGTTATTACTTATCCGAAATACCTGAAGATATACGACCCGGAAGGTAAGGTAGCCATGTTTTTTTACGGCGAGATCAGTAAAAAGCCTGGCAGCGTAGGGGCGTTTACAGCAAAGGGGATCAACCAGAATACTACTTCGGCTAAGGGTAAAGGCGCCGGCCTGTTCCTTAATTATAAAACAAGCAGAAACGAAGCTATAGAGTTGAAAGTTGGACTTTCTTACACGTCAGTAAACAATGCAAAAGAAAACCTGGCGGCCGAAGCTAAAGGCCTTTCGTTTAACCAGGCTAAGCTTGCAGCCCAAACCACCTGGCGCCAGCAGCTCGGAAAGCTTTATGTGGAAGGTAACAACGAGGCGGATAAAAAGAAGTTTTACACAGGTCTGTTCCACGCCTTATTGGGCCGGGGCACTGCCAGCGATGTAAACGGGGCATACCCTACACATGGCGGCCATATTGGCCAAATGGATTACTCCCAGGGTAAACCGAAACGCAATTTTATAAATACCGATGCCATTTGGGGCGCTTTCTGGAACCTTACGCAATTATGGTCGTTATCCTACCCCGAAAGCTACAGCGATTTTGTGCATACACAGCTGCAGTTATATCAAGACCGCGGCTGGTTTGGCGATGGCATTGCCAATAGTGAATATGAATCAGGCGTGGGAACGAATTTTGTAGGGTTGGCCATTGCGGCTGCTTATCAGGCCGGCATACGCGATTACGATATAAACTTTGCATATGAGGCAGTAAAAAATAATGAACTGGGTTGGAAGAACCGCGATGTTGGCGCCGGTAAAATGGATACCAAAGCGTTTTTAGAACACGGTTACTCGCCATTTATTGATGAAAACAAAACAGACTCTACAGGGGCCTATTTTTCGGCTTCGCATACGCTCGAGTATAGCTTTAGCGCTTTTGCCGCAGCGCAGATGGCAAAAAAGTTAGGTAAGATGGACGATTATAAAAAGTTTATCGATTACTCAAACGGATGGAAGCACCTTTACAATCCTGCCAATAAGCTGATACAGCCTAAACGCGCCGATGGAACATTTATAGATAAATTTAATCCGCTTGAGCCATGGCGCGGTTTCCAGGAAGGTAACGCGGTACAGTATACTTTTTATGTGCCGCAAAACCCTGCCGCGTTGATAAACGCGCTGGGTAAAGACTACTTTAATAAAAACCTGAACAATATCTTCGAGAAATCTGAAAAAGATGCCTTTGGGGGTGGTAAAACTATAGACGCTTTTGCCGGTATAACCGCAATTTACAATCATGGCAATCAGCCTAACCTTCATACCAGCTGGCTTTTTAATTTTTCGGGCAACCCATGGCTCACCCAAAAATGGACAAGGCGCATCTGCGATGAATTTTATGGTATAGAGCCTATTCACGGTTATGGATATGGCCAGGATGAAGATCAGGGCCAGCTGGGCTCTTGGTACGTAATGAGCGCGCTTGGCTTGTTTGATGTAAAAGGATTTACAGATGCCAAACCGATTGTTGAATTAGGCAGCCCTATGTTCAGCAAGGCTTCGGTTAAATTAGGCAACGGTAAAAAGCTTGTTATTGTGGCTAAAAACAACTCTAAGCAAAATTATTATGTTCAATCTGCCACGTTTAACGGTAAAAAGTTAAACAATTGCTGGCTATATCGCGATGACCTGATGAAGGGTGGCACATTAACCTTTGTTATGGGTAATAAGCCGAACAAGACCTGGGGCACTAAGGTACCGCCGCCATCGGTACAATAAATAAAACGTAAAAAAAGAGGCCGCTTATTGCAAGCGGCCTCTTTTTGTTTATATCAATAGCGGTTACTGGTGGTGATCAGCATCAACCGGGCTTGCGATAAGGGGCTGTGCCTGCTCCGTTCCATAGCGATTGGCCGCTGCAGCATCATATTTATTATTATGGGGTAGCAGTCTGTATCTGAATTTAACCACTCCTTCCTGGCTCAGTGGGAAATTGGTATGCCAATGGTTATTCATCACCCACGAGTATATAGTAGCGCTTGGCTGGAGCTTTGTTATCCATTTGGGTGAGTTTGCGCCGCTGCCGATGATATTGGCGGTGATGCCTCCGTCTTCAAAAACCGGAGCATCTAACGAGCACCATGTTACTCCCCTTTCGCTGTTCGAAATATCAAGCCAGCGCTGAAATGTTATCCAGTTACGGTTTGCCCCCGGTAACTGATCTTTTTCAAGTGCCATGATACCAAATGGTATATCTACCCGCGTTTCAGGGTTGGGGATGTTAAAAGCAAACCCGAAATGCACACCCTCTTTTTGAGTGACAGGCTGCTTATCTATATAATTGGTAATTTCCAGCGAGGGTGAGCCGGCGATGATGGTAACCTCCCGCAACAGGCTATTGCAGCCCTCTGCGGCAGACATTGCCACCAGCGTGGCCACAAGCGGGCCGTTTTCTTTGATACTTATTTTTACATTGCTTGTTCCGCTTGCTTTGGCCGCGTCATCATCGGCATGCAGGTAACGGTAGCTGTTGAGCGAGTGTTCGGTGTCTACAAATTCATAGCCTTCTTTTTTCAAACTGGAAATGTCACCTGTTTGCGTATTAATTACGGCTTGTAACAGGCCATTATCAAGGCTATTACCGTGTACCAGGGCCTTTGCGGGTTTTGGCTCGCCTTTTTTAAGGGTATATCTTTTGCAGCCTAAGGCCGGGACATCCGAACCGTAAAAAACAAGCTCACCTGTTGAAAGGCGCTGACTGATAACCGGTTTTCCATACTCGTCAACAACCCTGCCATATCCCTTGCTTTGTTCGGCCGGTACGTAAACCAATCCGCCCCGCGGCCACACAAGCGTGTTAAATACACCGATAACCTTGCTACCACCTTTTTTTACCGGGGCTAAGGCCGAGTCTATTAAATTGGCGCTCATGTCATGTGCGTTCTGGAAGAAACCGAACTTGGTTTTTAGGATGTTATTTGTAATAGGCTGTTTTGAAGGGTCGATAAAGCACCAGGTGTGTTCGTCGGCCATGATCACGTTTCGCCATGCCTCGTTAAATTGTTGTTGCGGCGCAGGCGCACCCGGATGCAGCATATCCCATAAAGTCTTGGCTTGTATCAAGCGTTCTTTCGATGAGCGGTTCATGGCGGTTTGCTTGGCGGCGCTGCCAAGCCCGTCGGTCCAGTACTCAGTGAAATCACCCTTCATAACAGGCAACTGGTCGCCATATTTCTTTTCAAATGTTTGCATCACCTGCGTGGCGCTTGCTATTACCAGGTGTGGGTAGGCGTAGTCTTCGTTCCAGCTTTTTACTGCATCAGGGAGGTCGGCATCAATAGGGGTGTTGTCGGCCATTGCCCACGACATAGCGAAAATATCGTAGGGGTAGGTGCCCGATGCTTCCAACTCGGGGAGTGCTTTGGCAAGATAAGTATCTACGAAGTTTTTACGCGGATGGTCGGTTTTAATGATCTTCAATAATTTGGAAGTATCGGTCTGGCCAGACATCAGCGGCCAGTAATCGTGACCTTTTGCTTCGGCCCCGGGCCTGTAACTGCCCGGCTGTAAAAACAATATCTTTGATTTCCCGTCAGGGCCAACCCACCAAAACGGTTTAAAGCTAAGGTCGGTTGAATTACCAACCCTGCCCCAGCCATTGTTTAAGGCGAAGCAATACTTTATACCAAACTTCGCGGCAGCCGGCACAACACCCCACGACATGCCAGGCACATCTGTCTGCACCAGGGTCTCTATTTTTTTGCCGGTAAGCTTTTCTATCTTTTTGCCATAGCTAAAGTATTGCAGCAACTCTTCATCTGCTGAAGCGCTGGTGTTCATGTTAACATATCCGGCATCAAGCTGTAGGTAACCTTTTTGTATGCCTTCTATCAGGTCCTGCTTCTCCTTTGCGCCGGCTGTTTTAAGGTAGCGTTCTACCGGCCATAACACCTCGGGGTTCCATTTAAACCGGGCATCTTCAGGATAACTAGCTGTTTGCTTACCAAGCTTTATAGCGTTAACCAGGTTTCGCTTATGGATAACTTCTACATTAGCCTGGGTATTGGTATAGCCGATATCAACATGGCTGTGTGGGTAAATGTAAACCGTCCAGTGCCGTTTTGCAGGTACATCAACTGTTTTGGTGTAATTTTTACCGGCCGCACGTAATGTTATGATGGCTTGGCATGCGTTATCTACGCCCGCGTTATCGGGCAGCAATACCGCCAGGCTATCCAGTCCGTTGCCTGCTTGTATGGTTGTGATTTCTTTTTGCCCAATACAATTTACTGTTATGGTTCCTTTGCCGGCAAACCTGCTTTTGAAGTGCAGCATGATCTCCCTGCCAGGCTTTCCGTCTGGACGATGACGATAAACAGGTTTTACGTCGCAATCAAAGGGAGCTGGCTGCGTTTTAGTGTAATTTGCTTTTGAAGCGGTATGCTTTAGGTGCGATGCCTTGCTTTGACCATATCCGGCATAGCCAATGCACAGTAAGCATAAACTTATATATTTAAACATACTAATTTGGTTAGGGTGGTAAATGTGAGTCTGCTGTTTAATAGCGGGCCGTTTAAAAAGCAAAGCCTGCAATATTATTGCAGGCTTTGTATATTAAAGATATTACTTCGCGTTCAAGAGCCCCCAGTTTTCGTTTGGCTTTGGCCCCATGGTTAGTACCAGCGAACCGCCTTTTAACAACTCGGAAGCCGGGAAGTTAAATGAATTTAATATACGCCCGTTTAACGTTGCCGACTGCACGTACATGTTATTGCGCGATGCCCCTTTAGCTACGATGGTAAACTTTTTGCCACGGCCAAATTTCTGTCCCAGGTCTATCTCTATTTTTTGATAAAGCGGGCTTCCTATTTCGTAAACCGGTTTTGCGCTGGTTCCGCCGTCAGTTTGGAAAAGTCCTATTGAAGCCATGATCAGCCAGGCGCTCATTTGTCCCTGGTCTTCATCGCCTAAATAGGCATTGGCAACACCATAACCATAAAAACGATCGATGATTGAACGGCTCCATTTTTGGGTAGACCATGGTTTACCTGCCCAGTTAAACAAAAATGCGAAATGCATAGACTGCTGGTTGCCCTGCACTACCGGGTAATCCCAGTACTGGTCGTTCATACCGTTATAGCGCCACGGCTCGCTTTCTTTAAAGCCCCACTCCAGGCGATCGATAAATTTCTTTTTGCCGATCTTACTGATCAAGGCCGGAACATCCTGCGGAACGAAAAAGGTAAGCTGCCAGGCATTGCCCTCAACATATTCCTCGTTAGCCCCACTACGGAAAGGGTCGAAATTTTTCACCCATTCGCCATTTGCCAGTTTCATGTGGCAGTAGCCTGCGGTATCAATAGCGTTTTGCCACCAGTAGCCACGGTCGTTAAATTTGTTGTAGATATCAGTTTTGCCTAACGACTTTGCTAACTGCCCGACGGTCCAGTCGTCGAAAGAATACTCCATTGTGTTCGAAAAACGGCCATTGTCAGACGGTACGTATTTATGCTTCATGTATTCAACCAGGTCGCGGTTACCGGCAAAGCCGGTATATACTTTCTGCGCCGGGGTGGTTTGCATTTTTACAGCAGCATCAAGCACCTTATTGGCATCAAAGTTCCGTATCCCCATTTGATAGGCCGATATCATTTGCGGTATCTCGTGTTCGCCAACCATCACCGGGATGTAGTTCATGGCGGCGGGGCCTTTTGCCAGCCAGCCGTAAGCATCGTACATGGCCAATTGCGAGTTAACCCAACGGTTACTCCATTCGGGCGTAACCAGGTTCCACATCTGGTTCAGGTTCCAGAAGGTGTTCCAAAACGCATCACAGCCTAAGGCTACATCATCCTTGTTTTTCAGCTTTTGTATCTTTCCGTCGGTGCCATGCCATTCGCCGTTAACATCGCTCCAGGTGTTGCGGCTGCATATTGATCTGTACATCGAGTTATAAAAGCGCACTTTCTCCAACCTGTTAGTAGTTGTAATTTTAACCCGGTGAAAAATGTCATTCCAGGTGTTAACCTGGTTTTGCCTTACCGCGTCAAAGTTCCATCCAAACCGGTCGGTTACCTCGGTTTTTAAATTTTGCCGCGCATTATCAACGCTTACCAGCGATATGCTTGACCTTACCTGCACTACCGGGGTTTGTTTGGCATCAAACTCCAGGAACAAACCGGCTTCTTTAGCGCCGTTGGCCTCAAATTCGTTACTGTATTTTACTGTTTTGTTTACCCAGCCACCCATATTTTTGATAGGCTTATCAAATTCAACAACAAAGTGCAGCGTATAATCCTGCTCGGCATCGTTGCTCCAAACGCCCGGCGAAACCTGGTGTGCCGATCCTTCTATCCGGTAATCGCTTACCTTTTTCAGTTTTATTTCTTTCAACTGGTAATTGTATTCGGCGGGCACGTGCAGGTCTACCAGTATACGGGCGCTATCCCTGTTTGCCGGGAAGGTGAAGCGTTCAAAGCCACATCGCGTTGTAGCGGTAACTTCAGCCTTAATGCCATAATTTTTTAAGTCAACCTTATAATAACCTATCGGCGCCTCTTCGGTGCGTTTGTCAATAAGCGAACGATAGCCCGAGCTTGGTTTCTGTTCGTCGCCCATAGTGGTCTTTAATTTGCCGTTGCTGGCAAAAATGCCCAGGCCGGCCATGGTCCACTCATGTATATGGCTAAATGTGCCCACGCTTTCGTAAGTAGGCTGATAGCCCGCCTGCCAGCCGGCGTTTTGGTTATCGGGGCTCATTTTTACCATGCTGAAAGGCATCCAGGGGCCGGGCGCTATCATCCAGCGGGAGTGAGCAGTACCCATGCGGGTATCGACGTAATTTGCGAGTGTCTGTATTTTTTGTTTAGAGCGGTTTACCACGCCGATTTGTATGATCTTACCATTTTCTAAAATGCTGTAGCGGCTCTGTCTCGCGGTAGCAACCGCGGGCATTAACGCCTCAAATTCGTAATCGCCTTTTTCTACAACATCGTTAAAAATGGTACGGCCATCTAATTTTACACTAATCCTGGGCGCACCCTTTAAATGTGTAGCGTTTATCAGCAATGGCTGCATCGGTTTGCCGTTTGATATCAATTGATATTGGGCCGGCTTTACAGTGCCGATATACATCTGGCCGGGAGTTTTTACACGCGCCTGCGCGGGACCCTCCAGGCTTACCTTATCGAACATTATCCACGAACCTTCTACAACTGTAATGGTAACGTTGTTGCCGCCCTTTTTAATGATGCCGGGGTTAATAGGTATCTCAATAGTTTTTGGTGTAGCAGCGGCCAGATTGCCCGTAAGCGATGCCGTATCAACCAGTTTTTCATCCAACCTGGGGCTGCGCTGCTTATTCACATCATATCCGGCGGCGGAAAGTTGTATCCTTTCGTCCTGATTGTTTATGCTGATCTTAAGCACAGGTAAAAAGTGCTTGGCATAATCTGCCAGCCGGATCACTAATTTATAATCGCCTTTGGCAGGCACGTTGTCTAAACCAAATAGTATGTTTACCTGGTTTGTACGCCAGCCGGCAGTAGGCCAGGTACCTCCCCATGTATCAACCGGGCCCGGAAGCACGTATGGAAAGTCTTTTTTCTCCTTAGAATAGCCTACTAAATAAAACTTGTCTTCGTAGCCAAAATCCTGCCCTACAAATTTTTTAAAACCGTTTGGCGCAAGCGCAAATTCCGATCCTGAATTATCAGTTTTACCAACATTCCAAATGGCTTTCTGTGTTTGCTGCGCATACGAATACGCTACAAAACCGATGGTAAGCTGGCAAAGCAGTAAAAATCTTTTTTTCATTTTGTGTATTAAAGGTGTAATAATTTGGTGCAAGATACCGATGAAATCAAAAGTAAGCCCCTGTAACCAAGGGCTTACTAATAAAACCAACTTAATCAACCCCTCAAAAGGAGCAATCTCTTTGACAAACATAAAAAAAAATTAATATGTTTGTACATACATACATTATAAAATTTATCTTTTATGATTTACAGCTCTGCCTCCCGCTGCAGCGTTAACCGCTCGCATGTAGGATTTTTGTTTTTTTTGCTGGTGATAGGATTGCATAGTTTGAAAGCTGCGGGTAGCGTGCCAGACATCAGGGAAAGCCCTTCAGAGGCAAATTTGACCGTTTACGTACAGCCTTATTACAAATACAGGAATGACGGCAAGCCGGGGCGTGAGATAATCCTATATTTTAAAGAAAGGATATTAAAGGGTGATGTAAAAGTAGCAGTAAAGTGCGATGACAAAGCCGAAGAATCAAAATTTCAGTTTGAGAATGCTACAAACGGAGTAGCCGTTTTGCTTCCCGAAGGCGTTGGTGTTAAGGTGGCATCATCTGCGCAGGTTAATGTATATTGTAGTGGAAAAGAATATAGTGCCACTGTAGCCATACCTGTAAAAAAACAGTGGACGGTTTATATATATCCGCATAGCCATGTAGATATAGGCTATACTAATCTGCAGGAAACGGTGAGGAAGCTGCATGTACGTAATATCGATGTAGGTATCGATCTGGCAGAAAAAACACAGAATTACCCCGAAGGCGCACGTTTTATATGGAACACTGAGGCCACCTGGGTAGTAGATGAGTACCTTGCGCAGGCTACCCCGCAGCAAAAGGCGAAATTTAATAACGCGGTGACGAAAGGCTGGCTTCAGATAGACGGCGGCCACTCTAACATCAATACCAGCACTTGCTCTGACGAGGAACTGCAAATGATGTTTAGCAATAAACTTAAAATAGAGCAGCAAACAAAAGTACCTATCCATACCATGGTGCAGATGGACCTGCCCGGCGCGGCATGGGGCTTGGTGCAAGCCGCCAAACAAAGCGGCATTGATGGCTTTATCAATTTCCCTAATTATTTCGATCTGCGCAGGGTGTGGGACCACAAACCCTTTTATTGGTTGGGCCCAGATGGTAAAAGCAAGATACTTTTTTTGCAGGGCAGCCCTTATGGCTACGGCTATACCGTTAAAGGCAGTAAGTACGGGCTCAAAATATTGCAATCCTATTCGGATACTATTGACAGGGTGAGTACCAAAAATCCAAGCGCTAATTTTATCGATCCGTTTATTTTCCATGAAACCGACAGGCTGGAACGGGAAGGTTCACCGTATGATATTTATGCCATGACCTGGTCAATGGCTGATAACTGCCTGATAGATGCCGACCTGCCCGAAGCAGTAAAACTATGGAACCAGAAATATGCCTACCCAAAGGTAATTATAGCCGGCAGCAGGGATATTCTGAATGCTTATAAAGAAAAGTATGCTGCCATTATACCCACGTACAGCGGCGATATAACCGAATTCTGGACGGAGGGGCTTGGCTCGGACGCGTTAAGGGTAGGTATGGGCCGCAGGGCAAAAGAAAACCTGGTTCAGGCTGAAACGTTGTGGCCAATGCTGAATGGTAATAAACGCCCGGCCCCTGTAAACCGGTTTAATGATTGCTGGGAACAGTTGTTGCTTTCGGCAGAGCACACCTGGGGTTACCAAAACCCTAAAGCCCCGCTTGCCAAACAGGTAGAGGCAAACAAAGCAGCATACTTTGAGAATGCCGAAAAACAAAGCAATGCACTCATCGCGGATGCCCTTAAAAATGTAAAAAAGATTAACGGCGGGTATATTTCTGTATTTAACACCCTATCATGGGCGCGTGGAGGAGTAGTTATACTGGATGCCAAAATGAGCCGTGCGGGTAATCGCGTGGTGGATAAAAACGGCACAGAAATGCCCGTGCAGCGTTTAAGTACAGGCGAATTGATCTTTTACGCGGATAACTTGCCCGCTTTGGGTTCTAAAGCTTATAAGGTGGTGCCGGGCACCTACAAAGGCAACCGGAGCCTTAAAGCCGGGATAGGTTTTTTAAGCAACAACCAGGTAAAGATAACGCTGGATAAAAAAACGGGCAATATCATAAGTCTGCTTAGGCTCAAGGATCAAAAGGAGTTTGTCAACGCCGCATCGGGTTTTGATTTAAATAGCTATAATTATGTAAAAGGCGTGCGCAACGGTAAGGATACGGTTACCGCGCCCACCCATGCCACTAACGCGAAGATCAGCATTAAGGAAATCGGGCCATTATTAGTTTCGGTAAGTGTACAAGCTGATGCAGAAGGCTGCAAAGGATTGAACCGCGAGATACGGCTCTATAAAAGCCAGCCTTTTGTAGAGATAATTAATACTGTTGATAAAATCTCAACCCGTCAAAAAGAGGGTATACATTTCGGGTTTGGTTTTAACGTGCCCGAGGGGGTTACCCATATGGATATCCCCCTGGGGGTTATGCAGCCCGAGCGGGACCAGCTAAAGGGAACCAACAAAAACTGGCTGGCTTTTCAACGGTGGATAGATGTTTCAAACCAAAACTCAGGAGTAACCTGGACGTCGGTAGAATCGCCAATAGTGGAGTTTGGGTCGATAACCGGGAATATTTTAGACGGTGCAAGACAAGGTGACCTGTGGGAAAAGCATGTCTCGCAACCTCAAACTATCATATCGTGGATGCTGAACAACCATTGGGATACTAATTTCCCACTGGAGCAAGGTGGTATAATAAAAAGCCGGTACGGGATACTGCTGCACGGGGCTTATGACGCGGTTACAGCCAATCATTTTGGGGTGGAGTTTAACAGGCCGCTTATCGCGGTAGAAACCACGGGCAAAACCAAGGTGAATGCTTTGGTTACGATTGATAACCCGGAGATAATGTTGTTATCTTACCAGAAAAATGGTGACAGTAAACATCCCGAGGTGAAGCTACGCTCGGTTTCTGACAAGCCGCAAAAGGTAAACTTGCAGTGGAAGGACGGATCTGAAAAGTTAATCAGTATAGCGCCTTACGGCTCAGTAAGCGTAACTAAATGATAAAATAAAAGAATATATGAGGTATTTCTTAACCACAACAGTTATTGGGGCGGCGTTTATTGCATTATTGCTGCCTTCAATTTCGCTGGCTCAAACCCATTTGATAAAAAATCTGGCCGCGGGCAAAAAGCAAACGCTGGTGGTATATGGCACAAGTTTATCGGCCGCGGAGGGGGGGCAGGCCTGGGTTAAAGCGGTAAGCGACGCTATTAACAATAAATATCAACAGAATTTAACGGTTTATAACGCGGCCAGGAGCGCCATGTGGTCTACCTGGGGTGTGCAGCACCTGGAAGATAGCGTAATAAGCAAAAAGCCCGATGCGGTTTTGATGGAATTCAGCATGAACGATGCCTTCCTGGATTATAAAACCAGCGTGGCATTGGCCCGGCTAAACCTGAATTATATGATAGACCGGATAAAATTATTTAACCCCAAATGCGAAGTAATATTGCAGGTAATGAACATCCCCATAAATGTACATGCGCAGCAGCGGCCACACCTGCTGCAATATTACAATATGTACCGGCAGGTAGCTAAACAAAGGGGGCTGTTGTTAATTGATCATTACAACAACTGGAAGAAAATATTAAACCGGGGGACGGCCGAATATCTTAAATACGTACCCGACGGGATACATCCTGATGAAAACGGGGCCCGGGAAATAGTAGCGCCGCTGGTTTTGAAAAAATTAACAGGGAAATAAGAAAGGCCCTCTATACAGGGGCCTCCTTATTAGCTGCTATACTAAAACTTATTTTATCTCTATTTGCCTGCGCACCGCTTTAGCCTCTTCGCGTTTGGCAATGTCTATCTTTAATATACCATCGCTGTAGCCAGCTTCGATGTTCTCATAATCGGCGGTTTCGGGCAGTGTGAACGAACGCACGAACGAACTATAGCTGTACTCGCGTTTGCTGTAATTCTTTTGCGTATTGTTGTTTTCATTTTGGGTTTCCACCGAAATGTTCAGCACATTGCGGTCAAGGTTTATTTTAAAATCCTCTTTTTTTAAGCCTGGCGCTGCCAGTTCCACATGAAAATGATCTTCCGTTTCGCTGATATTAGCCGCCGGCACGCGGGCTACCATGCGGTCGCTAAAAAATGTGTCGTTGAAGATCGAATCAAAAACATCGTTAAAGCCGGGCATTAACGAACCGTTGCTTCTTTTGTCGGAATTAAATTTAACCAGTGTCATCGGTTGTCCTCCTTAAATAATTTTAATGATTAAACTAATAAATAATTAAACTCATATTAAAGGTATCAACCTCAATGCCAAAGCAAAAAGAAGTAGGAATGACTGAAAAATTTGCACAGAAAGTGAAAATATTACAGCCGATAGCTGTCAATTTTTCAAGGTTGTGTCCAATAACACAAGCCTCATGTCAGTTCTTGTCCATTGATAGATACGCGCCGCTATTTCTGGTGTATTAGCATTATAAATAATACTTATATTCAACCAATCAAAACCACACACATGAAGCTGAGATACCTGTTCTCAATCGCCGTTTTATCAGGCACGTTAAGCGTAAACACCGTAAAAGCGCAAATGGCCCCGGAAAAAATTGATAGCCTGGTGCAGCTGGCACTGAAAACCTTTGATGTGCCGGGGATTGCCGTGGCTGTTGTTAAAGACGGTAAGCTGGTTTATTCAAACGGCTATGGTGTTGCATCGCTGCGCACTAAACAAAAGGTTGATGGCAACACGCTGTTTGGCATTGCATCAAACAGTAAAGCTTTTACAGCCGCAGCAATAGGCATGCTGGCAGACGAGCAAAAGCTTAAGCTTGATGACAAGGTTACCGACTACATCCCCGAATTTAAAATGTACGACCCATATGTTACGGCCGAATTTACCATACGCGATCTGCTTACCCACCGCAGCGGATTGAGGCTTGGAGCAGGAGACCTGATGATCTTCCCCGATTCGGCTGATTTTAAGGTAAAGGATATTATACACAACCTGCGCTACTTAAAACCCGCGAGCAGCTTTCGCAGTAAGTTTGATTACGATAACCAGATGTATATTGTAGCCGGAGAGATTATTGCCCGTGTAAGCGGTATGAGCTGGGAAGATTTCATTGAAACCCGCATCATGAAGCCGCTGCAAATGTCGGGGAGCTTCGCCTCGTACAGCCGGATCAAAAACACAAGAAATTATATTGACGCGCACGCCCCGGTAAATGGTAAAGTGGTGGTGATACCACGTAGCACCAGCGAGCCTACCAATGCCGCAGGTGGTATTTACAGTAGCGTAAACGACCTGAGCAAGTGGATTATTATGCAAATGAATGATGGTAAATATGGCGATAACCTAAGTAAGCGCTTATTTAGCAGCCGTATGCACCACGAAATGTGGACGGTGCAAACCGCGCTGCCCGTTAGCGTACCCGGGCCTTACAACACACATTTTAGCGGCTATGGTTTAGGCTGGTTTTTAAACGATGCTAAGGGCTATTTAAAAGCAAGCCATACCGGCGGGTTAGATGGTATGGTCACCCAGGTTACCCTGTTCCCCGAAATTAAACTGGGGGTTATTGTACTAACCAACCAGCAGTCGGGCGCGGCTTTTACCTCGGTAACTAACGAGATTGTTGACAGCTACATTGGCGATACCGGTAAGGACTGGGTAAAACTTTACAGCGATGTAGAAAAAATGAATGCCGGCGGCGCTACTGCAGTTGTTGATGCTGTTTGGAAACAGGTGGACGAGCAAAAGAAAGTCTGGGCAGATGGCAGCATATATGCAGGCACTTATCACGATAACTGGCTGGGCGATGCTACCATCAGCCAAAAGGACGGACAACTTTGGTTTGCCGCTAAACGCTCTCCGCTGCTGTTAGGGCAAATGTTTTACTATAAAGGCAATACTTACGTAGTAAAGTGGAACAAGCGCAGTATGGATGCCGATGCCTTTGTAATGTTTACCACCGACGAAAATGGTAAACCGCTGGGCTTTAAAATGAAACCTATTTCGCCTGCTACCGATTTCAGCTACGATTTTCAGGACCTGGATTTTGTAAGGGCAAAATAATGTCCTGATAAAAATAACAAGTGTGGTGCATAAAGGTTATAGGCTTGTTATTTACATTTTTACACCTTTTATCAGCATAACAGATTCTATGGACTGTTCTTTAAGGTGAAGGAACTTTTTCCGTTCCTCATCTTTCATAAAGTTATCAAGATCCTGCTCGCCTTTAAATTCTACCAGGTGAATTTCGTAAGGCGCATCTATATTGCTTTCTATCACAGCCTGCTCATCCGGCCGCACGCGCAGCATTAAAGTGCCGTTATATTTTTCAATTAGGGGGATGGCGATATCTTCAAACTGGTGAAAAACATTTTCTTGACCTGGTTTGACGTAAATAAGCTGGGTGATGTATAGCATAATATAAAGCTAATAAATTTTGCTCTATTGAACAGGTAGGTGTCCATTATATAATTCAATTTCATATATTTATCAATATAAACTATTTGATAATCAACCTTTAAACCATGAAACAAATACTTGCACTTGCCATATTAGCCTTTGCATTAATAAGCTGTAAGCAAACAAATACTACAGGGCAAACTAAAGCCGACACCGTTTCGACCCTCAATTACCCGTTTAAGCCCAAATATTCTATAAAATGGGAGAAGGGCGACGAAAAGAACGCGCAGATAGTACTTAACTGTTTAAAAAAGTATGTAGATGGCGACATTAAGGGGGCCGTGGCAAGCTTTGCAGATACCGTTACCTTTTTGGCAGATAATTTTGCGTTTACGGGTAAAAAGGACAGTCTGGCAAACATTATCGGCCAAATGCGCGGTGATTTGGTTTCGGTATCAAAGGAGTTTGAATCGTGGATGACAACCTATTACCCGGATAAAAAAGACACCTGGGTTACCCTGTGGTACATGGAAAAATGGACTGATAAAAAAGGCAAAACCGATTCGCTTTATTACACGGATGACGTTTTACTTAAAAACGGTAAAATAGTACTGTACGACGAGAAGATACGACACAACCCGGCGAAATAAAGCATGCGTACGATAGCCTATACCGCTGTTGTAAGCCAACAGCAGTTATAGTAAATGCAAGGCATAAGACGGTTTTTTTAAGATGAAGTTCGATACCTATACTCCGTGCGATGCATTAAAACCGTTTGTGAAGTCGTTTGTCATTTCAGAAAATGCTGCTGCAGATACTTATAAAGTTCTGCCCGATAGCGGCCTGGTGATTGGTTTTCAATACCGGGGAAAGCTGTCGTACCTTGAGTACGGCTCTGAAACACCCCTTGCAAGCGCCGGCATTACAGGGTTGAGGGATAGTTACCGGGTATTTAACAATTCGGCAAACATCGGTACGGTACTGGTCTTTTTTGCCGAAGGGGGCGCAGCGCCTTTTTTCAATATACCTATGCACGAGCTTTTTGGTGCAAGCCTTTCATTGGATCATTTTATGCTTGCTTCGGAGTTGATGGTCCTTGAGGAACAGCTTTGTGAGGCAAAAGCAGATGTAGGACGCATAAGGCTGGTTGAGCGTTTCCTGCTGCAACGGATGAAGCCGGTAAACCCGGACCCTTTAGTAGCAGCTGCCGTTACATTGATCAATCGGCATAAGGGTAATATCAGGATAGGGGAATTGTTAACAATATTAAACACCAGTCAGAGCCCACTTGAGAAAAGATTTAGGCGGGTAGTAGGCACCTCACCTAAAAAGTTTGCAAACATTGTGCGGCTAAAGCATACGCTGCAAGAGCACTACCAGGGGCAGCCCTTAACCGATCTGGGGTATCACTCAGGTTTTTACGATCAGGCGCACTTTATTAAAGCATTCAAAAATTTCACCGGCGAGTCTCCGGAAAATTTCTTCTCCGGCCGTTAATAAACGATTTTTTACAATTACAGCCATGGGTATAATGGCAATTTTGTATTACATCAATTTTAAAAGCCATGTCAAGTATCAGATCATTTGCAGCGCCGCATAAAGGGCTGCGTCACATTATCTCTAAATTTGCCATCCGTTTAGGGCATACAGATTTCGGCTCCCCGGCACAATTAGCAGCCTTAAAGCAATTAGGGCTGGAAATGTTTACCCTGCTGGACGACCATGTGCATACCGAAAATGAACACACGCTTAAACAACTGGAAGAAAGGGTTCCGGGCGCTTCCGGCCATGATGTGGCCGATCATGAAAAATTAGAAACTGTACAACATTCGCTCGCGCAAAAGCTCTCCAGGTTCACCGGTCAGGAAACAAGTGAAGAGATCCATCAATTTTACCTTGCCTTCTCTTTATTTCAAAGCCAGTATCTTGAACACATTTATGAAGAGGAAACCGTCACTGAAGTTTTGCTGCAGCAAAATTTCAGTGATGAAGAACTGACAGGGCAGCGCAATCAGATCATGCAAAGGCTTGCGTTCCCTACGTTACTGCTTTGGCTGAAATATATCGTGCCTGCGCAGCGTGAAGAAGAAAGCCTGGGCATGCTTTCGGGTTTTAAAGCGAACGCCCCTCAGGATGCCTTCGGGCAGGTGCTGGCCGCACTAAAAACCGAACTGGAAGATGAACGCTATGATAGCCTAATGTCAAAATTAGCCTGAACGTCATCATATCTCATCTAGATCGTTACAAAAAAAGAAACGGGTACAACACATTAAAATTTCACATTCTTTTGGGGGATGCGGCCCGGTATTGCATCTTATTATAATGGCGGGCGATAGCGCCCGGTACCTATGTAAACTTAACGGATTGGCTATGTATGGTTATATCCGAATACATCTTATATAATGATCAAAAGAATACTATTGGGGCTGCTTTTTACCTGCGCTATAGGTGCGGCCCGGGCACAGGATTGGGCAAATATCGGCAGATACCAGGATGCTAACAGCAAAGTACCCCCACCTGTAGCCGGCGAAAACCGTGTAGTTTACATGGGCGATTCGATAACCGATTTCTGGATAACCAACGATTCATTGTTTTTTGCAGGCAAACCCTATTATGACCGCGGCATAAGCGGCCAAACAACCGGGCAAATGCTGGTCCGTTTTCGCGAGGACGTGATCAACTTAAAACCGCGTGTAGTAGTAATATTGGCAGGCATAAATGATATTGCCGAAAACAATGGGCCGTCAAAACTCGAAGATGTGTTCGGGAACATCGTATCAATGGCGCAGCTTGCACAAGCCAACCATATTAAAGTTGTGCTGTCGTCGGTGCTGCCTGCTTTAAGTTTCCCCTGGCGGCCCGCCATACAACCCGGGGCAAAAGTTAAAGCGCTTAACCAAATGCTTAAAGCCTATTCCGCTAAGAACGGCATTGTTTACCTTGATTACTTCAGCGCTATGGCCGATGCTAAAGGCGGGCTGCCTGCCCGCCTGTCAAAGGATGGGGTGCACCCCAATTTACAAGGCTACAAAATAATGGAGCCGCTTGCCGAAAAAGCGATAAAGGCAGCACTGTCAAAAAAATAAAGCATTATCTAATATTATTATCATATCCGTAAAATGTTGCGGGTACCATACACTCCCATGAAAAGCATTACCAGTACCATCTCGTATTTAGTGTTAATTATTACCCTTGCTGCCGGCGTGCCCGCCATTGCCCAGCAAACGCACTATACCAAATATGTAAACACCTTTATTGGAACAGCGCCGCTTAACGACCCTAAAGTGCTTGGTTATAAACTGCCCGAGGGATGGCGCTCATGGGCCGGGCTGGTGTTTCCGGGCAGTTCGCTGCCCAACGCAATGGTACAGTTAAGCCCCATGACGGCATATGGCTCGGGTGCGGGGTATCAGTATGAAGATTCGGTGATACTGGGATTTACCCATACTAACAAAGGGCACTGGAATCTTTGCAACATTCCTGTATTACCGGTTTCAAATCCCGGCGAGAAGTTTGGCTCGAGGTTTTCACACAAAAGGGAAAGTTCTGCGCCGGGCTTTTATCAGGTATACCTTGATGATTACCAGGTGAACGTAAGCTTAACATCTACCTTGCGTGCGGGGTACCATAGGTACGAGTATAAAAATAACGCCAACAGGCAGATACTTTTTGATCTGGCAAAAGCCAATAACCGGATATCCAACTGGAGTATTGAGCAGGTGGGCACATCAGCGTTACAAGGTTACCAGCAAGGGGGCGAGAAAATTTACTTTTATGCGAGCCTTAACACCAATATAGAGAAACTGGATAAAAAGGAGGAGGGCAAACACACCGGTTATGCTTTGGTAACCCTGGCAAATGGCAGCAGGCCTGTAGAACTTAAAATAGGTTTGTCGTTTGTGAGCATAGCAAATGCGAAACAAAACCTTGAGGCAGAGATAGGTAGTAAATCATTTGAGACCGTTCGTAACGAGGCTACGCAAAAATGGGAAAAGCTGTTATCGGCTATACAGGTGAAGGGTGGCACGCCTAAACAAACACAGATGTTTTACTCATGCCTGTACCGCTCGTTTTTATGGCCTGCGCTGCGCAGCGATGTTAACGGAGAATTTACCGATGCGAAAAGAAATGTAGCCAACACCGGTATTACCTACTACACCGAGCCATCGTTGTGGGACACTTACCGCAATAAAGATGTGCTTTTAGGTTTAATAACGCCGCAGGTTACCCTTAACGTTATTAAATCAATGAAAGATGTGGGCGATAAAACCGGGTTTATCCCAACTTTTTTTCACGGCGACCACGCGGCATCCTCTATCGCAGGTGCATACCTGCGGGGTATTGATAACTTCGACATAAAAGGCACTTACCAACTGCTGTTACGAAATGCTAACATAGAGGGCGGCACACGGCCGTTCATCACCGAATATATTAAAAAAGGCTATATATCCACCCCTGACATTGCCCACCCCGATGTGGAAACCAAAGCTAAAGCGGGCGTTTCCAAAACCCTGGAGTATTCGTACGACGACTATTCGGTAGCACAGATCGCAAAAAAACTCGGCGATACCGCCAATTACAGGATACTGATGGCCAGGTCAAAGAATTACAAAAACGTTTTTGACCCATCTACCCGGTTTATGAGGGGGCGACTTGAGAATGGAGAATGGGTAAAAAATTTCAACCCGCAGTTTCCGTATTACGAATACATGTACCGGGAAGCAAATGCCTGGCAGGTGTCGTTTTTTGCGCCGCACGACATGCCTGGACTGATAGAACTGTATGGCGGGCCAAAAGGGTTCGAATCAAAATTAGATTCATTGTTCACCCTGCCCTGGAACCCCAATTACATCGCGCGAAATGTTGAAACTATGATTGGTCAGTATTGCCAGGGTAACCAGCCCGACCACGAGGCGCCGTTCTCTTATATCTTCATCAATAAGCCCGAAAAAACCCAGAAAATTCTTGATTTTATTATGGAAAATTTATACGGAATTGGTGAAGAAGGTCTGGAGCTTAGCGGCATGGACGACGCCGGCGAAATGTCGTCATGGTATGTTTTTAGCTCGCTTGGCTTATACCCCTTCTCGGCCACCGACCCTAAATATATTGTTACCGTACCGCTTTTTGATGAGGTAAAATGGCGCACAAGCAATGGTAAAACAATCACCATAACCAAGCCTGGAAAAGGAAGGCACATCATATCGGTAAAAGTGAACGGAAAAGAGAACAAGGGCTATTTTGTATCGCACGACCTTTTCAAAACCGGGGGAACGGTAACTATCGGTACTAAATAAGTGCTAAGAGGTACCAGCTTTAAGATATAGGTTTGTATGATGTTAATAGTCAAACAAAATATCTATTTTTAGCTTATACCTCAAATCCTTATAATGGCAAAATATATTGGTAAATTGTTTTTGGCATTTACCGTACTGGCAGCAGTTTTTTCAAGTGAATCTGTGACGGCTCAGACGGCACGTCCTGATACCGTTTACAGCGGCATTTATATCACCAGCATTCACGATATAAATTTTAAGGATAAAGAATACAGCATTAATCTGTGGCTGTGGCTTAAATATAAGAACAAAAAGTTCGATTTTTTGCACAACCTGGAAGTACCGCAAGCCAAATCAGTTACAACCTCTTACTCAACCGTAGATTCGAGCGACAACAGGATATATTTACTGATGAAGCTGCAATGTGTAATGAAGGATTCCTGGGCTATAAATAACTTTCCGTTCGACAGGCAGAAGCTGCGTTTCTCGATCGAAAATTCGCAATTTGATTCGAAGTCGCTGGTGTTTGCAGCCGATACACTGGGCAAGCATTTCGACCCTCGCTTCACCCTGCGCGGCTGGCACATTGATAGTTTGAATGTATCAACAGGTATCAAAGTTTACGAAACCGGTTTTGGCGACGAGAGCCTGGCCAAGCCCCATACCGAATACAGCAACTTTAAAGTTAGGGTGCAGCTGGACAGAAATGCTATGGGTTTGTTCTGGAAAATGTTCCTGGGGATGTATGTCGCATTCCTGATAGCTTATATGTGCTTTTACATCCACACGGATAGTATCGACTCACGCTTTGGTTTAAGCGTTGGCGCCCTTTTTGCCGTTATTGGTAACAAGTATATAGTCGATTCGTCGCTTCCCGAATCCACTACATTTACGCTGGTTGATACCCTTCATGGCGTTACCCTGATATTCATTTTGGCGGTGATTATCGGCACTTCACTTTCTCTGAAAATGGTAAAGCGCGAACAAATTGAAAAAGCCAAAAAGTTCGATTTCATATTTGCGCAGGTTGTGTTGGTGGCTTATATCATTTTAAACGCCTGGTTTATTTTCGAGGCTACGAGATACTAGCTGTATAACTGTTAAGCCTTTTTTCTTTTACGCTTAAAATCACCGTCCTTGTTTTTGCTGATAGCGGCAAGTATAAACGCGCTGCTGCTAAATGCCAATGCCTCTAAGGCGCTTACAATCTCGTTGCCATGTAAACCTCGCGGATCCGCAAGTGCCCGTGGAATGTGGAGTAGCAAAAACCATATGAATATCATTAAACCCAGTAAATTTGCTGCCAGGCGAAGTTTTATGTTCAGCATTATTCCTAAGCCCGCCGCGATGAGCGCTGCGCCTGTAAAATAAGTCCAGAAAACAGGGAAGACAGCCCATTGGGGTACAAGCCCCGGCACAAAGTCTATGTAAACAAAATGCTCTATGCCAAACACAAACATGGTTATAGCCAAAAAGAAGCGGCCGGCGGGTATGATGGCCTCAAACCCTGTTACATAGGCTCCGGATTTTGGCGCCGATGCAGCAACTATAAGCGCGCAGCCGCTCAAAGCGAATATTTTAAGTGCATTAGCCCAGCTTCCTAAAAAAGCAGGTGTGGTCCTGAACTGATTGGGTATATGAAATATAATCAGTAGTGTCAGGAATATCAGCCCTAAATAAACAGCGGCCGGCCGTGCTTTGTTATCAACAATTATCAGCCCACCCAAGGTAGCCAGTATAATGCTCCCTACCCAAACTGCCACGTGCGATGTTACAAGATCCTTGGGCCAGGGGACTATAACGGGCATATAAACTGAAAATACTACCTGCTGTATAGCAATAGCTATTATGGCGACAGCGAAAAATATCCGCCATATTTTGTTTGAATCTTTCATGGATTAAGGTTACATAGGGTTTACCTGTACAAGTTACAAACATCGTGTTAACTGCAAAGGGTAATTTGCTTTTTTGAGCATGTGCTTGTAACGTTTATCGCCTTGCAGACTCAAATTCTTACAGATGTGTATCAAATTACAGATGTCTAACAAAGCAATTTTTCATATACATTTGAATGCTATAATCCAATACAATGTCTAAACCTGAAGCTCAGCCGGCGCTTGTTCATCCCAAACAAAAGATAAATTATATCGATCATCTTAAAGTGATGCTTACCGTGCTGGTAATAATGCACCATTCCTTTATAGCATACGGAGCGCCGGGTGGCTGGTATTATACTCAAAAAACCACGCTTACAGCTGCCCTTATCCCCATGACGGCATTTGTAGCTGTTAACCAGGCTTTTTTTATGGGCTTTTTCTTTTTCCTGTCGGCATTGTTTGTACCATCTTCTTATGATAAAAAGGGCCCCGTTAAATTCATTACCGACCGCCTCATGAGGTTGGGCCTGCCTTTAGTTTTTTATTCGTTTATTCTTTCGCCGATACTTAGCTATATTCCATATAATTGGGTCGGGGAGCATCATATAACATACCTGCAATACTTAGGCGGCTTTAATAGCTGGATAGATTTCGGTGTTCTTTGGTTTGTTGCCGCGCTGCTTTTGTTCACTTTTATATATGTTTTATACCGTATAGTAATTAAGCAGACAAGCAAGACAGTTGCCATGCCAACCGTTACAACCATTTTAGTGTTTGCCTTAATTATCGGTGTTATCAGCTACGTTGTCCGCATCGTATTTCCGGTAGGATGGGTGTTAAAACCGGTAGGTTTTCAGTTAGGGCATTTTCCTCAGTATGTTAGTTTATTCATATTGGGGTTGATAGCTTCGAAAAGTAAATGGCTTAACCATGCCGAGTACAAAACTGGTAAACGTATGCGTACAATTGCCTTGTGCGTGGTGCTTATCGGCTTTCCTTTATTTTTTATTGTACGCAATTTGCTCAATTTTCCGGTAGCCTGGTTTACCGGCGGCATCCACTGGCAATCGTTATGGTATGCCGTATGGGAACAATTGGTGGGCTTTGCTATTATTAGTTCGCTGCTTGGCATTGGCAAATACAGGTGGAATAAGTCATCGGCTTTTCTGAGCAAATTATCGCGCAGCACATTCGCTGTTTATATTTTTCACCCGCTTATCATCATCTCCTTATCGGTTATGGCACGGAACTGGGGCATAGATCCCGCTATAAAACTATTGGTTGTTGCACCAACAGCGGTAGTACTTAGCTTTTTATTAGGATTGGCAATAGTGCGTATTCCTGGTGTGAATAAGGTAGTTTGATATTACCCAGGCACTTTTAATTTTATTTCATCAGCAGGCTTGTTTCAAATTCTCTATTTTTGCACCAGCATGAAAACAAAGCAGCCCACAATACTTGTAGTAAATGATGATGGTATAACCGCGCCGGGTATAAAAGCCCTTATGCACACCATGAAAGAGCTTGGCAGGGTGGTGGTAGTAGCGCCAGATAGCCCGCAATCGGGCATGGGCCATGCCATAACCATAGGCAAACCCCTGCGTTTAGATAAGGTTGATATTTACGAAGGTATTGAAATGTACAGCTGCAGCGGCACACCGGTGGATTGTGTGAAACTTGCTGTAAACACGGTATTAAAAGGTGTAAAGCCCGATCTGTGTGTATCTGGTATCAATCACGGTTTAAATAATTCTATAAACGTGTTATACTCGGGCACAATGTCGGCAGCAGTTGAAGGGGCTATTGAACGCATCCCTTCTATCGGATTTTCGCTGGACGATTATACTAACCAGGCTAATTTCGACCATTGCCAAAAGTTCGTAAAGGAACTTGCCACACAGGTTTTAAACAATGGCTTGCCTGTAGGGACAGTGCTAAATGTAAATTTCCCGGCCGGGCATAACATTAAGGGTGTAAAAATTTGTCGTCAGGCTAATGCCAAATGGGCTGAAGAGTTTGATGAACGCGTTGACCCGCATAAGCGGCCTTATTATTGGCTAACAGGTATTTTTACAAATGACGATAACGGCGAGGATACCGATGTTTGGGCGCTTGAGCACAATTATGCATCGGTTGTGCCGGTTCAGTTTGATATGACGGCCCACCACGCTATCCCTGTTTTAAACTCCTGGAATTTTAATGTTTAAAAAAAACAACCTTTTTTTGGGGATACTTTACGGCTTTGCGGCCCCTGTTTTGGCCTGGGTGATATTTGCGGTGGTATTAAATAACGGAAGCTTTTTTTTAGATAAGCCTGCCGCTCCGTACCTGATAGCCCTGGCTTTAAATTTAGTGATGTTAAGATTCTCGGCAAGGGCGCATCTTGATAAAACATCAAACGGGATAATGATCACTACATTTGTATGCACATTACTGATATTTGTGTTTAAAATGCATATCTAAAGATAAGTGTGCGGATTTACGATGTGCTGACGGGATTTTTGGTGCCGGGAGGCTTTAATCAATAAATGGTTAACTCAATAACTTTAGCATGAAGTACTACCTGGTAGCAGGCGAAGCATCGGGCGACCTGCACGGGGCCAACCTGATGAAGGCTTTGAAAGAGCTTGACGGGCAGGCCGAGTTTCGTTTTTTTGGCGGCGACCTGATGCAGGCCCAGGGTGGTACGCTGGTTAAACACTACGCCGATATGGCGTTTATGGGTTTCGTAGAAGTTATACTAAACCTGAACACGATTCTTAAAAACCTGAAGAAATGTAAACGGGATATTGCCTCCTTCCACCCCGACGTTTTGATATTGATAGATTTCCCGGGATTTAACTTAAAAATAGCCGAATTTGCTAAAGCTAATGGCTTGTTGGTTTGCTATTATATCTCGCCGAAGGTTTGGGCCTGGAACCAGAAACGGGTACTTAAAATAAAAAAGATAGTAGATCACCTGTTTTGTATCCTGCCTTTCGAGGTTGATTTTTACAAAAGCTGGGGCATGGATATAGATTATGTAGGAAACCCCTTGCTTGATGCTGTAGATGCATTTAAAGCGGATGCTAATTTCCTGACGAATAATAACCTGACCGGAAAAAAAGTCATTGCCTTATTACCCGGTAGCCGTAAGCAGGAAATAAGCAGGTTATTGCCGGAGATGCTGGGTGTTACCGATGACTTTCCAGACCACCAGTTTGTTATAGCGGGGGCGCCATCGTTTGATTTAGAGTATTACAAACAATATCTGAATGATAAGGATATCCCGGTAATATTTAATGCTACTTATGATGTCTTGGCCATTGCCCGGGCGGCGGTTGTAGCGTCGGGTACGGCCACTTTAGAAACTGCTCTTTTTAACGTACCACAGGTGGTTGTTTATAAAGGCAACGCGCTTACCATTGCCATAGGGCGTTTGCTTATCAAAATAAAATTTATATCGCTTGTAAACTTGATAATGAATACCGCGGTGGTTAAGGAACTGATACAACAGGACTGTACAAAGGAGGAAATAACCCGGGAGTTGGATAAGTTACTGAATGATCAAAATTATCGCAAAAAAATACTTGACGGGTATAATACACTTCATGAAAAAATGGGTTCGCCGGGGGCTTCGGAAAAAGCGGCAAAATTGATCGTAAAATATGCCTCAAAACAACAAAGCCCGGCTTAATAAGCAGGGCCTTGTTTGTCTCAAAAAGATGTTTTAAATAGAGCAGATATATGATTGATCAGGCAGCCGATAATTGTTGGTTCACAACGGCCTGTTTGTTGCTTGATGAAAATTGGTTCCTCTCCCTGAAAGATCTTAGGTCTTCCATTAATAAAGTCTTTAAGTCGTTATCAAAACGGGTAAGTAATTTACTTGCAGCAGGTTTTTTATAAGCTTTCATAGGTTAAGATAGTTAGTGTTGTGAGTTTTGGGATATGTTTAAACTACGCGGCTGTCAGGCGGCCCGGGTTTTTTGATTTTATTGCTTTTAGGTCGCTCATCAAAATGTTCATTAATTCTTTATCAAAGCGGTTAACTAATTTGCTGGTAGCAGGTTTTTGGTAAGTTTTCATAATTCAATATTTTAAGTTTTTTAGTTTATTGTTTAGTTTCTTTATCGTCTTCTTCCTGGTTTTCGCTAAGGTTATCATGTCTGCGTTTCGCTTCTTTGTATTGCCTCGCAATTTGTTCCTTATCCCTTTCGTCGGATGTTTTTTCAGGAGCTTGTGGGTTTTCCCACTCTTTCTCTTCGCCCGTGTTTTCAGTTTTCTTATCGATTACCATTTTAACTCCGTTTGATAAGTAGTATTCCAATTCGATGCCAAACTTTCAATTCGCGGATAAAAAAAGGACATTTAAGGAGGAATATTTCTTAAAAGAAAGCAAAAACGCCTTTAGAATGCATTATTGGGCTATTTTTTATTTTGGGGTGTACGTAATTGTGGATGAAAAAAAACTACATGTGTCGTATAGAATGGTCAGCACCGGGTTATAATCGTAACAAAGTGTACGGTTGTGAACAGTGAAGTGTTTGTTTTGCACCGGTCAGAAAACAAAAAAGCGGCTTATGGCCGCTTTAATATTGTTTAATGGTATTTATGCACTATGGCTGTGTTTGCATACCGCCGAACTTGGTACCGTAGTCTTTAAGCTGTGCGCTTATTTTTGCGCTTAAGGCATCCTGCTTAAAGTCTTTGGTAACGGTGGCCATACTGTTTAATAAAGACAGGGCCATCTGTACGTCGCGCGTATTTAATCCCGCGTCACCTTTTTGAAATAAGGTGTAATTGAATTTCAGCTGATCTATAACATAATCATCCACCTGGTTCACAAATTTAACAGCTAAGGCAGTGTCGCCTATTCTGAACAGGCTTTCAGACATCCAGTACTTCCTGACCGCCAATTCTGTCGAAATGATCGTTGAAGGCATTACGTCTTCATATTTCTTAAGTGTGTTTTTTGCAAGATCACGGTGCCCTTCTTTCAAAAGATTATCAGCAAGAGTTGCGTATAAACGTGTGATCAGCGGGTAAAACAAGTTTAACGATTCATGATCAAGGTATTTAGCAGTTTTAAAATTGCCGTATTTATACTTATTTATCATGTTATTATACATAATAAGCGTATTGCTGTATTCCTGCGGCTGTACAGTGCTATCCGGCTTATATGGCATAAGGCGGGAGGCAAAGCCTTCGCTGTAAAGGTATTTGTCGAGGCCGAGCATATTATCGCTCGGCACGGTGGTGGCAAAATATACCGGCCGTTTCCAGTTGTTAGTGGCCAGTATATCCATCATGGCCAGGTTATCTTTGGTTACATATTTACCCGGATAGGTCCAGTCCATTTCGGATACGATGCGGTCTTTTTGGTCGGCCGGTACCGAGCCCGCCTTAACGACCTCATCTGCATTTACCGTCATTTTAAAGTTTTTGGTGGGCAGATAGTTCGCATTCTCGCCATTTTGATACTGCACCATGTTATCTTTATTGTCCGACGTTATAAAATCAAACACCTCCTTTAACTCAATAGGGCCGGCCACCTTTGCGTCATTGTAATATATTACATCGCGTACGCCGGCTTTGAATTTATCGTTAGGCATACTGATAGGTAATGGCGCCGATTCGTTCATTTTTTGTTTCATCTGGCGTATGTACCAATCAGTACCCAGCAAGCTTAAATTTACGATACGCACATCCGGCCTTACCCCTTCCACTTCCTGTATATACCAAAGCGGGTAGGTGTCGTTATCAGCATAAGTAAACAAAATGGCATTTGGCGCGCAAGAGTTTAAATAATCATAAGCGATATCATGCGGCGTAAGTTTAGTGGAGCGGTCGTGGTCGTCCCATTCCTGGCTTGCCATTAAAACCGGCGCTGCCAGCAAGCAAACCACCGATGCTATGATAGCGCTGGTTTTGGCATTTATTTTCTTGCTCAAAAACTCGGCAATGAGCAATACACCCAGGCCTATCCATATGGCAAAGGCATAAAACGATCCGGCATAGGCGTAATCACGTTCGCGCGGCTGTAAAGGGTCCTGGTTAAGGTAAAGCACAATGGCTAATCCCGTAAAAAAGAATAATACGGTTACCACACCTGCATCGCGCTGATTGCGTTTAAAGTGATAAACTACCCCCAACAGGCCAATTATAAGCGGCAGGAAGAAAAGCCTGTTGTACGATTTGCTTTGTGTAACAGTGCTTGGGAGTTCCTTACCAAAGTTAAAACCGCTTAACCAGCTGCCGTCTATCCCTTGCGCCGTTTGGCCGTCCATTTCATTAGCACGGCCGGCAAAATTCCATAAAAAGTAACGGGTGTACATTTGTGTTACCTGCCAGGTGCTGAAGAAGCCAATATTAGTTGCCATTGTAGGCTGTTCTTCAGGGCCCAGGTTGCTCCACATCCTATAAAACTCGGCGTGCCCCGGTTTTTGGCTGAACATGCGTGGGAATAAGGTGTTGCGATCGTAAATGGTGTTTAATTTTTTACCCGCAATCTCATATTTCTTTTCGCCACGGCGATAAATATTAGCGCCCTCAGTTTGGTCGATAGCTTTCGAATCAAAGTATTCGCCATATAATAAAGGAGTATCGCCGTATTGGTCGCGGTTAAGATAACTATTCAATGCGAAGGCATCCTGGGGGTCGCTGTTGTTTAGGTTTGTACCCGCCTTTGCACGGATAACTATCATTACAAATGAGCTGTAACCAAAAAGGATAAATACCGTGCAAATTAAAATACGGTTTAACGCCACGCGTTTTTCGCGTACTTTTAAAACATATTCAAGCAAGGCAAGTATGGCAATTCCGGCTATCAGCCCAACAATGCCGGCGCTGAAGCCCAGCAGCAATACAAAACAGCTAACTGCCGCCCACATGTAACTGGCCCGGGCATTAATGGTATAAATAATCCCTAAAGCCAGCGCGGCCATAACAAGCAAGTAGAATATAATGGCACCGGTATTAAAGCCCATCCCCAGGGTGTTCACAAAAAACAGATCAGAGAAGGCTGCACCTTTAACTGTAAATTGTATTACGCCCCATAGGATCAGGGCAACAGTGATTATACCCAAAATAAACGACCATATAGTGCCCGGCGTAGTAACCTGTTTTGCCCTGCGGAAATATATAACCAACGCAATTGCCGGTATCACCAGCAGGTTTAGCAAGTGGATACCGATAGATAAACCCATTACATAAGCAATAAATATGATCCATTTATCGGCACGGGGCTCGTCGGCATGGGCTTCCCATTTCAGTATAGCCCAAAAAACTACGGCGGTGCAAAGTGATGATTGCGCATAAACTTCACTCTCTACAGCCGAGAACCAAAAGGTATCTGACCAGGTATAGGCCAGCGCGCCAACCAAACCGGCGCCCATTATCTGGATAATGTTTGTTTGGGTTATTTGTTCGCCGGCTTTAACAATCAGCTTTTTAGCCAGGGCGGTTATGGTCCAAAACAAAAATATAATTGTTGCGCCGCTTGATAAAGCCGAAGCCATATTGGTAAAATAGGCCACCTTCATGTTGTTACCGAACGATAGGAGCGAAAATACCTTGCCTATCATAGTAAACAGCGGTGCACCCGGCTGGTGCGCTACCTGCAGGCGGTATATACAGGCAATAAATTCACCGCAATCCCAAAAACTGGTAGAGGGCTCCAGCGTTAAAATGTATGTTATAGAAGCAATTATACCGACTGCCCAGCCAAAAATATTGTTTATCTTATTGTAGTTCATGCTGTAATTACGAGCTAAGTAAGGTTTAAGCTGACGAAATTAACAAAAACATTAAGATGTTTATGTTAAAACCAAAACCTTAACACTTTTTAACGGATGTTGTGATCTGAAAATAAATGCGGTTACTTTTTTAAATTTTACTTTTGACTATTGAAAAATCGTCCTATATTTGCATTCCTTTTTGGGAAGGCTTACAAACCAAAGGAGATTGCCTGATAGTATAATGGTAGTACGACGGTTTTTGGTACCGTTTGTCTAGGTTCGAATCCTGGTCGGGCAACATTGAAATTTCGGATTTCGGATTTTTAGTTTCGGATTTATATCCTGATGAAAATCGAAATCCGATTGTTGTTTAACACGGGGTTGATATTTAAGAAGGGTGGCGAGGGAGTAAATCTGATATCGTACATCTCAAATCTAAAATCAAAAGATGCCTTTACAGTTTAATACGGTTAAGCTATTTGCAGGTTCGGGTTCGCAGGAACTGTCAAAACACATTGCTGAATCATACGGCCAGGAACTTGGCGATGTGGTTTTATCGCGTTTCAGCGATGGCGAGTTTCAGCCGCATTTTAACGAGTCTATCCGCGGTTGCGATGTGTTTTTGATACAGAGCACGCACCAGCCAACCGATAACCTGATGGAGCTGTTAATGATGATAGATGCCGCCCGGCGTGCGTCTGCCCATTACATTATAGCGGTTATCCCTTATTTTGGATTGGCACGCCAGGACAGGAAAGATAAGCCCCGTGTTGCAATAGGTTCAAAACTGGTAGCTAATTTACTGGTAGCCGCAGGTATAAACCGTATCATGACGATGGACCTGCACGCTGCTCAGATACAGGCGTTTTTTGATGTGCCGGTAGATCACCTGGATGCATCTATCATATTTGTGCCCTATATAAAAAGCCTTGGTTTGGGTAACCTTACCATTGCATCGCCTGATATGGGCGGTTCGTACAGGGCGCGTAGCTTTGCCAAGTTCTTTAATGCCGAGGTAGTAATTTGCGATAAACGCCGCAAACGTGCAAATGAAATTGAAAGCATGACCATTATTGGCGATGTTACAGACCAGGACATTGTACTGATAGATGACATTTGTGATACGGCAGGTACGCTTGCAAAAGCTGCCGGTTTGATTATGGAGCGTGGGGCAAAAAGCGTTCGCGCGGTTTGTACACACCCGGTATTATCAGGTAAGGCTTACGAAACTATCGAGAATTCGGCGTTAACTGAACTGATAGTAACCGATACCATACCGTTAAAACACTCGAGCCCTAAAATAAAGGTGCTTACCACTGCCGATCTGTTTGCAAAGGCAATAAGCAACGTTAACGAGCATGGCTCAATAAGCCAGTTGTTCAGGGTAGATTAATAAAAGAGACTTAAAATATCCATACCGTGTTGGTATGGCTTTGAATAATAAATAAATAATGAAATCAATTGCTATTAGCGGTTCTCCAAGAGAGAACGTAGGGAAAAGAGACGCTAAAGAACTGCGTTACCAGGGCTTAGTGCCAGCAGTACTTTACGGTGGGTCAACCCAAACCCACTTTGCAGTGTCCGCAGCTGATTTGAGAGCCGTAGTTTATACTCCGGTTGTTCATTTCATCGACATTGACGTAGCCGGCGTAAAATCAAGGGCTATAATTAAAGATATGCAGTTCCACCCGTTAACGGAACAACTTATCCACATCGACTTTTTATTGCTCGATGAAAACAAACCGGTAACTATTGAGATCCCTGTTAAATTAACAGGAACTTCGCCGGGTGTTAAAGTAGGCGGTAAGTTAGTTCAAAAATTAAGGAAACTACGCGTAAAGGCTTTGCCTAAAGACCATTTAGATAACATCGAAGTGAGCATCGAAGCGCTTGAGGTTGGTAAATCAGTAAAAGTTAACGAGATCAAGATCCCTAACCTTACTATCACCAATGCGCAGGAAGATACTATCGTATCTGTTACTACTTCGCGTGCATTACGCCAGGCTGAACAAGAGGCAGGCAAAAAATAATTTAGTCGGTCACTGCACCAGCTTAAAATTTAAAGCGACGGAAAAACCGTCGCTTTTTTTATGCACCTGGTTTTTTAGCAGTTAAACCCTTATAAAAATTTAAAAAAAGTTTGCTAAATCGATTTACAATCGTAATATTTGTGATAATTAAACTTAAATCAAAGGCTTATCATGAGAAAATTACTCCTACTGCTAACGGCAATTATGCTTGTTGTGTCTTGTTCTAAAGATTATAAACGATTTCCAAGTCCCGGAAGAATGATCAAACAATTTTCGCTTGCAGAAGGGCAGATGGGCCCTGCGGTGTTTAATAATACTACACATACTATAGTGGTTACAGTGCAGAAAGGTGCTAACATGGCTGCACTAAAGGCTAATATGGTAATATCTGAAGGGGCAACCGTGTCGCCTGCATCCGGTGCGAGTTTTGATGCTACATCGTTGAAACAGGTATTTGTAGTCACGGCCGAATCGGGCGAGACGTACGACTGGAATGTGGAGTTTAAAGTTTTTGATATAAACGATATACAATACGGCGTATTTGCTATTGCCGGCAACAACGGCAAAATGCTACAGGTGGCAGGCAATTATACCTTTAATGAGAAATATAAGGATAACCAAAAAGTAGAAGCCGTTACAAGTGCTTCGGCGATGCCGCTTTGGCAAAAATGGCACCTCATATATAATAGCACAGCCGGAGGCGTAAGGTATTACCAGATCCGCAATCTGTTCACCGGGAAGTTTTTGAATGCCCCCGCTGGTGCACAGGCAGGTACAGTAGCTGAGCAATATCGGGAATCGGCCGCAGCAGCAGAATTGTGGGTAATTAAGCAATCATCAACCATAGGCGCATTTAATATTGTTAATAAGACTACGGGCCTGGTGCTTAATGTATCAGCCGCAGATAATAATGTAACCCTGCAGCAGGCTGATGATAATAGTAGCAGCCAGCGCTTCACCCTTACACCGCTTGCAGAGGAGGCTTACAGGGACGACTCGGCAATAGGGTTTTTTGAGAGAAATGACCCAAGCCAGGGTTCGGTAGCGTTTGACCAGGGTACCAGTGTACCGCTGAGCGATGGCCGCGTTCTATGGATAACACAAGATGCCTGGGATGGTTCCAGGTTACGCGATAATCATAAATTTTCATGTTCGGACTTTTTTAATTACAACAACTCGGTAATGATTCAACCAACAGCGACCGACTGGAACCCCGACCATACCACTAACATGACAATACCAAACAGCGCGCATGGAAGGCCGCGGCAGGTGTTTAATAACCAGCCTGGCACAGATTGGTCGTGGCCGGGCTTAGGTGTTCAAATAAACGGTAGCGTTTGGGTACAGTGCGGCGAGGGTAAAGGCCTCAGCAGCACTAACCAGTCGCTGTATAAGTTAACACCAAATGCAGGCAACGAATGGACGGCTGAGCGTTTTACACCCCAGGGTATGTCGGGCCAGGTAGATATCAGTTATTCTACGGGTATGGTAAAGGGTAACGATGGTTATGTGTATTCTTTCGGCTCCCAAGGCTTCAACTTCGGTTATGGCAATAATATTTTTGTAGCCCGGTTCGCACAAAGTGATCCGTTGAAATGGACGTTTTGGGACGGTGCTTCTTGGGTAAACATGCCTACCGCCAGCGATGCGGCAAAAATTGCTGTAGGGCCGGGTAATAACTCAATCTCTTATCTTAACGGTAAATACATTATGATGTCAATGGACCAGGGCTTCAACTGCGAGGATAAGCGTGATATATATATATCCACATCAAGCAGCCCAACAGGTCCGTTTACCACTCCAAAGTATATATATACAGTTAGCGAATATTTAGCCGGTAAGTACGCACGTTATTATACGCCGTCAATTCACCCCGAATCGGTTAACGGCCATAACGAACTGTTACTTACCTTTTGCCTTAATTTTTCGGGCTGCGGCGTTTCAGATTGTCAGGAAGGTTATCTCGACCCTTATTACTATCGTGTAAAAAACATCCGCGTGCCGTATTCGGTAGTGGGGTTATAAAGCAAAGCGACGTGTTTTTTAGCAAAGCCGCCTATACTTTAGGCGGCTTTGCTATTTAGAATAACCTAACCCTTGCGCTCATCTGACGAGTGCTTTGGAAGTTTTAGCATTCTTTCCGCGGTGATAAAAGAAGGCGGTTCGAAGAAGCAAAGGCCTGTTGACTTAAATAATGGGTAAACCGATGAGTTACTTATTGCCGTTTTTGTTTTACTTTGCTATTTCTTAATTTATGGCAATCAGGCCTTATTTTAGTAAGTTTTTAAAGAAAGCCCCGGTGGCTAAACCGGGTTTAGCGGGTATGAAATATCTTATCGTTGGTTTAGGGAATATCGGGCCGGAGTATGCCGATACGAGGCATAACATTGGTTTTATGGTGTTGGATGAAATGGCAAAGCAGGAGGGAGCGAAGTTTTACACCATGCGCCTTGCTTCCTACGCCGAAGTAAACCATAAGGGCCGCAGCCTGCACCTTATTAAGCCAACCACTTACATGAACCTTAGCGGTAAAGCGCTTAATCACTGGATGAAGGAACTGAAGATCCCGGTGCAGAATGTATTGGTAGTTGTGGACGATATAGCATTGCCATTAGGCACCCTGCGATTAAAACCTAAAGGCAGCGCCGCGGGGCATAACGGCTTAAAGAACATCGAAGCAATATTGGGTAACAATGAATACGCCAGGCTTAGGTTTGGTGTGGGCGATAATTTCCCAAAAGGGCGGCAGGTAGATTATGTATTAAGCGGCTTTGATGATGATGAAAAGCCCGAATTACCTGCCTTGATTGAGCGCTCGATAGAGATGATAAAAAGCTTTACTACCATTGGTACGGAGTTAACCATGACCAAATTCAATAAGTAGCGTTTTTGTTACAAATTACCCGTATTTATAACGGCGTAGGTTGCAACGAAGGCTTATCTTCGCGCGTCTTTTAGGCTAAACTATTGAATGAAAATATTTCTGCTGGCAGTGCTTGGTTTCTGCACTACCCTTACATTTGCACAATCACCAGTACAAAACATTACTATAAAGGGTCTGGTTATCGATTCGGCTATTAATAAACCCCTTAGTTTTGTAACCGTTGCCTTAACAGATGCCGCCAGCAACGCCCCTGTAAAAAGTATGCTCACCAAAGATGACGGTACTTTTGAACTTGGGGGTGTCCCTCAAAAGCGTTATAAACTTGCATTGGTCTACATGGGCTATGGTACCAAAGTGATCGATATACCGGGTGATAAAAAGATGGTCGACGTGGGTAGTGTGCTGCTTGCAGCTACGCATAATCAATTAAAAGAAGTATCGGTTGTTGCGGCCAGGCCGTTGATGAAACAGGAGGTTGACCGCCTGAGTTACGACGTGCAGGCAGACCCGGAAGCAAAAGCCGTCACCGCGCTTGATATGATCCGAAAAGTGCCGCTGCTGTCTGTTGATGGCAACGATAATATCAAACTGCGCGGAAGCGGCAATTACAAGATATTATTGAACGGTAAAGAGTCGGCACTGATGGCGCGTAACCCGTCAGATATATTAAAAGCCATGCCGGGTACCAACATTGTAAAGATAGAGGTAATAACCACACCACCTGCCAAGTACGACGCCGAGGGATTGGCAGGTATTATCAATATCATTACTCAAAAAAAGGGAGATGAAGGGTACAATGGCTCGGTAAACCTTAATTATAACAGTATATGGGGGCCGCGGGCTAATATAAACCTTACAGCAAAAAAAGGCAAGTTTGGAGTTAATGCCTACGCAGGTACGGGGCACAGGCCGAAGCGCCCTACAGATTTTTATAATCAAACAGATTTCCTGCTGCAGCCATCATCAGTGGTGCAAACGGGTAATCGTTTTGGTACCGGAAACAATAACTATGTAAGTACCGAGCTAAGTTTTGAGGCCGATAGTTTAAATCTGTTGACCGGTACTTTCAATTACTACCGCGGCACTAACTTAAACTTATCTACACAATTTACTACCGAAACTAATGCGGGTGTTGCCAACAGTTACACTACTACCAACAATGGTGATGGTGCATACCACGGTGCCGATTTTGGGCTTAACTACCAGTTAGGTTTTAAAGGCAATAAAGACCGGTTGCTTACCGCCTCTTATAAATACAGCGATTTTGGTAATAACGCCCTTAATCTTGTATCTCCGGGAAACAGTGCCGATTTTCGTCAGTTAAATAATTCCGGTGCAAAAGAGCATACCACGCAATTGGATTATGTGCACCCGCTTAAAAAACTGAACATAGAAGCCGGGGGTAAAATGATAAACCGTAATAACTACAGTACCTTTCATACCGACCTGAAGGACGCGACGGGTAATTACATGGATAACAGCGGACAGGCAAACGATTTTGACTACCATCAAAATGTATATAGCGCCTATAACTCTTATACACTTAAATTTACCAAATGGACATTCAAAGCGGGCGCGAGGTATGAGCGTACCGAGATCAACGCCAACTTTACATCAACCAGTACCAACCTCAATCAATCCTATACCAATGTTGTGCCATCGTTCTCGATGCAACGCTCGTTAAACAATAGCAGCCTTACGTTTGGTTTTACTCAACGTATACAGCGCCCCGGTATATGGCAACTTAACCCGTTTGTTGATAGTACCAATACCAAATACATTAGCAGGGGTAACCCTGCATTGCGCCCGGCCGTTAATAATAATTTCGAGCTTAGTTACGGCAACTTCGCAAAAGGATCGCTTAATATCAGCTTAAGCTATGCTTTTGCCAATAATACTATTCAAAATTTATCAAGCGTAAATGGCACCGTTACCACCAGCACTTATGCTAACGTAGGTAAAAACAAAAACCTGGGGTTAGATGTAAATTGGAACTACCCCATAACAACCAAATTTAATGTAAACGTAAATGCCGAGATAATGCGCGTGTGGTTAAAAGGCACGTTCAATAACGAGTTTTTTACTAACAGCGGTTACCAGGGGCATGTATTTACCAATAGCAGTTACAAATTTAGTGATGGTTACCGGGTAGGGGTTAATGTTGGGTTTGATAGCCGCTATGTGCTATTGCAGGGCATTGATAATTACTACCTTGGTTATGGTTTCAACGCATCTAAAGAGCTGTTTAATAAAAAAGCCACATTGTCATTATACGCCAACGGACCGTTTAGCAAGTTTATAAAGCTTGATTTTTATACGCATACCGATTCGTTTAACAACTTTTCCTATAACTACCAAAACTTCAGGTCTATCGGCATAGGCTTCAACTATAAGTTTGGCAGCTTAAGCGCAGCTATCAAAAAAAACCAGCGCGGAATTAATAATGATGATTCACTTGGCGGTGCTAAAAATTGATATTTTAGCCCCATGAAAGTTTACGGCATCACCAACTGCAACACGGTAAAAAAAGCGCTCGACTGGTTAAAAGCAAATAACGTAGCATACGAGTTTCATGATTTTAAGAAGCTGGGCGTAAGCGCCGAAAAACTGAACGAGTGGGATGAGAAAGCGGGTTACGAAAAGTTCTTGAACAAGCAGGGCCTAACCTGGAAACAGCTTGACCCGGCGGTTAAAGAAAGTATCAAAACAAACAAGGACGCCTTGCAATTATTGCAGCAAAAAACCAGTATGATCAAACGCCCCGTTATAGAAAATGGCGATTTATTGTTTTTTGGCTTTGATGAAGCCGTTTATAATAAGGCGTTTAAGTAATTTATCACAGACTGTTAATCCGTAACTTACTTATTACACTTTGTAATTTGATGACACACTCAAATGTATAATGTGTATTATTGTCTTTGTTTTTACCAAATCATTATAAAATTATGAAACTGAAACTAATTGCCGGTTGTACGCTGGCTATTATGGCCGTTAGCAGCGTTGTTGTACAGGCGCAGCAACAGGAGCAGCCGGCTGCCGGCAACTATAATTACCATGATCCGTTTGCACCTTTTTTTTACACGAAAAATGGGTCGGAGTTTCGCGCGGCGGATGGGCAGCCGGGGCCAAGGTATTGGCAAAACCGGGCCGATTACCAACTGAACGCACGGCTTAATGATCAAACCAACGAAGTTACCGGTTCTGAAGTTTTAACGTATACCAACAACAGCCCTCAAAAACTTGACTTTTTATGGATGCAGTTAGATCAGAACCTTTTTGCCGAAGGCTCACGTGGTTCGGCAATTATACCGCCAAGCGGTAGCCGTAACGGTGGCCGTGGCGATTTGAGCAAAGGCGGATATAAAATTAAGTCGGTTAAGGTTGGCGATACCCCTGTTAAGTATTTAATCGAAGATACCCGGATGCAGATATTTTTGCCTGCCGGTGTAAATGCTAATGGCGGCCAGGTAAAACTTAACATCGAGTACTCATTTATTGTGCCCGATTACGGATCTGACCGTACCGGTATCCAGGAAACAAAAAATGGTAAAATTTACACTGTAGCACAATGGTATCCCCGCATGTATGTGTACGATGATATAATGGGATGGAATGCTGTGCCTTACACTGGCCCGGGAGAGTTTTACCTGGAGTACGGCGATTTTGATCTGAATATTACTGCACCGGCCAATCATATAGTGGTTGCATCGGGCGAGTTGCAAAATCCGCAGGACGTTTACACGCCCGAGCAGTTAAAACGCTGGGCGCAGGCAGAAAAAAGCGAGCAGACCGTAATGATACGCTCAGCAAACGAAGTAACCAGCCCTGCATCGCGCCCGGCGGGCAAAAAAGAGCTTACCTGGCACTTCAAAATAAAGAATGCGCGCGACGCTTCATGGGGTTCATCGGCAGCGTTTATTGTTGATGCTGCTAAAATGGACCTGCCAAGCGGCAAAAAATCTATCGCTATATCGGCTTATCCGGTTGAAAGCGATGGCAACGATGCCTGGGGCCGATCAACCGAGTATGTAAAAAAATCTATTGAGTATAATTCGCAAAAATGGTTCGAATATCCTTATCCTGCCGCTACCGCAGTTGCCGGCAGGGTTGGTGGCATGGAATACCCTGGTATTGTGTTCTGTGGTTTCAAAGCAAAAAAATCACAGCTTTGGGGTGTTAACGATCACGAGTTTGGCCATACCTGGTTCCCGATGATCGTAGGCTCGAACGAACGTTTATACGGCTGGATGGATGAAGGCTTTAATACCTTTATAAATACTTTAAGCACCGCTGACTTTAATAAAGGCGAGTACGCAAGCAAAAAACAGGATATGCACAAAGCGGGGGCATTTGTAACAAGCGCACAGATGGAACCGATAATGAGTTATCCGGAAAACCTGAAAGAAGCCAACACCGGTTGGATGCTATACTTTAAACCCGGCATGGGCTTAACTATGCTGCGCGAAACTATCCTGGGCCCTGAGCGCTTCGATTATGCTTTCCGTACTTACATTGCACGCTGGGCATTTAAACACCCTACGCCTGATGATTTCTTCAGGACAATGGAAAACGCGAGCGGCGAGAATCTGAGCTGGTTTTGGAGAGGCTGGTTTGTAAACAACTGGCGATTGGATGTTGCTGTGCGCGATGTTAAATATGTAGGCGGCGATGCAAATAAGGGCGCATTGATCACCATCGAAAACCTTGATAAGCTGGTGATGCCGGTTATCCTGGATATTAAAACAGTAAGCGGTAAGGTTACCCGTCTTAAACTGCCTGTTGAAATATGGGAACGTAACAATAGCTTTGTTGTAAAATACCCATCTACAGAAGAAATACAATCAGTTACTTACGACCCAGACAAAGTATTACCCGATTATAACCCGGATAATAATGTTTGGCAAAAGTAATTTTCATAAAAACCCGGTTTAGGCCGGGTTTTTTATTGATTTTAGGCTGTTAATTTGAAACTTTTAAAGGAATAAACAGGTTTAATAATATAGCTAATATATGCGCCATGAAACAGGTATTTTGGGTTGCCGTTATATTGATATCAACCACCGCGTTTGCAAATGCACAGGGTGTTTTTAAAGGAACTGTTTATGAGCAGGGCACCAACATCCGCTTATCAGATGTTTTTATACGTGATATAAATAACCGCCAGGTAAGCATTACCGATAACAAAGGCAATTTTGCCATACGTGCTGCGGCAGGGCAAACCCTTATATTTAATTCGCCGGGGTATACTTCAGATACCCTGTACCTGATAGACCTTACCCCCAAAAAGATAATGCTTACCACGCAAACTATCTCGTTAAGGCAGGTAAACATTACTGCCAAACGCACGCCATTTAATCCCCGGGCCGAATACCCCGAGGTGTATGAAAAAAGTAAGGTGTATGTATTTTCGCCATCAACATGGTTTAGCAGCGAAGGTAAAAAGGCGCGGCGGTTAAAACGGTACTTTCAGCGTGAGGCCGAACAGCGCGGTATCGACGCTGCGTTTAGCCCCGCTTACGTTAGCAGTTTGGTGCCGTTGAGAGGTACCGACCTTGAAAACTTCATGACGATGTTTAGGCCTACCTATGCCTTTATACGCAGTAATAATGCCGAATCGATGGTGGCTTATGTAAATGACAGCTATAAAAAGTTTATGGCCCTGCCGCCTGACAAGCGGGCCCCACAGCCCCTTAAACCCTAAAAATGCCCAGGTTTAAATCGGCGGAAAAAATTATAAAATATTGTATTTCAGTTTTAAAAGTATTTCCATACCTTTGACGTCCCTGAAAGGAGGTATTTGGAATTATGATCATCATTAACGTAAAAGACGGCGAATCATTAGATAAGGCATTAAAACGCTTTAAAAAGAAATTTGAAAAAACGGGTGTTTTAAGAGAACTGCGCAGTCGCCAGGCTTTCGAGAAAAAATCAATTACCCGCAGGCATGAAATCAAACATGCTATCTATAAGCAGAATATGAACTTGGAAACTACTGTTTAATTCTCGTAGACGAATTTTACAGATTTTCTTGTCACTATAAAAAAACTATTTGTACATTCAATTTATTGGGTGTTCAAATAGTTTTTATGTTTTCAGAAAGGTTTATTCAATACATCAGGTTCGAGAAGCGATACTCACCCCATACGGTAGCGGCCTACCAGTCAGATCTTGATCAATTTCTGTTATTTTTAAATCCGCCTGATGGTACACCCCCCGTTTTACACCCCTCAGAGATAACTCATCACGATATCCGTAACTGGATGGCGCAGCAGATGGACGACGGCTTAACTGCCCGCTCAGTTAACCGCAAAATTGCCACCCTGCGCAAATACTTTAAATTTTTGATGCAGGAAGGCGTGATAGCGGGCAATCCAACTTCACGAATAAACGCCCCCAGGATACCCAGAAATTTACCTGCAGTAGTTGACGGCGACAAGTTAACACAGATGCTTGATGGCCGGCTCAACATCCGGGACGAGTACATATTTACGGATAACTTTGCCGGCTTGCGCGATAAACTCGTTATCGAGATGCTTTTCGGCACCGGCATGCGCCTTGCCGAAATTACCGGTGTAAAACACCCCGATATCGATTTATACGAGAACACCATCAAAGTTTTGGGTAAACGCAACAAACAGAGGATTATACCACTTAACAGCGAGTTGGTAAGTCTTATAAAGCGGTATGTAGAGGCAAAGAAAAGTGAAAATTTTAATAACAATTCCGTAACATTAATCGTTACAAATAAAGGCGCGGATGCATATCCGAAACTTATATATTTAATAGTGCATAAATATTTGTCTTACATATCAACCCAGGATAAAAAAAGCCCTCACGTGTTAAGGCACACGTTTGCAACAAGCCTGTTAAATAAAGGCGCCGATCTGAATGCTATAAAAGAATTGCTTGGCCACGCAAACCTTAGTGCCACACAAATTTATACGCACAATTCTGTTGAACGACTTAAATCTATTTATAAACAAGCCCATCCAAAGGCATAAAAAGGAGGAAAAATGAAAATTACCGTGCAATCTATTCATTTCAATGCAGATCAGAAGTTGTTGGATTTTATTCAAAAAAAGGTAGATAAGCTGGAAACTTTTTTTGATCACATTATAAGCGGCGAAGTGTATTTAAAACTGGAGAACGTAGAGGATGAGGCCAATAAGATATCCGAGATAAAGCTTATGCTGCCTGGTAATCAAATTTTTGCAAAAGAAAAGTGTAAAACGTTTGAAGAGGCAACGGACCTGGTGGTAGAAAGCCTTCGTAAACAGATAGAAAAACATAAAACAAAAAAAGCCATAGCTGCCGATGCTGCTAAAAAAGCAGCCCTGGTAACGGAAGAGGATGATTTTTAAGCATATAACAGGGTAAATTTTGTGCCCGGATCGGCAGGTTTAAAGCCTGCCGATTTTTTTTGGAAAAAAATTTTGTACAGCTTTAAATTTTTGTAGATTTGCAATCCCTTTCAGAGAGGGTTTAATCATCTCTGATTTATTAAAAGGGGTGGTTCTTTAAAAAGAAAAAAATAGCGCAATATTAATTTGCAGCCAAAATCCTGAAGGCCTTAAAAGGTAACAAGGTAATGGTAAACAATTTAAGCCTCCTTAGCTCAGCTGGTAGAGCGACTGACTTGTAATCAGTAGGTCATTGGTTCGATCCCGATAGGAGGCTCTGTTTATTTCGGAAATGTGATGCTTAGCTTCCAATTGAGCATCACCGATCCGAAATCAACAATGGGGGGATACCAGAGCGGTCAAATGGGACGGACTGTAAATCCGTTGCTTCGGCTACGAAGGTTCGAATCCTTCTCCCCCCACTTTAAATTCTAAAAGCTAAATTCTAAATTCTAAAAATTGTTTTAGGGTTTAGAGTTTAGTGTTTTAGGTTTTAAAAAAGCGGAAGTAGCTCAGTTGGTAGAGCGATAGCCTTCCAAGCTATAGGTCGCGAGTTCGAACCTCGTCTTCCGCTCGGATGGTTCACTGGTTGTTTGGTTCATTAGTTCATTTGTGCCAGGCGGCAAATACCAATGAACTATTAAACACGTGAACAAATGAACTAAAATATTAGCCGACGTAGCTCAGGGGTAGAGCACTTCCTTGGTAAGGAAGAGGTCATGGGTTCAAATCCCATTGTTGGCTCAGATACTTTAAATAGTACATTACGTTTAAATAAATTAACCTACAAACAAAATAAATCATGGCAAAAGAAAAGTTTGACCGCAGTAAGCCGCACTTAAACATCGGTACAATCGGTCACGTTGACCACGGTAAAACAACCCTTACCGCAGCTATCACTAAAGTATTAGCTGACGCTGGTTTAACAGAAGCACGTTCATTTGATTCAATTGACTCTGCTCCTGAAGAAAAAGAGCGTGGTATTACAATCAATACCGCTCACGTTGAATATTCAACAGCAAACCGTCACTATGCACACGTTGACTGTCCGGGCCACGCTGACTATGTAAAAAACATGGTTACAGGTGCTGCACAGATGGATGGTGCTATCATTGTGGTTGCTGCTACTGATGGTCCGATGCCTCAAACCCGCGAGCACATCCTGCTTGCACGTCAGGTAGGTGTACCTTCATTGGTTGTGTTCATGAACAAAGTGGACATGGTTGATGATCCGGAATTATTAGAATTAGTTGAAATGGAGATCCGCGAATTATTATCATTCTACGATTTCCCTGGCGATGATATCCCTGTTATCCAAGGTTCTGCATTAGGCGGTCTAAACGGCGATGCTAAATGGGTAGGTAAAATTATGGAGTTGATGGATGCTGTAGATAGCTACATTCCAATCCCTCCACGTTTAACTGATCTTCCTTTCTTGATGCCTGTTGAAGACGTATTCTCGATCACTGGTCGTGGTACTGTTGCAACCGGTCGTATCGAGCGTGGTGTTATCAACTCAGGCGAGCCTGTTGACATCTTAGGTATGGGTGCCGAGAACTTAAAATCAACCGTAACAGGTGTTGAGATGTTCCGCAAGATCCTTGACCGCGGCGAAGCTGGTGATAACGTAGGTTTATTGTTACGTGGTATTGAAAAAACTGATATCCGCAGGGGTATGGTTATTTGCAAACCAGGTTCAGTTAACCCGCACACTGACTTTAAAGCAGAAGTTTACGTATTATCAAAAGCAGAAGGTGGCCGTCACACTCCATTCTTCAACAAATACCGTCCGCAATTCTATTTCCGTACAACTGACGTAACCGGTGAAATTTCATTGGCCGAAGGTGTAGAAATGGTTATGCCTGGTGATAACGTTACCATCACTGTAAAGCTGATCAACGCTATCGCTATGGAAAAAGGTCTGCGTTTCGCTATCCGTGAAGGTGGCAGAACTGTAGGTGCTGGTCAGGTAACTGAAATATTAGCATAAATACTTACCCTTAAACAGGGTAGCAAACGGTTAATTTTGTGTAAAGTACCGGGGCTTTGGTCTCGGTACTTTATTCACAATAAGCAAACACAATACAAATCTTCAGCTTTTTGAAGATAGTATACACGGGAATAGTTCAATGGTAGAATAGAGGTCTCCAAAACCTTTGATCAGGGTTCGAATCCTTGTTCCCGTGCATAAGCAATAATAAAATGGCAGGCGTAGCTGAATACATTAAAGAATCGTACATAGAGTTGACCGAGAAAGTAACCTGGCCAACATGGAGAGAATTGCAAAACAGCGCGGTTTTAGTACTGATAGCTTCGATCATTATTGCGCTGATCATATTTGGTATGGACCAGATCATCGGCTACTTGCTTAATCAGTTTTATACTTCACTAGCCTAATTATAAATAGATGAGTGATCAATTAAAATGGTACGTGGTTAGGGCCATAAGTGGTAAAGAAAAAAAGGTAAAGCAATATATAGACGCTGAGATAAGCAGATTAGGTATAACGCATTTAGTGCCTCAGGTACTTATCCCTACCGAAAAATACTACCAGATGCGCGATGGAAAAAAAATTGCCAAAGAGCGCAATTATTTTCCGGGTTATGTACTGATGGAAGCCGCCCTTGATGGTGAACTGGAACACATTATAAAAAACGTAAACAGTGTGATTGGTTTCTTGGGCGATAAGCAAGGGAACGCTATCCCTTTACGCCAGGCCGAAGTTAACCGTATTTTAGGTAAGGTTGATGAAATGAGCACGCAGGGCGAAACCATGAACGTGCCGTATTACGTTGGCGAGAACGTTAAAGTAATGGACGGGCCATTCAACGGGTTTAGCGGTGTGATTGAAGAGGTGAACGAAGAGAAAAAGAAATTAAAAGTAATGGTAAAGATATTTGGGCGCCGTACGCCGCTTGAATTGAATTACATGCAGGTAGAGAAAGAATAGATTTGAGATATGAGATTTTAGATGTGAGAAACATCTAAAGGTCATGTTGAAAAAGCTAAACAATATATATAACAAAATAAAGGTTTGAATAAGCGAACATGAGTCTCATATCTCGTATCTAGCATCTCAAATCTAAAGATCTTAAATGTTACTTAGCTTCCACTTACTAACATTGAGTTATAATTAAAACAAATCAAAATGGCAAAAGAAGTCGGTGCGATGGTAAAGCTACAAGTGAAGGGCGGCGCTGCAAACCCATCTCCACCAATTGGCCCTGCATTGGGTGCAAAAGGGGTGAACATTATGGAGTTTTGCAAGCAGTTCAACGCACGTACCCAGGATAAACCTGGTAAAGTGCTACCTGTAGTAATTACTGTTTATGTCGACAAGTCTTTCGATTTTATCATTAAAACCCCTCCGGTGGCTATACAGCTTTTAGAAGCAACAGGCTTAAAGAGTGGTTCGGCAGAGCCCAACCGTAAAAAAGTTGCCAGTGTAAACTGGGAGCAGGTTGAGACCATAGCCAAAGATAAAATGACTGATTTGAATGCATTTACAGTAGAATCAGCCATGAGAATGGTGGCAGGTACTGCCCGCAGTATGGGGATAACCGTATCAGGTACGGCACCCTGGAATTAATTAATTTATACAAATCAGTTTAAGACAGTGGCTAGATTAACAAAAAATCAAAAAGCGGCACTCTCCAAAATTGAGGCTAACAAATCGTATACCCTACAAGATGCATCAGCATTGGTAAAGGAATTAACCAATACCAAGTTTGATTCGTCAGTTGATATTGATGTACGTTTAGGTGTTGACCCTCGCAAAGCCAATCAAATGGTGCGTGGTATAGCAACACTACCTCATGGAACCGGTAAAACTGTACGTGTATTAGTGCTTTGTACTCCTGATAAGGAACAAGAAGCTAAGGATGCAGGTGCAGATTACGTAGGTTTGGATGATTATATTGCCAAGATTGAAGGCGGATGGACTGATGTTGATATTATCATCACTATGCCAAGTGTTATGGCTAAGGTAGGACGTTTGGGCAGAATTTTAGGCCCGCGTAACCTAATGCCTAACCCTAAATCAGGAACAGTAACACCAGAAGTTGGTAAAGCTGTTGCTGACGTAAAAGGTGGTAAGATCGATTTCAAGGTTGATAAAACCGGTATCATCCACACTTCAATAGGAAAAGCATCTTTCACTGCTGATAAAATTTACGAGAACGCATTAGAAGTATTGCAAACCATCTCTAAATTAAAACCATCGGCAGCAAAAGGCACATATTTTAAGAGCATACATATCTCTTCAACCATGTCGCCGGGAATTACAATTGAAACTAAATCAGTAGCGGGGATCTAATCATGAATAAAGAAGAAAAACACGACCTTGTTCTGGCCCTTACTGATCAGATTAAAGAGTACGGTAACTTTTATATTACCGATACTGCTGATCTAACGGTTGCAAAAGTAAATTCGATCCGTCGTCAATGCTTTGAAAATGAGATCACCATGCAGGTTGCAAAAAACAGCTTAATTAAAAAAGCTATGGAAGCAGCAGGCGGTGATTTTGCTCCGATGTTTGACGTATTAAAAGGTTCATCATCTATTCTTTTCTCAAAGTCAGCAACTGCCCCGGCAAAGCTGATCAAGAAACTGAGAAAAACAGGCGACAAACCGCTTTTAAAAGCAGCGTACATTGATTCGGCGATCTTCATTGGCGACAATCAGTTAGATACTTTGATAAAACTAAAATCAAAAGAACAACTGATAGGCGAGATAGTTGGCTTATTGCAATCACCAGCCAAGAACGTTATTTCTGCATTACAATCAGGCGGAAATATACTAGCAGGTGTTGTAAAAACATTACAAGAAAGAGGTTAATCCAAACACCTATAAGTTTGGACATTAAAAACAAAAAGTATTAAAAGTAAAATTTAAATAAAATGGCAGATTTAAAAGCCTTTGCTGAACAGTTAGTTAACTTAACAGTAAAAGAAGTAAACGAATTAGCTCAAATCCTGAAAGATGAGTATGGCATTGAGCCAGCTGCTGCAGCTGTTGCTGTTGCAGGTCCTGCTGCCGGTGGCGGCGACGACGCTCCTGCAGCTGCAGCTGAGCAAACAGCATTTGACGTAATCCTGAAAGAAGCAGGTGGTTCAAAATTAGCTGTAGTTAAATTAGTGAAAGATTTAACCGGTCTGGGCTTGAAAGAAGCTAAAGATTTAGTTGACGGTGCACCTAAAGAGGTTAAAACCGGCGTAACTAAAGAAGAAGCTCAGTCTTTGAAAACTCAATTAGAGGAAGCCGGAGCGGTAGTTGAGGTTAAATAATTTAACCACACGCACAATAGCATCAGACTCCGACCATTTTTGGTCGGGGTCTATTGCTGTTTATATACTTTAGATTTGAGACGTAAGATATGAGATATGAGATTCTTGCGTCAAAACATAAAAGATTTCAACGTCTGTCTCAAATCTCACGTCCGATATCTCATATCTAAACACAGGTTTAATAAACTAAAATTATAATACCTTGGCAAACAATAATAACCAAAGAGTAAACTTTGCAACCAGCAGAAAGGTACTTGATTACCCGGATTTCCTGGATGTACAGTTACAATCTTTCCAGGAATTTTTTCAATTGGAAACCACCTCAGACAACCGCTATAAAGAAGGGTTGTTTAAAGTATTTGCCGAAAATTTTCCTATTTCAGATTCGAGGAACATCTTCGTTTTAGAGTTTCTTGATTATTTTATTGATCCGCCACGTTACGATATACGCGAGTGTATCGAGCGCGGGTTAACTTACAGTGTGCCATTAAAAGCAAAGCTTCGTTTATCATGTAATGATGCCGAACACGAAGACTTTGAAACGATTGTACAGGACGTGTACCTGGGAACCATCCCTTACATGACACCTAAAGGTACCTTTGTGATCAATGGCGCCGAGCGTGTAATTGTATCGCAGTTGCACCGTTCGCCAGGCGTATTCTTTGGCCAAAGCCGCCACACTAACGGTACAAAATTATACTCGGCCCGTGTTATACCTTTTAAAGGTTCGTGGATTGAGTTCGCTACAGACGTTAACAACGTGATGTATGCTTATATAGACCGTAAAAAGAAATTCCCGGTTACCACACTCCTTCGTGCGATTGGATACGATTCTGATAAAGATATATTAGAATTGTTTGAACTTGCAGACGAGGTAAAAGTAAGCAAAAGCGGTTTAAAGAAATTTATAGGCCGTAAACTTGCTGCAAGGGTGCTTAAAAAATGGGTTGAGGACTTTGTGGACGAAGATACCGGTGAAGTGGTATCTATTGACCGTAACGAGATCATCCTTGAGCGCGAAACCGTATTGGAAGACGACCATATCGATATGATCATTGATGCCGGTGTAAAAACCATCATCCTTAACAAGGAAGATGCGGCCACCAGCGGTGATTATACTATTATATATAATACTTTACAAAAAGATACTTCGAACTCGGAGAAAGAAGCGGTTGAGCACATTTACCGCCAGCTGCGTAACGCCGAACCACCTGATGAGGAAACAGCACGTGGTATCATCGATCGTTTATTCTTCTCTGATAAAAGATATGACCTGGGCGATGTGGGCCGTTACCGCATCAACCGTAAATTAAAGCTGAATACTTCTGACGAAACAAAAGTATTAACCAAGCAGGATATCATCGCGATTGTGAAATACCTGATCAAGCTCATCAACTCAAAAGCCGAGGTGGATGATATCGATCACTTGTCAAACCGTCGTGTTCGTACCGTTGGCGAGCAGCTTTATGCACAGTTTGGTGTTGGTTTAGCGCGTATGGCACGTACCATCCGCGAGCGTATGAACATTCGTGACAACGAGGTGTTCACACCAACTGATCTGATCAACGCGCGTACACTTTCGTCGGTTATCAATTCGTTCTTCGGTACCAACCAGCTATCGCAGTTCATGGACCAAACCAACCCACTGGCAGAGATAACGCACAAGCGTCGTCTGTCAGCCTTAGGGCCCGGCGGTTTATCACGCGAGCGTGCAGGTTTCGAGGTTCGTGACGTTCACTACACCCACTACGGTAGGTTGTGTACCATCGAAACCCCGGAAGGGCCGAACATTGGTTTGATATCATCGCTTTGCGTACATGCCAAGATCAACAATTTAGGCTTCATCGAAACACCATACAAACGCGTTGTTGAAGGTAAGGTACAGGTTGATGAGCCGGTTATCTATTTATCTGCTGAAGATGAAGACGGTAAAACCATTGGCCAGGCTAACGCTTACTACGATGATAAAGGGGTATTTGCCAACCCACGTGTAAAAGCACGTTTCGAAGGCGACTTCCCGATCATTGAGCCTGAAAGACTTGACCTGATGGATATTGCTCCAAACCAGATCACGTCAATAGCTGCATCATTAATTCCGTTCCTGGAGCATGATGATGCTAACCGTGCCCTGATGGGATCTAACATGCAGCGCCAGGCCGTACCATTGTTACGCCCCGAGGCGCCAATTGTAGGTACAGGTTTGGAAGGCCGCGTAGCAAAAGATTCTCGTACCCTTATCAACGCCGAAGGCGATGGTGTGGTTGAGTATGTTGATGCTAACGAGATCAAGATCAAATATGACCGCAACGAACTTGATCGTTTGGTTTCATTTGAAGGCGATACCAAGAGTTATATATTAACCAAATTTAAAAAGACCAACCAAAGCACCACCATCAACTTAAAGCCTATTGTTAAAAAAGGCCAGCGTGTTGAAAAAGGACAGGTGCTTTGCGAAGGCTACGCAACCCAGAATGGCGAGCTTGCTTTAGGTCGTAACCTTAAAGTGGCATTCATGCCTTGGCAGGGTTACAACTTTGAGGATGCGATCGTTATATCTGAGCGTGTAGTATCGCAGGATATATTCACATCGCTTCACGTTGAAGAATTTGAATTGGAAGTGCGTGATACAAAACGCGGCGAAGAAGAATTGACGCCGGATATCCCTAACGTATCAGAAGAAGCCACCAAAGACCTTGACGAAGACGGTATCATCCGTGTAGGCGCAGAGGTTAAAGAAGGCGACATCCTGATAGGTAAGATCACGCCAAAAGGCGAATCAGACCCTTCACCGGAAGAAAAACTGTTACGTGCCATATTTGGTGATAAAGCAGGCGACGTTAAGGACGCATCGTTAAAAACTCCGCCTTCTATCGCGGGTGTTGTTATTGATACAAAACTATTCAGCCGTGCTAAGAAAACCACTAAGGCAGAAGAAAAAGCACAAATTGAAAAACTTGACGCTAAACACGATAAAGCTGTAAAAGATCTTAAAAATACTTTGATCGAAAAGTTATTCGAGATAGTTAACGGCAAAACATCGCAAGGTGTTTACAATGTTTACAAAGAGCTGTTTGTTGCCAAAGGCGTTAAGTTCACCCAGAAGATTCTGACCGAGCTTAACTACGAAAACATCAACCCAACAAAATGGACCACTGATGAAGATAAGAACGAACAGATAAAAACGTTGCTTCACAACTATAACATTAAGGTAAACGAAGAGCTGGGCGCTTACCGCCGCGATAAGTTTGCCATTAGTGTTGGTGACGAGCTTCCATCGGGCATAGTTCAGATGGCTAAAGTTTATATCGCTAAAAAGCGTAAGCTTAAAGTGGGTGATAAAATGGCGGGCCGCCACGGTAACAAAGGTATTGTTGCGCGTATTGTACGCGACGAGGATATGCCTTTCTTAGAAGATGGTACCCCGGTTGATATTGTGTTGAACCCACTGGGTGTACCTTCACGTATGAACCTTGGCCAGATCTACGAAACCGTTTTAGGCTGGGCAGGTAAAGAGCTTGGTGTTAAATTCGCTACCCCTATTTTTGATGGTGCAAGCCATGAAGAGGTTGAGGAGTGGATTGCGAAGGCAAACTTACCGGCATCGGGCCGTACCTATTTATACAATGGCTTAACAGGCGACCGTTTTGACCAGCAAACAACTGTAGGTATCATCTACATGTTAAAACTGGGCCACATGGTTGACGATAAGATGCACGCGCGTTCTATCGGGCCATACTCATTAATTACACAACAGCCATTGGGTGGTAAAGCACAGTTTGGTGGTCAGCGTTTTGGTGAGATGGAGGTTTGGGCGTTAGAAGCATTTGGTGCTGCAAACATCCTGCAGGAAATATTGACCGTTAAATCGGATGATGTTATTGGCCGTGCCAAAACCTACGAAGCTATTGTTAAAGGTGAAAACCTGCCAACCCCATCTGTTCCTGAATCATTCAACGTATTGGTTCATGAGCTAAGAGGTTTAGGTTTGGATATCACTTTAGAATAAGTTGTAATGTTAAAGGTTGAAATGTTGTAAGGTTAACCGCCCGGAACATTTCAACCTTAAAACCTTTCAACATTTCAACAACTCAAAAAATCAAAGTAGACTATGTCTTACAAAAAGGATAACAAAATCAAGAGTAATTTCACCACAATTACCATCAGTTTAGCTTCTCCCGAATCTATACTTGAGCGTTCAAGCGGTGAGGTTTTAAAACCTGAGACCATTAACTACCGTACCTACAAGCCTGAACGTGATGGTTTGTTTTGCGAGCGTATTTTTGGCCCGGTTAAAGATTACGAATGCCATTGCGGTAAATACAAACGTATCCGTTACAAGGGTATAGTTTGCGACCGTTGCGGTGTTGAAGTAACTGAAAAGAAGGTACGCCGCGAGCGTATGGGCCACATCAACCTGGTGGTGCCTGTTGCGCATATCTGGTATTTCCGCTCGTTGCCAAATAAAATTGGTTACCTGCTGGGCTTACCTACCAAAAGGCTCGACCTGATCATTTATTATGAAAGATATGTAGTTATTCAGCCAGGTATTAAAGAAGCTGACGGGATCTCGAAAATGGATTTCCTGACAGAAGAAGAATACCTGGATATATTGGATACTTTACCAAAAGAAAACCAATACCTGGATGATAAAGATCCGCAAAAATTTGTGGCAAAAATGGGTGCCGAGGCGCTTGAAGAGTTATTGAAACGCATCGACCTTGATGAGCTTTCATACAACCTTCGCCACCAGGCAGCTAACGAAACCTCTCAGCAACGTAAAAACGAGGCGTTAAAACGCCTGCAGGTTGTTGAAGCTTTCCGTGGTGCGGCTACAAGGATCGAAAATAACCCATCGTGGATGATCGTTAAGATCGTTCCGGTTATACCTCCTGAATTGCGCCCGCTGGTACCGTTGGAAGGTGGCCGTTTCGCTACTTCCGATCTGAACGACTTATACCGCCGTGTAATTATCCGTAACAACCGTTTAAAACGTTTGATCGAGATAAAAGCGCCTGAGGTTATTTTACGTAACGAAAAACGTATGCTTCAGGAAGCTGTAGATTCGTTATTTGATAACTCACGTAAAGTTAACGCGGTAAAAACCGAAGGTAACCGTGCCTTAAAATCGCTTTCGGATATCCTGAAAGGTAAACAAGGCCGTTTCCGCCAAAACTTATTGGGTAAACGTGTGGATTACTCGGCACGTTCGGTAATTGTTGTAGGGCCAAACCTTAAATTACACGAGTGCGGTTTACCAAAAGATATGGCAGCCGAGCTGTTTAAACCATTTATCATCCGCAAAATGATTGAGCGTGGTGTGGTTAAAACGGTAAAATCTGCTAAAAAAATAGTTGACCGTAAAGACCCATTAGTTTGGGACATTTTGGAAAACGTATTAAAAGGCCACCCTGTATTATTAAACCGTGCGCCTACGCTGCACAGGTTGGGTATCCAGGCATTTCAGCCAAAACTGGTTGAAGGTAAGGCTATACAATTGCACCCGTTAACCTGTACCGCCTTTAACGCGGATTTTGACGGTGACCAGATGGCTGTGCACGTACCACTAGGTAACGCAGCAATTTTGGAAGCCCAGGTATTAATGCTTGCATCGCATAACATCCTTAACCCGGCAAACGGCACGCCTATTACTGTACCTTCGCAGGACATGGTGCTTGGTTTATATTACATAACCAAAGGCCGTAAAACTGATGAAACACGTGTGGTAAAAGGGCAGGGCTTAACTTTCTATTCGGCCGAAGAGGTGATCATCGCTTATAACGAAAGGAAAATTGACCTGCATGCCTTTATCAAGGTTAAAGGAAAGATCAGAGAACGCGATGGTAACATCGTTTCTAAAATAATTGAGACCACCGTAGGGCGTGTGTTGTTTAACCAGCACGTGCCTGAAGAACTTGGTTACATTAACGAGCTTTTAACAAAAAAATCGTTACGCGATATTATCGGCGAGGTTGTTAAAACCACCGGTATGGCGCGTGCGGCCCAGTTCCTTGATGATATTAAGGAGTTAGGCTTTAAGATGGCGTTCCAGGGTGGTTTATCATTTAACCTGATGGATATCAACATCCCTGAAGAAAAGGTTACTTTGATAGCACAGGCTTCAAAAGAAGTTGAGGATGTGATGAACAACTATAACATGGGTTTCATCACCAACAACGAGCGTTATAATCAGATCATCGATATCTGGACACGTATCAACAACCGCTTAACAGCCAATGTGATGAACATCCTGAGCAACGATAACCAGGGCTTTAACTCTGTTTACATGATGCTTGACTCGGGTGCGCGTGGTTCTAAAGAGCAGATCCGTCAGCTGGCAGGTATGCGTGGTTTGATGGCTAAACCTCAAAAATCAGGCTCGGGCGGCGAGATCATCGAAAACCCTATCCTTTCAAACTTTAAAGAAGGATTGTCGGTATTAGAGTACTTCATCTCAACCCACGGTGCACGTAAAGGTTTGGCGGATACAGCGTTGAAAACTGCGGATGCCGGTTACCTAACCCGTCGTTTACATGACGTTGCACAGGATATGATCGTAGGTGAGGTTGATTGCGGTACTTTACGTGGTATATACACAACTGCGCTAAAAGATAACGAGGATATTGTAGAGCCGTTATATGACCGTATTTTAGGCCGTACAGCGCTACATGATGTTCATGATCCTATTACCAGCGAGCTGATTGTTGCCGCAGGTGAAGATATTACTGAAGAAATTGCCAAAAAAGTAGAGAACTCTCCGCTTGAAGGTGTCGAAATACGTTCGGTATTAACTTGCGAAAGCAAACGTGGCGTATGTGCCTTATGTTATGGCCGTAACCTTGCAAGCGGTAAACGTGTGCAAATGGGCGAGGCTGTTGGGGTAATTGCTGCACAGTCAATCGGTGAGCCGGGTACCCAGTTAACACTGCGTACATTCCACGTGGGTGGTACCGCGTCAAACATCGCGGCCGAGTCGCAGATAAATGCAAGGTTTGATGGTATCATCGAATTTGAGAACGTACGTACCGTTGAGTACAATACCGAAGAAGGTATGGTTGATGTGGTATTAGGCCGTTCGGGCGAGTTCCGTATCATCGAGCCGGGTACAAATAAGGTTATTGTTACCAACAACATCCCGTATGGTTCATACCTGTATGTAAAAGATGGAAGCAAAATAACCAAAGGCGACCGTATCTGTTCATGGGATCCGTACAATGCGGTTATTATCTCTGAATTTGCTGGTACCACAACGTTCGAATCGGTGTTAGAAGGAATTACCTTCCGCGAAGAAAGCGACGAGCAAACCGGCCACCGCGAAAAGGTTATTATTGATACCAGGGATAAAACTAAAAACCCTGTTATACAAATAACCGATAATAAAGGCAACATTATAAAAGGATACAACATACCGGTAGGTGCCCACATTTCTGTTGAAGAAGGTGAAAAACTGCAAACCGGACAGGTTATCGCCAAAATCCCTCGTTCAACCGGTAAAACGCGAGATATTACAGGTGGTTTACCACGTGTAACAGAGTTATTTGAAGCACGTAACCCATCTAACCCGGCTGTAGTAACCGAAATTGATGGCGTGGTAACTTTAGGTGGTGTTAAACGTGGTAACCGCGAAATAACCATCGAAAGTAAAGATGGCCAGGTTAAAAAGTACCTGGTGCCATTATCAAAACACATCCTTGTACAGGACAACGACTTTGTTAAAGCAGGTATGCCATTGTCTGATGGTTCTATCTCGCCGGCAGATATCCTTGCAATTAAAGGCCCTGCTGCCGTACAGGAATATCTTGTTAACGGTATACAGGAAGTTTACCGTTTACAGGGTGTGAAGATTAATGATAAGCACTTTGAGGTGATTGTTCACCAAATGATGCAGAAGGTTGCCATTGAAGATGCCGGTGATACCCGTTTCCTTGAAAGGGAAGCAGTAGATAGCTGGGACTTCATGACAGAGAACGATGAGATATTCGACAAGAAAGTGGTTGTTGATCCGGGTGATTCAGCAACTTTAAAAGCCGGTCAGATCATCTCTCTGAGAAAACTAAGGGACGAAAACTCCATTTTAAAACGTAAAGATTTAAAACTGGTTGAAGTAAGGGATGCCATCGCAGCCACTTCGAGCCCTATGTTGCAAGGGATTACCAGGGCATCATTAGGTACAAAATCGTTCATTTCAGCCGCATCGTTCCAGGAAACTACCAAGGTACTGAACGAAGCAGCCATAGCAGGTAAAAAAGACCTGATGCTTGGCCTGAAAGAAAACGTTATTGTTGGTCACTTAATACCGTCAGGAACCGGTTTACGCGAATACGAAAATATCCGCGTAGGTTCTCAGGAAGAGTTTGACCGCCTGATGGCTTCAAAAACTGAGGAAGTGGAAGCTTAATCAGATTTTTTTAAATACTTTTGCAAAGCCTTCTGTGAAAACGGAAGGCTTTGCTATTTTTATACTATCATGGAAGAACAAAACGAAAACCAGATCAACATTGAGCTTTCTGAAGAGGTGGCCGAAGGGGTTTACGCCAACCTGGCTATCATAACACACTCCAGCTCGGAGTTTGTGCTCGATTTTATTCGCGTTATGCCGGGTGTTCCTAAGGCAAAAGTTAAATCGCGTGTTGTGCTTACACCCGAGCACGCTAAGCGCCTGTTAACGGCCTTGGAAGATAATTTAGAGAAATTTGAAGCTGTTAACGGCCGTATAAAAATTCAGAACGAGCCAACCGGCTTCCCCATGAATTTTGGCGGTACAATGGGGCAGGCGTAATAGTTTATTAGTTCACTTGTTCATTAGTTTGTTAGTGCAAAGCTTACTGAATTTGCCGCAGCCCGCCAATGAACTGATGAACCAATGAACAAATGAACCAACTTAATGAATAAAAACGCTAAAATATACATTGCCGGTCACCGGGGCATGGTGGGTTCGGCCATTATGCGTAAGCTGCAAGCCGAAGGTTTTACAAATTTTGTCGCCCGTACATCGGCCGAGCTTGACCTGCGCAACCAGCAGGCTGTGGCTGATTTTTTTAAGCAGGAAAAACCAGAATACGTTTTTTTAGCCGCCGCCAAAGTAGGGGGTATAGTAGCTAACAATACCTACCGTGCCGAGTTTTTGTATGATAACCTGCAGATACAAAACAACATAATCAATTCATCATATTTAAATGATGTGAAAAAATTGATGTTCCTGGGCTCCAGCTGTATCTACCCAAAACTGGCGCCACAACCCTTAAAGGAAGACGCGTTGCTGACAGGGTTGCTGGAACCTACTAACGAGCCCTACGCGATAGCTAAGATAGCCGGCATAAAAATGTGCGATGCTTACCGCGCGCAATATGGTTGCAATTATATATCTGTTATGCCTACAAACCTTTACGGGTATAACGATAACTATCACCCGCAAAACTCGCATGTGCTGCCCGCGCTGATCCGCCGTTTTCATGAGGCTAAAGTAAGTGCTACACCCGAAGTTGTTATCTGGGGGAGCGGGTCGCCCTTGCGCGAATTTTTGTTTGCCGATGACCTTGCCGAAGCCTGCTACTACCTGATGCAAAACTTTAACGATGCCGGTTTTATAAATATAGGCAGCGGTAAAGAGATCTCTATAAAAGATCTTGCCTTGCTTGTTAAAGATATAATTGGCTATAACGGCGAAATACGATTTGACGCCACTAAACCTGACGGCACACCACGCAAGTTAATGGATGTTTCTAAACTGACCGCATTAGGCTGGGCATACAAAACCGAATTGGAAGAAGGTATTCGGCTTGCTTATCAGGATTTCCTGGTGAAACATGTAGAGCGGTAAACAGTTATTATAAATACAGTTTGTAACCTATTGGATGATGAACAAAATAATTGTTTTTGGTGCTTCCGGTCAGTTAGGGCAATGCTTAAAAACCATTGCCGATGAGCAAAAGCTTGACAATTACATTTTCCCCGGTGAAACGGAGGGTAATATACTTGACACCGGAGCCATCAGTAAATTATTTGATATGTATAAACCGGCTTATTGCATCAATTGCGCTGCTTACACGGCGGTTGATAAAGCTGAGAGCGACGCTGATACCGCTTTCGCCGTAAATAAAACAGGAGTAGAGAATTTAGCCCGGTTATGCAATGCTTTTGACGTAACCCTGCTGCATATATCAACCGATTTTGTTTTCGGCGGCGGGGGACAAGCACCGCTTACCGAACAAAGCCCCACCAACCCTATAAGTGTATACGGGCAAAGCAAACTGGAGGGCGAGCAGGCTATACCCGGGGCGTTACAAAAATATTTCATTATCCGTACCGGCTGGCTTTACTCCGAATTCGGGAACAATTTTGTAAAAACCATTTTACGAATAGGCAGGGAAAAAGGCGAAATAAAGGTAATAAACGACCAAACCGGCACACCAACATACGCTATCGATCTTGCAAGGGTGCTCAACACCATCATCGTATCAAAAAGCGATAAATACGGCCTGTATCATTATAGCAATGCAGGCCAGGCTACCTGGTTTGATTTTGCGGTAGCCATACATAAGCTGGCAAATACGCAGGTAAATGTGCTGCCTATACCCACCACAGAATACCCAACGCCGGCCAAAAGGCCCGCATATGCTGTTATGGATAAATCAAAAATAAAGCGGACATTTAATATTAATATCCCCGAATGGCAGGATAGCCTTGCCATTTGTATTGACAGGTTAAATAGCGATCAAAATAACTAACTATCAATGAAAGGTATCATATTAGCAGGCGGATCAGGCACAAGGCTTTATCCCATAACAAAAGCCATAAGCAAGCAGTTGATGCCTATTTATGATAAGCCGATGATATACTATCCGTTATCGGTATTGATGCTGGCGGGGATAAACGAGATATTGATCATTACCACTGCTGAGGATAACCCGGGGTTTGTGCGCTTGTTAGGTACCGGCCAGGAAATTGGCTGCCGCTTTGAATATGCTATACAGGAGAAGCCGAACGGCCTTGCACAAGCATTTGTTATCGGCGCCGATTTTATTGGCAACGATAAGGTAGCACTTGTTTTAGGCGACAACATATTTTACGGTTCGGGGTTTAGCAAGCTGATACAAAGTTTTAATGACGTAAACGGCGCGGCCATATTTGCCTATCCGGTGGCCGACCCGGAACGTTATGGCGTTGTAGAATTTGATAAGGATTTGAAAGCGGTTTCGATAGAAGAGAAGCCTGCGCAGCCAAAGTCAAAGTTTGCCGTTCCGGGATTGTATTTTTACGATAACACCGTTGTAGAGATAGCTAAAAACATAGCACCATCTGCACGCGGCGAATACGAGATAACTGATGTTAACCGCGTTTACCTGGAGCAGGGCAACCTGCACGTGGGCGTAATGGACAGGGGCACAGCCTGGCTTGATACAGGCACTTTCGATTCATTGAGTGATGCAACCGAATTTGTTAGGGTGATAGAAAAGCGCCAGGCAAAAAAAATAGGCTGCATCGAAGAAGTGGCTTATCTGATGGGCTATATTGACGCCGGCCAATTGCAGGCTTTGGCTGATAAGTACGTTAAAAGCGGTTACGGGGCGTATATTCAGTCAGTATTGGACAACCGGTAGGCAATTTGCAGTTTTAGTTAGCGGTTTGCGTATATATTCACTAAGCATCTTTCCGGGAAGGCCTACGTTAAGCGTTCACGCTGGTGTTTTCACCTTTTTTATTTAATATGCTGATAATCAAGTGTTCACGACTGTTCACGCGTGGTCGTGCGCCGAACGTGAACACTATATATAGTTGAATATTAGCGATTTAGTGATTTTGCCATCACAATCATATTTTCCGCAAGCTTTTCATCGCGGGCGTCCATCCAGATGATCTCTTTATCCTTACGAAACCACGTAAGCTGCCTTTTGGCAAAGCGGCGGGTGTTTTGTTTTATCCGGTCGATGGCTGTATCAAGGTCTGTCTTCCCGTCAAAATAATCGAACAGTTCAGAATATCCCACCGTGTTTAATGCGTTGTATTGGCGAAATGGAGTTAACGCCGCCACTTCTTCTACCAAACCATCCTGCACCATGATGTCAACACGTTTATTGATCCTGTCGTAAAGTTCCTCGCGCGGCATGTTCAGACCAAACTTGATGGTATTAAACGGGCGGCCGTTAATAGTTTGTTTTTGATAAGATGATATGGGGTTGCCGGTAGCCTCATACACCTCTAATGCCCTTATAACACGCTGGGGGTTATTTATGTCAGCCGAAGCGTAATATGTGGGGTCGGCATTTTTCAATCGTTCCTGTAATGGAAATAGGCCGTTTGCGGCCAGTTCGGCATTTAGCCGCTCGCGTATAATAGCGTCTGCTGTCGGCAGCTCATCAAACCCTTCGGTAACTGCTTTAATGTAAAGGCCCGATCCGCCAACAAGTATCACCACGTCGTGTTGTTCAAAAAGTTTTTCGAGTAATCGGATACACTCGCGCTCAAAATCACCTACTGAAAAAGGCTGTGTTACGCTATGCGAATTAATGAAATAATGCGGGGCGGCAGCTAATTCTTCATCAGTGGGTTTTGCCGTACCTACAGACATTTCGCGAAAAAATTGTCTCGAATCGGCCGATACGATAACCGTATGGTAATGCTGTGCCAACTGTATAGCAGCAGCAGTTTTCCCGCTCGCCGTAGGCCCGGCAATTACAATAAGGGTTTTGTTTGTGAAGTCCATAGTCGAGGGTCGATAGTCCATAGATAACAAGTTAATAGGTTACCACAATAGCTATTGGCTATTGACTATCGGCTATGGTCTATGAACTGAAAATTAATAATCGTCGCGGCCCGGTTTGTCATCTTCTTCAAAGCCTTCATCATCGCCAAAGCCAAACTCATCTTCTTCTTCCACCTCGTCAGCTTTGGTTTCTTCCTCGTCATCCACTCCCGAGTCAGTTACTTCAGAAAAGTCGTCTGCATCATCATGATTGTAGGCCATCTCGTTCAAAAAGTCGAAATCTTCATCAGGGGTTTCGGCAGTTGCGGCAGCTGCCGGATTAAATACATTGCCGAATTGCTTTGGAGCCTCCCCGATTGAGCGTACAACAGCCGGATAGGTTACACCCGGCGCTTCGTCAAGTATAATTTTCATCAATTCCACATGAAAATCAAATGGCCTGTCGAAATTAAAGGTATAGTAGAATTTTTGATGCGGATCGTCGATAAAACTGCTCAGCTTTATTTTATCCATTAAAGGTATTTTGCGGTCTATCCTTTTTTGGTTTGGCATATAAGTGATCTCTTCGCCCTTCATCCATTGGTCGTTACTGATGTAGAACGAGGATGGATACTCATAGTTATAACCGGTAGACTGGTGTATAGCTTTATGAAGATCTTCGAATGTCTGGTTAGATTTTACATCGATATCCCGGGTAACGTCATCATAATCTTCAAAAGTAACCCTGAACCTGTATAGTGCCATTGTATAAGTAGTTTTTTGTCAAAAATAGTAATGTTTATATTAATTTGTGTTTGCAACAACTTTCAAGCCAATTTCTGCGCCTTTTTCAATTGTAAAATTTATCGCTGCCTCCCGTTCGTTGGGTATTTCGCCTTCCAGTATCGCCTCGCGTATTTTATTTTTTATAATACCTACCTCGCGGCCTTCGCCAATACCAAATAATTGCATAATATCCAGGCCGGTTACCGGCGGCTGCCAGTTACGTATGCTGTCGCGCTCTTCAACGTCTTTTAATTTTTGCTGAACTAATTCAAAATTATTGCGGTATTTTTTGATCTTATATTCGTTTTTTGTGGTTACGTCTGCTTTACATAATAACATCAGCGCCTCGATATCGTCGCCGGCCTCGAATAGCAGCCTGCGCACAGCCGAATCCGTAACTATAGACTGAGACAGCACTATAGGGCGTAAGTGAAGCTGCACCAGCTTTTGCACCAGCTTCATTTTTTCGTTAAGCGGCAGCTTGAGCTGTGCAAATATCTTAGGTACCATACGGGCGCCCTTATCCTCGTGGCCATGAAATGTCCATCCGTGGCCGGGTTCAAAACGTTTGGTAGGGGGTTTGGCAATATCATGCAAAATGGCCGCCCAGCGCAGCCATAGGTCGTCGGTGGTTTCGCAGATATTATCAAGCACGTGCAGGGTATGATAAAAATTGTCTTTGTGCCCTTTGCCATTTATGACTTCAACGCCGTACAAAGCAGCCATCTGCGGAAAAATAAGGTCGAGCAGGCCGGTATCGAACAGATAATTAAACCCTACTGACGGTTTTGGCGACAGGATGATCTTATTCAACTCGTCGGTGATGCGCTCCTGCGATACTATTTTGATGCGGTGAAGATTGCTTTTTATTGCCGCAATAGCTTCGTCATCAATCCTGAAATTAAGCTGCGAAGCGAATCTAATGGCGCGCATCATACGCAGCGGGTCGTCAGAAAAAGTTTCAACCGGGTTTAGCGGTGTGCGGATCAACCTGGCTTTTAGATCGGCAATACCATCAAACGGGTCTATCAGTTCGCCGAATTGCGAGGGATGAAGTGCGATGGCGAGTGCATTTAAAGTGAAATCGCGGCGTTTTTGGTCGTCTTCGAGCGTGCCATTTTCAACAATTGGTTTGCGCGAATCTGAACGGTAACTTTCTTTACGCGCACCTACAAATTCCACTTCTACATCCTGGTAACGCAGCATAGCGGTCCCAAAGTTCTTAAATACCGATACCTTAACGTTCAGCCTGGCGGCAACAGCTTCGGCAAAGGCAATGCCGTTGCCCAGTATTACAATATCAATATCTTTTGAGGGGCGGTTCAGAAAGATATCGCGCACGTAACCGCCTATTGCGTAAGCCTGTACATCTTGTTCGGCAGCAAGTTTTGAAATAACAGAAAATACCGGATGTTGCAGGTGTTTTTTCATATAAAGGCCGCAAACAGGATTGTATTGCAGCGCAAATTTAGCGATTATAAAAATTAACGGCGTATAAATTCGAAACCGCCATTTGGAGCAAGCCGCATAATGGTCGACGGTTTTTTAATCTCAGTGCTATACTGATCAATGTCAACTACATAATCAACCCCGTCAATAATTTCCTGCTCTATTTTACCAAAGTAACCTGGCGAGGGATGGCCGCTTATATTGGCTGAGGTGGATACCAGGGGCTTACGTAAACGCTGTATGAGTTGCTGGCAAAAAGGGTGGTTGGTTACCCTTATACCAACGCTGCCATCTTCGGCAATTAAAGCCGGGGATATGTTTTTAGCTCCCGGCATAACAAGTGTAAGCGGATTTTCGGCGTATTCTATCAGGTCGTATGCTATATCAGGCACCTCGCTTATATAGCTTTGCAGTTTATTATCAACGTCCAGCAAAATGATCATGCTTTTGCTTTCTTCGCGCTGTTTAAGGGCATAGATCTTTTTTACAGCATCAGTATTTGTTGCATCGCAGCCAATACCCCATATGGTATCGGTAGGGTAAAGGATTATACCGCCATCCTGTACAATTTTCAGCGCCTTGTTTACTTCGTCTTTAAGCATCATTCAAGTGCAAACTTAATGCATTTATTATTTTTATTTCATCTAACATTTCCATGCACTTTGGTAAACCGTATAATTTGCAGGTGTTACGCACACAGGGTTCGCATATCAGTTCGCCGTAACGTATAACGGTTAGCCGTTGTTTGTTATAAGGTGCAGTGTTGTTTTCGTTACCCGCTCCAAACAAAACTACGGTGGGTGCGCCTACCGCATTGGCCAGGTGCGCCGGGCCCGAATCGGTGGTTAATACTGCCCTGCTGTCCGCCATCTGTTTAACTAATCCTGCAAGATCGGTTTTGCCGGCCAGGTTTTGCAGCCTATGCGGGTGGGCTGCACCAATAAGCAGTTCATCTACAAATGCAGTCTCTTTTGGCGCGCCTATCAATACAAAAGTTATGTTCGTAAAAACTTCGGTTAGTCTGTTTATAATTGCGCGGCCTTTATATAAAGGCATCCGGCGGGATGATGCCTCTGAATTGAAGTTGACCATTACGATGTTTTTGGCAGTTGATGATTCGCCGGTACTTAATTTAACTTGCCTGTCGCCGGCGGGCCTGCCTGTATAATTTTCCAGCAGGGATAGGTATTCATCAACCCGGTGCAGGTTAGCAGGCTTTTTAAAAGAACTGGTCAGCATAAAAAAGCCGCCCTCCGCATTAAAACCAACACGTTGCCGCGCGCCGCTTGCCCAAGCCATCACAAACGACGATAGTGACTGAGGCAGATTAAAAAAGATATCATATTGCGCAGGCCGAAGCGTTCTACCAAAGCGGTACACGCCGTTTAGTCCGCTATATTCCTGTTTTGAAAAGAGATGGATATTGCTGATGCCGGGGATTAAAGAAGCGACCCCGCCCAGTTCCTTTTTGATAATAACGTCGATAAAAGCACCAGGGTAAAATTGCCTTACCGCATTGATGAAAGCGGTACTCATAACCACATCGCCAAGCCAGTTAGGTAACCTTATCAATATTTTCATATTGACAGATGTAAGATGTGAGACTTTAGATATGAGATCAGAGAAGCGCTTTTACGGATTATGCAAAATTTCATCTCAAATCTCAAATCTAACATCTCAAATCTGAATTATACAGCCACGTTATTATCCCTTAAAGCATCGTTCAACGATGTTTTTTTGTCGGTAGATTCTTTGCGCTTGCCAATGATAAGCGCACAAGGTACCTGGTACTCGCCTGCCGCGAACTTTTTGGCGTATGAGCCTGGTATCACTACCGAGCGGGCAGGGACGCGGCCCTTATATTCCACGGGCTCGGTGCCGGTTACATCAATAATTTTGGTAGATGCGGTTAAAACCACATTTGCGCCCAAAACGGCTTCACTTTCTACATGCACGCCTTCAACCACAATAGCACGAGACCCCAGGAAGCAGTTATCCTCGATAATAACAGGAGAGGCCTGAACAGGCTCTAACACGCCGCCAATACCAACGCCGCCGCTTAAGTGTACATGCTTGCCAATTTGCGCGCACGAGCCGACGGTTGCCCAGGTATCAACCATAGTGCCTTCGTCAACATAGGCGCCAATGTTGACATACGAGGGCATCATGATAACCCCTTTAGCAAGGTAAGCGCCATATCGGGCAATACCATGCGGCACAACACGTACGCCAAGCTCTTTATAATTGGTTTTAAGCTTCATTTTATCATTAAAAACAAACGGGCCTGTTTTTATCTCTTCCATGGCGCGGGTAGGGAAATATAATATAACAGCCTTTTTTATCCATTCGTTTGTATGCCAGCGACTGCCTATCAGTTCGGCAACACGCATTTCGCCTTGGTCTAAGCGCTCAATAACGGTGTTTATGGCGTTAATGTAGTCGTTTTCACTTAAAAGGGTGCGGTTATCCCAGGCATCCTCAATCATTTTTTTAAGGTCGATCATTACAGATATAAATTTTGTCAAATTAAAGCAATTTTAAGCAGATTTGTTTTATAGTAATGATTAGTTTATTGGCTGGATGGTCCATAGTGCTGCGTTAATAAGTATATATATAAAATACCATTTAACCCATGAAACCAATAAACACGTAACCTAATGAAAAAGTGTAATGGCTGAGAAGGAAAAATTAAGGATCGATAAGTATTTATGGTCTATCCGCGCGTTTAAAACCCGTACACTGGCATCTGATGCCTGCAAGGCGGGACGTGTTAAACTGGATGGTAATAATATTAAGCCATCGCACGAGGTAAAAATAGGCGAGGTATATACCATATCAAAAGGGCCAGAGAAGCGGGTATTAAAGGTAACCGGCCTATTGGAAAGCCGCACTGACGCCAAAACCGCCGTGATGTATTATGAAGACATAACCCCTGAAGAGGAGACGATGAAATTTAAATCTATGTTTCATGCCCCTGTTTTAACGCGCGACCGGGGGGCCGGCCGCCCCACCAAACGCGACCGCAGAGAAATTGACGACCTTAAAGATGATTTTTTTAAATAAGTAAAAACAATTATCTTGTAAAAGCGTTAAAACGTGGCATTGTTATGGTATTTGCATATTTTTAACGTAAAGGGGGTTTGCTTACGGTTTATGCAATAAATGCGTAATACATATGCATTATTTTAATATCAAAAAAGTCGTTAATAGCAAAACTGTTAATATACATTAGTTTATTAAATAAAATAGTCTATTTTTGCGCCCACTATTTATCGAATAACATATGAAAAAAAATATCTACCGTAATATTTTTTTATTTTCAATAGCTGCAATAGCGTTCTCTTCGTGTATAGGGCAAAAGGAAATTGTTTATTTTCAAAAAGATCTAAATCAATCTGATACTATCAATGTTGCAGATACATATGTTCCTAAAATACAGCCGGGAGATATTTTATCGATACCTGTTAACTCTTTAAATCCTGCGGCAAGTAGTTTCTTTAACCCCTACGCTCCTGCAACTTCAGCCACAGATATTACTACACCCAGTGCACAAAACGGTGCGGCGCCACTTTCTCAAACAGCTTCTAACGGATATTTAGTTGATGCAAATGGCGAGATAGAGATGCCATTAATAAGCACAATTAAAGTGGGCGGACTGACAACAGCGCAAGCCCGGGATATAATCAGGGAAAAACTTAAACAATACCTAAAGGAACCTACCGTAAATGTTAGGTTTTTAAATTATAAAATATCAGTAATGGGCGAGGTAGCACATCCTTCGGTTTATGTTATTCCGAACGAGAAGGTGACATTGCCCGAGGCACTAACCATGGCGGGCGACCTTACCATTTATGGCAAGCGTGATAATATACTTATTGTTAGGGATAACGGCGGAAAAAAAGAATTTGGCAGGGTTAATCTCACCACAAGAGAAGTATTTACATCTCCATATTATTATTTACACTCAGGCGATTTAATTTATGTAGAACAGGGTAAAGGTAAAGCTGCGCAGAGCGATCAGGCTTATCGAATCGTACCTATAATTCTCAGTGCTTTAACAGTTATTGGTCTGCTTATTTACAGGTTTAAATAACTACACCAATTACAACCCGATTTTAACTTATGAATGCAAATACGGATACTAATTTTGATAATGATAATATAGGTGAGCTTAACCTTAGAGAAATTATTTTCAAGTACCTTCATTACTCTAAATTAATTCTATTTTCCCTGGTGTTTTTCCTGGTGCTTGGATACGTATACATCAAGTTTCAGACCCCTCAATATCAAATAGAAACAGATTTATTAATAAAGGATAAAAGTTCTAACGGGCCACAAGATGATATTTTAAAAGGGTTGGATCTGTTTTCGTCAGACAAGATAATTGATAATGAGGTACAGATACTCAAATCAGCTACCTTAATGGAGAAAGTAGTTAGGGCTTTGAAATTAGATGTATCTTATTTTGAAAGCGAAGGGGTAAGGAAAAGTTCATTATATTCAAATAGCCTTCCTTTTCAGGCTCAGCTGATAAATCCTAACGAGCTATCTTATAAAGACGGGTATCCGGTTGTGCTAAATGAAAACGGTTTCGAGACTGGTGGAAAAACGTATCCTTATAACAAGCCAGTTCAGTGCGAGTTCGGTCAGATTATCATTACTTCAAAAGGAATAAGCCCCGAATTTTTACACAAAAAGATATATATAGTATTCCAAAAAATTGATGCGGTTGTTCAACGCTATCGCAATCAGTTGTCAATAAATCCGGTAAGTAAAGAAGGTACGGTATTAATTATAACGCTGCAGGACGCTGTACCAAAAAGGGGGAAAGACATTCTTAACCGCCTGATTTTTGAGTATAACAATGCGGCAATTCAGGATAAAAATAAGGTTACCTCGAGTACTTTAAATTTTATTACAGATCGTTTAAGAAATCTCTCTCAGGAACTGGGAACGGCAGAAAAAAATGTTGAGAATTACAAATCTCAAAACCGGATTACAGATATAAGCGCGCAATCGCAGGTGTTTATACAAAGCACGCAGCAAAACGATGCAGAACTTAGTAAAGTTAATATACAGTTAAGTGTTCTGAATAATCTACAGAATTATATAAACAGCTCAAAAGATCTTTCGGGTGTATTGCCATCAATGCTGGGTATTGAAGACCCTACTTTACTTGGTTTAGTTTCACAGTTGAGCGAATCGCAATTAAAGAAACAGAGCCTGTTGCAAACCATTCCTGAAACTAACCCTATTGTTACCTCGCTAAACGATCAAATACGATCTATCAAAGCTGGTATCGACCAGTCTGTGAAAAACCTTAAGGCGGGCCTGCTTATTACAAAACAACAGCTTCAGGAAAAAAACTCAAAATTCGAATCGGTTATTACACAGGTGCCGGGTAAAGAAAGAGGCTTGATTGATGTAATGCGTCAACAGGAAATAAAAAACAATTTATTTACTTTTCTGCTTCAGAAACGTGAGGAGCAAGAAATGGCCCTGGCCTCTACCATGGCTGATAGCCGCACCATCGATGAAGCGCGCAGCAGTCAGGCCCCGGTAAAGCCGGTGAAACCTTTAATCATGCTCATATTTTTCTTTTTGGGTTTGATTGTACCCGCGGGTTACATTTACCTTAAAGAGGTATTGAACAACAAGGTTAGCAAAAAGGCGGATATCGAAAAGATGACCAGAGTACCCGTTGTGGCCGAAATTGGCCACAGCGAGCAATCAACCCCGCTTATAGTTGTTGATAAGCCCCGTTCAATGGTGGCTGAGCAAATACGTGCGCTTCGTACAAACTTACAATTCATAAGTTCGGGCGTAGATCACAAAGTGCTGTTATTTACTTCAAGCATCAGTGGCGAGGGTAAGTCGTTTATTTCGTTAAACCTTGGTGCCAGTTTGGCAATGTCGGGTAAACGGGTTGTTATTCTTGAACTCGATCTTCGTAAGCCAAAGCTAAACGCCGTATTGGAAATTGATAATTCTAAAGGCCTTTCAAATTACCTGATCAGCACTTTTTCATATAAAGAAATTATTTCGAATATCCCGGGCCAGGAAAACTATTACATTATCACCAGCGGGCCCATCCCGCCAAACCCTGCCGAGCTGTTAACAAATGGCCGCATTCAAACACTTATTGAAGAGCTGAAGGCCGATTTTGATTATGTAATAATTGATGCGCCGCCTGTAGGCTTGGTAACAGATGCGCAAATTTTAGGCGAATATGCAAACGCCACCATGTTTATCATCCGTCATAACTATACGTTTAAGAGCCAGATCGGAATGATAGATCAGTTAAGCAAAACCGGCAAACTGCCACAGATAAATATCATTTTTAACTCCATAGATTATACCTCATCTGGTTATGGCTACGGTTACGGGTATGGCTACAGCTACGGCGGCGGTTATTACCAGGAGGACAAGCCTTCAAAAAAAAGTAAACTTAAGAACTTCTTTAGGTAACAATACAACTATAATTTTGGGCGGTAACAAGATAATTAATTCTCAAATTCTCATACAACATAACAATCACATCAACTATGTCATCTAATACACCTCAAATGGCTGCAACACTTAAAAATCTTGAGGAGGCTAAAATTGCCATCATTGGGTTAGGCTATGTGGGTTTGCCATTAGCAGCAGAATTCGCAAGGAAATATCCTGTAATAGGGTTTGATATTAACACCAAAAGGATTAATGAGTTAATGGCCGGCCATGATCGTACCCTTGAGATAGACGATGATAAACTAAAATCGGTTATCAACACCGATGGTAATATGTCAGCGGGTACTACAGGTTTATTTTGCACAAATGACCTTGCATATCTGCAAGACTGTAATGTTTACATTGTTACGGTGCCAACACCAACTGATAAACATAACCACCCCGACCTTACCCCACTATATAAGGCCAGCGAAACAGTTGGTAAAGTGCTTAAACCAAATGATGTGGTTATTTATGAATCAACTGTTTACCCTGGCGTAACAGAAGATGAATGCGTACCTGTTTTAGAAAGAGTATCGGGCCTTGTATTTAATACCGACTTTTTTGCAGGTTACTCGCCAGAGAGAATAAACCCTGGCGATAAAGAGCACACAGTAACCAAAATTTTGAAGGTAACGTCAGGTTCAACCCCTGAAGTTGCAGACTACGTTGATGACCTGTACCGCAGCATTATTGTAGCGGGAACACATAAGGCATCGTGCATTAAAGTTGCCGAAGCATCTAAAGTTATTGAGAATTCACAACGGGATATAAACATTGCGTTTGTTAACGAGCTTTCGAAAATATTTAGCCGTTTAGGTATAGATACCAACGATGTATTGGAAGCCGCCGGAACCAAGTGGAACTTCCTGAAATTTAAACCCGGTTTGGTAGGTGGGCATTGCATTGGGGTTGATCCTTACTATCTGGCACAAAAAGCGCAGGAGTTAGGCTATCACCCTGAGATTATTCTGGCTGGCCGCAGGCTTAATGATAGCATGGGCGCTTACGTGGCTGAAGAGGTTGTTAAACGTATGGTGAAGAAAGAGGTGCCTGTTATACAATCTAAATGTCTTGTTTTAGGATTTACTTTTAAAGAAAATTGCCCGGATGTACGAAACACCCGCGTTATAGATATAATTAAAGAATTAAAATCATACCATGTTGTACCGGTTGTTTACGACCCGTGGGCGAGCCCCGCAGAGGTTATGCACGAATATGGTTTGGAAATCGTGAATGAATTGCCTGAGGGCAAGTTTGAGGCGATAATTTTAGCCGTTGCACATGATGAGTTTGCCAAACTCGAGATAAACTCGCTGAAAGCAAACCCGGGCGTTGTTTTTGATGTGAAGTGCATTTTGCCGCAGGAATTGATTGACGGCCGCCTTTAATTGTCGGTTTAGCGATACTGATTAAGATACCCATCCATATGTACACACAGCCATATCATCAAGATAATTTAAGCGAATCATCATTTTTAATAACGGGAGGGGCTGGTTTTATCGGCTCCAACCTGGTAGAATACCTTTTAAAATACGGCGCAAAGAAAGTACGTGTATTAGATAACTTTTCTACTGGTTTAAGAGAAAACCTGGAGCCTTTCCTGTCAAATCCGGCTTTCGAGCTAATGGAAGGCGATATCAGGGAGTTTGCTGATTGCCAGAAAGCGTTAGCTGGTATACAATATGTCTCACATCAGGCGGCGTTAGGTTCGGTTCCCCGTTCAATAAACGACCCGATAACCACCAATAACGTAAACATCACCGGTTTTTTGAATATGCTTACAGCCGCGCGTGATGCCGGAGTTAAGCGGATGGTGTACGCCGCAAGTTCAAGCACGTATGGCGATCACCCGGGTTTGCCTAAAGTAGAAGACCAGATTGGTAACCCGTTATCGCCTTACGCGGTAACAAAATATGTTAACGAGTTATACGCTGCCGTATATTCAAAGGTTTATGATTTTCATGCCGTAGGATTGAGGTACTTTAACGTTTTTGGGCCGAGGCAAAATCCTAAAGGCGCATACGCGGCTGTTATACCATTGTTTATAGACGCTGCTTTAAAAGGCGAAGGGCCGGTAATTAACGGCGATGGCGAAACCAGCCGCGACTTTACGTTTGTAGAAAATGCGGTGCAAGCCAATATAAAAGCATTAACACAACCCGGCATTGAAAAGCACGAAGTGATAAATATAGCTTTTGGGCAAAAGATAACCCTAAATGAGTTATGGGCCGAAATAAGCAAGATTGCAGATCTGGATATTGAACCGACTTATAAACCCGAGCGTAAGGGTGATGTAAAGCATAGCCTGGCTAACATTAGCAAGGCGGGCCATTTAATAGGATACAAGCCTTTGTTTTCCGTTTTTGAGGGATTGAACATAGCTTATAACTGGTATAAAAGCAACAAACAGTAACTATTAGCAAGGCTGGTACTAACATTGATAAAACCATGAAATATATTAAAGTAAGAAAATCCACCCTGCGTGGAAAAGTTACTGTTAGCGGTGCAAAGAACAGTGCACTTAAATTGTTAAGTGCAAGTATATTGTCTGCTAAAGACATCTTCTTGCCTAATTTCCCCGTGGGGCTGCTTGATGTTGATGTCCACCTGGAAATGCTTAAGCACTTAGGGAAAGAAATAGTTATATCCGGCAGTAATGTTACTATAAAGGAGCTTAAAGCTGTTGACGAATTAAAATGGGAAGAGCGATCTATCCGTAACACCTTGTTAATGCTGGGTTGCTTGCTTACGCGCCACGGAAAAGGTCGTGTACCTTTGCCGGGCGGCTGTAAATTAGGAGAAAGAAAATACGATATTCACGTAATGATATTTGAAAGCCTTGGCGCACGTGTATGGGAAGAGGAAAACTACCTGTGCGTAGCGTCTGAAGGCCGTTTAAAAGGTACTGATATCAATTTGCCTATGCGCTCTACAGGCGCGACCGAGAACGCGATACTTTGCGGCACTTTGGCAGAAGGCACCACTACTATCTGGAATCCCCATATCAGACCGGAAATAATTGATCTTATTGATATGCTTTCAAAAATGGGGGCGGATATCACCGTACACGGGCAGCAAAAAATTGTGGTAAATGGTGTGGCCGAGTTAAAAGGCTGCGAACACCAGGTGATTCCGGATAATATGGAAGCGCTTACCTGGTTGGTTGCTTCTGTAGTTACCAACGGCGATTTGGAAATAATGAATTTTCCGTTTGAGCACCTGGAAGTTCCCCTGATATTCTTGCGCGAAAGCGGTGCGAAATTTTTTACCGGTCAAAATTCGTTGATTGTAAGGGGCGGGACCCCTTATCCTATAGAGATCAGCACAGGCCCATATCCCGGCATAAACTCGGATATGCAGCCTTTATTCGCGGTATTTGGTGCCATGTCTCAGGGAGTGTCAAAAATTATAGATCTAAGGTTCCCCGGCCGTTACGGTTATGCCGAAGAACTGCATAAAATGGGAATGAGCTATGAAGAGAACGGCGACATATTATTAATTAACGGAGGTAACAAATTAACGGGTGCCGAAGTACGGGCTGTTGACTTAAGGGCAGGTATTGCATTGTTAATTGCCGGCTTAACGGCGGAGGGCGACACCCAAATTAGCGATGCGTGGCAAATAACCCGTGGTTATGAAAACATTATTGAAAAGGTAACCAACCTGGGAGGAATTATAGAAGAAGTAAATTAACTGATTATAATGGTAACGCTTAAAGCTACAATAGCACATATAAAAAGTGATATTTATAATCATGGCGGCGTAACCTTCAAAAAGAAAGTAAACGTTTACCTGTTTAACGCGTCGTTCAGATTGCTCCTTAATTATCGCATAGGGCGATATTTACGCCAAAGACGCAACTTTATCAGCAACTTTATCTTACAGCGGTACGAGTATCGCCAGGTAACAAAAAGAAACTGTTACATCTCTTTCCGCGCCTCAATAGGTTCTAATTTTAGGTTTGCGCATCCAATAGGTGTTATCATAGGCGAGAATGTAGTGATAGGCGATAATGTGCGTATCTGGCAAAATGTAACATTAGGCAGCCACGGTAAAAAAGAACAGGCTTTGATATACCCGCAAATAGGCAACAATGTTAAGATTTTTGCGGGCGCCAAGTTATTTGGGGGCATTACAATAGGCGACGGCGCCGCAATAGGAGCTAATGCGGTTGTAAATACGGATGTACCGGCCAACAAAACAGCAGTGGGTATACCTGCTAAAGTATTAGGTTCATGAAAGCTTCTTTTTTAAAAGAATTATATAGCGTTTTTGTAAGCAGGGTGGCAGTTATAGCTGCCGGTATAGGCGGCGCGGTAGTTACCGCGCGATATCTCGGCCCCGAAGGTAATGGTGTAATTGCCGCTTTAATGGTTTACCCTTCGCTTTTCATGACGGTTGGTTCATTAGGTATAAGGCAGGCTGCCGCTTACTTTGTTGGTCAGCAAAAATACGAGCTACAAGATATATATGGCGCGGTGCTGGCAATATGGTTGGTAACCAGCGTTTTTTGCGTAGCAAGCTCCTACTTGCTTATCAAGTTTTTTACTAAAGGTATTTATTCAGAAACACTTATCCTCCTGGCCGTTATCGCTATCCCTTTTTCACTTTACAGCACTTATAGCTCGGGTATATTTTTGGGTAAGCAGGATATAAAAGAGTTCAATAAAATTAACTGGATACCGGCCGTACTCAATTTTGCATTTACTTTTATATTGGTTGCCATTGTTCCGTTAGGTGTTGCCGGATCTATGTTGGGTACGTTCATAGGGGCCGCAATTCTGCCATTTTTTATCGCCAATAAAATAAGGAAGGTAGCCGTAATAAAACCCGTATTTAACGGAGTAATAATTAAGGGCATGTTAAGCCTTGGCATTGTGTACGCTATCTCGCTGCTGGTGACGGCCTTAAACTACAAGGTTGATATTATCCTGCTTAATAAATACTCAACCATCTCCGAACTTGGGATTTATTCAAAGAGCGTGAATATAGTTCAGTATTTATGGGAAGTGCCGACCCTGGTAAGTACTATCGTTTTTTCGAGGAGCGTTGGTGCTAAAGATCCCCAGGAAATATCGCGTAAAGTATGCCGTCTCCTAAGATTTTCGAGTGTAATTATAATTTTTGCCTCCATATTAATGTTCCTGTTATCACCACTAATTATAAAGGTGCTGTTTGGGGCCAAATTTGCTGGCAGCGTCAGCGTTTTAAACATACTGTTACCGGGTGTGCTACTGTTAACCGTTTTTAAAGTGCTTAATATGGATATTGCGGGTAAGGGAAAGCCCTGGCTCTCTATGAAGGCCATGGTGCCTGCAGTGATCATAAATATTATACTCAATATTTTATGGGTGCCGGGCCATGGCGCCAACGGATCTGCTGCAGCTTCATTAGTTAGTTACACCTTCGCATCATTGATGTTTTTATATGTTTACTCAAAAGAGGTTAAAATGCCTATAAAAGATATCCTTAAATTTACAAGTGAAGACAAAGAGTTTGCACGCTCTTATATATTGAAATTTACCGGCAAAACTGTTAAGCATGATAGTTAAAGAAAACTTTGATCTTACACCATATAATTCTTATAGAATAGCGGCAACTTGTGCAAAAGCCTATTTTCCGGAAACGGATGAAGATCTGTACAGCTTGTTTTCGGAAACCAACATCGAAAAAAAGATTGTTATTGGCGGTGGGTATAACATCATATTATCAAAACCCCACTATCAGGAATCTTTTGTTATATTCTCTGATAATTTATCTAAAGCAGTTGTTAACGATGTTACACTTACCCTGCAGGCAGGTATAAGCATGCTGGCGATAAGTCAACTGGCTTATGAGCATGGTCTTTCGGGTATGGAGGTTTTTTATGACATTCCGGGGTCGTTAGGTGGTGCTATTGTTATGAATGCTGGTTCGGGAACAGACGAGATCAAGAACGTGCTTGTAAAAGTGAAATACTTTGACCCAATTAGCCTCACTTTTCATGAAATGTACAACAGCGAGATTGGCTTTAGTTACCGCGACAGCTTCTTTCAAAGAAATCCACACCTGCTGATAACTGAGGCCACGCTCGAATTATTTAGAAAAGATAAGGAATCCATTAAACAAAAAATGGAACAAACCAAAGCGACGAGGCATTCAAAGCAACCCAAAGAATACCCCAATGCCGGCAGCGTTTTTAAACGCCCCAAGGGTAAGTTTGTTGGGCCGATGATAGAGGAACTGGGCTTAAAGGGTTACAGTGTTGGGGGTGCCCAGGTTTCTGAAAAGCATGCCGGCTTTATTGTTAATTACAATAAGGCAACAGGCGCTGATATATTAAATTTAATTAAGGACATTCAGGATAAGGTTTACGCTGCCTATGATGTAATGCTGGAAGTTGAACAACGGATAATTTAACATCGCATAAAAATATTAAGATGAAGATTTGCTATGTTATTACCTGTATGAGGATGAACACCGGGTTGGGGGGGCATTATCATAGCCTTAAGGCAACCGCTCAGGCTATAAGTGAAGACGCAGACGTGTTGATTGTAATTATTGGTGACAACCCATGCCCAACTATTGAAAAATCGGGTATCCCATATGAGCGGGTGTCTTCAACCTTTAATATCATTGCTGGTATAAAGGGCCTTGTTAAAATATTAAAGAAATATAAGCCCGCTGTTATCCATAGCTTCGACGCAAAAGCCGATTTTTTTGCCCGGTCGGCAAGTAGTTGGCTTAAGATTCCTAAAATAAACACAAAATGCGGCGGCGCTTCACCGAATAAATTTTACCCATATCAAAAAAACCTTATTATCTACAGTAACGAGGACCTTAATTATTTTTCAAAAAACGAAAAGTTTAAAAACAGCAACATTTTTTTAATTCCAAACAGGGTTTATAAAATAAAAGACGATAACGATCGTATAGAAAAGCTGAGGCCTTTAGTAACAAGTAAAACCACCTTATTGCGCATATCAAGAATAGGCAGTTACTATAAAAAAAGCTTATTGCAAGCAATTAACCTTATTGGTTGGTTAGTTAAACAAAATGTTGATATACAGCTTATTATTTTAGGCAAGGTAGAAGACGACAACATTTTAAATGAACTGAAGGAACATGCGGCGGGTTTACCGGTTAAGTTTGTAACCGAGCCCGAATTTACATCAGATGCCAGCCAATTGCTTAATATTGCAGATGGTATAATTGGAACTGGCAGAGGTGTGATGGAAGCGGCATCAAAAGGGAAAATGTTGTTTACTCCCTTGAAGGATTCAGATTACCCGGTGCTTATTACAGAGAATAATTTTGATGACCTTGTATATTATAATTTTTCTGAAAGGAACAGGATAGAGGGATATGATCAGAATGAGAATTTGCTGGCGATAAAGAATATCTTACAAAGCGACGACCTGCGTAAAAGTAACATCGAGTTTGTAAACAAAACCTATACAGACAAATTTAGTATCGAAACAAAAAAGGATACTTATTTAAAAATATACCAATCTGCTGAATTCTATAAAGACCCGGTTATGGATTATCTTAGGCATATGGCTATATTATTCAGATTCTTTTTAAAATAAAAGCATGATAAAGCTTAAGAAATATAAACTACTGGATTTTATGATTATGATGCTCATAGTCCTGTATTTAACAGAGCTTTTTCGGTTCGCCCTTTTTCTGCACATCTCCCTTGATATTTTTGCAGTACTGGCTGTAGCTTTGTTATCAGTGTATGCCATACTGCATTATCATATACTCGCGAGGCTTATTAAAACCAAGAAGGTTTTTCTTTATGCGCTGCTGATATTCGTATTCATGCTGATAACTATACCGATATATTTTTCACTCGGCTTTTTATCGCTTGCCAAGGTTGTAAGGCCATTAGGCAACTCGCTGCTATATCTTTTACTATTTTTTGCGGCGTATATCATAGGGCTCAAATACGATTTTAAGCACCTTAACAGGTTTATTATATATCCTTCTGTTATCATCATTATAGCCGGGTTAGTTTATAACTATATTAACCCCAATCTTTTTTACAAACTGCGGCTGCTTTTGAACGATGCCGATGGCGACGCCGATTCCGATTCGCTTTCAAAAATAGAAAGGGCAGCCGGTTTTTATTTAAAGTCTACTTACGCCGCGTTCAGTATGGTGCCGGTGTTTTTTTTCCTTTTTGTGTCGAAGCAAAATAAAAAGATACTCACCGTACTTTTAATCACCGTTATCATAGTTGGTTTAGTTTTCCTTACCGGCTCGCGTTCGGTGTTGCTTTTTTTAGTTCCGGCTTCGTTTTTCATATCAAAGCTGGTATATAAAACCTTATCCAAAAAATATCGTCTTGCTAAAAATGCATCCGCCGAACTGGTTGTAATAGGTATGCCATTAATCATGATAACAGCTTTCGCGTCGTTATTTTATATTTCCATATACCTTTCTGACCAAGGTTATAAGGTTTTAGGCAACAGGGTGGTTAGTTTAACCTCGGCAGATGATTTATCGTCTGATAATAGCGTCAACGAAAGGCTTGAAGCGCAAAAATTGTATCTCGGGAAAATAGTGGAAAGCCCTTTATTTGGATACGGGCCGTTGTATACCACCGATCTTAAAAAGAGCGGCCAGTTTACCTCAAATAGTCACAATTCCTATATAGAATATACATTTAGATACGGCATTGTATATATATTGATCTTTTTGGCTTTCAACAGGTTATTATGGAAAAGTTTTGAAAGAAAGCTTTTAAGTAATTATTACAATTTTGATTATCTCGGTTTTTTTGTTGTTTACCTGTTAGTGTGCAGCTTGTTTAATAACACGATGATGGAGAATAAAACTATTGTAATAATGCTGGGCATCGGCATTGCGATGGGTAAACGTATTGCTAACGGATTACCACCTGAGGAGGTAAGAGCAATTATAAATGTAAAATAAATTATATGCATCCACGTCTAAAAAACTTAGTTGCCAAATACTTATACTACACTAAAGGTGGTGTAAGCAGAGCACGTTATTTAGGGGCCAAAGTGGGCAGTAATTGCCGCATATCAAACATTAATTTAGGGACCGAGCCATTTTTAATAAGTATTGGCAACAATGTTACTATAACAGAGGGCGTTATACTTTTAACCCACGATGGCAGCACTTGGCTTATCAGGGATAATAAAGGGCGCCGGTATAAGTATGCCCGGGTAACTATTGGTAATAACGTATTTATTGGTGTTGGGGCAATTATAATGCCGGGGGTAAATATTCAGGATAACGTTGTAATTGGCGCCGGGGCCGTGGTTACTAAATCGGTACCTGCAAATGTTATTGTTGCCGGTAATCCGGCTAAAATTATCGGAGATTTTAATAAGTACAAAGAGACCGCTCTGAATAGTTTTCTCTCTGATGCTGATTTAGACCGCGGAGTAGAGTTTAAAACCCGTATAGAAGCGCTTGAGGATTATTTTGAAATGAAAGAATATTTGGCTCGTAGCTAAGCTGGTTTAATAAGCAATTAGCTATAACACTTAAACATATTGGTATGAAAATGATATATAAGGGAGTCTTGGTGTTTTTAAGCCTATTTTTATGGATATGTTTAATGCCGGCGTCAGCTCTTGATCTGGCAAAAGATGGGAGATCATCTTATAGTATTTATATACCCGCAAACGCCAGCCCTACAGTAAATAATGCTGCAAATGAGTTCGCAAAATATTTTTTTAAAATAAGCGGCGCTAATTTACCTGTAACCACAAAATTTTCGGGCAATAACCAAATTGTAGTAGGTGATAATGTAATTACCGGTAAATATTTCCCGCAGTTTAATGCGGCAAGTTTACAGGGCGACGGCACTTACTTAAAATCATCCAAGAGCCTGCTGTTTATTAATGGCGGTAACGAGAGAGGGGTTTTAAATGCGGTATATAGTTTTTTTGAAACCTATTTAAATTGCCGTTATTATGCACATGATCTTATTGTAATACCAAAACAAGCCAATGTGAGTATTGGAGTTGTAAACCTCTCGGAGGTGCCCGTTATTTCATACAGGTCATGCAATTATGGCGAAGCGTTACAGGCTGATTACATTGCCTGGAACAAAATAAGCAATTTGCCAAATGAGCATAGGCAGAAAAGATATAAATGGGGATTGTGGGCGCATACCTTTACCATACTTGTGCCACCAAAAAAATATTTCAAGGTTCATCCTGAATATTACGGCCTTATCAATAACAAGCGCAACAAAAATCAGCTTTGTTTATCAAGAGACGGGGTTGTTGATGTTATTGTTGATACCTTACGGGTGATGATGGCAAAAAATCCGGATGCAAAGTACTGGAGCGTAAGCGCTATGGATGGCAACCCCGATAATTGCAATTGCGAATTATGCACAAGTTATCGCGCGCAAAATCATAATCAGAGCGATTTGCTCGTAAATTTTATAAATAAGATAGCGGCGAAATTTCCAAACAAGGTAATATCAACACTGGCTTACCAAAAAACCAGGACACCACCAATATCGGTTATCCCTGCAAAAAATGTTAATATACATTTCTGTGCTTCAAATGACGATAAACTGAAACCCATTACCAGCAACCCCGAGCTAATGGGTGATCTGAACGGTTGGCTTAAATTTACCAACAACATTATCTTTCGCGATTATATGATATATTATAAGTGCGATTGCCCGTTTCCAAACTTCCCGGTATTGAAGCCAAATTTGCAAGCTATCGCGGCAAAAAATATTGATATGGTTTACCTTGAGGCCGATGCAAAAATGGGGCTTGAGTTGGAGGAGTTAAGATCGTACCTGCTGGCAAAACTTATGTGGAACCCGTCGGCAGATGCTGAAGCAATTACCGACGAGTTTTTAAAGGCCTATTATCATAACGGTGCCCCTTTTGTAAAACAGTATTTAAATACATTGGCCACTTACGCTAAAACTGGTAACAGGCCCCTGCAAAACAGCGCGCGTATTTTAACCTATTCGCGGGTTGATGATCAGGCTGCATATCTTAACCCGTTAAAAACAGGGATATATTCGGATATTTTAAGAAAGGGCATTGCTGCGGCAAGCGGCGATACCGCGGCACAGGCAAGAATTAACAGAGTACTAAACACAATTAATAACGTTACAATAAAACCCCCTTCAAGGCCAAGTAGAAAGGCTTTATTAGACGACTAACAATTACAGTCGTTAAAACACTCAGCAATAGTACTTGCTAATATAAGTATGCTATTGGTTTTTTTGAAAAATGAGAATAGTACACATTATACCCTCTATAGAAGGAGGCGGGGCCGAAAACCAGCTTAGGTTATTAGCGAACACCATGGCAGGTCAAGGTGGTGATGTTTGGGTAATTTACCTGCACGCTAACCCCAATGCACACCATTTATTGAATTCGAATGTAAATTCAATTTGCCTTAATGTAACCAATAATTATTCGCCCGGAATATTCTGGGCTTTATACAACCATTTAAAAAGGCTGTCGCCAGATATTGTGCAGACCTGGATAACGCAGGTTGATATTATCGTAGGGTTGTTATCAACGGTGCTTAAATTTAAATGGATAATACGCGAGCCAAGTGATAAGCTTAGCAGGAAACAAAACACCAAATTAAAGTTAAGAAAAAAGATCGCTGTATGGCGGGGGGCAGTAATTGTGGGAAACTCTGAAAGAGGCCTGCGATATTGGGAAGAAACCGGGCTTCAGTTACAATTGATCCGAAACGGATACGAAATTGATTTTTTTAAAGGGGATGAAAGTGCTGAAAGAAAGTACCATAAGCATGAAATAGTTTGCGTGGGGCGCCTGGAAGTTTCGAAGAACCTTACCCAGTTGATGGACGTATTTGAAAGCTTACCTCCGGACATTAAAGAAGGCCTTCATTTAACCATAATTGGCAAGGGTCCGTTAGCTGAAGCTTTGCAGCAAAAAGCGGTACTTTGCAATTATAAAATAAGCTTCACCGGTTTCATTAACGATAAGTACGAATTGCTTAAATATTACAAAAAGAGCAATGTTTACTGCAGTTTTAGTACTAACGAGGGAATGCCTAACACGCTTATAGAGGCAGGTCTGTCAGGGTTATTGATAATTGCATCTGATATACCTGCACATATTGAATTACTGCCGCCGGATTACCCTTTTTTGCTGCCACTTGCTGATAATACACAAATGGCGCAAGCAATAACAAAAGCCCTATCGCTTAGTGATGCCGAGCGCTTTAATTACGTTAAAGAAATACAGGACTGTTTTGCAGCATACGCTATAACCGAGGTATCCGCAAAGTACACAACACTTTACAATTCGGTAGTTTATGGTAATAAATAAATAACTTAATGAACATATTACTAAACCTTATTCCCGTAACATTTGGAGGCGGCTTACAAGTGGCAGCCAACTTTATCGATACCGTGATAGATCATAACGGGTACGGCCATAACTGGTGGATAATGGTAGCCAAGGGCGACGAACTATCTAACATTTTACGCAGGCGTAATTATAAAAATACTATAGAGGTTGATAATTCGCCCTTAAAGCGAATGTGGTTCGAAAAATTTAAGATCGGCGACATCATCCGAAAAAATAAAATAGACATAATGTACAGCTATGGTCCAGGCATACCGCAAGATACCATCCCAACAGTTGTACGCAGTGCATACTCTAACCTCTACTATCCCGAAATTGATTTTTGGGGCAACTGGCCGCTTAAAAAACGCATTATTGCTAAAGTAAAAGATAGGTATAGGTTGGCCACCACACTAAAGGCAGATGCGCTGATCTTTGAAAATAAAGGAATGCGGTCAAGAGCTATAAAGAACTTCGGGTACAACAGTAACAACACCTTTTTTATAAAACCCTCGGTAAGTCAGTTCAACAGCGGAGAGATCGATAAAAAAAATATCCCCGAAAAGTTCCAAGGTATCCCGGCAGACAATTTTAACATTGTGATGTTAACCGCCTGGCATAAAAATAAAAATATTGACCTTGTACCGTACATCCTGAAAGAATTGAAGGATGAAGGAGTTACAGATGTAAACTACCTGATAAGCGTTGATGCCGATCATCCGTACTCTCATACGTTAATGGCAAAAGCAAGGGAGTTTGGAGTTGAAACGAACATTTACCTTTTGGGCCGTGTAAAGGTTGATGAGGTAAAATATCTTTACGCGGTTTCCTCCGCCTCCATGCTGTTAAGCAAACTGGAGTGTTTTAGCTCAAACATCATTGAGGCCTGGACATATAAAAAACCGTTGTTGTTAGCTGATGAAGAATGGGCGCGAAGCATTTGCGAAGACGCCGTGATATATGTTGACCGGGACGATGCACAGCAAATAGCGGATAAGATCAGGCAGCTAAAAACAGATAAGGAAACTTATAAAACCATTGTTGACAACGGCCTTACCCAGATAAAAACCTATAACACGCCGGAGCAAAAAGTTATAAAACAAATTAAGTTTTTAGAATTTGTATATCGTAACTTTGCCCGGCATGGTAAAAAGTGGTACCGGGATCAAAGTATTTCAAATAATTTGAGCGATAATTAATGAAAAACTTCTTAGTGTGTACGTTTGAATTTTTTGCATCGTGGATATTCATTTTACCTCGTCATAAAATTTTCAACATTTTTAAAAGCAACTTTTTAAGGCTGTGCGGTTCTAAAATAGGCAATTCTATAACCTATTATCCGGGCATAAAAATAAGCCCGGGTTCAAAACTTATTTTAGGCGATCATGTTGACCTTGCCTGGGGTGTATTAATAACAACTGGGGGCGGTGTTCAAATTGGTGCGCGCACATTAGTAGGCTATAACACACAAATTTTTTCGTCTAACCACACTGTACCAAAAAACAGGGGGCAAATATTTTCTGCAGGGCATACCAAAAAACAGGTAACTATAGCCAATGATGTTTGGATAGGCGCAGGTTGCATAATACTGCCCGGTGTAAATATTGGTGAAGGTGCTGTTGTTGCAGCCGGCAGTGTTGTTACTAAAGATGTATCCCCGTTTGTTTATGTAGGCGGCGTACCCGCAAAAATTATAAAAGAAAGAGACTAAATGAAACAAATAACACAAGATCTAAAAGATGGCAATACAGTTTTAGAAGAAGTACCCGCACCGGTTGTTAAAGGCGGGCAGGTGCTCATCAAAACTTCAAGAACGTTGGTGTCATTAGGTACCGAGCGCATGCTGGTTGAATTTGGTAAAGCTAATCTGTTACAAAAAGCCATGCAACAGCCTGAACGTGTAAAAATGGTTTACGATAAGGTTAAAACTGATGGCTTAAAACCAACCATAGATGCTGTGTTTAATAAACTTGGCCAGCCACTGCCATTAGGTTATTGTAACGTAGGCAAAGTGGTAGCAGTTGGCCGCGGTGTTACCGAATTTAAGCCGGGTGACCGGGTAGCATCAAACGGCCCACATGCCGAGTATGTATCTGTACCGCAAAACTTAGTTGCCCACGTGCCCGATAATGTAAGCGATGAAGAAGCTGCGTTTACCGTGATAGGAGCTATTGGGCTGCAAGGCATAAGGCTTATAAACCCTACCTTTGGCGAAACCGTGGTAGTGGTGGGGTTGGGCTTAATAGGTTTATTAACCGCACAGCTCCTTGTAGCTAACGGCTGCAAGGTAATAGGCTTTGATTTTGACCGCCAGAAAGTAAGTTTAGCTGCCGAAGCAGGCATTATGGCTTACAACCCGGCGGAAGGTATTGATCAGGTTAAACTGGTTGAAAACATTACCAATAGCGTAGGTGCAGATGCGGTTATCATCACCGCTTCAAATAAAAGTAATGATATAATAGCCCAGGCGGCCCACATGTCGCGCAAGCGCGGCCGCATCGTACTGGTTGGCGTAATTGGTTTAGATATTAATCGTGCCGATTTTTACGAGAAGGAATTGTCGTTCCAGGTATCTTGTTCATACGGGCCGGGCCGTTACGATGATAATTATGAACAAAAAGGCAATGATTATCCGCTGCCGTTTGTAAGGTGGACTGAAAAGCGAAACTTTGAGGCGGTATTGCAGGCATTATGCACCGGCGCCTTGAAAGTTAAACCGCTGATAACCGAGCGCGTTTCTATTGAAGATTACCAGCAAATTTATGGCAACATATCGGCCGCTGGCTCTATAGCCTCTATTTTAGAATATGCGGATAATGATGGCCCTTTAAACAGGGTTGTACAGTTAAATAATAATACGTTTAGCGGGCAAACCGGGGTAATAGCGGTAATTGGTGCGGGTAATTTTACAAGCGCCATGATACTGCCGTCATTAAGGAAAGCCAGCGCCTCGATAAAATATATTGCCAGCTCAGGCGGATTGACGGGCACAACGCTTGCAAAAAAATACAATATAGCCAATTCCACAACTGATTATAAAACCGTGCTTGATGATAAGGACGTAGACCTGGTTTTAATTACGACAAGGCATAATCTGCATGCACAAATGGTTGTTGAAGCATTGGAAGCAGGTAAGCACGTATTTGTAGAAAAACCCCTTGCATTAAATACCGATGAGTTAAAAAATATTTTACAGGCGTACACCGCAAACCCCAAAACCATAACCGTTGGTTTTAACAGGCGTTTTGCACCGCTGGCTGTAAAAATGAAACAACTGCTGGGGTCGGCTAACACGCCGGTAAATATCATCGCTACCATGAACGCGGGTTTTATTCCTCAAAACTCATGGGTGCATGACATGCAGGTAGGCGGCGGCCGTATTATTGGAGAGGCATGCCACTTTATAGACCTGTGTACCTATTTAACCGGCTCAATGGTTAAAGAAGTGTGTATGAATGCTATGGGGGTAAACGCTGATGAACAAACAGATAATGCATCTATCATTTTAAGATATGAGAATGGCAGTAATGCGGTTATTAACTATTTTGCTAACGGCAGCAAAGCGTATGCAAAAGAGCGTTTAGAAGTTTACTCCCAGGAACGTACCCTGGTTATGGATAATTGGCGCAAGTTACACGGTTACGGCTTTAAAGGTTTCTCATCCTTATCATCCGGACAGGATAAGGGCCACGCAAAACAATTCGAATTATTAGTAAATGGTGTAAAACATGGCGGCGAAGCAATTATTCCTATAAACGAAATAATTAACACTACGCTTGCCAGCTTTGCCGCTATTGAGAGTTTAAAAACAAACAGTTGGGTAACTTTAAACGCCGACCTATAATTATATCACATTTATGCTTATATCTATCATTGCAGGTGCCCGCCCTAATTTCATGAAAATAGCGCCAATTATCAGTGCTATTGAAGATGCCGTATCAAACGGAAAAAATATCAAATACCGATTGATACACACCGGGCAGCATTATGACAAAAAAATGTCCGGTGATTTTTTTGAACAGTTAGGTATACCTGAACCTGATGCTAATCTTTCAGCCGGAGGCGGAACGCAGGCGGAGCAAACTGCAGCAATTATGGTCGGTTTCGAAAAAGAGCTAATTGCAAACCCGGCAGATATAGTATTAGTTGTAGGTGATGTAACTTCAACAATGGCTTGTGCTATTGTTGCCAAAAAATTACACACTAAAGTTGCCCATGTTGAAGCGGGGATACGCAGTGGCGACTGGACAATGCCCGAGGAGATTAATCGCATGGTTACAGATGCCATTACCGATTATTTTTTTACCACATCGGCTACTGCCAATGATAATTTAAGAAAAGCAGGAATATCAGACGAGCGTATATTTTTTGTGGGCAACACCATGATAGATACCTTGTTAAAGCAGATGCCGAACTTTAAACAGCCAGAGGTTTGGGCCGAACTTAACTTACAGCCTAAACAGTATATTGTAATGACGCTTCACCGCCCGGCCAATGTAGACGAAGAGGAAGGTCTGCAACAACTAATGACCGCCATAGTAGAATCATCGCAGGGGTTGCCGCTTGTGTTCCCGGTTCATCCACGTACAGCAAAAATGCTTGATAACGCGGGGATAAGCGCGCCAAATTTGCATATGATAGAACCGCTGGGCTACCTGGAGTTTAATTATTTGGTGCAACATTCTAAAGCGGTAGTTACCGACTCGGGAGGGATTACGGAAGAAACAACAATTATGGGCGTTCCGTGTATGACATTGCGCGACAATACGGAAAGACCTGAAACTATTAATATAGGTACAAACGAGTTGCTTGGCACAAACCCCAAAGCCATTGGGCCGGCCTTTGAAAAACTTTTTAAAGGTGAATGGAAAAAGGGAAGAATACCAGAGTTGTGGGATGGTAAAACTGCAGGGCGAATTGTAGATAACTTGTTAACATTAGAAAAATAAATACGGCTGTGATCAATAAGGTTTTATTACTTGCCCGCACCGTTAAACATTTAAAATTCAAACAGGTTGCATATCAATTATACTATCGGTTAAAAAAGACCCACAACCTGTACTGGTTCAAAAATAAAATCAAGGCCGCGCCGGTTTACAAGCCGCTAAATTTTAACATAAACTATCAGTTAGCAGACATCGTTCAACCAGCTAACACTTTCAACTTCTTAAATCTGCAACATTCCTTTAACAAGGCTATTGATTGGAACTACCAGGGCTACGGAAAGCTGTGGAACTATAACCTTCAATATTTCAACTACCTGCACCAGCCTGATATCACAGATGAGCAAAAGCAAGAATTATTGGTTGATATTGGCAGATGGCTTGAAACCGGAAAACTTCGGCTTGAACCATACCCGGTGGCATTAAGGGTAATGAATACTATCCGTTTTATAAGTGTAGGGGATATAAAAAACCCAACTATAATACAAGATATTTATGCCCAGTTAGCTTACTTAAATGATAATCTTGAGTATCATTTGCTTGGTAATCACCTGCTGGAAGATGCATTTGCTTTATTTATGGGCGGCCACTTTTTTAATATGGGCGTCTGGAGCAAAACAGCAAAGGCAATACTTTACAAGGAACTCACCGAACAGGTGTTAGATGATGGTGCTCACTTTGAACTGAGCCCGATGTATCATCAGATTATTTTTTTCAGGGTATTAGAACTTTTTGATTGGTATAAAAATATTAATGATGATGATGCCTTTTTAAGCTTTATTAAGCAAAAGGCCGCTGATATGCTGGGATGGCTGCAATTGATAAGCTTTAAGAACGGAGACATACCCCATTTTAATGACAGTGCACCCGGCATCACGTTTACAACACCTCAGCTGCAGTCTTTTGCGAAGCAGGAGAAAATTGAACCAAACCATCAACTGATCTTAAAAGGGTCGGGGTATAGAAAGTTTCATTCGCAAAAATACGAATGTGCAATAGATGTGGGTGCTATCGGGCCGTCTTATCAGCCCGGCCACGGCCATGCTGATGCGCTGTCATTTGTGTTATATATTAATAACGAGCCGTTAATTGTTGATACAGGCACCTCAACTTACCAAATCGGGAGCCGGCGAAGCCTGGAGCGTGCCACAAGGGCTCATAACACCGTTGAAATTGGGGGAAAAGACCAATCGGAGGTATGGGGTGGGTTTAGGGTAGGCAACCGTGCAAAAGTAGTTATCGATAACGAGTCGGCAAATGTTTTAACAGCCAGTCATAATGGCTACCAGAAAAGCTTTGGCACTAATCATCAAAGAAAGTTTAATTTTGCCCCGGATATTATCAGCATTACCGACGTTCAATCTGCAGAAGGTATCTGGGCTAAAGCATATTTTCACTTTCACAGCAATTGTAAAGTAGCAATAACAGCTGCTAATGAGGCCAAAGTTGAGGGGTATGCAAGCCTGATTTTTAAGGGCGCAACCAACTTAATATTGGAGCCATACCAACTTGCTAACGGGTACAACAGCTATCTGCCGGCTTTTTGTCTGTCGGCAACTTTTGAGAATGAGTTGCAAACTGATATTATATTAAACGACCAATGAAAAGAATATTATATCTAAGCTTTTATTTCGAACCTGATTTATGTGCCGGGTCGTTTCGTAATTCGCCGCTTGCAAAAGAACTGGCAAGGCAAGCTAAAGGCAAAGCCATTATTGATGTAATTACCACCGTACCCAACCGGTATAGTACCTTTAATACGCAGGCGCCGGCTTTTGAAGAGCATGAGAATATTACTGTTAACCGCATATTGATACCCAAGCACAATAGCGGCTTTACCGACCAGATCAATTCTTTCAAAACGTACTTTTTTGAAACGTATAAGATAATTAAAGGCAAAAAGTATGATATGGTTTTCGCCTCCTCTTCACGTTTGTTTACTGCATATCTGGGATATAGTATCGCCCGCAAGCAACGCATTCCGTTGTATCTTGATATCCGCGATATTTTCATCGATACCATGCAGGACGTTTTAAAGAGCAAATTGCTGAAAACTGCGGTATTGCCCGTACTAAAACAAATAGAAAAAAAGGTATTTAACTATGCAACACACATAAACCTCATATCCGGCGGGTTTGAATCATATTTCGAAAAGTATAATAAAGCCTCGTATTCTTCATTCTCAAATGGCATAGATCCGGAGTTTTTACATCTAAAACCCAGTAACTCTGTCCCTAATAAAGAGCAATACATTATAACCTATGCCGGTAATATGGGCGAGGGGCAGGGCCTTCATAAAATAATACCCCAGGCAGCGAAATTGCTGGGCGATAAATATAAATTTTTGGTGATTGGCGATGGGGGCGTAAAGCAAAAATTGGTTAATGCTATAACAGAAGCGGGATTGAAGAATATAGAATTGAGAGACCCGGTATCGCGGAAAGAGTTACTTGATATCTACGATCAATCAGATTTTCTTTTCCTTCACCTTAATGATTATAAGGCATTTGAAAAGGTGCTCCCTTCGAAAATATTTGAATTGGCGGCTTATGACAAGCCAATAGTGGCCGGGGTGGCCGGCTTTGCAAACCGGTTTATAGCCGATAACGTGCCGAATCGCATTTTATTTTTGCCCGGCGATGCCGAAGAAATGGTTAAACAGCTAAATGCTTACGAATATAAAAACTACTTCCGGGTCGATTTTTTGAAAAACTTTACCCGCGAAAACATTAATGCCAATATGGCGAAATCAATATTATCATATTTAAAATGAGTAGTATTTTAATGTCAGGGGTGTCGGGCTTTGTTGGTCAAAACCTCAGCCTTCATCTAAAGGAAAAGGGCCATGACATCATTTCTTTAATAAGACATGCTCATGCCGGCAATTCAGTTGGAGATATCTCATGGGACAACCTGGCCGCTTTAAAAACTATGCATCTTAATGCTTATGTTCATTTAGCCGGCAAGGCACATGATCTTAAGAATACATCTGACCCAGAAGAATACTTCACAGTAAATACAGGCTTAACAAGTAAGCTGTTTGATTCGTTTTTGCAGGGCACAGCAAGTACTTTTATTTTTTTTAGCAGTGTTAAGGCTGCAACAGATAGTGTTGAGGGCGTACTTACCGAAGATATAACACCACAGCCTAAAACTCCATACGGCGAATCTAAATGCCGAGCGGAGGCTTATATTTTGAGCCGGCAGCTGCCAACCGGTAAGCGCGTGTTTATATTACGACCGTGTATGATACACGGGCCGGGAAACAAGGGTAACCTGAATTTGCTGTACCAGGTGGTAAAAAAGGGCATACCGTACCCACTTGCGGCATTCGATAATAAAAGGTCCTTTTTGTCAATAGCCAACCTCAATTTTGTAGTAGAAAGTATATTGGCCAACCCCGCCTTACCGGGGGGGATCTACAACCTTGCAGACGACGAGCCGCTATCTACTAACCAACTAATTAAGCTTTTAGCTACCGTAAGTGGCCGCAAAGCACGCCTTTGGAAGATAGCACCCGGAGTAATCAAGACAATAGCTTCTATCGCAGATATATTACATTTGCCCCTTAACAACGAGCGGCTTAAAAAACTTACTGAAAACTTTGTGGTGTCCAATCAAAAGGTAAAACAGGCCTTAAATATAAGTTTGATGCCCGTTTCTGCCCGCGAAGGCCTTACTCAAACAATTAAAAGCTTTAGTACTGAATAAACCGTTATGCTTTACATCATTCTGTTTCCATTGTTTTTTGGCGCTATGCTGCTGTATTTCCGCATCGCAGATCACTATAATATAATTGACCATCCAAATGAACGCAGCTCGCATTCAATTATCACTATACGTGGCGGCGGTATTATATTTTTAATAGCAGCGCTGGTTTTAATGGGGTGGCATTTTAACGAATTTTATATACCCATGTTAGGTACATTGGTTATTGGAGTGATCAGCTTCCTGGATGATATGCATACGCTGTCCAGCCGTATCAGAATAATCATTCAATTAATAGCGGTGAGTTTAATGTTTTGGTACCTGAACTTATACCATTTAAACCCCGTGGCCGTTATTGCCGCTTATATTATTGTTATTGGTATTATAAATGCCTACAACTTTATGGATGGCATCAATGGTATTACTGGGTTGTATAGCCTGGTAGTGTTATCCGGCTTGCAGTATATCAACATCAGGGCGGTGCATTTTATTGATGCGGATATGATATGGCTGCCCATAATTGCCTGTTTAGTGTTTTTATTTTTCAACTTCCGGAAGCGGGCAAAGTGTTTTGCGGGCGACGTGGGTAGTGTTACAATAGCTTTTTGGATTACCCTGCTTTTATTTAAAATAATGTTATTTACCGGTAATTGGACTTATATATTATTCTTATCCATTTACGGTGTTGACACGGTATTAACTATAATATACAGGTTAATACTTAAACAGAATATTTTTAAAGCACACCGGCTACACCTGTATCAATTACTTGCCAACGAGTGTAAGTTACCCCATTTGCTGGTTTCAACAGTATATGCGTTTGTACAGTTAATAGTTATTTTAATAGTTATACAAAACAGCACCTATTCATCTATTTTATTATCTTTATTAATAATATTACCTTTGATACTAATATATATCATAACACGGTTGGGTTTAACAAAAGGTAATATTTAAACCATATAAAACAAAACTTACGTTAATTGGTTATAGAGTTCCCCGCAGTTGCATATCTTGGCTTTCTCTTAAGTTAATTATTTAATAACCTTGAGAATTTTAGTAAAATGATAAAAGATGTTACCTTTACTTTTGATATCTGCAATGACACTTATAATATAAACTCATGAAAAAGTATTTACTGTTCAGTAAGGTTGTGCCCAGATGGATAATAATGATATTAGACTTTGTTATTATTACATGGTCCTTTGCATCATCATATCTTATCGTAAACCGCTTTGAGTTCGCAAATATATTAAGAGGATATTTTTTTATATATACAGGTATTTACTGTATAGTAGCCGCTTTGGTAATGTATTTAATGCGTGTGCATACCGGCCTTATCAGGTATTCAAATACAAGGGACGTGCTGCGGATATTTGGTTCGGTATTTATTAGCAGTATAGTTTACATTACAGTAATTACATTTTGGGTTAAGCCCTTTTTTGGCATTAACACCGCAACAATCGATCTGGTTTTGCTGGTAAATTTTTCGGTGTCTAGCACGTTGCTGATTTTATTACGCAGCGCTGTAAAAAGTGCCTTTAATTATCTTAACAATTACTCAAGTTCCAAAAAAACCGTTGTTGTTATTTATGGCTCTGATACCAGCGCGGTTTTAGTTAAACAAGCCTTAGAAGCAAGTGCCAAAACAAACTTTGTTATTGCAGGGTTTGTTGACACAGACTCGAGCAAGATCAATAAAGAAATACAACAGGTTAGGGTTTATGATATCAACAAACTTGCCAAGCTGAAAGAGAAGCGTGCCATTGATAAAATGATCATCATGAACCACCATCTTGATGAGCAATCAAAAAAAACCGCGCTGGAGGCCTGCCTTGCTTTAGGCATACAGGTGCTTACCGTGCCACCGTCAGACCAATGGATTTACGGTAAACTTAATATGCAGCAAATAAAGGACCTTAAGATTGAGGATTTATTGCAGCGCAAAACTATCCAGATAGATACCACACGCATATCTGAAGACTTGCAGGGAAAACGTGTGTTAATTACCGGGGCCGCAGGGTCTATCGGATCAGAAATTGTACAACAGGTATTACAGTATAGCCCGGCAATGGTTATCCTTTGTGATCAGGCAGAATCGCCGTTACACGATATCCGCCTGGAGGTAGAAGAAAAGTTTGCTAAAGTACCGGTGAAAATATTTATTGGTGATATCAGGAACTACTACCGTATGGAAAAGCTGTTCGCTGATTATCATCCCGAAGTAGTTTATCACGCCGCCGCGTACAAACATGTGCCGATGATGGAAGAAAATCCGTCTGAGGCAGTAAGAGCCAATGTGCTGGGTACAAAAAACATTGCCGACCTTTCGCTTGCTTATGGGGTGCGAAAATTTGTGATGGTATCTACCGACAAGGCGGTTAACCCTTCAAACATAATGGGCACTACCAAACGGATTGCCGAAATTTATATCCAATCCCTTAAAGATAGCCCGGCTAATAAAGGTACCTGCTTTATTACTACACGTTTTGGTAATGTATTAGGCTCAAACGGCTCGGTAATACCGCGTTTTAGGGCACAAATACAAAAAGGCGGGCCTATTACTGTAACCCATCCTGAAATAACCCGTTATTTCATGACCATCCCCGAAGCTGTGCACCTGGTGTTAGAGGCCGGTACTATGGGCAGCGGCGGCGAAATATTTATTTTTGATATGGGCGAACCGGTCAAAATTGTGGACCTGGCCCTTAAAATGATAAAACTTGCAGGTTTACAGCCCGATAGGGATATAAAAATTGTTTACTCAGGCTTGCGACCAGGCGAAAAATTATACGAAGAACTGCTTAATCATGGCGAAAATACCAAGCCCACCCATCACGAGAAGATAAAGATATCAGAGGTGATAAATTATCCTTATCAACAGGTTGCGGAGGACATCAAAGAGCTTCTTTTGTTGAATAAGCAAAATGATGAAATGGCGATGGTAAACAAAATGAAGGAGATTGTGCCGGAGTTTATAAGCAAAAACTCAAAATTCGAACACCTGGACAATAAGCGGGAATTAAGCATGAAAACCGAGTCCAGCAAATTACGTGTATTGCAAGACTAATTAGCAGCCAGTTTCTTCAGGATATTCATACACGCCCCGGTAACGGCTATTCAGCTTATCAAATTTTATTGAGTATAATTGCAATACAAAAAACGCCCCCGGGTTTTGCAGTTAATGAAAAGTATTGCCCAAAAAGTATTTGATATCGAGATAGCATCGTTGCAGTATGTAGCGTCGATGCTAGATGAGCAGTTTACTAACGCAGTTGATGCCATTCTTAGGTCGACCGGTAAGCTTGTAGTTTGCGGGATGGGTAAATCAGGCCACATAGGCAAAAAGATATCGGCTACGTTTACAAGTACCGGCACCCCAAGTTTTTTTATGCACCCTGCCGAAGCCTTTCATGGCGATTTGGGCATGATCAGCGGCGATGATGTGGTCATTCTGGTATCCTATTCAGGCGAAACTGAAGAGGTGCTTAAGATTGTGCCTTACCTCCGCTACAATAAAAATGTATTTATAGCTATAACGGGTAACCCTAATTCTACCCTCGCTAAAAACGCTACTTATCATTTAAATATTTGCGTTACACAAGAAGCTTGTCCCCTTGAACTCGCACCCACGTCGTCAACCACGGCTACACTGGTTATGGGCGATGCGCTGGCGGTAGCCCTGATGACAGCCAGGGATTTTTCGCCTGCTGATTTTGCACGTTTTCACCCTGGTGGAAGGCTTGGCCGTAAGTTACTGGTTAGGGTAAAAGATGTTATGCTTACCGATAAGCTACCGTTTATTGATAGTAAGGCAACTTTTACACAACTTGTATTGCAAATGAGCGAGGGCAAGCTCGGAATGGTTATAGTTGGCACACGCGATAAAGTAGCCGGCGTAATCACCGATGGCGACCTTCGTCGCGGATTGGTAAAGTACGGCGATATTCATCAATTGCCGATCACCGAACTAATGAACCCCGACCCAAAGACCATTAATGAGCATGAATTGGTTTATGACGCCGAAACGCTGATGATGGAACGCAAAATAACGACACTGCTGGTGCACGATGACGAAAATATGTTAACAGGTGTTTATCAAATTTTTAACCGGGGTTAACTATGAAGGCTATTATTGTGATACCCGCTCGTTTAAGATCTACCCGGTTACCACGCAAAGTACTGCTGGATCTGGGCGGTAAACCCGTTATACAACGTGTTTACGAAGCCTGCCTTAAGGCTACGCTGTATCACCAGATCTGGATTGCAGCCGACAGCGACGAAGTGTTTAATGTTTGCAGGTCTTTTACTTCGAATGTAATAATGACCCGCGAAGACCATCCGAGTGGCACTGACCGCATCGCAGAGGTTATCGAAAAAATAGCTTGCGATGTGGTAGTAAACGTACAGGGCGACGAACCCTTTGTTGATGCCGGTATAATAGATAGATTGATAACCGAGCTACAGCAAAGCGATGCCCCGATGGCAAGCGTATATGCCCCCGTACAAAACATTGACGAGTTGAACAACCCTAACCTGGTTAAGGTAATAACCGACATAAATCATGATGCCATATATTTCTCCAGATATCCAATACCATTTTCCAGGGATGGAGAGATAAGCGACACATCGGTTTATAAAAAACACATGGGGATATATGCTTATAAAGCGTCTTTTTTAAAAGCGTTTGTTACCATGCCGATATCTTTTTTGGAAAACACCGAGAAACTAGAGCAGCTTAGGGCAATAGAGAACGGCTACAAAATTAAAATGATTGAAGTAAAGGGCATCGAGAAAGGGATAGACACCCCCGAAGACCTGGAACTTGCACTTAAAAAGATAAAAGAAAATGGCATTATATAAAGATATTACCGAAAAACCGTTTTTTATTGTTGGCCCATGTGTAATGGAAAACCAGGACTTGTTGTACACAGTAGCCGAAAAGGTTGCAGATATAGGCAGCAAATACCCTGTAACCGTTATTTTCAAGTCGTCGTTTGATAAGGCTAACCGTACCAGCGTACATGCTTATCGCGGGCCGGGCCTTGCAAGGGGGATGGAGATGCTGAACAATGTTAAAGATAAATTTAACCTGCCGGTTACTACAGATATACATGAGCCTTTCCAGGCGGCAGCATGTGCCGAGGTGGTAGACATATTACAGATACCTGCATTCCTGTGCCGGCAAACAGATCTGCTGGTGGCAGCTGCAGAAACAGGCAAAATAGTAAATATCAAAAAAGCACAGTTTCTATCCGGTCAGGATATGTTTTATCCTGCGCAAAAGGTGAAAGAATCAGGGAATGATCAGATCATTCTTACTGAAAGGGGCAATTCGTTTGGCTACAACAACCTCGTTGTTGATTTTAGGAATGTGGCTGATATGGCCGAGTTTGGCTATCCGGTTTGTATGGATTGCACCCACTCGGTACAACGTCCCGGCGGCGCAGGGGGTAAAACCGGCGGCGATCGCAAGTTTGTACCTAATATGTCGCTGGCGGCTAAAGCATTTGGAGCAAGTGGATATTTTATAGAAACCCATCCCGACCCGAATCATGCGTTAAGCGATGGGCCCAATATGCTTTATCTAAAAGATCTGGAAGAACTGATAATATCGTTGATAAACTAATGCTTTTAAGCGTTGACATTTAAGCTGTTAAGTTTAATGCTAAGCTTTCATCTTTTTACCGTGCTGCGGCTTGTAATTCACTACGGTCTGCATTTTTTTGCGCCAGGCTTACTGGCACTGATATTTTTCAGGAAAATATGGCAAAAGGCATGGCTGATAATGGTTGCTACCATGTTGGTAGATGCCGACCACTTGCTGGCCAAACCCATCTTTGACCCTACAAGGTGCAGTATAGGTTTTCATCCGCTGCATTCATATTACGCTATCGCTATATATGTTATACTGCTGTTTGTACCAAAAACCAGGATAATAGCCATAGGTTTGCTTTTTCATATGCTTGCAGACTATCAGGATTGCCTGTGGATAGGGTAGCCTCGCCCTGATCAATAATCCGGCTTGTTCTCCAGGCCTTTCCATTGATCAAATATGGCCAGCGCTTCGGTATGCATCATTTGTACACAAGGCAATTTACGCTCATCCATCGGTTTTTCCAGTTCATTGTAAATAAAGTGATCGTCAAAACCAATATCCGCGGCGTCCTTTTTGGTGTTGGCATAGTATATTTTGCTTATACGAGCCCAATAAATAGCGCCCAGGCACATAGGGCAGGGCTCGCAGCTCGTATATATCTCGCATCCTTCAAGGTCAAAGGTGCCCAGCTCCTGGCAGGCCAAACGTATAACAGATACTTCGGCGTGTGCTGTCGGGTCATTTTGCTGTATAACCCTGTTGGCACTTCGGGCTACCACCATCCCATCCTTTACTATCACTGCGCCAAAGGGGCCGCCCTGCGCTTGCCTTACATTATATTCAGACAGGTCTATGGCCATCTGCATGAATTTTTCGTTTCCGGTTTCTTCCATCACCTTAAATTAAAAAACCCCGGCTAAAAGCCGGGGTTTTAAATTACATTATTTTTTTGATGTGCGCATCAGCACATTTATCTATTATTTTTTGTCTTTAGCGTAAGCTTCATTCAATCTTTTGATAACATCAGCAGTTACATCAAGGCTTGGGTCACCATAAAGCATAGTAGTGTTGCCTTTTTGGTAGGTTAATATCATTTTGTAACCTTTTTCTTTAGCATAAGCTTTGGTAAACTCCACCAGTTTGTCGTAAAGTTTGGTTTGCTCGCTCAACTGGTCGTTTTGTACCTGGGCACCGGCATTTTGCTGGTATTGCTGAAACTCCTGCCCCTTTTTCTGTAAGCGTTGCTCAGTAGCCTGGCGCTGGTCGGCCGGCATGGTAGCAGCAGCCTTTTGGTACTCAACGTATTCGCGCTGAATGGCCTGCTGGCGCGATGCCACATCGCTTTGGGCTGCTTTACCTTTATCATTAAGGCGTTTATCCATATCCTTAATGTATTCGTATTTGGCAACTAACGAATCCTGGTTTATATAAACAATTTCGGGAGCAGCGCTATTGGTTGTGCCTGCAGTAGTAGCCGCGGCAGGTTTAGTATCAGTTTTATTTTGGTTACAAGCAGATACACCTGCAGCAATTAATATTGCCAATACTGATTTTGTAACAATTGAAGCCTTGATTTTCATTGTATTTATCTTAAAAAAATTTTGACAAATATAATCTTTCAGTACAAGTTTCCTAATCATTAATTAAGATGTTTATTACTGTCATATTTATCAACAATCAAACTTATGTTAAACAATGTTTAGCTTTATGTGAAGCAAAAATCGTATTTTTGTGTATAAACTCCACCTGGAGAAGAGGTTATTTTTTTAATCAAATATGAGCGAAGAAAATCAGGATAAATCAAATTACTCAGCGGATAATATACAGGTTTTAGAAGGCCTGGAAGCTGTACGTAAAAGGCCTTCGATGTACATCGGTGATACAGGCGTAAAAGGCCTTCATCACCTGGTTTACGAGGTAGTTGATAACTCGATAGACGAGGCACTTGCCGGCTACTGTGATACTATTAATGTTACTATACATAAGGGTAATGCCATAACGGTTGTAGATAATGGCCGCGGTATACCCACAGGTATCAATACAAAAGAACAAAAATCGGCCCTTGAGATAGTAATGACCGTGCTGCATGCAGGCGGTAAATTTGATAAAGATACTTATAAGGTATCAGGAGGTTTGCATGGTGTGGGTGTAAGTTGCGTTAACGCGCTGTCCGTTCATGTTAAAACCGTTGTGCATCGCGAGGGTAAAATATTTACACAAGAGTACGAGCGTGGTAAACCGTTATTCCCTGTAAAAGAAATAGGGGTATCTGACAAAACAGGTACAACCCAAACTTTTCAGCCTGATCCGGAAATCTTTACAACAACAACCGAGTACAAGTTTGATACGTTGGCTACCCGCTTGCGCGAACTGGCCTTCTTGAACAAAGGCATACGTTTAACGTTAACTGACGAACGTGAAGAAAATGCCGACGGGAAATTTCCAACCGAAGAGTTCTTTTCTGAAGGCGGTTTAAAAGAGTTTGTTAAATACCTTGATGGCACCCGTGTCTCTATTATTCCTGAACCTATTTACGTAGAGGGCATAAAACAAGGGATACCTGTAGAACTTGCACTGCAATACAACGATACTTATTCAGAAAATGTGCATTCGTATGTAAATAACATTAATACTATTGAAGGTGGTACTCACGTTGCCGGTTTCAGAATGGGGCTTACCCGTACGCTTAAGGCTTATGCTGATAAAGAGGGCCTGCTTAAAAATGTTAAGGTTGATGTTACAGGCGATGACTTTCGTGAAGGGTTAACAGCTGTCATTTCCGTTAAAGTTCAGGAACCACAGTTTGAAGGGCAAACCAAAACCAAGCTGGGGAACAGCGAGGTGAGTGGCGCGGTTAACGTTGCCGTAGGCGAAATTTTAGGCAATTACCTTGAGGAGAACCCGAGGGAAGCTAAGATGATAGTGCAAAAGGTTATACTTGCCGCTACAGCCCGTGCAGCAGCCCGTAAGGCGCGCGAAATGGTGCAACGCAAGAGTGTAATGAGCGGATCGGGCCTGCCTGGTAAGCTCTCTGATTGTGCCAACAGCGACCCAACCCTGTGCGAATTGTACCTTGTAGAGGGTGATTCGGCGGGTGGTACTGCCAAACAAGGCCGTAACCGCGAATACCAGGCTATACTTCCGTTAAGGGGTAAGATACTGAACGTGGAGAAGGCCATGGAGCATAAGATATACGAGAATGAAGAAATAAAGAACATGTTTACCGGTCTGGGTGTAAGTATTGGTACACCCGAGGATGCAAAGGCACTGAACCTGACCAAGCTTCGTTATCATAAAATTGTGATTATGACCGATGCGGATGTGGATGGGTCGCACATTACCACATTGATCCTTACTTTCTTCTTCCGATATATGAAGGAGCTGGTTGAGTACGGTTACGTGTACATTGCCTCGCCGCCACTATATCAGGTTAAAAAGGGTAAAGAGTCGGAATATTGCTGGAGCGACGAGCAGCGCGATAAGGCTATACAGCGACTTAAAGGCCAAGGTAAAGAAGATAGCGTACATGTACAGCGTTACAAAGGTTTGGGCGAGATGAATGCCGAGCAACTATGGGAAACCACCATGAACCCGGCAAACCGTACCCTTAAACAGGTAAGCATTGAAAATGCTGCTGAGTGCGACCATACATTCTCTATGCTGATGGGTGACGAAGTTGCCCCACGCCGAGAATTTATTGAGAAAAATGCACGTTACGCACGTATAGATACCTAAGGGATGTACGTTAAATAGTACAAAAGCCCCGCTTTAAGCGGGGCTTTTTTTGCTTCTTTAATTGAACCTTTTATATTTATATACATAATTTTCTTATATATATAAGTTTTTTTATATTTGGATCATGAAGTCCAACCCATTGCTAAAAGGAAGCTTACAAACCATCATTTTAAAACTGCTGGAAGATAACGATCAGATGTACGGATACGAAATAACTCAAAAGGTTAAAGAGGTATCGGAAGGAGGCCTTATGCTTACCGAGGGCGCGCTCTATCCTGCCCTGCATAAATTGGAGGCCGATGGTTATGTGGAAACGTTTACACAGGTGGTTGATAACCGGGTGCGTAAATATTACAGCCTTACCGAACAAGGCGGCAAGGAGGTGACCAGCAAGTTGGCCGAAGCACAGGCTTTCATAGATCAGCTGCAAACATTATTGAATCTTAACCCCGCTACCAAATGAAGCCGACCGAACAACAGCTAAAAGTATTGCAGGATTATTTGTATAAAACACTTAATTATCGTGAAACGTACGAAGAGATATATGATCACATCCTGTCGGCCCTAGAGCATCAACCTCGTAGCATATCTTTTGAAGACGCTATCAATAACATCATCAGAAGCGATTTCGGAAGTCCGGCCAATTTATTGAAACTGGAACAAGCTGGCAAGAAAGTGTTGGTTAAGGATGCCCTCCGTAGGTTTGGAAATTATTTTACCGACTGCTTTAAATTCCCGGGGGTGCTTTATGCATTGGTGGGTGCGCTGCTGGCATATTATATTTTCTCGCACGTGGAGCTTAGCCCTAACGCAATATGGGGCTTATTTGCACTGGTGATCTTTACACCAGGTATTATCTGCCTGTTGCGTTTATACGATACAGGTTATATTTTAGATACTACCCGCAGATCGGCAAAAGATAAATTATTTGAGAACCTGGCGGGTCTGCCTATCCGTATATGCCTTATACCCATTATTGTAACCAATCTTGCACAATTTAAAATATGGGAAAGCAGCAATTATTATGTGCTCACTATATTTTTTGTATTGGGTGTGTTTTACAATATAGCTTTATACAAATTATACAAGCGCGAATTTGAAAAAGCTGCCGTTAAATAATTGAACGGTATTACTTTAACAGTAGCCGTTTCTTACCAAAATCAATAACTGCGTTATATCTCATCAGCACATCGCTACCTAAAACACCCAAAACTTCCGGGTGCCCCAGTTCGCGATAGGCTATGTTTATTGTGGACAGATCCAGAACCGCCACTTCAAGCTCGGGTATCAACAGGTCGCCTATCCATATATTTTCGATAAGGGCTGTAGCCGATTCCATGGTGTTGGTGCCCAACCCGGTTGACAGCCTTTCGCTGGCTATAATGGGTGCCGCCTGGTTGGCCTGTCTCAATAGCTGGTGATCAAACGCGGTACGTGATGCGCCGGTATCAAGCACCACTTTAAATGGCGTATTAAATAGGGTAATATCAAGCACCGGGTGAAAGCCGTCGCCATGCAGATCAATTATATTTAAAGGAACTAGTACAGTATTTTTAGCCATTAGTTATTCGCTTTGGTTTTCCGCATAAGTACGCTTATTGTAATAGACGAGCTTAGGCCGATAATATTACATTCATTAAAACGGATAACCAATAGCAATGTTAAAGATCGCGTTTTTAAAACTTGGGCTTATAGATCGTGTACCTCCTGCAGGTGTATAAGGCCTTACAAGTGGGAAACCAAGATCAGTGCGCAGCACCAATATGGTAGCGTCAAACCTTAAACCAAAGCCCGCATCAACAGCCATCTGCTTTATAAAGTCGGGTCCAAAGGTACCACCCGGCTGGTGAGGCTTGGCGTTCCAGATGTTACCGGCGTCGGCGAATAAAGCGCCGTAAACAATACTGAATAACTTTTGGCGGAACTCGACGTTCGCTTCCAACTTTATATCCCCGCTTTGGTCGGCAATAAAGCTGTTGCCGCTTAGCGGGGTAGGGTCAACCGTGCCCGGGCCTATAGACCGTGGCCTAAACCCTCTTAAGCTGTTAGGCCCGCCAATAAAAAACTGCTGGTTATAGGGCAATATGGTTGAGTTGCCGTAAGGCAAACCAACACCAACCAATAATCTTGAAGCAATTTTACTACCGGCGGTAAGCTTATGGAAAAACCTGATCTCTGCCTCGGCCTTCACGTACTGATTAAACACGCTTCCGAACAATTTTTTTACTTTGCCTCCTAAGGTATCGGCACCGGTTAAAAGCCCATACAAATTATTTGATAAGCTTAATTTACCGCGGTAATAAAGGCTATTTGTGCGGTAATCTTCGGTAGTGTTGTCGTAAGTATAAGCATAGCTTGGCCCCATGGTAAACTGCGGATCTATCACGTGTTTAAGCGAAGGGTTGCGGTTTTGCGGATTGCTGATGCTATCTGTATACAGTTGCGTTACATTACGTGGCTTAACATAAGCTACCTCCAGTAAGTTCAACTCGTGCGTTTTATGTATATCTGACTTAAACTGGTACCCAAATGAACCGGTAAAAGAGTTAAGCGAATACAATTTTTGCCTTACTACAGAGGTGTAACCCACTGTTAGTATGGTACGGGGTATATACGCATTAGCTGATTTGATATTGAATGGAATTAACCTAGGCCACGAAAGGCTGGTTTGCACACCGTATTGATAAACATTAAAGCCGCTGTTTTGGCCGCCCACCTGTACATCAGTACTCCCAAAAAGGGTTACTGTTAATAATTCACCACCTTTAAATGCGTTACGGTTTTTCCAGCTCAGGTTCAACTGTGTGCCGGTATAATTAGCCGACGTGGTACGCCCTATAATTTCGGCCTGTAGCGATTTGCGTTTGTACGGGGTAAGAAAGTAGTAAACATCCAGCTTTGGGGAGTCGGGTGTTACATCCTCGAACCTGTTTTTTACATAACGGTAAGGCCCAAGGTTAATAAACCGGTTTAACGAGTTGTTATGAACAGTGCGGCTATAAACATCGTTAGGGTGCAGCAACACCGTATTGGCAAATAAGTAAGGGCGAACCGTATTGCGCGGGTCAATAATATTGTACCAGCGATATGGTTTGGCCTGATCAAGTTTTAGCGACGTATCACGTAAAGAGTAATTAGGATAAACGTAAATGTTACGGATGGTATATATTTCACGGGCCTGCTCGGGGGTAGTCTCTTTTATCTTAACAACAAGGTCCACCTTATGGGTATCAACCGTACTATCAACCCGTACTATAAGCTGCTCTGGCGCAAAATAAAAAAAGCCTTCCTCTTTTAACCGGGTATCAATACGTAACCGCTCGGCTTTAATAACATCCAGGTTGTATTTATCGCCGCTTTTTAACAGCGTTTCGGCTTGTGTACCTTTAATAGCCGTATCCAAATTATTGTCGGTGGCGCTGGGGAAAGTTACATTGCGTATGGTATATGACGGGCCCGGCAATGCCGTAAATACCGCCTTGGCAGTTTTCTTTTTACCTATGGTATCGCCGCTTACGCTGGCCTGAAAATAGCTTTCGTTTTGCAGGCGGTTGGTCATGATCTCGCTGTTCTTTGCAATATCCAACTGGCTTACATATACCGGCGGCTCGCCATATTTACTCAGAAATTTTTGTATAAAGCCATGGCGGTTTTTGGTTTTATAATACAACCAAAGTTTTATGCGCATACCCAGGAGAGATGAATTTGGTTTTGGGCGTATAAGCGCCTTCATTTCGGCGCTGAGGTTTTTCGAGTCGCTTTTGGAGATCGCCTTGTCTTCAACCTTTACAGTGCCGCCCGTGTATAACTTTTCACCTTCGGGCACATATTTGGTGGTACTGCAAGCATTTAAAATAACAGCCAGCGATAATAAATATATTATACGTTTTATCATAAGGTTGTGGTCTGGGTCTTAGTTCTTTCCTCTTTATCTTTTTGCTGCGATGCCTTCTCCTGCTCTTCCTTCAGCTTTTGTTCTTGTTTATACCTGCGGCGCATCTCTCTTTCTTCTTTTGTCCGCTTACGGAATATTTCACGAAAACGGTTATAATCTACGGTAAGCGAGAAACCTATGCCTGTTTCAACGATCTGACCTTGTATTACTACAAATTCATCTTTACGGTAAGCACGTAAGGTATAGCGCCCATCTTTGCTCAGTTTATAATTCACTGATACATTGCCCGCGATATTTGATGTTTTTTGTCCCTGCTGCGCACCCTCCAGGTTGAAATTATTGCCCACCGAAACAGTTAGCCGGTCGTTAAGAAAGCGTTTTGACAAGCCTACGTTCAGGTCGGTTCGGTTGGTTGCCGTACCGGATGAATAGTCTTCGCCGGAAGTTAAACCAAAGTTAAGGTCTACGCCTGATATTAGATCGCCAGCAAGACTGTTTAGCTGATCTGATAATAAACTGCTTACGCTGTTACGTATCGCACCTTCAACACCAGCGCTGCCGCCCTGGCTTTGTAATGGGTTATCTCCAATAAAGTGGCCCAGCACCAATACGCCCAGCACTTGTTTATTCAGTTCGTTAGGGTCTTGCCGTATTTGTGCAAGCCGGGTATCAACTGTGTTGGTTACTTCGCCTGATACGTTATAGTTACTGTCGGGCAGCGTAATGTCAAAGCTGATATCGGGTTTCATTAGCTGGTTACGTAAATTAAGGTTTACGTTAAACGGAAGCTTTTGCTTATACTGTGTAGTGTTTTGTTCTGATAGCTGATTGGCCACCAGGTCAATGGGCGGGACATTGGCTATGTAAATTGCCGTCAGGTCTATGTTGGCGCTGGTGGGGTCACCCGTCCATGTAATAGTGCTGCCTTGTTTAAAGTTGAATTTGCGCGATACAGTGGCGTACGATAAATTGTACGAACCACTGTTAACAATATAAGTGCCGGTTAAACTGGTTTTGCCGCTTGGGTCGATGCCCCCGCTGAGGTGTGCCTCGCCTTTCAGATGTACCACATCGCCGTTACGCTCATCAACCACAATGGTGAAGGCTGCATTTTTATCGATATTTACAGTTGCGTTTACGTCGAGCCCGGTTATTTCCGATTGCTTTAACGAATCGAGCTGGCGAGCCATAAATATTGAATCGGCTTGCGGGGCGCTGGCGTCAAAAAACTCCACCACACCTTTACGGTCTTCAACGGCAGGATCGCTTGATGGTAAAACTATTGCCAGGTCGGTTTTATCGTTAACAGTTAACGTAGCGTCAACTACGGGCTTTGCCATGTCGCCACGTATCTTAATGTTGCTATCCATAAAAAGCTTACCGTAAAAAAGCTTATTATCGGCGCGGGTAGAGTTGATCACCCTGAAATTATTTGAACGGATATCCAGCCCGAATTTAAAGTCGGTATAAGTTGTTGTATAGATTGAACCCGATACGGTTGCTTTGCTTCCGGTAGAGTCAACCAGGGTAAAATCATTAAAGCGGATACCCTCATCATTAAACGTAATGCTTTCCTGCGGCATGGTGAAGTAGGAGTTGAGCATACTTACATTAAAGGCTACCCTGTTAAAACGAATGTCGCCGCGTACGGCGGGTGCATCGGTTGTTCCGGTTATTTTAAGCTGGCCGGTTATGTTGCCGCTGGAATTTTTTATCGCACCGAAACTAAGACCCTCTATGCTTTTCATGCCGAGGTTAACAATATTCAGGTTAAGGTCAAACCGGCTTTGAGGTGCAGTATAATAAAAGCCGTTTAGATCTACCTGGTTCCCTTTGCCTGTAATACTCATTTGGGCAGCGTAGGTGTTTTGAGTTTGATTATTCACCTTAAGCGCTATGTTACCAACAGTATCGCCTTTAAAGTTAAAATCGCTTATGTTAAGGGCCGATGTAAACACAGGCGATTTTTGGAAATTGCTTACTACAGCGTTGCCGTTGATAACGCCGCCCACTAATAACGAGTCCTGTTGTGCCAGTTTGGTCAGGGTTTCTATACGGAAGTTCCGGAAATCAACCGTTATGGGCGAGTTGTATTCGCCAGAGTTACTGTTGGCGCTCAACACCTGGTTAGTGTTAGTGATACTGAAGTTTCGGGCCAGTATGCCTTTAGCGCCATAAAACAAAGCGTTATCGGGGTTAACTGCCCATGGGGTATAATCAAGCAGCAAACCGTTTTCCAAAAAGCTGAACTGATATTGGTTGGGCAGCGCACTAAAGGTACCCGCAAGGCGATAACGCTCTTTTTTTGCATTATCCCTTACTTGCAGGTTAACTCCCAGTTTATTGTTTTGTGCAGCGCCGGTTATACTGGTATAAAGCAGGTCGAGCGATGAACCCACTTTTACCTCATCTACAGTTAGGCCATAATTAAGGGCGTTGTTGCCGGTGTTAATAGCAAGTTTAAGATTGTTTACTGTATTTGTGCCATAAATAACGCGTGGTGCCGAGCCGTTTACTATCAGTTGGCCGGTGGTGCTGTTAAAGCTGCCGTTAAATAATACCGGCGACAGTTGTTTAAGATCGGGCACAAACTGGGTAACCAGCGGAGTTTTAACAAGTCGTGCGTCAAAAGTAAACTGCTGCGGCGAGTACTGCACTTTTGCGCGGGGCGTTTTGCTGCCCAGGCTGGTGTTGTAATATTTATCTATCACATCCTGTACAGCGGGCATAATTTGAGTTAGCTTATACTTACCTGCCATGTGCGCGTAAAACATCGGGGTTTCCAGCTTTAATGTGCTGCTATCGGCATTAGCGGTAGATACCAGGCTTATGGTATCCATTTGAATGCGCTGACCGTTGTTATTCATCACCAGATCTGTAGCCAGTATATTCGCGTTCAGGTAATCCGGGTCAGCGGTAGGCACATCAGCGACGATCTTACCGTGAAAACGCATTGGGTTTGTAGTGAAGTTGAGTTTCTGCAGATTGATGCTATCTACTAAAAGCGTAGCATTAACAGACGGGTGTTTTTTATTCATATTGGCCTTAGCATCAAGGGTTATATTGATGTTAGGGTCTTTCATCCGTGCCTTAGCTACATAGCTGCCATTGCGGGCGGTGCCATTCATCACCAAATTACGATAAGTGTAGCCTTTTACATTTGCACTTACTACATCGCCGTTAAATTTAAGGCTGGCTGTTTTTGGGTCGAGCCCGGCACCGCTGACGGTAGCCTTAGCTGTAACAAAGCCCACCATTTGCGGCTGTTTGGTTAAGGCGCCAACATTAAGATTATTGGCCTTTATATCGGCTGAGTAGGTTTCGCTGCCTTGACGTTTACCGCTCTTCATTGCAGCCACCAGGTCAACCGCGCCATAGCTGCTGCGCAGGGCCATTTTGGTATTAAAGTTTTTCATGCTGCCCTTAAATGTACCCTTCAGGTCCATATTTTCGGGGATGCTTACATTCGGCGGTACAGTACCCTTTGGCACCAGGCGGGCAATATCATTGCGGGTGGTCCGAAAATCATTAATATTAAGGTCAAAGTATGCCTTCTCTACGTTAGGCAGGCCCTGCATGGTAGCAGATGCTTTTACATAGGTGTTACCAAAGCCGCTTATCTCAATGTTAGGGATGCGCAGGTTGTTTACCTGGCCGCTAACACGTCCGTTTATTTTGATGATCGAGTTTGGTGAGGATTTAAACGGTTCCATAGATGCCATAGTTGGCATTAATAACAATACATCACGCAGTCCAAGCTTGCTACCGTCAAGGTTGGCGTTGATGCTTAATCTGCCCAAATCTTTTGTTAACGATTCGATAGAAGGGTATCCCACCTGCAGCTCTTTCTGTATAACCGATGTAGGGGTTTCTACCAGCAGGTCTTTTAGGTAAGCGCTTTTGGGCCCGTAAAAGAATGCTGTGTGAAACTTATTGATCTTTAAACCGCTTTTTTCGGCAAAGGTGAACGAGTTAACTTTGCCTGATAGACTATCTGGTGTATAAGATAGGTCTGTTATGTCGGTATTAAGGTTTTTAACGTCCATGTGTGCGAAATCCAAACCGCGGGGAAGTGGTTTTTGCGCGTCGTTATCAAACTTAATATTATCATTAGCCAGCGTAATGTGGCCTAAACTGGCTGTCCACCCTTTGGCCTGTGTTGTTGAAGTTAGCGTATCAATTTTTTTGATGGTTTTATCAACGGCTTTAGCCACGGTTTGTGGTTTAGCAAAAGTAAGCCCGGCGTTGGTGTTGTCCAGCTTGATAGATTTTATGCCTACATGCTGGTTTTTCATATCTATCTTGTCCATCTCTACCAAAAAGGTACCCAAGTCAACCTTGGCGGCCATTTCGCTGCTCTTATAATCAACCTTTACTTTATCAACGTTTATTTCTCCAAGGGTCAGGTCTAAATTCAGCGGCTTGGTGGCGGTGTCAATTGTTGCCGCTTGCTTAATTGAAGAGCCCGCCGGTGTTTGTATAACTTTGGCGTTAACGCCGCTCAGGTTAATTTTAGGAATTGTAAACTTCATTTTATCCATATCAAAATCCTTGATACGAGTATCAAAGTGCCCCAGCAAAAATTTAACATCGTTACCGGTAGTTACATCCTTATATTTTATATTGATCCTATCAAGGATGATCTTATCCACCGAAAACTTCATGGTAGAGGTGGTATCCTCAGGCTTAACCTCTTTTTTTTGTTCGCCCGCAAAGGCCTTTAAAATATAATCGAAGTTAAAAAGGCTATCGGGGCCGCGGCTAATGTTGGCAGTGATGCCTTCCAGGTTTATCTCGTTTACCTCAACTTTGTTTTTAAGCAATTTTAACAGGGTGATATCAACCTTTAATTTGTCACCGGCAATAAGGGTGTCTTTCTTCTGGTCCTCAAAGTAAACATCCTCTAAGACCAGTAATTTAGGCAGGCCCAAACTAATGTGTCCTATCTCAACTTTAGTATGAATTTTATTTTGAAGAAAAGTGACCGCTTTATCCTTCGCAAAATTTTGCACAGCGGGTACTTGTATTAAAATAACTACAAGCAATATCAAAAATATTACACTTGCAATTATCCAAAGAATAGTTTTAAGAGCTATACGTCCAAATCGTTCCAAATTAGTAAAGGTTAGGGTTTCTGTTCAGATTGTGTTTCATACTTAAAAAATGCTGGCAGCTGTATTTTCAACACCTGTTTATAGCTAATTGTTTGCAACAACGGCAGGATGGGCTCATGAAAAAGATTAACGGCTGAGACGTTACACGATCATAAAGAAAAAAGTATGCCATTGTTGCCTGTGAATTAAAAATATAGGCTTGGAATACAGCGTTTGTGGAAATCTATTAAGGATACTTCTTTACCGCTCTTTTGTTTTTTGATAGATTTGTATTCCACAGATATTTGTTGTTATGCCCGATTTTTCGCACTTACACGTACATACCCAATTCTCGTTACTTGACGGTGCCGCCGATATATCAAAGTTATACAAAAAAGCTGCTGCCGATGGCATGAAGGCCCTGGCTATTACCGATCATGGTAACATGTTTGGCGCATTCAAATTTGTGGCCGAAGCGGGTAAACACAATGTTAAACCCATTGTTGGCTGCGAATTTTATGTGGTTGAAGACCGACACATAAAACAGTTTACCAAAGAAAAAAAGGATAAGCGTTACCACCAGTTAATGCTGGCCAAAAACGCCGAAGGCTATAAAAATCTGATAAAGTTATGCTCGTTAGGGTATATGGAAGGCCTTTACAGCAAGTGGCCGCGTATTGATAAAGAACTGATATTAAAGTATCATAAAGGTATTATAGCTACCACCTGCTGCCTGGGGGCGTCGGTGCCGCAGGCCATTTTACGTGATGGTGAAGCGGCTGCCGAAATTGAATTTAAATGGTGGCTTGACCTTTTTGGCGAGGATTTTTATATTGAAATGCAGCGCCATGATATCCCCGAACAAAACACGGTGAACGCCGTGCTGATGAAATTTGCCAAAAAGTATAATGTAAAGGTTATCTGCTCAAACGATTCGCATTATGTAGATCAGCAGGATAGTAACGCGCACGACATTTTGCTGTGTGTTAACACCGGCGACTTGCAAAGCACCCCAATAGCTACCGACGAAGAAGGCGGCAAAGGTTATCGTTTCGGCTTCACTAATGACCAGTTTTACTTTAAAACGCAGGATGAGATGGGCAAGTTGTTCCATGATATTCCCGAGTCGTTAGATAATACGCAGGAAATTGTAGATAAGGTTGACGTGCTAAAGTTAAAGCGCGATATCCTGTTACCAAACTACGTTATCCCGCCCGAGTTTAAGATCCACAGTGATATGACGCCCGATGCGGACACCCTTAACCAGTGGGAATACCTGAAGCACCTTACCTTTATGGGTGCCAAAGAGCGTTATAAGGATATAAGCCCCGAGGCCGAAGAGCGCATCAATTTTGAGCTGTTCACCATCCGTACCATGGGGTTTGCCGGATACTTCCTTATTGTAGCCGACTTTATAAAGGCTGGGCGCGATATGGGCGTATTTATCGGTCCGGGCCGTGGCTCGGCGGCGGGTTCGGTAGTGGCTTATTGCACGGGTATTACCAACATCGATCCGTTGAAGTACAACCTGCTGTTCGAGCGTTTTCTTAACCCCGACCGCAAGAGCATGCCCGATATCGATACGGACTTTGACGATGCCGGCCGCCAAAAGGTGATAGATTACGTGGTTGATAAATACGGCAAAAATCAGGTAGCGCAGATCATTACCTACGGCTCAATGGCGGCGCGTACCAGTATACAGGATGTGGGGCGCGTGCTGGATATGCCGCTGTCTGATGTGAACGCGCTTAAAAAGCTGGTGCCGGAAACTTTAGGTATCAACTTAAAAACGGCTATCGAGCAGGTGCCCGAGCTACAAACCATTTACAAATCAACTGACCTTAAAGGCATAGTGCTGCGTGAGGCTGAAAAGCTGGAAGGATCGGTACGTAATACAGGCGTACACGCTGCAGGTATTATTATTGCCCCTTATGACCTTACAGAGATTGTGCCGGTGGCAACGGCAAAGGACTCCGATTTGCTGGTTACCCAGTACGACGGACGTGTGATAGAGGATGCCGGCGTAATTAAAATGGACTTTTTGGGCCTGAAAACGCTCACTATTATAAAGGATGCGTTAAGGTTGATCAAACAAAACCATAATGTCGATATCGATATAGACTATATCCCGCTGGATGATGAGGAAACTTACGCCCTTTATCAGCGCGGCGATACTAACGGTACCTTTCAGTTTGAAAGCGACGGTATGCAGATGTACCTGCGCGACCTGAAACCTGATAAGTTTGAGGATTTAATAGCCATGAACGCCCTGTACCGACCGGGCCCGATAGAATATATACCCAACTTTATTAAGCGTAAGCACGGGCTGGAACCTATTGTGTTTGACCTTGCAGATATGGAAGAATACCTGGGCGAAACCTATGGTATTACCGTATACCAGGAGCAGGTGATGCTTTTGTCGCAAAAGCTGGCTGGCTTTAGTAAGGGCGATGCCGACGTTTTGCGTAAAGCGATGGGTAAAAAGCAAATTGAGGTGCTTAACAAAATGGAAGCCCAGTTTATGGAAGGGGCTATGGCTAAAGGCCATCCCAAAGATAAGCTGACCAAAATATGGACCGACTGGAAGGCGTTTGCGCAGTACGCGTTCAATAAGTCGCACTCTACCTGTTATGCCTTTGTGGCCTACCAAACGGCTTACCTTAAAGCGCATTACCCTGCCGAATACATGGCCGCCGTATTGAACAATCAAAACAACATGGAGAAGATCACCTTCTTTATGGAAGAATGCCGCCGCATGGGCGTACAGGTTCTGGGGCCGGATATCAATGAAAGCGATATGGCCTTCACCGCTAATAAAAAAGGGGTGATACGTTTCGGGCTTACAGGTGTAAAAGGGGTAGGCGAAAAAGCTGTTGAAAGTATTATTGAAGAGCGCCGTGAACGCGGGCCTTACAAATCTATTTACGATTTTGCCCAGCGATCAAACACCCGCTCGGTTAATCGCAAAGCTTACGAGAATTTGGTTTATGGCGGTGCTTTTGATGAATTTGGACTTAACCGCGCGCAATTCTTCGCCAAAACAGAGAACGGTATTTTAAGCGGGGTTGAGCGGCTGATAAAATATGGTAACGATTACCAGAACACGCAAAGCAGTTCGCAGTCGTCGTTATTTGGAGGATCGGTGGCTTCGTATATCCCTGAACCAGCCATGCCCGAGGCCGAAGAGTGGCCGCTGATTGAAAAGCTTAAATACGAAAAGGAAGTTATAGGGATTTACTTGACCGGGCACCCGCTTGATAATTACAAACTGGAGCTTGACAAATATTGCAATACCACCATTACCGAGCTAAAGAATATCCAAAAAGCCCGCTCGGGCGAAGGCGGCGAAGAGGTGATGGAAAACCTGGCCAACCTGCGCAAGCGCGGGGAAATTTGCATAGGCGGCCTGGTAGCTAATGTGCAGCACAAAACCACAAAAATGGGTAAGCCTTTTGGCACCTTTGTTTTGGAGGATTATAACGAGAGTTACGAATTCGCCTTTTTTGGCGAAGACTATGTAAAATTCCGTAACCTGATGGTTGACGGATATTTCTTGCATATCAAAGGTAACATCGAAGAGAAGTTTAGGCAGAAGGATAACTGGGACCTGAGGGTAACTACCATGAGTCTGTTATCTGAAATGCGCGATAAACTAACCAAATCGCTGACGGTATGCCTCGACGTAAAAGCACTGAACGATCAACTGCTTGATGACCTGCTACAGGTTATCAATACCAATAACGAAAAGTACCCCGCAAAAAGCTGCCAGCTTAAATTTAAGATCCGCGACGGCGAGGAGGCCATGTATGTAGACCTGCTCTCCAAATCGCACAAGGTTAGCCCCAGCGACGACCTGATGGCGGATATTTTTACTTTAACAAACGCGCCGGCTGTTTTGATGTAGTGCCGAAATTTTTCTGTAATTTGCTGATAACAATTTAAACCATTAACCTCAAAATTACATGAAAACGAAGATCTGTTTACTAATTGCGGCACTTGCATTTGTTTTTGCTTGCCAGGCTAACACAGCAAGTGCCCAGGCAGTTAAAAAGGGAATGATAAAAGTAACTATCGTATATCCAAACGGCGAAGGCAAAACGTTCGACATGAACTATTATACCACCAAACACTTCCCGATGCTGAGACGGTTGTTTGGCGATGCCATGAAAGCGACGGCGATAGATAAAGGTATTGCAGGCGGCGCACCAGGGGCGGCAGCACCATACGCTGCAATTGGTTACCTGTACTTTGACAATATTGCTGCATTTCAGGGGGGAATGAAAAATCATGCCGCGGAGATAAGAGCCGATATCCCTAACTACACCAATATTACACCGGTGATACAGATAAGCGAGGTGGTTGAATAACACGTTATCCACACCAAAAGTAACCATCCAATTAATTGCAACTATAAAGGGTTTGTAATTACGGCAGGTGTTGATAATATAATTGTCACATTGTCATGCACCCAGTTGTGGCAAGCTATTTGAATACTATATATTTGTACGACAAAATTTAAAAAATAGAAATCATGGCTTTAGAAATAACTGATGCAAACTTTGACGAACTTGTATTAAAATCAGATAAACCGGTACTGATTGACTTTTGGGCAGAATGGTGTGGCCCATGTAGAATGGTAGGCCCGGTAGTTGAAGAACTTGCTAAAGACTACGAAGGCAAAGCTGTTGTAGGTAAAGTAAACGTAGATAACAACCCCGGCATATCGATGAAATATGGTATCCGTAACATCCCTGCTTTATTATATTTTAAAGGGGGCGAAATTGTTGACAAACAAATTGGCGCTGTACCAAAATCAGTACTTGCAGATAAGTTAGCTAAGCAATTAGCATAACATCATCATATAAATGAGAAGCCTCCCGGATTATCCGGGAGGCTTTTTTTGTGGACATTCGTCCCTTATCTTCGTCTATTTATTTTTATTAAAAGAATTACATCCTGCTAACGCTGCCGCTGCCTGCTTTGGAGCTGGAAATGTTCTTGGCAGAGCCGGTGTAATGTACATCGCCCGAACCTACAACAGAGGCATCTATCTTATCGTTAGCATTTACCCTTGCATCGCCTGAACCTGCAACCTTAACTCTGGTATTGGTTGTCACTAAGTTCGACCCGGTAAAATCGCCCGAGCCTACTACGCTAACTGTTGAGTTATCAGCACGGCCTGATAAAGTTATATCGCCTGAGCCGCCAATGCTGCTTTCCAGTTCTTTTACATCAACTTTACCGCTTATATCACCAGAGCCGGTTAGCTTTATTTTTAACGATGGCGCTCTTAAGCCCTCTTTAAAGAATACATCGCCTGAACCTGCAAGGCTTACGGCATTTACATCCTTAATGGCGACGTAAACGATCATTTTTTTATTGCCTGTCCAGTTCCAGTTAGTACCTTCTTTAGTGTGGATCATTAATACACCGCCTTTTACTTCGGTGATGATGCGGTCGATAATATCCGCCGGTGCGTCTACTTTAACCGACTCGGTTGAGCCTTGGGTAATGTATACATCGTACGAACCTGCAACGCTCACGGCGTTAAATCCGGTTAAGTGGCGATCTTGCGTATCAGCTTTGGCAATGCTTGTGGCTGCTACCATTAAGCCTGCAATAATTAATGTCTTTAGTGTTCTCATGGGGTTTGGTTTTAGTATTGTTTTACTATTAGACGCACCTTGTAACACGTTAGTTGCACGTTTTTCAAAATAAATTCAAACCGTCGTTGTGAGCGTAGCGTGGCAATCTTCGATAGAAAAGTGGGCGACAAGTGTGTAAGGAATTGCTTCGTTCCTGGTAATTACTCCTTTAATTCACCAATACGCCTATATAATAATTAAAGGTGTCAACCTCAATGTTGTCTTTGGTAGCGCCCTCAATATTAACCGGTGTATAGCGTGTTTTTGGGGTGATAAACTTATATTGTCCTCCTTTAATACGTACCCTTACCGGCATATTAAACTCGCGCACATCAGCTATCCACTTACACATCAGTTTGCCGTTAATGGTCATAAAATCAAGCGTTGGGATATTGGCGTGCCTTAAATATTGATCGAATACAGGCGTTAAATTCTTGCCGCTTTGTTCGTTAATGTAGCCTACGATCTGCTCGTGGGTAACGGTTTGGTGATAGAATGTTTTATTTAACCCACGCAGTATACCGCGCCATTTTTCATCATCGTTAATAATGGTGCGGATCATATTGAGCAGGTTGCCGCCCTTGTAATACATATCGCCCGAGCCTTCTTTGTTAACATTATACGGACCGATAATCGGGCGGTCGTTCTGGATATTCATTCGGGTGCCGTGTACGTACTCCTGACCGGCCTGCTTGCCCCAATTATCTTCAATAAATAACGATTCGCTGTAATTGGTGAATCCTTCATGTATCCACATATCGGCAAGGTCTTTTGAGGTGATGTTGTTGGCAAACCATTCGTGGCCGCTCTCATGCACTACTATAAAATCCCACTTTAAGCCCCAGCCGGTACCCGATAGATCGCGGCCCAGGTAGCCATTTTGGTAATGGTTGCCATAGGCGGTTCCGCTTTGGTGTTCCATACCCAAATGGTGTGTTTCTATCAGCTTATAGCCGTCTTCGTAAAACGGGTATGGCCCAAACCAATGCTCAAAGGCTTTTAACATGGGTTTGGTGTTGGCCCCCCACTGTTTTTTTGCTTTCTCCAGGTTGTAGCTTAGCGGCCAAAAATCAAGTGTTAGCTTGCCCTTTTCGCCCATGTAGGTATCGCTGTAATGCACGTAATCGCCAATGTTGGCTTCTATGTTATAGTTGTTGATAGGGTTTGCCACAAACCAATCGAAGCGGGTGTAGCCATCCTTTAACTTGGTAACCTTACGCAGGCGGCCGTTACTTACATCTTTCAACCCATTTGGTACGCTGATGCTAATGAGGGCGCTGTCCACCTCGTCGGCCTGGTGATCTTTTGTGGGCCACCACACACTGGCACCCATCCCCTGGCAAGCGGTTGAAACCCATTTATGCCCAAGCGAATCTACATTGTACTCGATACCGCCATCCCATGGCGCGCGTTTGGCAATGGTTGGGTTGCCTGAATAATACACGGTAAACTCCTCCTTGCTGCCACTTTTGATGGTTTGCGGGAAGGTTACAAACACCGCGTTAAACTCGCGGGTATAAGGTACTTCCTTACCTTTGTAAACTACCTTTTCCACCTTCATATTGGCAAACAGGTCGAACTGCAGTTTGGTAAAATCCTGTGTAGCGGTGTATTTAAAAAGCACATTGCCGCTGATGAATTTGTTATCGATATCAAACTTCACATCAAGGTGATAATAGTTAATATCGTAACAGGTGCGCAGCGGCGTAAGCATTCCCCGCAAAGTATCGGCACGGATAAAGGTTTCTTTTTGCGCGCCAAGCTGGGCGTGAGCAGTAAAACCGCTTAGAACCAGGAGAGCGAATATGCGTAATTTCATTTTTTATTTTTCAATTTCTAAATAAGTAATTGCAGCGTAGGTCCAACGCCCTTTCCTTCCCGCCCCTCGCAATTACAGGCGGGGATTTTCATGATCGCGATCTATTACTTCAAAACCTCCACATCAATAAAACTATCGTTAAACACGGTATGCGTAGCTTTTTGGTAATCGCTTTCGCTGGCCTTGTAAGGGTTCTCTACAAACTTTTGCGGGTTACGCGCATACAGCGGGAACGATGTACTTTGTACTTGTATCATTATACGGTGGCCTTTTTTAAAGGTATGCAACACATCCTGCAGGCGGAAGTTCACATCTGTTTTTTGGTTGGCGACCATCGGCACCGGCTTTTCAAAGCCATCGCGGAAACGTGCCGGCATGATCTCTGAACGAACCATTTGCTGGTAATTGCTCAGGATGATGTTTTTGTTCGGCATGTAAGGGTTGTTCTTTTCGTCCGGCGGGTAAACGTCAATGAGTTTTACTATCCAGTCGGCATCGGTACCTGTGGTAGCTACTTTAAGGTTTGCCATGATCTCGCCGCCCAGGGTAACGTCGTCAGCTAAAACATCGGTCTGGTAAACCAGCACATCCGTACGGCGGCCTGCAAAACGCTGATCCTCGCTCATGTAGTTATGAGGCGTAAAGCCCATAGTGGTGGTATTGTCCTCGGTGTAAGGTACCGGTTTCATCGGGTCGCTTACAAAACTTGTGCTGCCCGGTGCAGATGGCTGGGTCGAAGCCAGTTTACCATCGTTGCTTAAATAAAACTTCATGTGTGTAGCCTCTGCAGCAGGCCATTTATCAAATGTTTGCCATTCCTTTTTACCGGTGTTGTACATGTAAGCCTCTGGTAAGCCCGAGTTTTTATCGCCATTACCTTTCAGGAAGTGGTTAAAGAATTTCTGCTCGATATTTTTTTGATAAAAGGTTGCTATGCTATCGCCAAAGTAAATGTTGCTGTGCATGGTGTGCCCTGTCTCGCGCGACCACCTACCATGCCCAAACGGGCCCATCACAATGGTATTATACGCGTTAGGGTCTTTCTTTTCGATGGTTTTGTAAATAGCCAGCGGGCCTGTAAGATCTTCGGCATCAAACCAGCCGCCTACCAGCATTACAGCCGGCTTTACTTTATTGTAGTGTTTCAGCAGTCCGCGTTTTTGCCAAAATTCGTCGTAGTTGGGGTGATTAATGGTTTCCTGCCAAAAAAAGTTGTCTTTATAATATTTGTCGGCATTGCTAAGCGGACCAAGGTCAAGCAAAAACTGGTAGCCGTCGCGGGTGCCGGGGTTAAACATGGTGTTTTGGTACCACGCCTTGCTGGTAGTGTCTGTTTTTTGCACCCCAAAAACCGGGAATGTAAAAAAGTAGCTTTCTATGAAAGCACCGTTGTGATGAAAATCGTCAAAAAAGAAATCGGAAATGGGCGCCTGAGGTGATGAAGCCTTTAATGCGGGATGATTGCTAAGGATGCCGGCAGCCGTGTAAAAGCCCGGATAGCTAATGCCCCATTGGCCAACTTTACCATTATTACCGGTCACGTTTTTTATCAGCCAGTCGATGGTATCGTAAGTGTCAGAGCCTTCGTCTACATCCTTTTTGCTTTTTTTATTGTCGATAGCCGGCGTCATATTGGTCCAGGTGCCTTCGCTTTTGTAGCGGCCGCGCACATCCTGGTACACAAAAATGTATCCTTCCTGCATCATATATTTCGAGGGGCCCAACTGGCCGGGGTATTTGGTTTCGCCATAAGGCGCAATGCTGTAGCAGGTGCGCTGCATCATAATGGGATATTTTTTATTTTTTGATGCATCGTTTGGCGTGTAGATAGAGGTAAAAAGCTTTACCCCATCGCGCATGGTGATGTATACATCCCTTTTGGTGTAATGCTCTTTAACGTAGTTGCTTTGTGCAAATAACGAACTGCAAGCCACAGCCATTACAATTAATAATGCGGAGAGTTTTTTCATGATGGTCAGTATTTGAGTGATGGCGTAATTTACTAAGTATATTGCAAAAATGCTAAGCGTGATAAGAGTGTTACAAAGGCGACGATTTTCTGAACCATGATTTGCTTGATTTAAGGATTAATAGGATTTCTTCACTTGACTAAGTGAGTAAAATTGGTACATTGCTTAATGAAACATGCGGACTTGACGCAGAAAATTATTGGTTGTGCAATGAAAGTACATGGTGTTTTGGGTAATGGCTTTCAAGAAGTAATTTATCAGCGTGCGCTGGCAATCGAGCTATCAAAAGCCGACTTGGCATACGCGAGGGAACTCGACATGGTTATCTATTACGATGGTATTGATCTTGAGGCGCGCAGGGTTGATTTTTTTATTGAAGACGCCATTATGGTTGAACTAAAAGCAATTATCCAATTAGAAGAAGTCCATTTAGCACAGGCGATGAATTATCTTGAAGCTTATAATATAGAAATAGGCTTGCTAATAAATTTTGGATCAAAAAGTTTGCAATTCAAACGCGTCCACAGTAACAAAATGGCCTAAGGGAAAATCAAGCAATCATATAATCAAGCAAATCAAGGTTCAGACAATTGCGCAGGTAACACCATGGTTAGTTGGAAAAGATCAAACAATACATATTATAATCAATTCATTTCTAAATCCCCTTTGTCAACCCCACCACATTTAATAAATTACCTATTTATAAGCCTGCAAACATTCCTTAACTTTGACCACCAAAATACACTGCTATGCAATATGATGTTATCGTTATAGGTTCTGGTCCGGGTGGTTATGTGGCGGCTATCCGCTGCGCCCAATTGGGTATGAAAACCGCCATTATAGAAAAATACAACACCCTTGGCGGTACCTGCCTTAACGTGGGTTGTATCCCCTCGAAGGCGCTGTTAGATTCATCCGAACATTACCATAACGCTGCCCATGCCTTCGCTGCGCATGGTATAAAACTGGATAACCTGGGTGTTGATTTTGGCCAGATGATTAAACGCAAACAGGAAGTTGTTGATGCCAATACCAGCGGTATCACCTACCTGATGAAGAAGAACAAGATTGACGTACACGTAGGTGTAGGGTCGTTTAAAGATAAAAATACCATTATTGTTACAGCTGCTGACGGTAAAACCACTGAGCTAACCACCGAAAAGGTGATCATTGCCACTGGTTCAAAACCGTCAAGCCTGCCTTTCCTGAAGATCGATAAAAAACGTATTATCACTTCAACCGAGGCTTTAACCCTTACCGAGATACCAAAGCACCTGATACTGATAGGCGGTGGTGTTATTGGTTTGGAACTGGGGTCGGTTTACGCGCGTTTGGGCGCCAAGGTATCGGTAATTGAATATATGGACAGCATTATCCCCACGATGGATAAAGCGCTTGGCCGGGAGCTGCAAAAAGTGTTGAAAAAACTGGGCATGGAGTTTTACCTGGGTCATAAAGTTACAGGCGCTACTGCCAAAGGCAAAGAAGTTACCGTTACATTTGATAACCCCAAAGGCGAAAAACAAGAGCTTAAAGGCGACTACTGTATGGTTGCTGTAGGCCGTGTTGCTTATACTGATGGGCTTGGCCTTGACAAAATAGGCATCACCGTTGAAGAGCGTGGCCGTAAAATTACGGTTGACGAGCACCTTGAAACCAGCGTTAAAGGTGTTTACGCCATTGGCGACGTAATTAAAGGCGCTATGCTTGCCCACAAGGCCGAAGATGAAGGCACCTTTGTTGCCGAGCTGATTGCCGGACAGAAGCCACACATTAACTATAACCTGATACCTGGTGTTGTTTATACCTGGCCTGAAGTTGCCGCCGTTGGTTATACCGAGGAGCAACTGAAAGAAGCAGGTACAAAATATAAAGTAGGGTCGTTCCCGTTCAAGGCGAGTGGCCGTGCCCGTGCCAGCGGCGACCTGGATGGGTTTGTAAAAGTTTTGGCTGATGCCGCTACCGACGAAATTTTAGGTGTGCACATGATTGGTCCGCGCGCTGCCGATATGATCGCCGAGGCGGTTATCGCTATGGAGTTCCGCGCCAGTGCCGAGGATGTAACCCGTGCCAGCCACGCCCACCCAACCTACACCGAAGCCATGCGTGAAGCCTGCTTAGCGGCTACGGAGAATAGGGCTATACATATTTAAGAAGTTTGCAGTTGGCGGTGTAGTTTGCAAGCTGCCCTGCCAACTGCAAACTTTTAACTGCCAACTAAATGCAAGTCCTTAGCAACATCGGTATCATTATCCTTACCATCGCTACCATGGAGTTGCTCTCCTGGGCGATGCATAAGTATCTGTTTCACGGGCCGCTTTGGTTTATCCATAAAACACACCATCAGCAGCGCCACGGCTGGTTCGAGCTCAATGATTTGTTCAGTATTGGCTTCGCGGCGCTTGCCTTATGGCTGATGTGGGTAGGGCATATCGATTTAAATTACCGCTTTTGGATAGGTGCCGGCATCAGTACCTACGGCTGCATTTACTTCATCTTCCACGATTGGTTTATTCATAACCGATTTAAGGCCTTCAAAAGCAATAACCGTTACTTATCCGCCATCCGCCGGGCGCATAAAATACACCATAAATCAACTGAGAAGCTTCCTTCGGAAGAATTTGGGTTGTTGGTAGTAGGGAAGAAGTGGTTTAGATAATTCCGGCACGTCATTGCGAGCGTAGCGCGGCAATCTTCTACATGCTTGTGGCCAGCTTTTCTTTTGAAGATAGCTTCGTACCTTGCAATGACGATTTCAATTAAAATTCCGAAATTCGCCACCATTCCAATTCATCGTCCCATGCTGCAAATACAGGAAAACGTATCGCTAAAAAAATTCAACACGTTTGGTATTGATGCCAATGCCCGCTACTTTGCCGAAATAAGCCATGAGGACGAGTTGATCGAGCTTTTTGCCGACCCGCAATGGGCGCACATGAACCGGCTGGTTGTTGGCGGCGGCAGCAATATGCTGCTGGTAAAGGATTTTGAAGGGCTGGTTATCCGCATGAATATTCGCGGGATAGAGCACCGCATCAGTCACGATGATGTTTTTGTGGAGGTTGGCGCCGGTGAGGTTTGGAACGACCTGGTGAACTTTTGTGTTGACCGCAACTATGCCGGTATGGAAAATCTGAGTTTGATACCGGGTTCGGTAGGGGCGTCGCCCATACAAAATATTGGCGCTTACGGGGTAGAACTGAAGGATGTTTTTGCAAGCTGCCGCGCGTTTGAAATAGCTACAGGCACTTTCCGCACGTTTACTAAAGAGGATTGTAAATTCGGCTACCGCGAAAGTGTGTTCAAATCAGAACTGGCAGGGCAGTATATTATTGTATCGGTAAAGTTCCACCTGTCGCTTAAACCTAACATCAATTTAAAATATGGTGCTATAGAGCAGGAACTGGCCAACCGTGGCATCAGTAACCCTACTATCGAGGATGTATCGAAAGTAGTGTCGCATATCCGGGTATCTAAATTACCCGACCCTTCAACTATTGGCAATGCAGGTAGTTTTTTTAAAAACCCGGTTATCGGCGATGTGCAGTTCCGCCTGCTGCAGGGGCAATTTCCTGACGTAGTTAATTATCCCGCAGGCGAGGGGTTGCACAAACTGGCCGCCGGATGGCTGATAGAACAATGCGGCTGGAAGGGAAAAACCGTTGGAAACACCGGCACCTGGAAGAACCAGGCCCTGGTTTTAGTTAACCACGGCGGGGCAACGGGCGAAGAAGTGTACAGTCTTTCGTCGCAAATCATAGACAGTGTGTACACTAAATTTGGCGTTACCCTACAACGCGAGGTGAATATTATAAGTTAATTAACTTAATTAAGAATATAATTTTGCACGTTACTCATCTACAGTCAGTTAAGTAAACAATTGTTTTAGAAATTTAAAATAGTTTACATAACAACTACGTTTGGTTTATTTTAGCTGTAAAAATCTTAATAACAAGCATTTAACTATATAAAATAAACCATTGTCATTTTCCTACCGGTGTTTCGCATCTGGCTCAAGGCTTATCTTATTCCGAATGACTTTCTATAAGTGGTATCATGTTTGCCTACTACTCAATACAAAACATTAACAGAATGACAAAGATTGAGTTTAACACCCTTGTATTACGTCAGGCGACTTCGCTAAGGTCATACGCCTTACACTTTACCCACGACGCAGATGATGCTAACGACCTTGTTCAGGATACAATGTTGAAAGCTATAACTTACTACAACAAGTTTAAAGAAGGCACCAATTTAAAAGGATGGTTATATACCATCATGAAAAACACCTTCATCAATAACTATCGCCGTTTTGTTAAAATGAGCACTTTTGTTACCAAAAGCGATGAGATATCATCTCCGAACCTGGTATTCAGCTCTACCAAAAACCAGGGCGAAGCTAAGTTTGTTATGGACGATATAAAACGCGCTTTAGACAGGTTGCCATCAGATTACTACGTGCCATTCACCATGTACTTTGAGGGCCACAAATACCATGAGATAGCCGACCATTTAACCATACCTATTGGTACTGTTAAAACCCGCATCCACGTAGCCCGCAAATTGCTTAAAAAGAATTTGAAAGCTTACGACAATGGTATTGCAAAACCGGTATATGCCGAAAACTAAAATAAACTCAACATATATATAGAAAACCTGCCTTCGGGCGGGTTTTTTTGTTTCACCGTGCGTCATTGCGAGGTACGAAGCAATCTTCGATAGAAAAGTTGGCGTATTTGCATGTCGAAGATTGCCACGCTACGCTCGCAATGACGCCACGTTTGAGGATTACGACAGCTTCCCCACAGCTGTAAACTTTTCAAAAACGGTTTCGGTATGCGGCGCATCCGGCAGTTCATCGGTCAGGTCCTGGCCGGCCCAATGCTCGTAATGCTTACCATTTCGCCAAAGGCGGCTCTCGGTCACATCGTAGATAATACCTCTGTAAGCTACCCATATCTGGGGCTTATCCTGCCCGTTACGCAGCGCCAGTTGAAATTTGGTATATTCAGGCAGGTCCGGCGTCATTAGGCAAGGGTTTTACGGTTCTTAAAATATTCAAAAGAACCTACATTCATCAGCAATAAGGCCATACTGTAAAAATGGTCCTCAAACGGGATGGTGCCTACCCTTACGCCCATATTTTGTGCATTGTTATAAAGCACAACCGGTATGGCCGTTAGTAAGCCGTTAACAATATAGAAGGGGATAAGCGATACGGCGAATGCTACGTAAAACCTGTTTAGCCAATCAACTTTAAAAAGATATAATAACAGTGCAAGCAATACTGCAAGCAGGCCAAAGGTTATTGCTGTGTATAACCGGGTATAGTTAGCAACCAATAAAGCTACAGCCATACCGATAAGTAAATTAGATATTACCCTTGCCAAAACCGGGCTTGGCTGCCATTTAACATAGTAATTTAAACAGGCGTAAATAAAAATACAGGCAAAGGGCACCGTTAAAAAAAATAGGATTTCTTCCAGCGGCAGGCCCAGCAATTTTATGCCGACAATATATTCATCGTTAAACGACCAAACGCCGTGAATGGTGAATAGCACATCCCAAAACAAAAACAGCAAACCAGTTATTCCCATCCCGGGCCATATAAATTTCCAGTTTTTGGCGAAAGCCACCCGCTTATCAAACGACAGCACCACCGGAAAAAATACAGTAAGCGCATTGATGATAAGATAGGTGTATTTCATTTACAGGGAAGCTAAATGCTGTGATAGTTTGATTTGCTCGGCAGGGGAGCATCTTTTTGAATCGAGCAGAAAGGTGACGATGGTTTTAACGAGTGTTTCATCTGCCGGGGAAGAATGTTTCCGGTCTAACTGTTTGATGATCTCCTCCCTGTCGGCCACCAGGTTTTTAGTATAGCCCAAAAATCCGGGTACATTATGCTCTACCGAAAACCGCATAAAACGTATCTCGATATTATGCGGATCGCCGAATACAGCTTTGGCAAACGTTTTTTCGGCATCGCTCAGATATTTCAGTTTATAATAAGGGTTCCAGGTATGCTTTGCTTTTAAAGCCTGTAAAGTGCCTATGTATCCGTTAATAAGCGCTGTAGGGTTTTTAATTGCCGTTAATTTACGATACAGCGAATCGGTTACCTTTCCGTTATTGATAGCGTTAACCAGTAGCTTACGTATTACCTGCGGGCTATGCTCGTCGGGGTGCGTGGGGGCGCCATTACTTTTGTAAAGCGGCGAAAACAACAGTAGTATCGCGGTAAATAATATATATTTTGATCTTAAAAGCATTGGACGATCGGCGAAGTAAAGCCTAAATTATATTTAGTTTTTGGTGCAGCCTGGCCTTAAAGTACAAGCCGAGTTTTTGCGTATCAGAAACCCTTATCCGCTTCTGCATAACAGTTAGAGCGGCGGTTGCCTTTATTTTTTTAAAAAGCTGCAGGTAATATATATAAGCCACGTATACGCCCAGCCTGCTGCCTTTAGGCAAAAGCTTTATGCCCTCAAATGCATCGTCAAAATCTCTTTTTATGTCGGTTTCTATCACTTTTTTATCTGCTTCGGTAAAATTTGTAAAATCCACTTCTGGGAAATAGGTACGTCCGCGGTCTTCATAGTCTGACTTAATATCCCTTAAAAAGTTTATTTTTTGAAACGCCGAGCCTAAACTTTGTGCTTTAGGCACCAGTTTACTGTACAGCTCTGCATCGTTTTCACAAAAAACGCGCAGGCACATTAATCCTATAACCTCGGCCGAGCCATAAATGTATTTTTTATAACCGTCCTCGTCATACGCAGTTTTATCAAGGTCCATTTTCATGGAGGTTAAAAAAGCTTCTATCAATTCTTTTTCGATATGATAATGGTTAACCACCTGCTGAAACGACTGTAACACGGGATTGGTGCTGATACCGCGGTCAATAGCTTTAAAGGTTTCCTCCTTAAACTCATCTATCAGGCTGCGCTGGTCGTGCCCGTAAAAAGTATCCACAATTTCATCCGCATAGCGTACAAAACCGTAAATAGCGTAAATCGGGTACCTGAGCCGTTTATCGAAAGCCTTAATGCCTGTACTAAACGAAGTACTGTATTTGGTGGTAATTAGCTTACTGCATTCAAAACACGTTTTATCGAACAGGTTCATCAATCAAATGTACAAAATGAATGCTGTATTGTTTCAGCCCCCTCTAAATCTCCCGATAGGGAAGACTTTTTTTCACTCCCTCTCCGAAGGAGAGGGTTGGGGTGAGGCTTTTTTGCTTAATTTGGTACCGATGGATATCAACAAACGAGTTATTGTTATCGGGGCAGGTTTTGCGGGGCTGGCTTCGGCCTGTGTGCTGGCAAAAGAGGGTTACCGTGTAACCATATTGGAAAAGAACGACCAGCCCGGCGGCCGCGCACGCGTATGGGAAAAAGACGGCTTTAAGTTTGATATGGGCCCCAGCTGGTACTGGATGCCCGATGTGTTCGAAAACTTTTTTGCCTTGTTCGGTAAAAAACCATCAGATTTTTATGAGCTTAAGCGGCTCGACCCCGGTTACCGTGTTTATTATGGTAAGGACGATGTACTGGATGTACCTGCCAACATGGGCGAGCTGGAAAGACTTTTCGATGCGATAGAGCCCGGCAGCAGCGCCGGATTGCGCAAATTTTTAGAACAGGCCGCCTATAAATATAAGGTGGGTATGGGCGAGTATGTTTTCCGCCCTTCGCATTCCATTACAGAGTTTATCGACTTTAACCTGATCCGTAAAAGCATGAGCATGCAATTGCTTACCAGCATGAGCAGCCATGTGCGCCAATATTTTAAAAACCCAAAACTGATAAAGCTACTGGAGTTTCCCGTGCTGTTTTTGGGCGCGACCCCGCAGGATACCCCCGCCATGTACAGCATGATGAACCACGCCGACCTCGCCCTGGGCACCTGGTACCCCATGGGTGGGATGAACGAGATTGTTAAAGCTATGGTAGCCGTTGCTGAAAGCTATGGTGTAGATATCAAACTAAACACCGAAGTGACAAAAATTGAGGTGGCTGATGGAAAAGCAAAAGCTGTTGAAACCAATAATGGTAGCTATACCAGTGGCTTTGTAATCGCGGGTGCGGATTATCAGCATACCGATCAGTATCTTTTAGATAATCCCGATAGGAACTATACTGAAAAGTACTGGGCTAGTCGCACTATGTCACCATCGAGTTTGCTGTTTTATATCGGCACCAATAAAAAGGTAGCGGGCATACAACACCACAGCCTGTTTTTTGACGAAGATTTTGAACTGCATGCCCGGGAGATCTATAAAAACCCGCAATGGCCTACAAAGCCGCTGTTTTATGTATGCTGCACGTCGAAAACAGACCCCGAGGCTGCACCGAATGAAGGAGAGAATCTTTTCTTTTTAATGCCGATTGCCCCCGACCTGACTGATGACGACGCTACCCGCGAGAAATACTTTGATATAATGTTGGATAGATTTGAGCATATCACCGGTCAAACCATACGCGATGCGATAGTGGTAAAACGCAGTTATGCATTAAAGGATTTCAAAGCCGACTATCATTCTTTTAAAGGCAATGCCTATGGGTTGGCCAACACCCTTGCCCAAACGGCTTTTTTTAAACCCAGCATGCGCGCAAAACATGTTAAAAATATGTTTTATACCGGCCAGCTAACCGTGCCGGGGCCGGGAGTGCCTCCCGCATTGATATCAGGGCAGATAGCGGCGATAGAGGCGATGAAAATTATGGAAAAATTATGAGCAGGTTTTGGTTCATATCAAAGCAGTCGCCCGGCTCCAGCCGAGTGGCCTGTTATTATAAGGTCTCTGGCCGAACATCACACACTACGGCCGGAGGCCGCCTAAAAGTCATCACTCGGCAGGAGCCGAGCGATTGCGATAAGTAAGTAATTAAGCAGTCGCTCGGCTCCAGCCGAGTGACCTGTATTATAAGGTCTCTGACCGAACAGCATACACTAAGGCCGGGGGGGCCGCTTAAAAGTCCTCACTCGGCAGGAGCCGACGATTGCGATACGAAATGAAAACAAGAACGCCGGGCTAACCCGGCGCTTCTTGTTTTCATAGCTCTATTATCCTTACACCAAATACTCAAACAAAGTTTGGTCGCGGTTTAGTTCTATTACCTCAAAACGGTGTTCTTCCATACGCTGTAACAGGGCAGGATAGTCCTCGGCGTTTTTAAGCTCGATGCCAACCAATGCCGGGCCGTTCTCTTTAGAGTTTTTCTTGATGAACTCAAAACGGGTGATGTCATCGCCCGGAGCGAGCACATTGTTTACAAATAGTTTTAATGCGCCGGGTCGTTGCGGGAAACGGACAATGAAATAATGTTTCAGTCCTTCATACAATAAAGATTTCTCTTTGATCTCCTGCATGCGGTCGATATCGTTGTTACCTCCGCTGATAACGCAAACCACTTTTTTACCTTTTATCTGCTCTTTAACAGCATCAAGCGCGGTTACCGATAAAGCGCCCGCGGGCTCAACCACAATGGCATCCTCATTGTATAACCTTAGGATGGTAGTACAAACCTTACCCTCGGGCACGGTAAGCATCTCATCCAATATCTCGCGGCAAATGGCAAACGTTTTATCGCCCACACGTTTTACGGCGGCGCCGTCAACAAACCGGTCAATGTCTCCCAGGGCAGTGTTTTCCCCATTTTCTATAGAAGTACGCATAGAAGGTGCGCCTTCAGGTTCTGCGCCTATCAGGGTGATATTGGGCAGTTGTTGCTTAAGATAGGTTCCCATGCCCGCGGCCAGGCCGCCACCGCCAACAGGCATTATGGCCACATCAAAGGCTGGCAGGTCCTGTAGTACTTCTACACCCACAGTACCCTGGCCCTCAATGGTCCGGTAATCATCAAAAGGCGGGATGAAAACCATATCGTGTTCCTTTGTATAAATTAAGGCTTCCCGCAGGCAGTCGTCAAAAGTATCGCCGGTTAAAACCAGTTCTACATTGCCGTTGCCGAACATCTCTGTTTGCTTAACTTTTTGTTTCGGGGTAATCTCGGGCATAAAAATAACACCTTTGATGTCTTTTTTTTTGCATGAATAGGCCACGCCCTGCGCGTGATTGCCCGCGCTGGCGCAAACTACGCCTTTTGCCAGTTGTTCATCGCTTAGCTGCGCTACCAGGTTATACGCGCCCCTTAATTTATAAGAGCGTACTATCTGCAGATCTTCGCGTTTTAAATAAATATCGCATTCGTATTTTGCCGACAGGCGTTCGTTGTACTCCAGGGGCGTATGTTTCACCACATCTTTGAGCCGTTGGTAGGCCGCGTCAAAATCCAAATGCACTTGCGTTGCTGTATCCATTACTTAGTTCTTTACCAGCCTGTACGCCATCAGGCCCTGCAGGTCATCATCATTTATATCCAGCTTTGAATCGGCAAGCGTTAAAAAGCGTTTGTAGGCATCATACAGCTCGTCTTTATCCAACTTGTGCCCTAATCTTTCCAGGTGGAATTTAAGTGCGTGTCGGCCGCTGCGTGCGGTTAAAACAATACTCGCGCTCGGGAAGCCAACGTCTTCGGGTCGGATAATTTCATAGTTTTCGCGATTCTTTAAAAAGCCATCCTGGTGGATACCGCTGCTGTGCGCGAACGCATTGCTGCCAACAATAGCCTTGTTTGGCTGTACAGGCATCCGCATCTGGCTGCTGATCATGCGGCTTATTTCATAAAAATTGCGGCTGTTTACATTGGTATGCAAGCCAAGCGCTGAGTGTGTTTTGAGGATCATCACTACCTCTTCGATAGAGGTATTACCCGCGCGTTCGCCAATGCCATTGATGGTGCCTTCTACCTGGCGGGCGCCGTTCTGTAAACCGGCTATAGAGTTGGCTGTTGCCAGGCCCAGGTCGTTATGGCAGTGTACCGAAATAATGGCCTGGTCGATATTCTTAACATTTTCCTTAAGGTATTTGATCTTGCTGCCATATTGGTCGGGCAGGCAATAGCCATTAGTATCCGGAATGTTCACCACGGTGGCACCTGCAGCAATAACCGCTTCTATCATCTGTGCTAAAAAGGCAACATCGGCCCGGCCGGCATCCTCAGCGTAGAACTCAATATCTTCTACAGATTTTTTAGCATAGCTTACCGCATCTACGGCACGTTGCAGGATCTCTTTCCGGGTGCTGTTAAATTTGTGCTGGATATGCTGGTCGGATGAACCGATACCCGTATGGATCCTTGGGCGTTTAGCATATTTTAATGATTCTACCGCTACATCAATATCGGTTTTGTTGGCGCGGGTAAGCGCGCAAACTACAGGCTCTTTTACAGCCTTTGATATCTCAACAACGCTCATAAAATCCCCCGGACTCGAAACAGGGAAACCCGCTTCTATAATATCCACACCCAGAGCCTCCAGTTCGTGGGCTATCTCAATTTTTTCGGGGGTTGTCAGTTGGCAGCCCGGTACCTGTTCGCCATCGCGAAGCGTGGTATCGAAAACATAAACGCGGTTTGGATCGTGTAACATATTCTTAAATTTGAGATGTTAGTTATGAGATTCGAAACTCTTAGCCTCCATCGGTTAATGCTTAATTTTTCTTTAATTTCCTTTAATTTATTCGAGTTTTTTCAGGTAAACACAAGGTGTACGCCTGTATCATCACGACTCTTTTATTGCTATAAATCTTAATCTTTTATAATCAGCATACCATTGCCCGTTCTCGTTGTAGTGGGGCTCCAGTAATGCTGTCACTTCCTTTAGCATTTCCTGTTTTTCCTCAGCAGGCACACCCACCAGGTACAACGGCGCAAACATTGTTATCCATTTAGCTACGCCCTGGTCGCCATCCTGCAACGGGGTTTTACGGTCGAAATGGGCTGCGTAAGTAACCCTAAAACCGTGTTTCTCTAACCTTGTAGCGTATTCGCCTATTGATGGAAAATACCATACCTGGGTTTTTGCCTGTTTGTGGTACCCGCGTTGCTCCAGCACCTGTTTGGTTGCTGCTATCAGTTTGCCTACATTGCCTTTGCCGCCCATTTCGGCAACAAAACGACCGCCGGGTTTAAGGCTTTTATAAACGCTGTCCATCATACCGTCCTGGTTTTTTATCCAGTGTAAAACAGCGTTTGAGAACACGGCGTCATACTTACCCGGCTCGTCAAATTTGCTTGCGTCGGCAACTTCAAACTCCACATCGGGGTAGGTTGCTTTGGCCTGCGATATCATCTCAGGCGAATAATCCGTCCCCTTTACAATAGCCCCGGCATTTTGGATCTGCTGGGTTAAATAGCCGGTACCGCAGCCAATATCCAGGATGTGCTCGCCTTGTTTAGCATCCAATGTTTCCAGCACATTTTCACCAAATTGGTAAACAAATGCATGCTTCTGGTCATATAGTTCAGCGTTCCATTTCATGTTAGGTCATTTGTTAAATGGTTCATTTGTTCATATAGGATATTCTAATTTGCACATCTGTATATTCGCATACCTGCACATTTACAAGTATTCCAATACTTTTTGCCCTATAGCTTTACAGCCTAATATTTTGCTTTTGTCGGTGTTGGCATCGGCTATATCGCCGGTGCGGTACCCTTGTTTTAATGTTTTATCTATAGCGTCGGTTATCTTTTTAGCTTCTTCTTTTAAACCGAAGCTGATCTCGAGCATCAGCGCTACTGATAAAATAGAGGCCAGCGGGTTAGCTTTGTCCTGCCCGGCAATATCGTGTGCCGAACCGTGGATAGGCTCGAAAAAGCCGGTGCCATCGCCTATTGAGGCCGATGCCAGCATCCCCATAGAGCCTGCTATCTGCGAAGCTTCGTCGGTAAGGATATCACCAAAAAGGTTGGCGGTTAACACCACATCAAACTTTTTAGGGTTTTTAACCAGCTGCATGGCGGCGTTATCAATAAACATGTGCTCGGTTTCAACATCCGGGTATTGTTTTGCCAGTTCCTGTACCACCTCGCGCCACAGGCGTGAGGCTTCCAGTACGTTGGCCTTATCTACCGAGCAAAGCCTTTTGCCGCGTACACGGGCGGCCTCAAATGCTTTGGTAGCGATGCGCTCTACCTCGTAACGGTGATAGATCATCAGGTCGGACGCGGTGTTGCGATCTTCGCTGCGTTTCTTCTCGCCGAAGTAAACATCGCCTGTCAGCTCACGGAAGAATAGGATATCTGTACCCTTCAATATCTCCGGCTTTAAGCTTGATGCATCCAGCAACTCATCAAATAGCATGATAGGGCGCAGATTGGCATACAAACCCAGTTCCTTACGGATCTTTAACAAACCCTGCTCCGGGCGTACCTTAGCAGAAGGGTCGTTATCATATTTGATATGGCCGATGGCGCCAAATAGAATGGCATCGCTTGCCTTCGCTTTTTCAAGCGTTTCGTCTGGCAATGGACTACCTGTGGCTTCGATACCGGCGTGCCCCATCAGGGCCTCGTCGAACGTAAATTCGTGGCCAAAATCGGCGCCAATTTTTTCTAATACGGCTTTGCCCCAGGTGGTAACCTCAGGGCCGATGCCATCACCGGGTATTACTAATATGTGTTTTTTAACTGCCATGCCCCCATACCCCCTAAAAGGGGATTTATTTTATTGTTTATATTTTATTTATTCCGCGTACTTCTTTTAGTTTCATCACCATCAGTTGCGCGTCGCTTGTTATCCAATTATCATAGTCTTCGATGGCCTTTAAACGGTCGTCATCGGTTATGTAACCTTCCTCAACCATTTGGGTTGATTTAGCTACTGACGACCAGATCCCTATTTTCGGGATAAAGTTTGGTGCGCCTTTTTTATAAACCTCGTTCGCCTCCAATACCTCCACATCGCTTAAGCCGGCTTCGGTAAAATAACCGGGAAGGTCTTCCGCAATGTGATTATTCATGCCAGCATCGCCGCGCCATCTTAAAAAGGTAGCGTAAAACTGGCGCATACTTGCCGGTGGTTCGGGTTGCCATTCTAAAGCTTCGTGGTTATAATCCAGTACAGATAGTATGCCGCCCGGCTTTAGCATGCTTTTCAGTTTTGCCACCGCTTCCTGCGGGTTGTTCAGCCATTGCAGTACCCTCGCGGCCACTATCAGGTCGAACTTTTCTGTCGGTTCGTAGGTGAACAGATCGCCATGTATCAATTCCAGGTTTTTAACATCGGCATAGGTTTCTCTACCACTTTCAATAAAGTACGCCGTGTTATCTATGCCGGTTACATGCCCGGTTGAACCAACTTTTTGAGCGATGCCCTTAGAGATAGCCCCGGTCCCGCAGCCGATATCCAGCACGCGCCATCCTTGCTTAAGCAGAGGAGGCAGTGTGGCATAATCGGCTTCAAGGCTGCGCTCGTCAAATAACTTTGCGGTGCCTTTACCTTCCCGTTTTATCTCTTTTTGGTTCATTAGTTCACTGGTTCAATTGTTCATTGGTGCATGGTTTGTGACTTTAGCCAACAACTTCACCGCGCAGCCTCAAATTCCTCAACCAATTCCTTTTTGCTCAGGATATAGTCGATATCATCGTAACCGTTGGTCATGCAGGCTTTTTTATAAGGGTTAACCTCAAAGCTTTCCTGTTCACCGGTTTTTACAATTTTGATGAACTGGTCTACCAGGTCTATCTCCACTTCCGCATGCGGGTCTGCTTCTATCACCTCAAAAAGTTTCTTCAGGAAATCGTCGCTTACCTGTACCGGCAGCAGGCCGTTGTTAAGCGCGTTGCCCTTAAAAATATCCGCGAAAAAGCTGCTTACTACGGCATCAAAACCATAATCGGCAATGGCCCAGGCCGCATGCTCGCGGCTGCTGCCGCAGCCAAAGTTTTTGCCCGCAACCAATATCTTACCACTGTAAGTAGGGTTGTTTAGCACAAAATCCTGTTTTGGGTTGCCCTCGTTATCAAAACGCCAGTCGCGGAACAGGTTGTTACCAAATCCCTCGCGGGTGGTGGCCTTTAAAAAACGAGCGGGGATGATCTGGTCGGTATCGATATTCTCGATAGGCAACGGCACCACGCTGGTTTGTATGTGTTTAAAAATTTTAGTTGGCATCTTAATTTATGTGAGATGTTAAATAAGAGGTTTGAGATTTGCCGCTCAATCCCTCAATATCCTCGTAATGTTCAACAGTTGGGAAGGGGCTGTAAAAGTGGTGTAATAATTTTTTCCATTCCTGGTATCCGATTGATCTCCGGAAGCCTTCTGTATGGTCGGTAAGTTTTTCCCATTGCATCAGCAGAATAAATTTGCTGCTGTCCTCTGTGCATCTTTTTAACTGATGCGACAAGTAGCCCGCCATGCCGGATATAATAGACTGCGCCTGGTAAAACGCCTTTAAAAAAGCGTCCTCCTGACCGGGTATTACATTCAATATGGCTACTTCCAATACCATTAGCTTACCAATTCCCCTTCTTTTAAAAATTCTCTTATATCTGTAACCCTCCCTGTAATTGCGCTGGCTGCCGCGGTTAACGGGCTGGCCAGGAAGGTACGAGAGTTTGGTCCCTGCCTGCCTTCAAAGTTCCTGTTTGAGGTGGACACACAATACTTACCTGCCGGGATCTTATCTTCGTTCATGCCCAGGCATGCGCTGCACCCGGGTTCGCGCAACGGGAAACCTGCTGCTTCAAAGATCTTATCTAAACCTTCGCGGATGGCTTGTTCCTGCACTTGTTTGGAGCCGGGCACTACCCAAACGGTAACATTATCGGCCTTGTGTTTGCCTTTTACAAATTGGGCAACCTCGCGCAGGTCTTCAATGCGGCTATTGGTACAGCTGCCAATAAAAACATAATCGATAGGTTTGCCTAAAAGCTGCTCGTCATCGTGCAGGCCCATGTAATCCAGGGCTTTTTTGTATGATCCCTGTTCCTTTTGCTCAAACGAAGCAGTTTCCGGAACGTGCTGTGTAACGCCAATGCCCATACCCGGATTTGTTCCGTAGGTTATCATCGGCTCAATATCTTCGGCCCTGAAGCTTAATACACTGTCGAACTGTGCGTCTTCATCAGAATAAAGAGTTTGCCAGTAAGCTACTGCCTTATCCCATTCTTCGCCCTTAGGAGCAAATTCGCGGCCTTTTACGTAGTTAATGGTGGTTTCGTCAGGAGCGATCAATCCGCAGCGGGCACCCATTTCGATGCTCATGTTGCAGATGGTCATGCGGCCCTCCATGCTTAACCCGCGAATGGTATCGCCGGCGTACTCAACAGCATAACCGGTACCGCCCGCGGCCGAGATCTGGGAAATAATGTACAGGATGATATCCTTTGCACCAACGCCTTTTTGTAAAGTACCATTCACTTCTATCTTCATGCGTTTTGGGCGCTGTTGCAGTAAACATTGAGTAGCCATTACCTGCTCAACCTGCGAGGTGCCTATGCCAAAGGCGATAGCACCAAAAGCGCCGTGAGTAGAGGTGTGGCTGTCGCCGCAAACATAAGTGCCCCCGGGGCGGGTGATGCCCAACTCGGGGCCTATAACGTGGACAATACCCTGGAAGGGATGCCCTAAACCGTAAAGTTCGATGCCGAACTCCGCGCAGTTTTTGGTGAGCATATCAACCTGGTATCGGGAAAGTTCTTCTTTAATGGGGAGGTGCTGGTCCCACGTAGGGACATTGTGGTCGGCCGTGGCAACGGTTTGTTTTGGCCTGAAAACCGGTAGCCCTCTTGCGCGCAAACCATCAAATGCCTGCGGACTGGTTACTTCGTGGATGAAATGTGTGTCGATGTACAAAATATCGGGGAAACCCTCGTTGCTACTGACGACGTGCGCGTCCCAAATTTTGTCGAATAATGTTTGTCCCATTTTTTTAAGTATAAAGTCTAAAGTGGAAAGTTAAAAGTGTAAAGAGGAAGTTTGTGCTTCACTTTACACTTTTAACCTTAAACTTAGTTACGCTTCTACAGCCTGGTTTTCGGGGCGTAAGCTGCGCACAGTTTTGCCTGCCTGCCACATTTCGCTGTCGCGTAATTCTTTCAATTCCGCGTCTAATTTTTCGCGGTAGTCAGTTTTACTGTTGCTGTCAATAGATTTTTGCGATTCTTTACCGGTTGCAACACTTTCGTAAAGTTCTTCAAACACGGGTTTAGTAGCGTCACGGAATTTTTTCCACCAATCAAGCGCACCACGTTGCGCTGTGGTAGAGCAATTGGCGTACATCCAGTCCATACCATTTTCAGCAACAAGTGGCATTAACGACTGGGTAAGTTCTTCAACTGTTTCATTGAAGGCCTCAGATGGCGAGTGGCCTTTACTGCGTAATACATCATATTGCGCGGCAAAAACACCCTGGATACAGCCCATTAGCGTTCCACGTTCGCCCGTTAAGTCGCTGTAAACTTCTTTTTTAAAGTCGGTTTCAAAAAGGTAACCACTACCCACAGCAATACCTAAAGCTATAACACGGTCTTTAGCCTTACCGGTAGCATCCTGGAAGATGGCGAAGCTTGAATTTAAGCCACGACCCTGTAAAAACATACGGCGTAATGAAGTGCCTGAGCCTTTGGGGGCAACCAAAAACACATCCACATCGGCCGGAGGTATGATACCGGTTTGTTCTTTAAAAGTGATACCGAAGCCGTGAGAGAAGTATAGGGCTTTGCCCGGGGTAAGGTGTTTTTTAACAGTTGGCCATAAAGCTATTTGCGCAGCATCGCTCAATAAATAGCAAATAATGGTTCCTCTTTCAAGAGCCTCTTCAATTTCAAAAAGCGTTTCGCCCGGTACAAAGCCATCACTTACGGCTTTATCCCACGATTTTGAATTTTTACGCTGACCTACGATCACGTTAATGCCATTGTCTTTTTGATTAAGCGCCTGGCCCGGACCCTGAACACCGTAGCCGATTACTGCAACAGTCTCATCCTTCAATACGTCCTGAGCTTTTGATAAGGGGAACTCTTCGCGGGTTACTACGTTTTCCTCGGTACCGCCGAAATTTAGTTTTGCCATTGTTTTTTACTTTTTGTGATTACACCAGTGCTTTTTGGTTGATACACCGATTTTGCTTGTATATTTTATTTATGATTTACTTTTTGTTCCCTTTCAGGATGTTAAGGGGTTTACATCGTAAACACTTTTTGCCCTTTGTTTAAATATTCGTTTTCGATAACATCTTCACCCGGTTCCAGTCTTTCAAACTCGCGCAGCTTACTGTTAAACCCTTTACTGTTTTTGATGATAGCCACCCGGGCGCTGCGTACAAATTCTATCAATCCGTAGGGCTGCAATATCTTGATCAGGTTATCAGTTTCTTCGCGATGCCCGGTTGTTTCAAATACCGTATAATCCTTACGGATGACCACCGCACGCGCTCCATTTTCGCGCAGCAGGCGCTCTACACTCACCTTTTCGGCAATAACATCTGTTGACATTTTGTATAAAGCCAGTTCCTGCCAAATAACATCATCGTTGGTATGGTAATATACTTTCAGTACTTCCACCTGTTTTTCTATCTGGCGGGTCAGCTTGCGCACCACATCTTCCGACTCGTTTATCACGATGTTAAAGCGGTGAATGCTCTCGATCTCCGACGGGGAGGTATTCAGGCTGTCGATATTGATCTTCCGGCGGGTAAAAATAATAGCGATGCGGTTTAGCAAACCAATCTGGTTTTCGGTATAAACCGTTATGTTGTATTCCTGCTTATGTATTTCCTGATTATCCATGTTTTTGCTTTTAGGGGATTTATTTAAGCCTTATCTCGGCAACACTGCAACCTTGCGGTACCATCGGGAATACATTGTTCTCTTTGGTAACCATAACTTCTAAAAGGAACGAGCCTGGGTTATTCAGCATTTCATTCAATGCCGATGGCAGGTCCTTACGGTCGTCTATCCTTTTCCCCGGGATGCGGTATGCCGCAGCCAAAGCCACAAAATCAGGGCTTTCTATATCTACGAACGAATAGCGGCGGGCATTGAACAGTTCCTGCCACTGGCGAACCATGCCCAGGAAACGGTTGTTCAGAATGACAATCTTTACGTCTATCCCGCTTTGCATAATAGTACCCAGTTCCTGGCAGGTCATCTGGAAACCGCCATCGCCAATTACGGCAACCACGGTACGGTTTTGTGCGCCAAACTTTGCGCCAATGGCAGCAGGCAGGGCAAAGCCCATTGTGCCTAAACCACCGCTGGTAACATTGCTGCGGGTTTGGTTGAACTGCGCGTAACGGCAGGCCACCATCTGGTGTTGGCCAACATCAGTTACAATAACTGCTTCGCCTTTGGTTATTTCGTTCAGTTGCTTGATAACTTCGCCCATAGTCATTTCGGCCGTTGTAGGGTTAAGTTCCTGGTGTATCACCTGTTCAACCTCCTGGCGGGTGTAGTCTTTAAACTTGTTATGCCATTCGGTATGTTCTTTTTTATCCACCAATGCGGTAAGCATAGGTAAAGTCTCTTTACAATCGCCCCAAACAGGTACGGTGCTTTTTACGTTTTTGTCTATCTCGGCAGGGTCGATATCCAGGTGGATAACCTTTGCCTGTTTGGCGTATTTATCCAGGCGGCCGGTTACGCGATCGTCAAAACGCATACCTATGGCTATTAATACATCACATTCGTTTGTTAAAACGTTTGGCCCGTAGTTGCCATGCATGCCCAGCATACCCACGTTGAGCGGGTGATCTGTTGGAATAGCGCCCGCGCCCAAAACTGTCCAGGCCGACGGGATGCCGCTCTTCTCAACAAAAGCTTTAAACTCCTGCTCGGCGCTGCCTAATATTACGCCCTGACCCCATAGAACAAATGGCTTCTTAGCCGAATTGATAAGCCCCGCAGCTTCCTTAATATACTGTGGGCGAACAATAGGTTTTGGCCTATAGCTGCGGATGTGCTCGCATTTCTCGTAGCCTGCAAAATCAAATTTTTGTATCTGGGCGTTCTTGGTTATATCTATCAATACCGGGCCGGGCCTGCCGCTTTTGGCAATATAAAAGGCTTTGGCAATAACTTCGGGGATCTCGGTAGCATCAGTTACCTGGTAGTTCCATTTGGTAACCGGCGTGGTTATATTGATCACGTCTGTCTCCTGGAAGGCATCGGTACCTAAAAGGCTCGCGAAAACCTGGCCGGTGATACAAACCAACGGTGTGCTGTCAATCTGTGCATCGGCTAAGCCGGTTACCAAATTGGTGGCACCGGGGCCGCTTGTGGCAAAAACAACACCTACCTTACCCGATGTACGTGCGTATCCCTGACCGGCATGGGTAGCGCCCTGCTCGTGGCGTACCAGTATGTGGTTCAGCTTATCGTTATAATGATATAAAGCATCATAAATAGGCATGATAGCGCCGCCGGGGTAACCAAAAATGGTATCCACACCTTCCACAATCAGCGCTTCTAATAACGCTTCCGACCCTGAAACTTCTGTCGTTGGTGATTTTGCAGGCTCCGCTGTTTTTTCACTTACTTCCTGTGCGATTGTTTGTGTTTCCATTATAACCCCCAGCCTCCGTTAGCTAACGGAGAGTTTTTGATTGATTTCTATGTTATATATTTTAGTCCCTTTGTTCCCCCTTAAGGGGGTTAGATGGCTACATTTCATCGGTTACGCAGCCTTCGGCAGCGTTGCTCACGGTTTTTGCGTAGCGGTATAAAAGCCCTTTGCTTACCTTTAAAGCCGGCTGTTTCCATGCGGCTCTACGGGCTGCAAACTCTTCTTCGCTTATCAATACATTAATAGTGCGGTTAATCGCATCAATAAATATCCTGTCGTTATCCTTTACAAAGGCAATGCCCCCGCCGTCGTAGGCTTCGGGCGTTATGTGGCCTACCACAAAGCCATGCGTACCACCGCTAAAACGGCCATCGGTAATTAATGCTACCGAACTGCCAAGGCCCGCGCCAAATATGGCAGAAGTTGGTTTTAGCATTTCGGGCATACCCGGCGCGCCTTTTGGGCCAACGTTGCGGATAACCACCACATCGCCTTTTTTTACAAGACCGCTTTGTATGCCGTGTATCAGCTCAAATTCGCCATCAAACACGCGTGCAGGGCCTTCAAAGCTGGTGCCCTCTTTACCGGTAATTTTGGCAACGCTGCCGCCTTCGGCAAGGTTTCCGTATAATATCTGTAAGTGCCCGGTTGCCTTGATAGGGTTCTCTGCCGGGAATATTATTTTCTGACTTTCAAAATCAAGTTCAGGAACGTCTGCAAGGTTTTCGGCAATAGTTTTGCCTGTTACAGTTAAGCAACTGCCATTAAGCCAGCCCTGCGCCAGGCAGTACTTCATTACAGCAGGTACGCCGCCAATGTTATGCAGATCCTCCATCATGTATTTACCGCTTGGCTTCATATCGGCCAGTACGGGGATGCGGTTGCTTACGGTCTGGAAATCGTCCTGGGTAACCTTTACGCCAACACTTTTGGCCATTGCTATCAGGTGCAGCACCGCGTTTGTGCTTCCGCCTAATACCATTATCACCACGATGGCGTTCTCGAAAGCCTCGCGGGTCATGATATCCGATGGTTTGATGTCTTTCTCTAATAGTATTTTTATTGCTTTACCGGCAGCTAAGCATTCCGCTTTCTTATCCTCGCTTAACGCAGGGTTTGATGACGAGTAAGGCAAGCTCATGCCCAATGCCTCGATAGCTGCTGCCATGGTGTTCGCCGTATAAATGCCTCCGCAAGCCCCGGCGCTTGGGCAGGCGTTTTTTATAACGCCTTCAAAATCTTCGGGGGTTATCTGGCCGGCTATTTTTTTACCTAAAGCCTCAAATGCCGATACAATGTTAAGGTCTTCGCCTTTCCAGTGGCCGGGTTTTATGGTCCCCCCATATACCATGATCGACGGGCGGTTTAAACGGCCCATAGCCATGATAGAGCCGGGCATATTTTTATCGCAGCCAGGCAGGGTAATCAAACCATCATAATATTGCGCGCCGGTAACCGCCTCAATAGAATCAGCAATTATATCGCGGCTCATCAGCGAATAGCGCATGCCCTCGGTGCCATTGCTCATGCCATCGCTTACACCTATGGTATGAAATATCAGGCCTACCATATCTTCGTCCCAGATGCCCTGTTTAACCAGCTTGGCCAGGTCGTTCAGGTGCATGTTGCAGGTATTGCCATCGTAACCCATGCTGGCTATGCCTACCTGTGCTTTTTGCATGTCATCATCGGTAAGGCCAATGCCGTAAAGCATTGCCTTGGCCGCAGGCTGGGTTTCGTCCTGCGTGAAGGTTTTACTGTATTTATTTATCTCTACAGCGTTTGTAGTATCTGACGATGAACTCATTTTTAATAGCGTTTTTTAAGCATTACGCCTGCAAAAAATTGCATGCGCCATGTAAGTTGTATTGTGTATTTGTAAGTTAGATATAGCAATAAAGAATAGCAATAGCGCAAAATATTTTTTTAAAAAAGTATATAATTTTATTAATTTAAATAATGCGATATAATAATTTAAAAAATTATATAAATATAAAATAATATTTTTATTAATTTATACCAAAGTTTAAAACGGTATTCGGTATGTTTTTTATGCATGCATAGTAAAAGATCAAAATTCGGCGTGAAATGGGGGATATGACAAAAAAACTTATACAAAAAAAGTCCGGCCATTACTGACCGGACTTTTCATTTATCAGTATAAAAAGTTCTATTTCTGAATAATACCTTCGGCTAATACGGTAACCTTATTGTTTAAGGCCTCAACTACACCGCCCTGGATAAAAAATACTTCTTCCTTAGCACCGGCAGTACCGCGGATGGTAAGTTTACCATCGTTTAAGGTAGAAATGATAGGGGCGTGATTGTTTAAGATCTCTAAAAATCCTAACGTACCGGGTAAGGTAACCGAGGTAGCCTCGCCTTCGTAAACTTTTTTATCAGGAGTAAGAATTTCTAATGTCATCTGTTTTAGATATGAGATATGAGATTTGAGATGTGAGACATTTGCCTTGCGATCCCCCGAACTTATATCCGTTTCTTAATATATTTAGAAGAAGATATGAGATTTAAAACCTTCGTCTCAAATCTCATATCTATAATCTCAAATCTTAGTTATTAGCTTCTGCTAACAGTTTTTTACCTTTTTCAATAGCATCTTCAATGCTGCCCACAAGGTTAAATGCTGCTTCGGGATATTCATCAACTTCGCCATCCATGATCATGTTAAATCCTTTGATGGTATCTTTGATGTCAACCAATACACCTTTTAAACCGGTGAACTGCTCAGCAACAAAGAACGGCTGAGAAAGGAAACGCTGAACACGGCGCGCGCGCGATACAACTAATTTATCTTCTTCAGATAGCTCGTCCATACCTAAGATGGCGATGATATCCTGCAACTCTTTGTAACGCTGTAAAATTTCTTTAACGCGCTGAGCTGTTCTGTAGTGCTCTTCGCCTAAGATAGCTGCGCTAAGGATACGCGAGGTAGAATCCAACGGATCCACAGCCGGGTAAATACCAAGCTCGGCAATTTTACGTGAAAGTACGGTTGTAGCATCTAAGTGGGCAAATGTTGTTGCCGGTGCAGGGTCAGTCAAGTCATCCGCAGGTACGTATACGGCCTGTACAGATGTAATTGAACCACGTTTTGTTGAAGTGATACGCTCTTGCATGGTACCCATCTCGGTAGCCAGTGTTGGCTGGTAACCTACCGCCGATGGCATACGGCCTAATAACGCCGATACCTCAGAACCTGCTTGTGTAAAGCGGAAGATGTTATCAATAAAGAATAATATATCACGGCCTTTACCTTCTTCGTCACCATCGCGGAAATACTCTGCAAGGGTTAAGCCCGAAAGCGCCACACGTGCACGTGCGCCCGGGGGCTCGTTCATCTGTCCGAAAACGAATGTCGCTTTTGATTCTTTTAAAGCCTCGGTATCGATCTTTGTCAGATCCCAGCCGCCTGCTTCCATCGAATGCATAAACGCATCGCCATATTTTATAATGCCCGATTCAAGCATCTCGCGCAGTAAGTCGTTACCTTCACGGGTACGCTCGCCTACACCTGCAAATACAGATAAACCTGCATATGCTTTCGCGATGTTATTGATCAGTTCCTGAATTAATACTGTTTTACCAACACCGGCACCGCCAAACAAACCAATTTTACCACCTTTTACATAAGGTTCTAAAAGGTCGATTACCTTGATACCTGTAAACAACGCTTCGGTTTCGGTAGATAGGTCTTCAAAACGCGGAGGGGTTGCGTGGATAGGGCGACCGGCAGATTTATCCAGGTCTGGGATACCATCGATGGCATCGCCAACTACGTTAAATACACGGCCTTTTATTGATTCACCAACCGGCATTTTTATAGCAGCCTCGGTATCTAAAACCTTCATGCCGCGCAGCAAACCGTCGGTCGAGTCCATGGCGATGGCGCGCACACGGTCTTCACCTAAATGTTGCTGAACTTCTAAAATGATTTTTTGTCCGTTGTCTTTTGTGATCTCAAGCGCATCATAGATCTTTGGAAGATGTGCATCATCAGCGAAACTTACGTCAACTACCGGACCAATGATCCGTGATATTTTTCCAATGTTTGGCATATATAACCTGGTGTTTTAAAGAATTTAAAATGAAACAGATACCTTGTATACAAGGCGGTACTATTTCAGAGGCGCAAAGTTAAGCTTTATTGCCAAATATTTAAACACTTATATCAACTTTTTATCCGAAAGATTTTAACGCCTTAAACCAGGCTTAATTTTAATGTTTTTAAAAAGATCACTGCTAACTATCCTATGCAAACTGCTAACTTCTGAGGTCAAACTCTAAAACAATTTTACCCATATGTGCGCTGCTTTCCATCAACCGGTGCGCTGCTGCTGCTTCATCAGCAGCGAAAGTTTTGTATATAACAGGTTTTATTTTGGCCGATGCCAGCAACGGCCAAATGTGTTTTTCCAGGTTTTGGGCAATGGCGCTTTTAAACTCAACATCCCGCGCCCGTAGCGTTGAACCCGTTATATTGATGCGCTTGCGCATTACGGCCGACAGGTTAATTTCTGCATTTTTGCCCTTCATGGTATTGATGAGTACAAGCCGACCTTCGGGGGCAAGGCTTTTAATGTTTGGAGCAGTATAATCACCGCCTATCATATCCAATATCACATTTACGCCATTGCCGCCGGTGAGCTGGTCTATCGTATTGCTGAAATCCTGATGATTATAGTTTATGGCCTTCGCGGCGCCAAGCTCTTCGCAAAACCTGCATTTTTCATCGCTGCCTGCCGTAACATACACAGTACTGCCCAGCGCGGTTGCCATTTGTATGGCCGCCACGCCGATGCCGCTGCTGCCGCCATGTACCAGCAGGCTTTCGCCGGGCTGCAGGTGGCCACGGTCGAACACGTTGCTCCAAACGGTGAAGAATGTTTCGGGTAAGGATGCTGCTTCGGCAAACGACAGGTTACCGGGCACAGGGAGGCATTGCTCTTCGGGGGCAGTGCAGTACTCGGCGTAGCCGCCCCCAATTACCAATGCGCAAACTTTGTCGCCAACCTGCCAGCGGGTTACATCATTGCCAACCTCGGCAACAATACCGGCAATTTCAAGGCCGGGAATATCAGGCGGCGCACCGGCGGGTGGGGGATAATTGCCTTTTCGCTGCGCCACATCGGGCCGGTTAATGCCTGCGGCCATCACTTTAACCAACACTTCGTTAGCGTTACAGGCAGGAACGGGCCTGTCGGATAATTCTAAAACTTCGGGGCCGCCAGGCTCGCTGATAATAATGGCTTTCATATAAACAATAATAGCCTTTATACGTGATATGTTTGAGATGTTACCCCCTTTAATCATCCCGCTTAGATCTTTGTTGGTCGACGCGGCTTCGATGCGTTGCAACATAGAAAAGGTCAAGGGGGCAGTAATCTTCTGTTGCTTTTAAAATACGTATTTGAACAACAATCAACCATTAATTTATTTTTGTTTTAATACACACCGGTGATAAAGCACTGCTTATTTATTGTTTTATTTGTAGTATAAAATTCAAGCTTATGTCAATTACAGCAGGCCAGGCGGCTCCCCAGTTTACATTAACCTCGTCAGATCTTAAGGAAGTATCATTAGCCGATTTTAAGGGCAAAAAGGTGGTTCTGCACTTTTTTCCGCTGGCGTTTACGGGTGTGTGCACCACGCAGCTTTGCACCATGCGGGATAGTTTTGGTTATTACGATGGCTTAAACGCGCAGATCTTAGGCGTATCGGTCGATTCGCCTTTTACATTGGCAAAGTTTAAAGAAGAGAATGGTTACCAGTTCCCGCTGTTGTCTGATTTTAACAAGGAGGTATCGGCAGCCTACGGCGCGCTATATGCCGAGTTTGCCTTTGGGATGAAAGGCGTATCAAAACGCGCTGCCTTTGTGATAGATGAAGATCAGAACGTGCTATACGCCGAGGTGCTGGAGAACGCAGGAGATTTGCCAAATTTTGAGGCAATTGCGCAAAAAGTAAAGTAATTGATAAAAAAGTTTGCAATGGATGCAGAAAATCCTATTTTTGCAGTCCTTTAAAAAAGGTCTTGCATCGGTTTGTGATGTAAGTTTAATATGTTGAAAACGCACTTGTAGCTCAATTGGATAGAGCATCTCACTACGGATGAGAAGGTTTGGGGTTCGAATCCCTACAAGTGCACACAAACTAAGCCTTTCTGTATAAAACGGGAAGGCTTTTAACTTTAATCGCAAGGGATGCTTAACTTAGTTCTGTTTGGTCCGCCCGGTGCCGGGAAAGGTACTCAATCACAAAAACTTATCGAACAATTTGGCTTAATTCACCTTTCAACGGGCGACCTGTTGCGCGGTGAAATATCGCAGGGCACCGAATTAGGTATCGAGGCAAAAAAGCTGATGGATGAAGGGATGTTAGTACCTGATAGCGTTGTCATCGGCATGATCAGTAACAAACTGGATGCTAACAAAGATGCCAAAGGATTTATTTTTGATGGGTTTCCTCGTACAGTTGCCCAGGCACAGGCTTTAGACGAATTGCTGGAATCGAAAAACTCCGCCATTTCGGGCATGATAGCGTTAGAAGTTACCGATGGCGAATTGGAGCAACGCTTATTAAAGCGCGGCGAAACCTCAGGGAGGCCTGATGATGCCAACCCCGAAGTAATACGCAAGCGCATTAAAGAATATAATGATAAAACTGCACCTGTTGCAGGTTTTTATAAAAACCAAAATAAGTTTACAAGCATTAATGGTATAGGTTCGATAGACGAGATATTTGATTCTATTAACACCGTTATAGCTTCGTATTAATATATAGTCCGAAAGTCGGCAAAACGGTAAAGTCCGGAAGAAGGAAGTGTATATTTCTTTACTTTCGGACTTTACTGTCTTTCGGGCTTCCTAACTAAAATAAAAACGATGTCTCAAGGCTCAAATTTTGTTGATTACGTAAAGATATGCTGCCGTTCGGGACATGGAGGTGCCGGTTCATCGCACCTGCACCGCGATATTTTAACCTCGAAGGGCGGACCAGATGGTGGCGATGGCGGCCGGGGCGGCCATGTTATTGTAAAAGGTAACGCCCAGCTATGGACTTTGCTTCACCTTAAGTTCCGCAAACATGTGATAGCCGGCGATGGCGAGTCGGGCGGGAGTTCCCTGCGGTCGGGAAAAACCGGTCGCGATGAGATCCTTGAAGTGCCGTTGGGTACCATTGCCAAAAACGCCGAAACAGGCGAAGTGCTATTTGAGATAAGCGCCGACGGCGAAACAAAAATATTGGCGCGTGGCGGCCGTGGCGGCCTGGGTAACTGGCACTTTAAAACTGCCACGCAGCAAACCCCGCGTTTTGCCCAGCCCGGAGAAGATGGTGAAGAGGACTGGAATATTCTTGAGCTTAAACTACTGGCCGATGTTGGTTTGGTAGGCTTCCCCAACGCGGGTAAATCAACGTTATTATCGGTAGTATCTGCCGCTAAACCCGAGATAGCCGATTATGCCTTCACCACACTGGTACCCAATCTGGGGATCGTATCCTACCGAAACAACAAATCGTTTGTGATGGCCGATATACCGGGTATTATTGAGGGGGCATCGCAGGGCAAGGGTTTGGGTATCCGTTTTTTGCGTCATATCGAACGTAACTCTGTATTATTGTTTATGGTACCGGCTGATACCGGCCGCACTATAAAAGAGGAGTACAGCATCTTGTTAAAAGAACTGAATGAATATAACCCCGAACTGATGCATAAGCCCCGCGTGCTGGCCATAACCAAAGCCGATATGCTGGACGATGAATTGCAGCAGGAAATGGAAAAAGAGGTGCCGGCGGATATCCCCTATGTATTCATATCTTCTGTAGCCCAAAAAAACATTACCGAGCTTAAAGACCTGCTCTGGAAAGAGATCAATAAATAATTTTTTTTATCGCCTGCCAAGCGTAAATATAAGCAGTGCTGTGTTCAGTAGCAATAACGCCGGCTGTACCCAGGTGTTAAAGCTTTGCAGATTGTCTGACCGGATAGCGCGCTTGTTTTGCGCGATATATACAATGTCGCCGTTTTGAAGTATGGATCGTGGGTCGGATAAAGAATTGATATTACTCAGGTCAATTTCAGTTACGTTCTGAAGTTTCCCCTTGCCCCGTATAATTTTGATATTTTTTTCGTTGGCCGCAGGCGTTAAACCCCCAGCCTGGCCAATCATTTCAACCAATGTTGTGTTGTCTTTTACGATCGGAAAATTGCCCGGCGACCTTATTTCGCCCAGTAACGTTACCTTTAAGTTTATAACTTTTAACTCAATTATCGGGTCTTTTAAAAGGCTTTTGCGGTATAGGTCTTCAATAAGCTTTGTGGCCTGGCTGCGCGTTAAGCCGGCAACCTGAATATGGCCTAAAGCCGGCAAAGCCACGGTACCATCCTCTTCCACCTGGAAGGTTTGCCCTTGTCCGGCAGTAGTATTAGCCGAGGTGGCTGATACGGGCATCTCATCAACAATATAACGCAGGCTTTGCAGGTTCCTTATTTGTAAAATATCCTGTGGCTGTATTTTGTAACTTAAGGTTGCAGGCATTTGTTGTGCTGTATCGGCAATGGTCGACGCCCGTTTTTCAAACAGTATCTGGTTTTGCTTATATGAACATGAACAGCCGAGCGTTATTATGAAGGCAAAACAAATAAAATATAAAGCACGCATATATATTATTACCGCTTAATGTTACTGATAATTAGGCAGCAATTCCAAAATTACATATTTTGCACCTAAATAAGTGTATTATCCAACGTGCATTACCCTAAAATATCTGTAATTACTGTTTGCTATAATGCCCAAAGCACTATTGAACAATGTATACGATCGGTGGTCAGCCAGGACTATCAGGACATCGAGTACATCATCATTGACGGGGCGTCCACAGATAATACCGTTTCTATAATCGAAAAATATATAAAGGATATCCGGCTATTTGTATCAGCGCCCGATAATGGCATTTACGACGCCATGAATAAAGGCATAGCTTTAGCCCGGGGCGATGTAATTGGTATACTTAACGCAGATGATGTGTTTGCGGGTAACCATATTTTAAGCGATATAGCCCAGGCCTTTGCCAGCAATGCGGCTGATATTGTTTATGGGGATCTGGACTATATCAAACCCGGCAAGGGGATCGTTCGCAAATGGCGTGCGGGGCAATACAAAAAAGGGATGTTTAACCGGGGCTGGATGCCGCCGCACCCTACCTTTTATTGTAAGCGGCAGGTATTTGACAGGTTTGGTAATTACAGCCTGGAATTTGGCACCGCTGCCGATTATGAGCTGATGTTGCGGTTTATGCACTTGAGGCAGGTGCCATCGTTTTATTTGCAGCAGGTGTTTGTAAAAATGATGGTGGGCGGGGTTAGTAACAAAAATATTATTAACCGTATTAATTCTTTATTTTTCGACCTGAAGGCCATGTATCGCAATGAAATAATATTTCCGCCTATTGCATTGCTGTTCAAGCCATTGGTAAAAATTGTTCAATATTTTTAATTTAAAATGAAATTAATACATTTGCTTTATAATTGCCCCTAACAATTAATTTAAATGCCGGAGTATTTTAGCACGTATTACTTTGTATACTATTTACTAATTATAGCGTTCTCTACTCTGGTAACGGTTCTCGCGATCCCTTCCATTTTGCATGTTGCCCGCACCCGGCACTTATATGATGATGTTGGCCATTTCCGCAAACAGCATGACCACGGCATACCCCGTTTAGGTGGGGTGGCAATCTTTGTAAGCTTTACCATTACTTTATTATTATTCAGCATTATAGATAAAACCATACCGGTTAGTTATTTGCTGGCGGCCAGCATAGTGTTGTTTATAATGGGCTTAAAGGATGACCTTTCGGGGGTAAATTCAAGCACAAAGTTTTTTATACAATTTATAGTAGCAACCATCCTGGTTATCCTGGGCGATATACGCTTTACCAGTATGTATGGTGTACTGGGTATTTATAATATATCATATGTTATAAGTGCTGTATTGTCTATCCTGTTTATTATCCTTATTATAAATGCCTTTAATTTAATAGATGGTATTGACGGCCTTGCCGGTACTACCTGCATTATCGTTAATGGTACCTTCTCTGTTCTTTTTATATCAATAAGGCATTACGAACTGGCAGCGGTATCGCTGAGCATAGCCGGTGCTACATTTGGCTTTTTACGCTTTAATTTAACACCTGCCAGGATATTTATGGGCGATGCGGGGTCTTTGCTCATCGGCCTGATATCAGCAATTATGGCGGTTAAATTTATCGAGCTTAATAAAATTACGGAGGGTAATACATCTGCTGTCGTATCGGCACCCGCTTTAACATTCGCTATATTAATGGGGCCTATTTTTGACACCCTGCGTGTGTTTGTATTGCGTATTGTTAAAGGCAAATCGCCGTTTACTGCCGACAGGAACCACATACATCACCGCGTACTGCGGCTGGGCTATACCCATTTGCAAACCACGCTTATTTTAGGTGCTATTAATATTATACTGATTATTATGGCGTTTGCGTTTGCCCACCTGGGTAACTTTATGCTCATCGTAATTATACTCTCAAGCTCTGTTTTATTTAACTGGGCAATAACGTTCCTGCTTAGGTCAAAAGAGCGCGACAAGGTGTCCCTGCGCAACCTTTTTGCATAACGCCCCCGCACGCTATTTAATTTGCTAATTTTGCATCCTTAACTTAACATAAATGAGGATCGCTATAAACGGTTTCGGCCGTATAGGCCGTATATTTCTGAGAACCATTCTTGCAAAGCCGGGTATTGTTGTGGTGGTTATAAACGACCAAACCGACACCGCTACGCTTGCCCACCTGTTTAAGTACGACTCTGTTCACCGTGGCTTTAAAGGTACAGTTACTGCCGATGAGGAAAACCTGTATGTAAATGGCAACACTATAAAAGTACTACGCCAGGCCGACCCCGCATTGCTGCCCTGGAAAGAACTGGATATCGACCTGGTAATAGAATCTACAGGCAAATTCATAAGTCGCGAAGGTGCATCAAAGCATCTTACCGCCGGTGCTAAACAAGTTATCATATCAGCCCCGCCGGCAGATAAAAGCATACCAACAGTTGTTTTGGCCGTTAACGATGGCGCGGTCGACCTACGATCGCCTATACTGTCAAACGCTTCGTGTACCACCAACAATGTGGCTGCCATGGTTAAGATACTTGATGATAACTGGGGAATAAAAGATGGGTATATTACCACTGTACACTCTATGACCGGCGACCAAAACCTGCACGACGCCCCGCATAAAGACCTGCGCAGGGCAAGGGCCGCGTCTGCGTCAATCATACCCACAACCACCGGGGCCGCAAAGGCCATTACCAACATATTTCCACATTTAGAAGGCCGGTTGGGTGGCGCGGGCATACGTGTACCGGTGCTTAACGGCTCGTTAACCGATTTTACCTGCAGCCTAAAAAAAATGCCAACCGTAGCCCAAATAAACGCCGCCTTTAAAGCCGCCGCCCATGGCTCCATGAAAAACGTACTGGAATATACCGAGGACCCTATCGTATCGACAGATATTTTAGACAACCCGCATAGCTGCATATTTGACGCGCAGTTAACATCGATAGTTGGCGGATTGGTAAAAGTGGTGGGCTGGTACGATAACGAGATGGGTTACAGCAGCCGCCTGGCCGACCTGGTTGAAAAAATAAGCCAATTGTCCGCATGATAAAATTTATTACTGCCGATGAGGTGCTGCCCATACGCAACCAGGTATTACGCGACGGTAAGCTAACACTTGATGAATGCCGTTTCCCGAATGATGATGCAGAAGAAGCTTTCCATGTGGGGTATTATAAAGATGGTGAACTGGCCTGCATCGCGTCTTTTCATCCAATGGCGTATAAGGATATGGGGGGCAAGGCGTACCAGTTAAGGGGTATGGCCACACTGGAAAAATATCGGGGCAAAGGCTATGGTACCATGCTGGTTAATTTTGCTATTACCTACCTGCGGGGGCAAAAGGTAAACTACCTTTGGTGCAATGCACGTAAAAAAGCGGTGCCATTTTATTTAGGGGTCGGTTTCGAGATCATTTCTCAGGAGTTTGAGGTACCCGGCATTGGCCCGCATCATGTAATGTATGTTAAGATACAATGAAATTTTGATGAAAACATAGCACCTTTTTAACTTTTGGGTTGGGTTTTAAGATAAATTTCGACAAATTGCCCCGTTCGTAAAAATTATAACATCAAATATGAAGACAATAGATCAGATCAGTTTTAACGGTAAAAGAGCGCTTATCCGTGTAGATTTTAATGTGCCTTTGGATAAAGACTATAACATTACCGATGATAACCGTATGACCGCCGCGTTACCAACCATTAAAAAGATATTGAAAGATGGTGGTGCCGTTATCCTGATGTCGCACTTGGGCCGCCCTAAAAACGGGCCTACCGAAGAATTTAGCCTAAAACATATAGTACCTCACCTGGCCGATCTGCTGGGCCAGCATGTAGATTTTGCCGACGATTGCATTGGCGAACAAGCTGTAGAAAAAGCCAAAAACCTGGAAAAAGGCGAAGTGCTTTTGTTAGAGAACCTGCGTTTTTATAAAGAGGAAGAAAAAGGTGATAAGGATTTTGCCGAAAAACTGTCAAAATTGGGCGATGTATATGTAAACGATGCTTTTGGCACAGCTCACCGCGCCCATGCCTCAACCGCTGTTATAGCCCAGTTTTTCCCCGAGGCTAAGTTTTTTGGTTACCTGATGGCTGCTGAATTAAACAACGCCGAAAAAATATTGAATGATGCCCCTAAGCCATTTACGGCTATCATGGGCGGGTCTAAAGTATCTGATAAAATTGAACTGATTGAAAAGCTGCTGGATAAGGTGGATAACCTGATCATTGGCGGGGGTATGGCCTATACCTTTGCCAAAGCCGACGGTGGTACCATAGGTACGTCGCTGGTTGAGGCCGATAAGCTTGACCTTGCTTTGAGCCTGAAGCAAAAAGCAAAAGAAAAAGGCGTTAACCTGCTGCTGCCGGTTGATAACGTAATTGCCGATGCTTTTTCTAACGATGCCAATACTGATGTTGCCAAAACAGGCCAGATCCCCGATAACTGGATGGGACTTGATATCGGCCCCGAAACGGTTGAACTATTCAGCAAGGTGGTTGAAGAATCAAAAACTATCCTTTGGAACGGTCCGATGGGTGTATTTGAGATGGAGAAGTTTTTGGTGGGCACTAAAGCCATTGCCGAAGCGGTGGCCAAAGCTACAGAAAATGGCGCTTTTTCATTAATAGGCGGTGGCGATTCGGCTGCTGCGGTAGCCAAGTTTGATATGACAGCCGATGTTAGCTACGTATCAACAGGCGGTGGCGCTTTGCTGGAGTATATGGAAGGTAAGGAATTGCCTGGCGTTAAAGCGATAAACGAAGACTAATTGTAATAACAAGCGAGGGCAGCCATTCAAATGGTTGCCTTTTTAATTTAACCCGCCGTTATGACCAAAAATTACTTAAAGGCATCAGTTGTACTGCTACTGGTTTGGAGCGCGTGCAATAATCCGAAAAAAGATAAAGCCGAAAAAGTTGAGGTGATAAATCTGAAGACTGACGATGAAAAGTTTTTGGCACTTAAAGATACGGCGCAGGCTAAGCTGAATATCTTTCTGGATAGCCTGAAACCCCACGCGCTTGATAGCAACTACCGGTTTTTGGTGAAATCGGATTTTGCGGAAGGCAAAGATCACGAACATATGTGGAGCGTTGTTTACAAATATGCCGATGGAAAATTCACGGGAATATTTGCAGACTCGGCAGTATATTTAAAAAACATTAAAATGGGCGACCACGTGCTGATCAATCAAAAAGATGTGGAAGACTGGGCCATATACGATTATAAGCGAAACACCGATATGGGTAATTTCTCTGATAAATACCTCCGTAGCAAGCAGGGTAAATAACTTTAGTAACGATTTTGTGCAGGGCGCTGATTTATCAGCGCCTTTTTTGTTTTATTCATTACTTTTAATGCTATCAATCCATTACAATGAAAAGAACTTTACTTTTTGCTTTAAGCTTTGTGCTTTTGGCTTTCAATTCTTTCGCGCAAAGCGATGCCGCTTACATAAAAGAGAACTATACCAAGTTTGAATACCAGATACCCATGCGCGATGGCAAAAAGCTGTTTACATCGGTATACGTACCAAAAGATCAGACCAAAAAATACCCCATCATGATGGACCGCACCTGCTACAGCGTTGCACCATACGGGGTCGATAAATATAAAGGCAGCCTTGGTCCCTCAAGCCAGTTTACACACGATAGTTACATTTTTGTTTACCAGGATGTACGCGGGCGCTGGATGAGCGAGGGCATTTACGAGGAGATGACTCCCGAACTGGAAGTACACAAAACCACTAAGGATGTTGATGAGGGCACCGATACGTATGATACCATAGACTGGCTGCTTAAAAACTTGCCAAATAACAACGGTAAGGTAGGGGTATGGGGGATATCTTACCCAGGTTTTTACACCACAACTGCTTTATTGAGTCGTCATCCGGCGCTGGTTGCCGCGTCGCCGCAGGCGCCTATTGCCGATCTGTACCGAGATGACGCCTTTCACAATGGCGCGTTTATGCTGGTAGCAAACTTTGGTTTTTACCCCGGCTTTACCAACAGGCAGGATGATAAGCCAACCCAACGCCGCGCAAAGGGTTTTAACCCGGGCACCGAAGATGGTTATAAATTCTTTTTGGATATGGGCAGCATGCGCAACTCCAATGTAAAATATTATAAAGATACCATCCGCCTGTGGAACGAGATGATGGACCACCCCGATTACGACCAGCACTGGAAAGACCGTAACGTGCTAACCCACCTGCACGATATTAAAACCGCAGTACTGGTTACCGGCGGCTGGTACGATGCCGAAGACTTATACGGCGCTATCAACACTTATAAGGTATTAGCTAAAAAGAACCCAACCACGCCCGTTTACTTTGCTATGGGCCCATGGGTGCATGGCGGCTGGGCGCGCGGAAACGGCGACCACCTGGGCGATGTTGGCTTCGGCTGGCCAACCGGTTCGTTTTACAGGGAGAAGATAGAATTCGCGTTTTTTAGTCATTACCTGAAAGGCACCCCGCTGGATATGGCAAAGGTGAACACCTTTGAAACCGGCGTAAACGAATGGAAAACCTACAAATCCTGGCCGCCTGTTGAAGCGCAGGAGAAAAATCTGTACCTGTTGCCGGGCGGTAAGCTATCGTTTACGGCGCCCGTAAACACTAAAGATGATTTTAAAGAGTTTGTATCAGACCCGATGAACCCGGTACCTTTTATTGATGGTATTGATTTTGACATGAAACGCGAGTACATGACTGCCGACCAGCGTTTTGCCGAAAAACGCCCCGACGTGTTAACATATAAAACCGAAGTGCTTGATAAAGATATTACCATTGCAGGCAACATTTGGGCAAACCTAAAGGTGAGCACCACCGGCACCGATGCCGACTGGGTGGTAAAAGTGCTGGATGTTTACCCTGATACCGCCACAGCTGGTAAATTTACAGGTAAGGATGTGCAAATGGCAGGCTACGAGCAAATGGTGCGCAGCGAGGCCATGCGCGGCAAATACCGCAACAGCTTTAGCAAACCCGAGCCGTTTGTGCCCGGCAAAGTAACCCCGGTAAACTTCGAACTGCAGGATGTGCTGCATACCTTTAAGAAAGGGCACCGAATTATGGTGCAGATACAAAGTACCTGGTTCCCGCTAATCGACAGGAACACACAGCAGTTTCAGGATATCATGAAGGCTAAGGATACCGACTTTAAAAAGGCTACACATAAGGTGTATACATCAAAGGCGCACCCAAGTTATTTGAAGGTGAGAGTGTTGTAAGGCCGAATATGTAATTGTTTGATTATCAGGTGTTCATGAGTGTTCACGGTGTTCACGTGCGGCGAACGTGAACACCTGCCTATCCAAATTCGCTGTTGCGGGTGTTGTTGGCACAGTTTTAAAGGTAAAAACGATGAACCTTACAACCGTTTTATAGCTTATTGTTGTTTGTTTTTTTTGTAGAAGTACGGCATTTACTTATTTTTATACTAATGAAACCGCACATCAATATCACCGCCATACAGCACATCGGCATCCCGGTAACCAACATCGGCGATTCGCAAACGTTTTATGAACGGCTGGGCTTTACCAAGGCTATGCTGGCCGGCTTTATGGATGGTGGCCGGCCAGGTACATGCGTAATGATGCGGCGCGGCGAAATGCTCTTAGAGTTATACCAGTTACCCGAGCCTCAGCTACAGGAGGTACGAAATCGTAAGAACGGACATATAGACCATATAGCTTTCAATGTAGAGAATATTGACGAGGCTTTTGCTGAGATAAAACGTACCGGGTTCAATATTATTGAACCAGAACCCGTATTGTTGCAGTTTTGGGCAAAGGGCTGCCGTTATTTTAATATAACCGGCCCCGACGGCGAACGGCTGGAATTTAACCAGATACTTTGATCGTTCTCAATAAAATGTTCGATAACGTTTTTATACATGGGTGGTTGTAACTATGTTTACAGTAATTACCATTGGCGTAATTAATCTAAAAGCCGGTAAATCATGAACTTATGGTAAAAAAAGGATTGCTCTTGGGGTGCTTTGTTTTAGCATCATTATCATCGTTTGCACAAAAGGCACAAATAACGCCCTACCATGAACCCTATCGTCCACAGGTGCATTTTTCGCCTAAAGAACACTGGACGAACGACCCAAACGGCCTGGTATATTATAAAGGTACATATCACTTGTTTTTTCAGTATTACCCCAAAGCAACGGTTTGGGGGCCAATGCACTGGGGCCACGCCGTGAGTAAAGATCTGATCCACTGGAAACAGTTGCCTATTGCATTATATCCTGATAAGCTGGGCTATATATTTAGCGGCAGCGCGGTTATAGATAAAGATAATACATCCGGCTTGGGCACTAAAGATAAGCCTGCCATGGTTGCCATATTTACCCATCACGACCCGAAAGGCGAGAAAACGGGTTCTACAAAATTTCAAAATCAAAGCCTTGCTTACAGCTTAAATGAAGGCCTTACCTGGACAAAGTATAAGGGCAACCCGGTGCTCAAAAATCCGGGTATCAGAGATTTTCGGGATCCGAAAGTTTGCTGGTATGCCCCCGGTAATAAGTGGATAATGACCCTTGCCACTAAAGACAGAGTTACCTTTTACTCATCGCCTAATTTAAAGGAGTGGAAAAAAGAAAGCGAATTTGGCCAGATGCTTGGCGCGCACGGCGGCGTTTGGGAATGCCCCGATCTGATATCGCTTAAACTAAATGGTAAAGAATATTGGGTGCTGCTGGTTAGCATTAACCCGGGCGGTCCAAATAAAGGTTCGGCTACGCAATACTTTGTGGGTCATTTCGACGGGGGGAAATTCACGCCGATAGGCAGCCAAACCAAGTGGATAGATTTCGGGCCCGACAATTACGCGGGCGTAACCTTTGGCAATACAGGCGCTCGCAAAGTGTTTTTGGGTTGGATGAGCAATTGGCAGTATGCCAACCAGGTGCCAACCCTGAAGTGGCGCAATGCGATGACCATACCGCGACAGCTTTCTTTAAAACTGATGGCCGGCGATATCTGGCTCGCCTCTAACCCGGTTGAGGAATTGGATAAAATAGTTACCAAAACCATTAAGGTAGACGCAGGCCTGCTGGCAAAAGACAACAATATCTTTTCGGTTATCAAACAAACGCCTGCACAATACCGGCTAAAATTTAATACCCGGGCCGTAAAAGATTATTCGGTTATTTTATCTAACGGTTCGGGCGAAAAACTGGTTATAGGATATGAAGCCAAAAACAGCCGCTATTATATCGATCGAACCAAAGCAGGCCAAAGCGGCTTTAGCCAAAATTTCGCGGCTGTACTCTACGCCCCGCGGGTATCATTATCACCTACCTCAAATTTTGAGCTGCTGGTAGATGCGTCGTCTGTAGAATTATTTGCCGATGGCGGGTTAAGCAACCTTACCTCCCTTTATTTCCCTAAAAAGCCATATACCCGTTTAAGCATCGTCAACAACGGTATGGAGATTGAACATTTACAGATCCAGCCGCTCCAATCTATCTGGCAATGACGGGGTTATGGCCTGACAGGTAAAAAGCTATACTTGTATCTATATGAGCCTGTTTGAAAAGTGTAGGTTATAGTAAAACCCTGTTTAACAGGTTTTCCGTTAACTGTAGCGGGTTGCAAATTGGGCAGCGAGCGTAGCTTGGAAATCAATGCCTGTGCAAGATCTGAATACCCCGGATCGCGGTTTTTTAACTTAACAATAGCGCCTCGTTCGTTTACTTCACCATCTAATGTTATCTGCCCGCTTATCGACCAAAGATTGCCGTTTTTTATAAAGGCGTTTGTTAGTTCTGCTATATGGTCATTAAAAGATGAGGTTCCTCCTATATACGAAGCATTAACAACTGACCCGGGCTTTACGCCATTGCAAGGCGTTAAGGATATTTGGAGTTTTTCGGCATTTGTAAAAGGGAATATATCCGGGGAGATCAACACCATTCTGGACACATCATGATACTCCGAAACGGAGGTACTGCCCCCTTGAAAAACGCCATTTTTATAAACCTCGGTTGTAAGGTCGCTGTCGTCAGATGTTTTTTTGGATTTCCACTTTCCCTCAGGTTTGCCATTAAGCAGCTTTCCTTTCCAGTATATAAAGCCCATATCTGCCCGGTAGGTTCCGTTGCCGTTGTTTACGGTCCTGTTACCTTTGGCATCCCATTCATCAATAATTTTAATGTCCTTGCCATCCGCCTCAAAAGTTATTTTGGGTTTGCCGTTATCATAAAAAACCTCCCATCTCCCGTCAAAAAGCCCGTTCTTAAAATTGCCCTTTGCCTGCAGCCTACCATTTAAATAATTGATGGTAAACGGCCCTTCCTTAAGGCCTTCGGACGTGTATGTGCCCTGGGTGATCAGCAGGTTAGCATCGGCCTTGCTTACATCTCTGAATGGCCCGGTATATTTTCTGCCTTGAATATTCACATGCGCATAGCGGTAAACCTGGCTGCAGCTATCTTCAATCAGGTTAAAGTCCTCGTTAAAGCTAAGGCGGGTGCTGTCACCGCTGATAAAATCAAATCGGATGCTTCTTTGAACCGGAGGCGTAACTTGTTGTGCCAATGCGGCGCATGCGCAGAATGCTGTGAAAAAGGTAATTAGGAATGATCTCATTGCGGCGGTTTGGTACCTGTAAAGTACAAATATTTACCAATTAATGCCAATTGTTTAAATATTGTTACAAGGCTTACTCCAGCACCACCGTTTTGTTCTTATACACAAAAACCCGGTCGTCAAAAACCAGCTTTAAGGCTTTGGCTAAAACGGCAGTTTCTATTTCCTTCCCGGCCTTTACCATATCAGATACGGCAAGCGAGTGATTGGCAGGGATAATTTGCTGCGCAATGATGGGGCCTTCGTCCAGTTCATCGGTTACATAATGCGCCGTTGCGCCTATTAGCTTAACTCCCCGCTCGTAAGCCTGCCGGTAGGGACTGGCCCCTGCAAAGGCCGGCAAAAACGAGTGATGGATATTGATGATCTGCATTGGGAAACGGCTTACAAATTGGTGCGAAAGTATCCGCATAAATTTGGCCAGCACCAGGTAGTCATATTCATATTTCCCGATTGTGTTGAGCAGCTTTTGCTCAAACAACTCTTTATCCCCGGTTGCGGGCAAATGGTAAAACGGCACGTCGAACCGCCGGCAGATATCCTGCAGGGTATCATGATTGCCAATTACACATTGTACGCTGGCGCCAAGTGTTTTAAAATAATTACGCACCAAAATGTCTGCAAGGCAATGGTATTCTTTGGTAACCAGTACAATGATCTTTTTTTCGGGCAGGGGGTTTATTTTAACTATCGCGCCGTTAGGTAAAATTTGGCACAGGTCTTCTTCAAGTCCTTCAGCATTATCTGTTTTGTCTACTTCAAGCCGCATAAAAAACAGGTTGGCGTTATTGTCCACATGCTCATGCATGCTGGTAATATTAAACTGTTTTTGAGCAAGCAGGCCCGATATAGCCGCAACCAGGCCCACACGGTCGGTGCATTGGATAACGATGATCATGTTTTGGCGTGTAATACAGTTTCAAAGCTATAATTATTCGCAACATAACATAGCCGCGAAGGCACCAAAAGTGTTGAAAACTTTTTGGTGGTAAAAAGTGGTAAAAAGTGGTAAAAGTAATATACTTTTACGTTACAAATGTTGTTGACCTTGTAGAATGTCCTATTTAACCGGAGAATTTAATTGTAAACTGGATGCCAAAGGGCGGATGATGATCCCTGCGGACCTTAAGAAGCAGCTCCCGGAAGCTGACAATGAAGGTCTTGTGATCAATCGCGGCCTTGAGAACTATCTTGTTATTTACACTAAAAAGGAATGGGACATAAAGCTTGGTGAACTGAGCAAACTTAACGAATACGACAGGAAAAGTATCAAGTTTGTAAGATATTTTACCGGTGGCGCAACGGTTTTACAGCCGGATGCTGCCGGCAGGGTAAACCTGCCAAAGCATCTGTTGGATTATGCAGGTATTACCGGCGAGGTTGTGCTTACCTGCTTATTAAATAAGGTTGAGGTTTGGGATAAAAAGGCCCACCTTGAAATGATAAGTAACGAGCCCGATAATTTCGCCGATCTGGCCGAAGAGGTTATGGGCAATAAAGGAAGGGGGCGCGATGAGTAATTATCATACCCCTGTAATGCTTGCCGAATGCATCGAGGCTTTGAGTATAAAACCCGATGGCACCTATGTTGACGTAACCTTTGGCGGCGGCGGCCACTCGCGCGAGATAATGAAGCATTTAGGGGCGGGCGGGCGATTGCTGGCGTTTGACCAGGATGCCGATGCGCAGCAAAATTTGATAGACGACGAACGCTTCACCTTTATCGATCAAAACTTCAGGTACCTCAAAAATTTCACAAGGCTGCACGATGCCATTCCCGTTGATGGTATACTGGCTGATCTGGGTGTATCGTCATACCAGTTTGACCAGGCCGACCGCGGATTTTCGATACGCTTTGATGCCGAGCTGGATATGCGCATGAACCAGGCATCTGATCTTAGCGCTAAAGAAGTAGTGAACAACTATAGCGAAGCTGACCTGCACCGCATTTTTGGCATGTATGGCGAAGTGCAAAACGCCAAATCGCTGGCTAAAACTATTGTAACCGCCAGGCTTAACGGCCCCATAGTTACTGTTGCCGACCTGAAAAATGCGATAAGCAATATTACCCCACGGGGTAAAGAGAATAAATACCTGGCGCAGGTTTTTCAGGCGCTGAGGATAGAGGTGAACCAGGAGCTGGAAGCTTTGAAAGATTTCCTGATACAATCCGCTGAAGTATTAGCAACCGGCGGCAGGCTGGTAGTGATGTCATATCACTCACTTGAAGACAGGCTGGTGAAAAATTTTATTGCTAAAGGCAAGTTCAGCGGCGAGGTAGAGAAAGACCTTTATGGTAACAATAACCGGCCTTTTGACGCGGTTAGCCGCGGTGCAATTGTAGCTACCGAAGAAGAGATATTAAGCAATAACCGGGCACGCAGTGCCAAATTAAGAATAGCTGTAAAAAAATGACCAATCGTTTACGTACAGAAATTCAGGAGGAAGAATTAGAAGAACAAAAGCTTATCGTGGAAGAAAAGCCTGCAAAGGAAATACCCGATAACTTTTTAACGCAGTTCTTAAAAAACGGGGTCATCACAACTGACGATGCTACCCGTGCACTGCCATTTGTATTATATGTGGCGTTTTTGGGCATGCTGTATATTGGTAACAGGCATGTATCTGAAAACAACATACGCGATATTGATAAGATAAGCAAGGAAGTTAAAGAACTAAGCTGGGAATATAAAAGCAGTAAAGCCGACCTGGCCTTTAAAAGCACTTTAACCGAGGTTGCCAAACGTGCCGATACCCTGGGTATAAGAGAACCTACGGAGCCGCCACAAAAAATAACCGTAAAGGAGGACGCGCAGTAATGAGTATCAGAACAAACATACTGTTAAGGGTTTACCTGGCCTTTGGGTTAATCCTGCTGTTTGCAGCAGCGGTAGTGTTCCAGCTTTGCCGTGTGCAGTTTATACAAGGTAAAAAGTGGCAGGCGATGTCAAAAACCATGTCTACCCGTTACAGAAACATTGAAGCGGCCCGGGGGAACATTTTTTCGGTAGATGGTAGCCTGCTGGCTACATCGGTGCCCGAGTATGAACTGCGAATGGATATGCTGGCCGGTGGTATAGAGAATGATAAGGTGTTTAATCTTAAAATAGATTCGCTGGCCATGAAATTGTCGGCCTTTTTTGGCGACAGATCAGCCCGCGATTATTCAAGGATGTTTCGGGATGCGCGTAAGGACAGCTCGCGCTACCAGTTAGTAAGGCGTAAAGTTACTTACAGCGAGTTAAAGGAGATCCGTAAGTTCCCAATTTTTAATATGGGTAAATACAAGGGCGGGCTGATAATTGTGCAGCAAAATAAACGTATCAGGCCTTTCCGCTTTTTAGCGGCGCGTACCATAGGTTATAAAAACGAAAATGTTAAAAATGGGGTAGGCCTTGAAGGGGCGTATGCCGAATACATTAACGGCGAAAGCGGCAAGCGTTTAGAACGGCGCATGGCGGGCGGTGTGTGGATGCCTGTTAACGACGATAACGAAATAGCGCCAAAAGAGGGAGCAGATATTATATCTACCATTGATGTAAACATGCAGGACCTGGCACAAAGCGCCCTTGAAAAGCAACTTATTAAAAGTAAGGCAGATCATGGCGTTGTGATTGTAATGGAAGTTGCCACCGGCGAAGTAAGGGCCATAGCCAATTTTTCTAAAGTAGAAGAAGGGGTTTATAAAGAAAAATTTAATTATGCTATAGCAGGTAACCAGGACCCCGGCTCTACATTCAAGCTGGCATCATACATGGCCCTGCTGGAAGATAAACTGGTTGATACCAATACCATGATAGGCACAGGTTATTACCAGATACCCGGTAAGCTGATAACCGACTCGCACCCGAAAATTGAAACTGTAACGGTAAAAAAGGCCTTTGAAGAGTCGTCTAACGCGGCCATTGCCAAATTGATCAATACGCATTACGGTAACAATCAGTCAAAATTTACCGACCATTTATATGCCTGGCATTTAAATGAGAAAATGAAGCTGCAAATTCCGGGTGAGGCACAGCCGGTGGTGAAAAATCCAGGCAACCGAAGCTGGAACAAGAACATGACCCTGCCGCAAATGGCTTATGGGTACGAAATGCAGCTAACGCCGTTAAAAATGCTTTCGTTTTACAACGCGGTGGCAAATAATGGTAAATACATAGCCCCCATTTTTGTACGCGAGATCAGGAGACTGGGCAACCCCATCGAACAGTTCAAGGCGCGTGTGGTAAACGATAAAATATGTTCGGACGAAACGCTGAGTAAAATTAAAAGCATGCTTGAAGGTGTGGTAACCGAAGGCAGCGGTAAACAGGTGGTTTACAACCCCGAGTACAAAATTGCCGGTAAAACCGGCACGGCCCAGGTTGCAGACGGAAACAGGGGATATAAGGTAAAAAGCCAATATCAGGCATCGTTTGTAGGTTATTTTCCGGCGGATAAGCCTAAATATTCTATGATAGTGGTTATCAATGATCCTAAGGGTGCTTATTATGGTGCATTGGTGTCGGGCCCGGTTTTCAGAGAAATAGCCGACCGTATCTACGCAGGCGATATGGAAGTGAACCAAACGCCGGCGCATTTAATAGGAAACACCACCCTGCCCAAATTTAAGCAGGGTAATATAAAAGCGTTAAAAAAGGTTTACAGTAAGCTTGGTATAAAACCGCTATATGCTTCGGCCAATTTAAACGGTGTTGATACCAGCAGCGGCATTGCTTTTGAAGATAATAAATACAAAACCGGCACGGTGCCTAATGTAACAGGCATGGGCCTGAGCGATGCGCTTTACGCGTTAGGCAATGCAGGATATAAAGTGGCGGTAAAGGGCAGCGGATCAGTTACTGCGCAATCGGTAACGGGGGGAAGCGTGATTCCAAAAGGTTCAAAAATAACAATAGAACTGCAATGAGATATTTGAGCGACATATTAGAAGGAGTGGCATTTACCGAACTGCAGGGAAGTGCCGATGTGGAGATCTCGGCCGTTGTGTTCGACTCGCGCCAGGTAGTGCCGGGCTGCATGTTCGTAGCCGTTAAAGGTACCGCGGTAGATGGGCACGACTATATTGACCAGGCAATAAAAGACGGCGCTATAGCTATTATTTGCGAAGAGCTGCCGGCTCATACAGCGGCCGAGGTTGACTTTTTAATGGTTGCCGACTCGGCTAAAGCACTGGCGACACTCGCCGCCAACTTTTACGAAAACCCATCATCAAACCTTAAGCTGGTTGGGGTTACCGGTACAAATGGCAAAACCACTATTGCTACCCTGCTTTACAAGCTGTTCCGCGATATGGGTTACAAATGCGGGCTGCTCTCAACGGTTGAAAACCAGGTGAACGGGCGCATTATCCCGTCAACCCATACCACCCCTGATCCGGTAGCGCTGAATAAATTGCTGGCCGATATGGTGAACGAGGGTTGCGACTACTGCTTTATGGAAGTAAGCTCGCACGCTATTGCGCAGCACCGTATAGACGGGCTGGTGTTTTCGGGCGGTATATTCTCAAACCTTACACACGATCATTTAGATTATCATAAAACATTCGATAGCTACCTGAAAGCTAAAAAGGCATTTTTTGACCATCTGCCAAAAAGCGCGTTCGCCCTTACCAACAGCGACGATAAAAATGGTAATGTAATGCTGCAAAATACATCGGCTCACAAAAAAACATACGGGCTTAAAAGCATGGCTGATTACAAAGCCCGCATTATTGAGAATCAGTTTGGCGGTTTGCTGCTTAATATTGATAATGAAGAAGTATGGTTTAAACTGGTAGGTACATTCAATGCCTACAACCTGTTGGCGGTTTATTCGGCAGCACTGCTTTTAGAACAGGATAAATCGAAGGTGCTGGTGAGCCTGAGCAAATTAACCGGTGCCGAAGGCAGATTTGAATATATAGTGGCCCCTAACAAGGTTATTGGTATTGTTGATTATGCCCACACGCCCGATGCAGTGCAGAATGTGTTAAGCACCATTCACGACATACGCAAGGGAAGCGAAAAAGTAATTACAGTTATCGGCTGCGGCGGCGATAGGGATAAGACCAAGCGGCCGGTTATGGCCAAGGTAGCAACCGAATCGAGCGATAAGGTTATCCTTACATCAGATAACCCGCGCACAGAAGACCCGGCGCAGATCATCAAAGATATGGAGGAAGGTATAGATCCGGCTTTTAAGCGTCATACCGTAAGTATTGTTGACAGGCGCGAGGCGATTAAAACGGCCTGCATGTTGGCGCAGCCCGGGGACATCATCCTGCTGGCAGGCAAAGGCCACGAAAAGTACCAGGAAATAAATGGCGTTAAAAACCATTTTGATGATATGGAAGAATTGCAGGAGCAATTTAAAATGATGAGTTGATTAGAAATTTGAGATTTGAAAAATGGTCAGTTAATCATAAAACTGTGAAATCATAAAACAAGCCAATGTTATATTACCTGTTTACCTACCTAAGTAAAAATTACAGTATCCCCGGGATAGGTGTGATGCAGTACATTACCTTTCGGATGGCTATGGCGGTAATTGTATCGTTATTGGTAACAACGGTTTATGGCCGCAGGCTTATTGATTATTTAAGGTTTAAACAAGTTGGCGAAACAGTGCGTAACCTGGGTTTAGAGGGGCAAATGCAAAAATCGGGTACCCCTACAATGGGTGGTATCATTATTATTTTGGGTATCCTTATTCCTACGCTGCTGTTTGCTAAAATTGATAACATCTACATCATCATGATGCTGGTTACTACTATTTGGCTGGGTGCTATTGGCTTTCTGGATGATTATATTAAGGTATTTAAAAAGAATAAGGAAGGCTTAGCAGGTAAGTTTAAAATTACCGGCCAGGTTGGGTTAGCTATTTTTATTGGCTGGACGATGTACTTTAATACAAGTATTACTATGCGCCAGGAAGTAAAGCTGCCTATAAAATACGACGTGCCGGTAGCTTTTCATATGCGGGGCGATAAGCAGGTGTTAACGCAGGATATCAAATCGACCAAAACCACCATGCCTTTCTATAAAAACAACGAGTTTGATTACGGTAAGGTGTTGAAATTTCTTGGGCCGGGTTATGAGCATTATGCCTTGCTTGTATTTATGCTTTTTGTGATCGTTATCATTACCGCGGTATCAAACGGCGCCAACATTACCGATGGCATCGACGGATTGGCTACGGGTACATCAGCTATCATTGGCTTAACGTTGGCCATTCTGGCGTACGTATCCAGTAACACGCTGATAGCCGAATACCTCAACATCATGTACATACCCAATTCGGCCGAACTGGTAATATTTGCAGGCGCTTTTGTGGGGGCATGCGTGGGCTTTTTATGGTACAACTCGTACCCGGCGCAGGTTTTTATGGGCGATACCGGCAGTTTAGCCATAGGAGGTATCATAGCGGTGTTTGCCATCATTATACGTAAGGAGTTATTAGTCCCGGTACTGTGCGGTGTATTTTTAGTTGAAAACCTGTCGGTTATAATGCAGGTGGGCTGGTTTAAGTTCACCAAGCGCAAGTATGGCGAAGGTCGCAGAATATTTCTGATGGCACCGCTGCACCACCATTACCAGAAAAAAGGTTTTCATGAATCGAAGATCGTTACCCGGTTTTGGATCATTTGCATCTTTTTGGCAATAATAACAGTGATTACGTTGAAACTAAGGTAAAAGAAGTCCATGGTCCATAGTTAATGGTCCATGGTAATAAAATATAAGGTTAAACTATGGTCTATCGACCATCGACTATGGACAACAAAACGAGAACAAATACCAAAATAGCCATTCTTGGCGCCGGCGAAAGCGGTGTTGGGGCGGCATACCTGGCCTTACAGCAGGGGTATGATGTATTTGTATCTGATTTTGGACCGGTTGCAGATCATTACAAACAGCAGCTGCAGGACTGGAACATAAAATTTGAAGAAAACGGCCATACCGAAGCCGAGATACTGAAGGCTGCCGAGGTAGTAAAAAGCCCGGGCATACCCGATAAGGCGCCGATAGTGAAAAAGCTGGCAGAGAACAATATTCCCGTGATATCTGAAATAGAGTTTGCCGGGCGGTACACTAATGCCAAAATGATATGTATAACAGGCTCAAACGGCAAAACAACAACTGCCAGCCTTACTTATCATATCCTTAAAAACGGCGGACTTAACGTAGGGCTGGCAGGTAATATTGGCAAAAGCTTTGCCTACCAGGTAGCTACAGAAAAATTTGATTATTACGTGCTGGAGATAAGCAGCTTTATGCTGGATAACATGTACAGGTTTAAGGCGGATATAGCGGTGTTGTTAAACATTACGCCTGATCATCTTGACCGGTACGAATACAAGCTTGAAAACTACGCCGCATCAAAATTCAGGATAACGCAGAACCAAACCGGCGCCGACCATTTTATTTATTGCGCGGATGATGCCGAAACAATAAAGGTGATGCAAGGCAAAGAGATAGCGGCGCAGCAACTGCCGTTTTCGATACAAAAAAAGATTACAACGGGAGCATATCTCGATAAGGATAACCTAATTATAAACGTACACCAACAACATTTTCAAATGTCAATAAACGAACTGGCCCTGCAGGGAAAGCACAACATCTACAATTCTATGGCTTCGGGTATCGTAGCCAAAGTGCTTGAGCTACGCAACGAAACAATGCGGGAGAGTATGGGCAACTTCCGGAACATTGAGCACAGGTTGGAGTCGGTTGGTAAAATATCGGGCATCAGCTTTATTAATGATTCAAAAGCTACCAATGTAAATTCCACCTGGTACGCGCTCGAGAGCATGACAACCGATGTTGTTTTGATCTTAGGCGGCGTTGACAAGGGCAACGATTATAGCATGCTTAGGCAGCTGGTTAAGCAAAAAGTAAAGGCCATAGTATGTTTGGGTAAAGATAATAAACGCATTCACGATGCATTTGAAGAGGATGTTGAAGTTATTGTAAATACCTCATCGGCCCAGGAAGCAGCGCAGGTTGCCTATCACCTGGCTGAAAAAGGCGATACCGTATTGTTATCACCTGCCTGCGCAAGTTTTGATCTGTTTAAAAATTATGAAGACAGGGGCAGGCAGTTTAAGGACGCGGTGAAGGAACTATAGATGATGTGCAGATGTGTGAATATGCAGATGTGCAGATGAAGAAATAATTAATGAATGATAAACCAAATTTAATAGTTGACTTAACCTTCAACTTTTCTTTGAAGATCATTGAGTTTACAGAATTACTCGAATCGAAAAAGAAATTTAATATGGCTAATCAATTATTCAGAAGCGGAACATCAATAGGGGCAAATGTAAGAGAGGCGCAAGGGGCGCAAAGTAAAATTGACTTTAGGCATAAATGTAAAATTGCATACAAGGAAGCGGAGGAAACAGAGTACTGGTTATTGCTTTGTAAGCATGCCGAAAGTTACCAGTTTGAGGAAGCAATGTATAACGATATACAATCAATATTAAAGGTGTTAGGTAAAATTATATCATCAACGCATTAAATAAAATTAATAATCTGCACATCTGCACATTTGCATATCTGCACATTTAAAAGCAATATGAATCAAATACTCAGTAACGTAAAAGGCGACCGCTGGATATGGCTTATCGTTATCCTGCTTTCTATTTTATCATTGCTGGCTGTGTACAGCTCGACAGGTACGCTGGCTTATATAAAAGGAAAGGCAAACGAAACCTACCTGGTTAAGCATATGGCCATGCTGTTTGGCGGGTTAGCGCTCATGTACATTTCGCACCGTATAGATTACCGCTATTATGCTGGTATCTCAAAAATACTGATGGTGATCACCATCCCTTTATTACTTTATACACTGGTATTTGGTAACCACGTTAATGATGCCAGCCGCTGGATATCTATACCGGGTACAGGGCTAACCTTCCAAACTTCCGATTTGGCCAAACTGGCTTTGATCACTTACCTGGCGCGCACATTATCGCGTAAGCAGGAGAATATAAAGGATGTAAAGCAATCATTCATCCCTATAATGGGATCGGTTTGTGTAGTATTTATACTGATAGCACTGGCCAACCTTTCAACCGCGTTAATGCTGTTTGGCGTAAGCATTTTGTTGTTGATCATAGGCCGTATCAGCATTAAACAAATATCGGTGGTTTGCTTGGCAGGCGCGGTGTTGCTTGCAGGCGTTATTATGCTGGGGCCGCGCAGGCAAACGTATATTTCGCGTATACACGCCTTTATGCACCCCGAACTGGCGACTGCTGATAAATCGTTCCAGTCCGACCATTCAAAAATTGCCATTGCCACGGGCGGTGTGCTGGGTAAAGGGCCGGGTAATAGTACCGAGCGTAATTATTTACCGCACCCTTATTCAGATTTTATTTATGCAACCATTGTTGAAGAATACGGTTTAATAGGAGGTATAGCATTAGTGGGTATTTACCTGTTCTTATTATACAGGTGTATAAAAATTGTGACTAAAGCCCCAAAAGCATTTGGTGCGCTGCTGGCCGCAGGGCTAAGCTTTAGCTTAACCATACAGGCGTTTGCCAATATGGCGGTGGCAGTAGGATTGGGGCCGGTAACCGGTGTGCCGTTGCCACTGGTAAGTATGGGTGGTACATCCATATTATTTACCAGTGTGGCGTTCGGTATCATACTATCGGTAAGTCGCGATATAGACGAGCCGAAGAAGGTGGTGGTAGGAGAAATAAGCGTAGCAAGATAATTTCGGATTTCGGATTTTCGATTTCGGATTTCGAATGCAGCTATTTACAGTTTAGAGTTTGGGATTCAGAGTTTAGAATTTAGGATTTAGAGTTTAGGATTTAGAATTTAAAGTTTAGGATTTAGAATTTAAAAAAGAAATGTCAAAAAGGATCATCATAAGCGGCGGCGGTACGGGGGGGCACATCTTCCCGGCTATTGCTATTGCCAACGCTTTAAAAAAGCTTGATCCGGCTACCGAGATATTATTTGTTGGTGCCAGCGGCCGTATGGAAATGGAGAAAGTGCCGGCGGCCGGCTACAAAATTATTGGGTTGGATATCCAGGGCATTCAGCGTAAATCCATCATCAAAAACCTGATGTTCCCGGTAAAACTGATAAACAGTGTGCGCAAGGCCATTCGGATAATAAAGGATTTTAAGCCCGATGCCGCTGTAGGTGTTGGAGGCTATGCCTCGGGGCCGTTATTATATGCGGCATCATTACGTGGCATTCCAACCTTGATACAAGAGCAAAATTCGTACGCGGGTATCACCAATAAATGGTTGGGGGCTAAAGCCAGAAAGATATGCGTAGCGTTTGACGGGATGGAGAAGTTTTTCCCTTTCGATAAGATCATTAAAACCGGCAACCCTATACGTAAGGAATCGGTAAATATAGCTGGTAAACACATGCAGGCGCTTGAGCTGTTTAAGTTATCGTCGTTCAAAAAAACAATACTTGTAACAGGTGGCAGCCTGGGTGCGCGCACTTTAAATAACAGTATACAGGCAGGCATTGATAAATTGATTGCCGCCGATGTGCAGGTGATCTGGCAAACGGGTAAGTTCTACTATAAAACCATTGTAGAACAGTTAGGGCCAAACCGCCACCCGGACATTTGCGTGGTAGAGTTTTTAAACCGCATGGATTTGGCTTATGCCGCTGCCGATGTGATCATATCAAGAGCCGGCGCGGGTACTATAGCCGAGCTTTGTGTAGTAAAGAAACCCGTGATACTGGTGCCATCGCCAAATGTAGCCGAGGACCACCAAACCAAGAATGCCCTGGCTTTGGTTGAAGAGAATGCCGCGGTATTTGTGGCCGACAGGGATGCCGAAACAAAACTGGTTGATAAAGTGCTGGCACTTTTAAATGATAATGATAAACAAAAGAAATTAAGCAATAACATTGGTAAGCTGGCCCTGCCCGATGCCGACGAGGTAATTGCAAAAGAGGTTATCCAAATAACAAACAACAATTAAAGTAAGTCATTCCGTCCGCTATGCGGGCGGAAGACTTTGTTATTAGTTATTGGAGAGCAATTGAATAGAGAGTAATTAATACGGGAATAGTTAAGAATTTAAAGAGTAGATGAATAATGAAGCGTGATGAGCAGTTTTGAAACCACTCACCACTTAACCAATCAACCACTCACCAAATCAACATGGAACTAAACAACATAAAAAGAGTTTACCTGGTAGGGATAGGCGGCATAGGCATGAGCGGCCTGGCCCGCTATTTCCATCATTTAGGCTGTGTTGTTTGCGGCTACGATAAAACCCATACCCCCTTAACGGACGAACTGCATAACGAAGGCATCTGCGTGGTTTTTGAGGATAGGGCGGATTGGATACCAATGAGTTTCCAGGAATTGGATAGCGATACCCTTGTTATATATACTCCGGCTATCCCCAAAGATTCCCAAATATTAAATTTTTTCCGCCGTAAGGGTTTTGAATTGTATAAGCGTTCGCAGGTGTTGGGTATCATCAGCAAAAGCATGTATACCATTGCTGTGGCAGGCACACACGGCAAAACCACCACCTCGTGCATGATAGCGCATATATTAAAAGATTCGGGCAAGGATTGCTCGGCTTTTTTGGGTGGCATATCATCAAATTATCAAACCAATGTGTTGTATGGCGATAATAACATTGTGGTGGTTGAGGCCGACGAGTATGATCGTTCGTTCCTTACCCTGCATCCTGATATAGCCATCATCACCTCGATGGATGCAGACCACTTGGATATTTACGGCGACCATGCGCATCTCGAGGAGTCGTTTAAGCTGTTTGCTTCGCAAATAAAACAGGGTGGTACGCTAATTTACCACAAAGGCCTGCCTTTGGGCAACGGGTTTACTTATGCTATGAACCATGACGCGCAGGCTATGGCCACCAATGTGCGGATAGAAGAAGGCAATTTTTATTTCGATTTTAACGATGGCAGCACCAGCATTCCTGATATAAAAATGGGTATAGCAGGGCTTCATAATATCGAAAATGCCGTTGCGGCGATTGAGGCTGCCCTGCATGTTGAAGTACCGCCTGCTGCCATACACGAGGCACTGGGCTCATTTAAAGGAGTTAAGCGCAGGTTTGAGTATATCGTAAAAAACGCAGACCATATCTATATTGACGATTATGCGCACCATCCCGAAGAATTAAGGGCAGCCATATCATCTGTAAAACGCTTGTATCCGGATAAAAAACTAACGGTTATTTTTCAGCCGCACCTGTTTACACGTACGCGCGATTTTGCCGATGGCTTTGCTGAAGTGCTGGATATGGCCGATGAACTGCTGATGCTGGATATTTACCCGGCCCGCGAGTTGCCCATTGAAGGTGTGGATAGCGACATGATACTGAGCCGCATGAAAATGTTGAATAAACGCAAATGTGGAAAACAAGAAAGCATTGAAATTGTGCGATCTGAAAAACCCGCGTTACTTTTAACTGTAGGCGCGGGCGATATTGACCAATTGGTTACACCTTTAAAACAAGCTTTACAGGATGTTTAAAAAACGCATATGGAAGCCGCTTCTTATTGGGTTTGGCTGGCTTATAAGCCTGGCCGGCCTGGTGGTGCTTATGAGTTTTATCGAGGTTAAAAAGGCCGGGCTTACCTGCAAAAAGGTAAACGTTTACATTCCGGGCAACCAATATTTTATTGACAGGCAGGAGATAGATAATATACTGCAAACCACCAGCCACACACTTATCGGCCGCAGGTTAGAGAATATTGATATACACGCGCTCGAAAACAAATTAAAGGTTAATCCCTTTGTTGAGTTTGCAAAGGTGTTTATTGAGATGGACGGAACCCTACAGGTTGAAGTGAGCCAGCGCCAGCCCATACTGCGGGTAATGAATAGGTTTGACCAGGATTTTTATGTGGATCAGCATGGGCTAAAAATGCCGTTATCGCCAAACTTTACCGCAAGGGTGCTGGCGGTTAACGGGTACATCGACGAGCTGTTTGCCAATAAGGTCGATTCGTTACACACCGCGCTGGCAAAAGAGATATTTAAAACAGCTGATTTTATCAGGAAGGATTCCCTTTGGGATGCACAGATAGAACAGCTGTATGTGAACCAGGACCACGAGATAGAATTGATACCCCGCGTGGGCAACCAGCGTATTTTACTGGGCAATGCCGACTCGCTGGCAACAAAGTTTAATAACCTTAAGGTATTTTATAAGCAGGCTTTGCCTTTGGTTGGGTGGGATGCTTATAAGCTGATCAACATAAAATACATAAACCAGGTGGTGGGTGTAAAAAACGAAACCTTGCTGGATTCGTTGAAGCGCCGCCGCGAGTTTATGGCCGACTCGGTAAAAAAGGCGCAATTTAATCAGGATACGGCAAGCGTGAACGCGGCTGCTTTAAAAGATACAACGGGTAAAAAGACATCTATTAAAAACTAATTTATATGGACAAGAGTTCAACACAAGAAAAAAGTTCGCCAATTGTAGTAGGCCTTGATATAGGAACCACTAAGATCTGCGCGATAGTTGGCCGAAGGAGCAAGAACGGCAAAATAGAGGTATTGGGCATAGGCAAGGCCGAGTCGGCCGGTGTAACACGCGGTATGGTATCAAATATCGACAAAACCGTGCAGGGCATATCAACCGCGGTTGATATAGCGGGTACACAGTCAAACGTCGAGATCAGGATAGTTAACGTAGGTATTGCCGGTCAGCATATAAAAAGTTTGCAGCACAGGGGGCTTATTACCCGTAAGGATTTGAGTTCCGAGATCGGCCGCAAGGATATCGACAAACTGGTTGAAGATATGTATAACCTGGTAATGCCTCCGGGCGAAGAGATCATTCACGTCTTGCCGCAGGAATTTACCGTGGATAACGAACCGGGCGTAAAAGATCCGATAGGTATGGCGGGTGTGCGCCTAGAAGCAAACTTCCACATCATATCGGGGCAGGTAACCGCTATCAAAAATATTGTAAAGTGCGTAAACAAAGCCAGCCTGGAGAGCCAGGAACTGATACTGGAGCCCCTGGCATCGTCGGAATCTGTGTTGAGCGACGAGGAAAAAGAGGCGGGTGTGGTGTTGGTTGATATTGGTGGCGGTACCACGGATGTGGCTATTTTCCACGAAGGCATTATCCGCCATACAGCAGTTATTCCGTTTGGTGGTAACAGTGTAACCGAAGATATCCGTGAAGGCTGCTCGGTAATGCGCAACATAGCAGAACAACTTAAGGTGAGGTTTGGTTCGGCGCTGGCAGAGGAAAATAAAGAGAACGAAATAGTTTGCGTGCCTGGTTTACGCGGTCGCGAGCCAAAGGAGATTTCGGTGAAAAACCTGGCGTTTGTAATACAGGCGCGTATGGAAGAAATTATAGAGCATGTGTACTACGAGATCAAATCATCCGGCTACGAAAAGAAACTGATAGCGGGTATAGTAGTAACCGGCGGCGGCGCACAATTAAAGCACCTGACCCAATTAATAGAATACGTTACCGGCCTTGACTGCCGTGTGGGTTACCCCAACGAGCACCTGGCCAAAAACGAGGTATTGCCAAAAAGCACTTACGAGGAACTGCAAAGTCCAACATTTGCTACAGGTATAGGCCTGCTGATAAAAGGTATCCAGAAAATGGAATACAACGGTGCTGCACAAGTGCCGGCAGCGGCTGCTGTTAAAGCTGAAAAAGCAAAATACACCGACGACCGCAAGTTTGGGCTATTGGGCAAAATACTTGAATCGGGCAAAAAATTTATTAAGGACGACATAAAAGACGAGGACTTTTTGAAGTAGAGAATAGAGAATGGTGAGTAGAGAATGGAGAATGGTTTTAATTTGATAAGAACTAATCTCTGCTCACTAATCAACTACTCGCCAACTTATTCACATCCTAAAACTTTTCCACATTGTGCACAATTGTGGAAAAAGCTTGTGGAAAAAGTCATATTATTACATTAAGAAAATCTATTTATTCACCAGAATACATATAGCTGAAAATAAGGATTATGCAGTTTGAGATGTTAAAGGAAAAATCGTCTATCATCAAGGTAATTGGTGTTGGCGGGGGCGGCGGTAACGCGGTAAACCATATGTACAGGCAGGGAATTACCGGTGTCGATTTCATAATTTGTAACACCGATGCCCAGGCGCTTGAGTTAAGCCCTATCCCAAACAAAGTTCAGTTGGGCGCAAGCCTCACCGAAGGTATGGGTGCGGGTTCTATACCCGAAGTGGGTAAAAACTCGGCCATCGAAAACATCGACGACATTAAACAGATGCTGGGCTCAAACACCAAAATGCTGTTTATTACGGCGGGTATGGGTGGTGGCACCGGTACAGGGGCAAGCCCTATTATTGCCAAAGCAGCCCGCGAGCTGGATATCCTTACCGTAGGTATCATAACAACTCCTTTCTCGTTTGAGGGCAAGCGCCGTAAAATGCAGGCCGATGCAGGTATGGAAGAGCTGAAAAAATACGTAGATTCTTTCCTGGTGATATCAAACGACAGGCTGCGCCAGATATTTGGCAACCTAACGCTGGGTTCGGCATTTGCACAGGCCGATGATATTTTGACCACAGCTGCAAAAGGCATCGCCGAGATCATCACCCTGCCGGGCTATATCAACGTAGATTTTAAGGATGTGCGCACGGTGATGAAAGACAGTGGCGTATCTATCATGGGTAGCTGCTCTGCCGAAGGCGAAAATCGTGCCTTAAAAGCAGTAGAAGGTGCACTATCTTCTCCGCTGCTGAAGGATAACGAAATTGAAGGCGCGCGTTATATTTTATTGAATATCAGTTCGGGCGATAAGGAAGTTACCATGGACGAGGTAAGTATTATTACCGACTATATACAGGAAGAAGCCGGCCTGGCCGCAGACCTGATATGGGGTAACTGCCGCGACGAGAATTTGGGAGATAAGCTTTCGGTTACCATTATCGCAACCGGTTTCCAAACCAAAGATGAGCGCGAGAAAGAGAACAGTAATAAAAAAATTGTATCGATGCTGGTGCCCGAGAACGAGCCATTGGTAAAACCGGTGAACGAATTTATCACCCCGGTTAAAGCCGATGCCGAAATGGATGCCGCGCCGTATATGAAACTGAAGGATGAGCCAAAACAAACCGGCTTATTTGACCTGTTTGCGCGCGCCGAACAACAAGACGCGGCTGACGATACCGTTATAAAATACGACCTTAACGAGGAAACCCCTGCTGCCGAAGAGAACGACCCATCGGAGTTTACCTTTAAGGTTACCGAAACGGTAATGAACTTTGAACCGGTTACCGCAAAAGTACAGGCCGAGCCTGAACCGGAACCGGAACCCGAAATAGTTAGCGCCGACGAGAACAAAACCGACGAATCGATAGAAGAGCAGCTGCGTAAATCGCGCGAGCGTATTATGCGTTTAAAAGACCTTAGTATGAAGCTGCGCAACGGCAACATACAGGAGCTGGAGAATATCCCGGCCTATAAACGTAAGGAAATTGCCCTGCAGCAAACCCCGGCATCCGACGAAAGCCAGGTGTCAAGGTTCTCGTTACTGCCTGATAGCGACGGTAAAACCGAGATCAGGAACAATAATTCCTTTTTACACGATAACGTAGACTAATTGATCTGAACCCATTATATAAAAGCCCCTTGCAACAATGCAGGGGCTTTTTTGTTATAAGGTTGTTACGCAATAAACAGCCTTTTTAAGGGTTCTATTTTTACAGCATTTAACAAAAGAAACTCACCTTGGACTTGTTTGATAAGATAAACAAAAATATGGGCGGCCCTATCGGGCAGCACCAAAAGTGGTCGCATGGGTATTTCTCTTTCCCCAACCTGGAAGGAGAGTTAGGCCCCCACATGACATTTAACGGAAAGAAACAACTGGTGTGGAGCCTTAACAACTACCTGGGTCTTGCCAATCACCCAGAAGTGCGCGAGGCCGACGCGAAAGCCGCCGCCGATTATGGTATGGCTTACCCAATGGGCGCCCGGATGATGTCTGGCAATACCCGGCAGCACGAAGAACTGGAGGACAGCCTGGCCGAATTTGTAGGCAAGGATGCCGCGTTCCTGCTCAACTACGGCTACCAGGGTATGGTATCCATTATTGATGCGATGGTTGACCGTAACGATGTGATCATTTACGATGCCGAATCGCACGCTTGTATAATTGATGGTGTGCGCCTGCATATGGGCAAACGTTTTGTTTACAGGCATAACGACATGGAAAGCTTTAAAAAACAGCTTGAGCATGCCCGCCATATAACCGATGCTACCGGCGGCGGCATACTGGTAATAACCGAGGGCGTTTTTGGCATGTCGGGCGCGCAGGGTAAATTAAAGGAGATCATATCATATAAACAGCAATATAACTTCCGCCTTTTGGTTGATGATGCGCACGGTTTTGGTACCATGGGTAAAACCGGTTCGGGTACGCACGAGGCGCAAAACTGCGTTGATGGGGTAGATCTTTACTTCGGTACCTTTGCTAAGTCTATGGCCGGAATAGGCGCATTTATAGCTGCCGATACCGGCATCATCAATTACCTGCGTTATAACATGCGGTCGCAAACGTTTGCCAAGGCATTGCCTATGCCAATGGTGATGGGTTTGAAAAAGCGGTTCGAGTTGTTAAAAACAAACCCGCAGTTGCGCGAAAACCTTTGGATAATTGCCAAAACCCTGCAAAAAGGCTTAGTTGCCCAGGGCTTTGATATTGGTGTAACCGACACTATGGTAACGCCGGTATTTTTAAAAGGCGACCTTACCGAAGCCACCAGCTTAACTACTGAACTGCGCGAAAAATATGGTGTTTTTTGCTCAATTGTAGTTTACCCGGTAATACCAAAAGGCCTGATCATGATAAGGTTGATACCCACAGCCATGCATACCCTGCAGGATGTAGAGTACACGCTAACAGCCTTTAGCGCCGTTTCGGCCAAGTTGCAGGAGGGGCATTATAAAATGGCAATTGCATCTTAGTATATTTACTGCATCATATAGCCCTGCATTATTGCGGGGCTTTTAGTTTATAATTTAGCCCTTATCCCAAGTGTTGGGTACGCTTGGGTGCGGTTATCAGGGCTAAGTATATGATAATAAAGATTGAGCCTGGTGCCACAGGCTAAGCTTTTATTAATATTGTACCATAACTGCGGCTCGGCAAAAAATATAAAACGCTTGCCATGCAGGCTGGCCGTAAATTCATCGCCATGGTTTCTGTTTTCGGTGCCAAAAGAAAAATCACCCGCAAACTCAACTTTATAATTCCATAACCCCTGGTAGAAATAAAGGGTGTAAAAAAAGTCGTGACTTGGCTTTTTATAGGATATATACTTGTAATTTAAAACGCTGCTAAAGTATCCTTTTCCTATTTTAAACGGATAACTTACCCCAACCTGGTAAGTGTTTTGTATATAGTAGCTATACTGCCGGGGGTAGGTAACGCCCAGGCCGCCGCTATATTGCAGGTTTATAAAAATTCGGGGTTTCCAAAAGCGCACTTCCTGCGATACCTGCATATAACACTTACCAATGCTGGATTGATCGCCCGACATATCCGCCTGCAGCTTTAAAAGAAATGTGCCGGGCTTTATAAATGTTTTGCCCGTGTCTAATTGTTTCAGATACTCAAACTGTACTGAAACAAAGTTTTTAGGATTGTTTTCAGGGTCAATAGCGTGCCTGGCATCGTAATGTAATTGTAACGACTGGCCTTTGATCTGCAAGGCGTAGAGCACGAAGAAAATAACCATTAGGTGTTTCATTGGTCCGTTTTATTAAGTTTGTTTAGGATCGCACAAAAATGTTCTGGACAGGCGAGATAATGCGGTAACGTAACGGAAACGTAACGGAATTGTATATTTGAGTAATGGAAGACCCCGACTTTGTTGTATTTGCAAAATTATACGCCGAAGCCTATGCGCGCTGTTTTAACAAGCTGTTTACCGGCGCAATAAGCGAGACCGAAAGCAAGCTCTTTTATCAGCAGATCTTTGAGAAAACGGGCTTAACTATTGGCTGGCGCAGCCTCAAAAACTATTCGTTTTTTGTGTTGGATAAAAGTCGGGACGAGAACCCTTCCGTCGCTTCTATGGATACCCTGGCACGGTACGTACTGCAAGCGCCATACACTAACGAAATAGCCCGTAAGAACGACGAAGGGCACCATCCGTATTGGTTTATGTACCGCAGTAAAAACTTAACCGTGGCGGGCGCGGATAAGCCATCCGGGAATAAAAAAATCTTATTCACTTTCGTGCTGGTACTTGTGTTTACGGCTGCAGCTTTCCTTTGGTTCCCTAGAAAGCATGAGTTATCTGTTAATGAGGATTTTGCCGATCTGAGCGCTACGCACCTCACCAATACCGGATGGAGCGTATTGGGTAAGGATAGCACTTATTGGACAAAAAGGGCGGGCAGGCCCGGCAGTTTAACACTGTTCACTTTGCAAGGCGATAACTGGCCCGACGGGAACACCCCGCCTGAAATAAAAAATTTGCTTGTACACGCGCTGCCCGACGGTTGTTTTAACGCCGAACTTCAAATGCAGAACTTTGTACCCATGGCCGAGTGGCAGCAGGCCGGGCTGTTGCTTTTAGAAGATACCACCCTAAACAGCCCCAGCGTAAGGATATCTTTGGCTTACAATGATATGTTCGGCGGGTATAACAAGCCTAAGGAAGTGTTGGTACAAGCAATCGTGTCGGCAGGGCACAATAATAAGCCCGAAGAGTTTGCACATTCAACAGTAATGCTTTTAGATAGTATTAGGCTTAAACCAACGCTGGCAGACAATCTGAAATATACCGCCCTCCGCATTGAAGGGACCGACAAGCATTACCGGTTTTTATACGCCGGGGGCAATACGCCCAACGCCGCCTTTAAAGAGGTAGCCGCAAAAGATATTTCGTTTAAACCGCGTTATATCGCATTGTTTGCCTTAAAAGGCAGGGTGCCCAACACACCCGTGGTGCCGGTTACTGTCAAAAAATTTATAATGCAAATAGCTAATTGTGAATAACTTACTTAGGTTGTAACTAACAAACTCATTAGTTGTAATTATTTGAATATTTGCCAAATAAAATTGCCTATGATGTAACTAATTATTCAAATACTTAAAATTTTAATAAACGGGCGATTTTTAAATGAGCGTTTGCGTGGTTTTTCGGTACTAAAAAACGGTGAAATGTGGAAAAAAACCACTTTAAAGGCACTATTTTTATAGGGTAAAAGTTTTTTTTTAAATAAAAACACTTTAGATTAGCTTAAGTTAAAACAATAAACCTCAAAAATTAAAGGAGCATTCACAATGAAAAAATTTACTGAAGTAAAAGAACTGGTTGCATCACTGGAAGCTGATGCCGACAAATTTTATAACAAAGGCAACAGTGCTGCCGGCACACGCGTTCGTAAAGGTATGCAAGACCTGAAAAACTTAGCGCAGTCGATCCGTCTTGAAGTTCAGGAAGCGAAAAACAAAGCGTAATAAAATAGTCGAAAGGTTATTTTACTTTTAATAGAAAAAATCCGGGTAGTTAAGGCTATCCGGATTTTTTGTTGATTACTTCTATTGTTTTATGCCGGTTTTGCAGCATCCGGGGCAAGCCGACCGGATGGACCCTAAAGCAAGTTCATAGCACGGACTTTCAACTTTGTACTTTCAACTTGCTGCTACAACATTCCACCGTCAACAGGTATCACCTGGCCGGTGATGTAGGCTGCCATATCTGACGCCAGGAATACGCAGGCGTTCGCCACATCTTCGGTTTCGCCGGCACGTTTAAGCGGGATAGCCGCTGCCCAGCCTTCAACTACTTTGGGGTCTAAAACCTCGGTCATTTCCGTACGGATAAAGCCCGGTGCTACCACGTTGGTGCGGATGTTACGCGAGCCAAGCTCTTTGGCCACCGACTTTGAGAACCCGATGATGCCTGCCTTTGAAGCGGCATAGTTTGCCTGCCCGGCGTTGCCCTGCACACCCACTACCGAGCTCATGTTAATGAAAACCCCCTTACGGTTCTTCATCATTATCTTGGATGCGGCCTTGGTTACGTTGAATATCGATTTCAGGTTTACATTAAGTACCTCGTCCCATTGTTCTTCGGTCATGCGCATCAGCAGGCCGTCTTTGGTGATACCGGCATTGTTCACTACGATATCTAAAGTGCCAAAATCGGCAACAATATCGTTAACCAGTTTTTCGGCTTCATCAAACTTCGAGGCATCGCTGCGGTAGCCTTTTACCTGCGTGCCAAAGCTTTGCAGTTCCTGCTCAAGCGCCTGCCCTTTTTCAACAGACGATAAGTATGTAAAGGCTACATTGGCGCCGTGCTCGGCAAATTTCTCTGCTATTTTGCGGCCTATACCTTTTGATGCACCAGTGATCAGTGCCGTTTTTCCTTCAAGTAGTTTCATAATTTAAGTATGAGTTTTACAGTGGGTGAAGATATGGAATTAGCGCGAAAGACGGAAGCGGGGCGCGCCGTAACATCAGTAAAGCAAACAAAATTTGCCTCGCCTCAAACGCTTGCCCAATTTTGTTGTTAGGCTAATACACAATAGCACAACAACATGTTAACCGCAAAGATCATCCGCCACCGCCATAAGTATCACCATTACATGAACGACGACCTGAAGGACGTTACCGAAGAAACCTTTTTCAAGATCGTTTTCTCCGAACCATCAGAGATGGACCTGTTTAAAGAATGGATACGCAAGCACGATGGTGAGTACAACTACAACAAAGAAGAAAGCAAACAGGAAGGCACGTTCCCCAAAGTGCCTATGTTTCATGACGAGATCTGCTGGTGCGATATCATGACCTATTACCTGCTGCACGTTGCCGGCTACAGTTTCCACTCGGTAATTGAGCCTTATAAGGGCGAGGTGTATGTAAAGGATAAACTGTAAGTGTAAGATACACTCCCAGCGCCGTTCCCTTCTTGAGAGGGGCGCGAAAGGCAGTGCGGCTGCAGGGGTGCTTGTATTGGCGGGAGGGGTTAGTCCGCTTTATTAAACCCCTCCCTACACCCTCCCGTTGGGAGGGAATCGCACACGGCCTCTGCTATGCTACTTTTCCCGCCCTTATGTTGGCAGATCATAATTCCCTCCTTGGGAAGGGGTGCGGGGGGGCTTGTATTGGCGGGAGGGGTTAGTCCGCTTTATTAAACCCCTCCCTACACCCTCCCGTTGGGAGGAAACCTCACAGGCCCTTGCTGTGCTACTTTTCCCACCCTTATGTTGGCAGATCATAATCCCTCCTTGGGGAGGGGCGCGGATGGCATGAGCGTTGGCGGGGAGGGGTAGTCCGCTTTATTAAACCCCTCCCTGCACCCTCCAGTTGGGAAGGAATCGCGCAGTCCCTGCTTTTCTAATTTTTCCGCCCTTATGTTGGCAGATCATAATTCCCTCCTTGGGGAGGGGCGCGGATGGCATGAGCGGTGGCGGGAGGGGTTAGTCTGCTTTATTAAACCCCTCCCGCCACCCTCCCGCTGGGAGGGATCGCACAGGGCCTCTGCTTTTTAGCTATGTTACAATCCTTCCTGATACTCCTTCTGCAACTCCAGCAGGCAATTGGCGCACAGGCAGCCGTCGTATAGCTCGCTTACGTACTGCACCTCGTTAATGGTAAGCTGCACGGTACTACACTGGCACTTGGTGAATGAATTTGCTTTACATTCAAAAGGTGCCCGGCAGCGGTCGCAATAGAGTATTTCGTGTTTGGGCGAGATGAGCATTGTTTTGAGTCCGGAAGTCGGGAAAGACCGAAAGTCCGGAAGATATTCTTGTAATAAAAAAGTCCGAAAGCAAAGATGAGAAAACATCTTTAACTTTCGGACTTATGCGGACTTTCTGACTTTCCGACTACTTATAATCTATGTAGTATTAGGCTATTTATGCAGAGCAGGTAACACAACCTTCTTCCATTGAACAGGTTGGGCCTGCCGGTATCTCGTCGTTGCTGTCGGCAACAACTTCGGGTATAACGGCTTCCATGTTTTTGCCGCCGCCCTGGTTCTCAACAGTAAATTTAACCGCTTGCGATGCCGCTTGTGTGCGCAGGTAGTACATACCTGTTTTTAAGCCTTTCTTCCATGCGTAGAAGTGCATCGAAGTCAGTTTTGAAGCATTTGGCGAGTTAATGAACAGGTTTAACGATTGCGACTGGCAGATATAAGCGCCCCGGTCGGCAGCCATATCTATAATGTTACGCATCTTAATTTCCCAAACAGTTTTGTACAGTTCCTTGATATCTGCAGGTATCTCGGCAATGTCCTGGATAGAACCATTGGCGCTGATAATCCTGTCTTTCATGTTGTTGGTCCATAAACCACGGTCAACAAGGTCGCGCAACAGGTGTTTGTTCACTATTACAAACTCACCGCTTAATACACGGCGGGTGTAAATGTTTGAGGTATATGGCTCAAAGCACTCGTTATTACCCAATATCTGCGATGTTGATGCGGTTGGCATCGGCGCTACTAACAGCGAGTTGCGTACGCCATGGTTCATTACGTCAAGGCGCAGGTTATCCCAGTCCCAACGGGTGCTGGCAGGTTTTACGTCCCAAAGGTCAAACTGGAACTTACCTTCAGATAATGGCGACCCTTTAAAGGTATCGTAAGCGCCGTCTTTAATGGCCAGGTCTTTTGAAGCCGTCATGGCAGCAAAGTAAATGGTCTCGAAGATCTCTTTGTTCAGTTGTTTTGCTTCATCGCTCTCAAACGGTAAGCGCAGCAAAATAAAGGCATCGGCCAAACCTTGTACACCTAACCCAATAGGGCGGTGGCGCAGGTTTGAATAGCGCGCTTCTTCAACCGGGTAGTAGTTGTTATCAATTATCTTGTTAAGGTTTATGGTAGCCTGGTAAGTTACCTCGTATAGTTTAGCATGGTCAAACTCGCCATTGATCACATAACGAGGTAACGCTAATGATGCCAGGTTACAAACCGCAACTTCCTTATCAGAAGTGTACTCCATAATTTCGGTACACAGGTTCGAGCTTTTTATGGTGCCCAGGTTTTGCTGGTTTGATTTCACGTTGGCGGCATCTTTATACAGCAGGTATGGTGTACCGGTTTCAACCTGTGCATCAAGCACGGCAAACCATAGCTCCTGCGCTTTAATGGTTTTACGGCCACGGCCTTCTTTCTCATAACGCTCGTAAAGTTCTTCAAACTCCTTACCGTGGCAATCGGCCAGGCCCGGTGCTTCGTGCGGGCAAAACAGGGTCCACTCTTCGTTGGCCTCTACACGGCGCATAAACAGGTCAGATACCCAAAGGGCATAGAACAGGTCGCGCGCACGCATTTCTTCCTTACCGTGGTTTTTACGCAGGTCAAGGAACTCAAATATATCTGCATGCCATGGCTCCAGGTAAATAGCAAAGGCGCCTTTACGCTTGCCGCCGCCCTGGTCAACATAACGTGCGGTATCGTTAAATACTTTCAGCATCGGTATGATACCGTTGCTGGTGCCGTTTGTGCCACTGATGTACGAGCCTGTAGCCCTTACATTGTGGATGCTTAAACCAATACCACCCGCGCTTTGTGAGATCTTGGCGGTTTGTTTAAGTGTATCGTAAATACCCTCGATGCTGTCGTCCTTCATGGTCAGCAAAAAGCATGATGACATCTGCGGTTTTGGTGTGCCCGCGTTAAATAACGTTGGCGTAGCATGGGTAAACCAGCGCTCGCTCATCAGGTTGTAGGTTTTGATAGCGCTTTCGATGTCATCCTTATGGATACCTACCGATACGCGCATAAACAGGTGCTGCGGGCGCTCGGCAATTTTACCGTCTATTTTCAACAGGTACGATTTTTCGAGTGTTTTAAAACCGAAGTAATCAAAACCAAAGTCGCGGTCGTAAATAATGCTGCTATCCAGGATATCGGCATTGGCCATAATCACCTCGTAAACATCATCGGCCAGTAAAGCGGCATTTTTACCTGTTTTTTTGTCAACGTACTCATACATACGTTTCATGGTTTCAGAGAACGATTTGGTGGTGTTCTTGTGCAAGTTTGATACCGCTATACGCGATGCAAGCAAAGCATAGTCGGGGTGCTTGGTGGTTAACGATGCCGCCGTCTCGGCTGCAAGGTTATCCAGTTCGGAGGTTGTAACACCATCAAACAAACCTTCAATTACTTTTTTTGCCACATCAATTGGGTCAACCAGGTTAAACCCATAGCACAGTTTTTCAATCCGTGCCGTGATCTTGTCGAACTTTACCGACTCTTTTCTTCCGTCTCTTTTTACTACGAACATTTTGCCACCTCCTTATTCCCTGCCAACCCGGCAGGGGTATTTTATTTTAATTAGTTAGTTTAATATTTCAGATAAATCACCCCGAATTTTCTCGAATTTTCTTTAATTTTTTCGAGTTTTTTCAGGTTTCAATCCTTAAAAATCCTCATCGAGCGAGAACGCTTTGCTCTCGGCAGTGCTGTTCATTACGCCGCTTTTTTGGTAGTCGCCAACGCGCTTCTCAAAAAAGTTGGTTTTACCCTGCAGGCTTATCATCTCCATAAAATCAAACGGACATGATACATTGTAAACCTTAGGGTAACCCAGTTCGGCCAGCCACCTGTCGGCCACAAACTCGATATACTGGCTCATCATTTTAGCGTTCATACCTATCAGGCTTACCGGTAAGGCATCGTTCACAAATTCTTTTTCTATCTCAACCGCATCGGTAATAATTTTGGTAGCTGCCTCGGTTGATAGTTTATTTTGCAGCATACCATATAGCAGGCAGGCAAACTCGCAGTGCGAACCTTCGTCGCGCGATATCAGCTCGTTACTAAAGGTAAGGCCCGGCATCAGGCCACGTTTTTTAAACCAGAAGATAGAGCAGAAGCTGCCGCTGAAAAAGATACCCTCTACAGCTGCAAAGGCAACCAGGCGCTCGGCAAATGTGCCGTTATTTATCCATTTTAAAGCCCATTCGGCTTTTTTGCCTACACAAGGCACTGTCTCGATAGCGTGGAACAGGCGGTCTTTTTCCGCCGGGTCTTTAACGTAGGTATCTATTAACAGGGCGTAAGTTTCTGAGTGGATATTCTCCATCATGATCTGGAAACCGTAGAAGCAACGTGCCTCGGGCAGCTGCACCTCGCTCATGAAATTGATGGCCAGGTTTTCGTTTACAATTCCGTCGCTTGCTGCAAAAAACGCCAGGATATGCGATATAAAATGTTTTTCACCAGGGGTTAAGTTCTCCCAGTGCTTCATGTCGTCCGACAGGTCTATCTCCTCGGCTGTCCAGAAACTGGCTTCGGCTTTTTTATACATTTCCCAAATAGCGGGGTACTTAATGGGGAGGATCACAAAGCGGTCTTTGTTCTCCTTTAAAAGTAATTCGGTTTCCTCTTGCATGACGACGTATATATTATATTTTTTAAATTCTTTCCCTGTTAACGTATCTATGAAACCGCTTTTGTACCGAGCCGACAATAGACAGGTGTACCACGCGAGTTTCATTTTCAAAGGCGAAAACTTGTTTTTTCGCGTTTATTTTACTCGCTTTTACACCCCCGCACTAATCGTTTCTTAACTATTTTTAGTTGCACATTAGCCCATGTTTTATCATGGTCTTTCTTTTCTGTTATGATAGAAATATCGATAACATAGATAGCGTTAAAAGAACTTGTACTTCAAAGATAGGGCAACATGTAATTGCATGTTAGTCTAAGTTTTTAACATCACCTATAAGTTGTCCACAAATTATTTAATGGTGTTAAAATTATTATGTGATGACAAAAAATTCAAGCGATTAGGAAACAACACTTTATGATCTTTTTAATCACATATTTGATAAGCCATAAATAAAAATCAGGAAACACTTGCAGGATATAAACATGTTTCTAACAGCCCTAAAACTCAGCGGAATACTTAAGGTAAAAGGCCCTGGAAAGGCCGTTTTCGCACGCCGAAAACCTGCCAAAACCCACCGTGTTTTTTAATAAAATCACATGTGGAAAAAGAAAAACCCCTGCCAGGTTTTTATGCCTCGCAGGGATCAATTTTCAGACCACTTGGTTGCCGCTTATTTCTTCAGCTCGGCAACCGGGACAAATTTCATGGACACCGAATTTACGCAATGCCTTACATTTTTTGGGGTAAGGTATTCGCCCTCGAAAACATGGCCCAGGTGCGCCCCGCAATTGCTGCAAAGTATTTCGGTACGGCGGCCATCGGCATCGGTTTCGCGCCTTACCGCGCCGGGTATCTCGTCATCAAAACTTGGCCAGCCGCAATGCGACTCAAATTTCGATTCGGAAGTGTACAAAGGTGTGTCGCAGCGTTTGCAAACATATACACCTTCGGCCTTATTGTTCAGCAATTCGCCTGTGAACGGGCGCTCGGTACCTTTATGTAATATGATATATTCTTCTTCGGGGGTTAATTGATTGTATGCCATTTTATATAGTGAATTAGTGATGATTGAATTAGCGATTTGAGCTTCGTCTCTCACTTCGTTCTATATAAATATACGACAATTTGCTGGCGAATTTTGTTTGGCAGGAGCATGTTTACATAGGTTTGACTATTCGGGATTTGTCATCCTGAGGAACGAAGGATCTATTCGAAAACTTGTATGTCGGCGATAGATGCTTCACTCTCGTTCAGCATGACAAAGCAGGTTCCCCTTCAGGGGGTTATGGGGCTGATATGGTACTCCTGCACCAGCGGCGGGTTTTCTGGTGTTAGGGTGAATGATACTTTAATGTTCGCCTTTTCGCCCTGTATTATAAAATAGCCGCGCAGGTTGTTCTCGGGTACTACTTCGCCCACACTTAATACCTTACCTGCCTTTGCATAAACATCCAGCGCTTCGGCTTTCAGCTTATCGGGGAAGTAATCCATAAAAAAGTTGTCGGCAAAGATGCCGGTCGCTTGCGCGTTATCCCAATTGGGCAGTAGCTTCACCAGTTCATCCCTGCGCTGTGTAAGTATCTGCGATGCCGGCAGCGTGCGGGGCTTAATTCCTGATAAGGCCAGTAAGGTGTCTAAAGCAATGCTATTTGCCCTACCTGCGTTGGCATAAGTTAAATTAGCATAGCAAACTACGCCCACGCCATAGTCGGGCAGGATGTTCCAGTTACTGCCGAAGCCGGGCAAGCCACCTGTATGGCCAACATACACGCGGTTATCACAATCCTTAGCCCAGCGCAGGCCATAGGCATAGGCCGATACGGTTGGGCAAAGTCTGCCGGTGGTGGTGCGCGCATTGGCATTTAAATAGCTTACATCCCACGGGTACTGCATCTCGCGGACCGAACTCCGTTTAACCGGACCGGTCTCGGCATCATCACGCATGGGCCAGGCGTTCATGTGCACGGCCATATACTTGCTAAAATCTTCAATTGTGGTTATCAGCCCGCCCATAGCGCCGTATGCGCCATCGTGCAGCAGGGGTTGCTCCACCCATTTGTCATCAAGCCAGCGGTAACCCAGGGCAAGTTGCTGTTTAGGCACTTTGGTGTATTCCCAATAGGTATGGGTCATGCCCAAGGGGTTTAAAATATTATCGGTAATGTATTGCTCGTACGTTTTGCCTGATATCTTTTTAATGATATAGCCCAGTGTTGCAAAACCCAGGTTGCTGTATTCGTACCCATAGCCAGGATTATTGGAAAACGATACCCCTTTTTTATAGATATCTATCAGCTGCGCATCAGACACGGCCAGTTGCCTGTCGCCCCAGGGATTATCTTCGGGGTAGCCCGCCGAATGGGTAAGCAAGTGGCGGATGGTTACCGGGGTTGCATCTTTAGTAAGGTATTTATTATTCTTCATCTCGGGGATGTAGCGGTATGCCGGGTCGTCCAATTTTAGTTTACCCTCATCGCGAAGTTTAAGGATAGCCATTGCGGTTAGGCTTTTGGTCATGCTGGCGATACGGAAGTCCGACTGCGAAGTCACCGGTGTTTTAGCATCAATGTCGTTATAACCTGTATTGCCGGTATGCACCAGTTTACCATCAACCAAAATACCGTAGGCCATCCCCGGCCAGTGATTCTTTTCCGCGTAGTCTTTATACAATTGATCTATTACCGGGAATGTAGCCTCAATCTTTTTAAGCCTGTCGGAATCGTTAAAAGCGGCCGGTCTGTATTGAGCGAAAGCTGTTGTAGATATAAAGAGGAAAAGGGTGAGGCTTTTTTTCATAGCGTAAATTTGCGTGAACCTGAATTTACCGAATTTAAGAATTTTTTGGAATACCTTTTTTGTCATCCTGAGCGATAGCGAAGGATCTATTCGCGAACTATGCATGGTCGTTGTGCACATCGGCGATAGATGCTTCACCAGGTTCAGTATGACAAATTTGGCATAAAAAAATCCCGGCCAAAAATTGACCGGGATTTTCTTTTATCCTGATTCCTGACTCTTTAAGTCCTGACTCTATTTCTTCGCTAATTCTTCTGCCATGGCAGCGCCAATTTCGGCAGGTGATTCTACCACGCGGATACCGCACTCGCGCATGATCTTCATTTTAGCGGCAGCAGTATCGTCGGCACCGCCAACAATAGCACCTGCGTGGCCCATACGGCGGCCCGGAGGCGCTGTTTGGCCGGCAATAAAACCAACAACTGGTTTAGTGCCATTTTCTTTTATCCAGCGCGCAGCATCAGCTTCCATTCCGCCCCCAATCTCGCCTATCATAATGATACCGTGTGTTTCAGGGTCGTTCATTAATAATTCAACAGCTTCTTTGGTTGGGGTACCAATGATGGGGTCACCCCCGATGCCGATCGCGGTAGTAATACCTAAACCGGCTTTAACAACCTGGTCAACCGCCTCGTAAGTAAGCGTGCCTGATTTTGAAACCACACCAACATTACCTTTTTTGAAGATAAAACCCGGCATAATGCCAATTTTGCTTTCATCTGCGGTGATAATGCCCGGGCAGTTGGGGCCAATCAAGCGGCTATCCTTATCAGTTAAGTATTCTTTTACCGCAATCATATCCTTTGTAGGGATGCCTTCGGTAATACATACAATAACCTTTATGCCGGCTTCGGCGGCCTCCATAATAGCATCAGCGCCAAAAGCAGGGGGTACAAAAATAATAGATACATCAGCACCGGTTTGGTCAACCGCATCTTTAACGGTGTTAAAAACCGGCCTGTCCAGATGGCTTTGGCCACCTTTGCCTGGTGTTACACCACCAACCACTTGTGTGCCATAGGCAATCATCTGCTCGGCATGGTAAGTGCCTTCTTTACCGGTAAAACCCTGTACTATAACTTTAGAATTTTTATTTACGAGAACGCTCATCGGCTTTTGATTTTTGTAGGGCAAAGCTAAAAAAAATTTCGCCCTCAATCCTGCTAATGGGTTAAATTTTCAAAAATTACATTTGGGTTATCAGTTGACGGGATATTTACTGCAGTGCGTCCTTGTTAAAATGTGTTAAATCAATTTTACAGCGCTATTATACCCGTATATTTAACTGCCGCATGAAATACCTGCTATCTGCCACACTGTTACTCCTTTGCATCAACGCGAGTGCGCAACTGGTAACAGGTTTTGTTATCGATAAAAAAACGCGCAACCCGGTTGAATATGTTATTGTATCGGCATCAACCACCAACACCATGACCAACGAGCAGGGCGCATTTACGCTGAGGATAACAAAAGTCATCGATACGCTGCGCATAAAAACAATGGGCTATAAAACTTATACGCTGCCAGTTAGTCCGTGGAGTGGTAAGTTAAAGCTGATAGAACTGGAAACAGCTTCGATCAGGCTGAACGAGGTAGCCATTTTAGCTAAACGCAATTACCTGCGCGATAGCACGAACAACCGCAAGCAGTTTGCCAAAGAGTTTGCATTTAAAGGGCCCGCCTTTACTGAAATTATGCGGCCAACTACCGTAAATGTGCCCTTTGCCTTTGTTACCATAGATGTGTTGTCGCTGTTTAAATCGCTCACTAAAAAGAAGACCACGCAGTACCGGCTGCAGCAAACTATGCTGCGGTACGAGCGGGAAGACCATACCAACCAGCGCTTTACCCGGAAACTGGCAGGCGGGATAACGGGGCTGCAAGGCGATACGCTGGACGATTTTATGAATGAATACCGCCCCACCCCCGCACAGATAGATGCCATGACGGATTACAACCTGATATTTTATATCAAAGACAGCTTCAGGAAATTTAAAGAGAAACCTGCAAAGGATAAGATAACCAAGCCGGAGTTTAAAGTAGATACGGCGAAAATAGACTAAGCTTTTAAGCTCCCCCTTCAGGGGGCCGGGGGGTAAACTCCTTTTCGCTCTTTGCCACTACGATAGTTGCCACACCATTACCTATTACATTGGTTATTGCCCGGGCTTCGCTCATAAAGCGGTCGACCCCAAGCAGGATAGCCACACCTTCAACCGGGATTATTTTAATGGCCGCCAGTGTTGAGGTAAGCACGATAAAACCACTGCCGGTAACACCTGCTGCGCCTTTTGAGGTGATCATGAGGATGCCGATAATAGTTAATTGCTGCTCTATCGAAAGATCTATCTTAAACACCTGCGCTAAAAATATGGTAGCCATAGATAAGTAAATGGTAGTGCCATCCAGGTTAAAGGAATATCCTGCGGGGATAACCAGGCCTACTACCGATTTTGAGCAACCAAATTTTTCCAGCTTTTCCATCATCCCCGGCAGTGCCGATTCTGATGACGAAGTACCCAGCACGATAAGGATTTCCTCCTTAATGTGTTTAAGGTACTGCCACAAACTGAATTTGAACAGGTAACTTATAATATTCAATACCACAAATATGAACACGAACATGGTAATGTAAACCGACCCCATTAGTAGGGCCAGCGGCTTAAGCGTGGCCAGGCCGTAGGTGCTTATGGTATATGCCATCCCGCCGAAAGCGCCAATAGGGGCCACTTTCATCACTATCCGCATAATGTTAAAAAAAACTTTGGACAGCTTATCAAACAACGTGATCACTGATTCGCCCGCAGCACCCATCCGGCTTAAACCGAAACCGAATAATATGGCAAAGAAGAGTATCTGCAAAATATCGCCTTTGGCAAACGCCTCGAAAGCGTTAGCAGGCACAATATGGGCGATAAAATCGCCCCATTTCATTTCAGACGCAGCCTTCTCGTACACCGCGAGCTTGCTTACATCTGCCTTAACATGGTTATTGATAAAGTTAGCGCCGGGTTTCAATACATTGGCAACGGTTACACCAATAATCAGGGCCAGTGTGGTAACCAGCTCAAAATACAGCAAGGCCTTACCGCCTACTCGGCCTACCTTTTTCATATCGCTCATGCCGGCAATACCCAGTACAATGGTGAAGAAGATAATAGGGGCGATCAGCATGGTGATCAGGCTGATAAATACCTTACTGATCAGTTGCGCCGTTGGCGCAAAGCCTTTGAAATACAGGCCCACAAGCACACCTAATATAATGGCAACAATTACCTGAAAAGTTAAATTAGTGATAAGGCGTTTCATTGCGGCTGGTGAGTGGTGAATGGTTTATTGGTGAGCGTTTACAAATTAAATAGAAAATTTAAATATAGGATATTGCAACTATTCACCGCTCTCCACCCAACAATTACAATTTCCCCGTGATGCCGTTGTAGATCATTTGCCCGGCTAAAAAGGTAACCACTATGGCAAACACCCACCGCAGCCACCGCGACGATTTGGTATGCACCAGTATTTTCGACCCGGTAATGGCGCCCAGTAAAACGCCTATTACAACCGGCATGGATATGGCCGGATCGATGTACCCTCTTTGCAGATAAACCACCGCGCTGGCCGCGGCAGTAACGCCTATCATAAAATTACTGGTGGTGGTTGATACCTTAAAAGGGATCTTCATGATGGTATCCATAGCTATAACCTTTAAAGCCCCCGAGCCAATGCCCAGCAAGCCGGATATGGTACCTGCAAAAAGCATCATAAAAAAGCCTCCGCCAACATGGGTAACACCGTACTCAATTTGTTCGCCATTACCGTTAGGGTAACTGCCGTATAGCTTTAGTTTTGCAGCAAGATAGGTAGGCTTCGAGATAATGCTTTCGGCCTTTTTCCGTAACGACATTAGTGCCGATAGTATCAGTATCACGCCAAATAATATGGCTATATATTGGGTAGGGATATATACCGCTACCAGCGCACCTGTGAGCGCCCCAATAGTGGTGGCAATTTCAAGGAACATGCCCAGCCGTATGTTGGTGATACCTTCTTTTACATACGCTGCTGCCGAGCCCGACGAAGTGGCGATAACCGAAACCAGCGAGGCGCCGATGGCATAATGGATGTTAACGCCCAATAAAAGCGTAAGTAAGGGTATAATTACCACCCCGCCGCCAAGCCCGGTTAATGAGCCAAGCAGTCCGGCAAAATAGGCCCCAATAAGTATAATTACAGTGAAAACAAGTACCGACATACGGCGTTCAGTTGATTTGAACCGTAAAAGTAATATAACTTTTTTAATGATAAAAAGGAAGTAAATCTATCGTCTAACTTATTTTAAGATCAGTGTATCACCCCAAAATAGTACACCCAGGCAATAAAAAATAATTGCAGCGGTATCCGGAACCAGAGATACTTCAAGCCATTTCCGCAGGTATCGGGTTTCTCAAGGTTCACTTTGTTTTGGGCCGCATGGATATTGGCAGGCAACAGTATCACCAAAAAGAAAATAACAAACAAAGCTACCGGCCCGCGCACTGCTTTAACCAGCAAGCCTATCCCGGCCAATATCTCTATATATCCGGTTATGTAGATAACGGCCTTTTTAAACGGTACAAAAGCAGGTAGCATTAGTACCATGCCTTTGGTGAATTTAAAATGCGCGGTTGCTGTAAACACCAGCATTATGCCCATGGCCAGCCTGCCGCAAAAATAATAATCTGCCGGGTGGCCTGCCACAAAAGTAGCCAGGCAGCTTACGGCAAACACGGCCAGCAAAACTATAAGTGGTTTCATAAGCTAAATATCGCCAAAAACATTAAAATGTATAATATCTTTGGGGCTAAATGGGATACAATAGTTTACAAGCCTGCATCACCGATCTGGAAAGGAACGGTCACCTTATCCGCATAAAGGACGAAGTTGATCCGTACCTGCAGATGGCGGCCATTCACCTGCGTGTATTTGAGCACGAAGGACCCGCAATTTTGTTCGAAAATGTGAAGGGGAGTAAGTTTCCGGCGGTATCAAATTTGTTTGGCACGCTGGATAGGTCGCGGTTTATTTTCAGGGATACGCTGGATAAAATAAAGGCCCTGATCGACCTCAAAAACGACCCTATAAAAGCCATAAAGCATCCTTTTAAGTATGCCAACACCGCCTTGACTGCGCTATCGGCTATGCCCATGAAAGTTGGGAAGGGCGCGCCCATTAATTTTGGCAAAACCCTGATAAACCAGCTGCCGCAAATAGTGAACTGGCCGATGGACGGCGGCCCCTTTGTAACCATGCCGCAGGTATATACCGAAGATGCTGATATGCCCGGGATCATGCATGCCAACCTGGGTATGTACCGTATCCAACTGGCGGGTAACGATTACGTGCAGGACAAAGAGATCGGTCTGCACTACCAGCTGCACCGGGGTATTGGCGTGCACCAAACCAAGGCCAATGCAAAAGGCCAGCCTTTAAAGGTAAGCATATTTGTAGGCGGCCCGCCGGCGCACCCTGTGGCTGCTGTTATGCCCCTGCCCGAAGGTTTATCTGAAATGACCTTCGGCGGTGCATTGGGTAACCGCCGTTTCCGATATTTTTACGATGATGAGGGTTTTTGTATTTCGGCCGATGCCGACTTTGTGATAACCGGCACTGTTATGCCGATGGAGAATAAGCCCGAAGGGCCCTTTGGCGATCACTTAGGTTATTATAGCCTAAAGCACCCCTTCCCGCTGATGAAAGTACATAATGTTTATCACCGCAAGGATGCCATCTGGTCGTTTACGGTAGTGGGCAGGCCGCCGCAGGAGGATACCAGCTTCGGCGCTTTGATCCATGATATTACCGGCAATGCCCTGCCTAAAGAGATACCCGGCCTGCATGCCGTTAACGCGGTTGATGCCGCCGGGGTGCATCCGCTTTTGTTTGCCATCGGCAGCGAGCGTTACACGCCATATGTAAAAGAGCGCTATCCGCAGGAGATCATTACCATTGCCAACCACATTTTAGGCAAGGGGCAGCTAAGCCTGGCTAAATACCTGTTTATCGCCGCAAAAGAGGATAACCCCGACCTGGATGTGAATGACATCGGCGGCTTTATGAAACATATCCTGCAGCGCATGGATCTTACCCGCGACCTACATTTTCATACCCGCACCACCATTGATACGCTTGATTACAGCGGCGAGGGGCTAAACAGCGGCAGCAAAGTTGCCATTACCGTTGCCGGCGATATAAAGCGGGAACTTTGGAACGAATGGCCATCGTTGTTTACGCTGCCAAGGCCGTTTGTGAATTACAAAATGGTAATGCCGGGTGTATTGGCGGTTGAAGTACCAAAAAACATCCGCGCAAGCGATATGCCTTTAATGCTGGAGATATTACAGGAGCATCTTGGCGAAACCGAATTAAGCGGATTGCCGCTGATGGTTTTATGCGACGATGCTGCCTTTACCGCGCAAAACCTCAATAACTTTGTGTGGGTAACCTTTACCCGCAGCAACCCAAGCCATGATATTTACGGCATCAACAGCTTTACAGAGCATAAGCATTGGGGCTGTAACGGTCCGCTCATTATAGATGCCCGCATAAAACCACATCACGCCCCGGTGCTGGAACGCGACCCGGCAGTTGAAAAGCTGGTGGATAAAATGGGCGAAAAGGGTGGGGCGCTGCACGGGGTGATATAAGCCTTCCTGGTTAATTAAGCGTCATTGCGAGCGTAGCGTGGCAATCTTCGATAGAAAAGTTCGCTAAAGTACCGGTGATCACCGCGCCGCTATCGCTCCTCGCAATGAGATGGTTTTTGGCGGTCTGCACATTTGCATATCTACACATCTGCACATTTTAATTATCTTAGCAGCCTTATAACATTCAGGCACATGAACAAATTTCACGGAACAGGAGTTGCAATGGTCACTCCTTTTCAGGCAGATGGACAGGTAGACTATGATGCGTTGCAAAAGCTGATAGATCACCTGATTGATGGCGGGGTAGAATACCTGGTATCACTTGGTACAACCGGCGAGAGCGCCACATTAAGTAAGGAAGAGAAGAAGCAGGTATTTTCCTTTACTGCCAAAGCCGTGAATAAGCGTGTAGGATTGATAGCCGGCATAGCAGGCAACAATACACTGGATGTGGTTGAGGATATAAAAGCTTTTGATACCACCGGCTATGATGCCATACTATCGGCAAGCCCGCATTATAATAAGCCAACACAAGAAGGTATTTATCAGCACTATAAGGCCATTGCCGAAGCTGCACCGCTCCCTATTATATTATACAATGTACCCAGCCGTACAGGTACATCGGTAAGTGCCGAAACCACCGTTAGGCTGGCCAATGATTTTAAGAATATCATCGGTATAAAAGAAGCATCGGGTAGTTTTGAGTTGCTTAATCAGTTATTTCGCGATAAACCGGAAGACTTTCTGGTAATATCCGGTGATGACCCGATAAGCCTGCCGATGATAGCAATGGGCGCCGTTGGCGTAATATCTGTTGTAGGCAATGCGCTGCCAAAGCAGTTCAGCAATATGATACGTAAATGCCTTAAAGGTGATTTTAAAGGCGCACACGCGGCTCATTACAGCATGATAGAGTTTACCCGCCTGATGTTTGCCGAGGGCAGCCCGGCAGGTGTAAAATCGGCCTTAAAAACTTTGGGCGTTTGCGGTGAAACTTTGCGCTTACCATTGGTGCCAGTTAGCGCCGATGCTGTTGAGAAGATAAAGAACCAGATAGGACTTATAGGGAAATAACCACCGGTCATCTTAAGTTTGTTCGGGGGCTCTTCCCAAGAATTTGCCTGCGGTGTGCACTCTGTAAATGAGGCGTCGAAGTAAATCGGGCATAACTCGAATAATAACAAGTAAGGCAAGCATAAGCTGGCCTTACTTGTTATAAAATCATGACTGACCCCTCCATCTCCCAAACCATCTTAACCATGGCTGCTGAGCGCGGACCTCATAAAACGGTTTGCCCGAGCGAAATTGCCCGGGCCTTATTCCCAACAAATTGGCGCAAACATATGCAGGAGGTGCGAGACGTAGCAATAACCTTGCAAAAGGCAGGTAAAGTTGCTATAACGCAAAAAGGCCGGCCGGTAGATGTTGAATACATTAAGGGCCCTATCCGCATAAAAATTAATTAACCCATTCCATAATAATTTCGCATTTTGCGGGTATGGATGTTATGTGCCTCAACTCACTATTCACCACTCAATACTTACTAAGCTAATGTCGTTATCCTGGGGATCGGTTTCAGGGTGGTGGGTTCCTGCCTGTATGGTGCTGGGCTTGCTTTATGCCTGGCTCATGTATCGAAAACCGGTGCAACTGGATAAGCGTATGCGCTACGCCTTATTCGCCCTCAGGGCTCTTGTTGTTTTTATATTGTCGATGCTCATCGTATCGCCTTTGGTACGCTCCACCCGCTACCAGCCGCAAAAGCCGGTAATATTAATAGCGCAGGATAATTCAGAATCGGTAAGATTGTTTGGTAAAAATGCGCTTTCGGCAAACTGGGGCCAGGCTTTAAAAACAGAACTCGGCGACAGTTACGAAGTCCACGAATTTCATTTCGATAAAGACCTGAAGGATGGCCTCTCAAATTCTTATAACGGCAGGCAAACCGATATTTCAGAAGCCCTGCACCAGTTGAACGAGCGCTTTGTAAACCAAAACATAGGCGCGCTGGTGCTGGCTACCGACGGACTGTATAATCTGGGCGCTGATCCGCAATACGAAGCCCGTAACATTAAAACAAATATATACACTATTGCCCTGGGCGATACCACGCCACGGCGAGACCTGCTCATTGGCAATGTGAACTATAATAAAACCGCGTTTTTAGGTAACGACTTTGAGGTGGAAATACTGGCCGAAGCCTACCAAAGCGCGGGCGAGAACATGCGCCTAACCATAACTGAAGATGGCCGCCAGGTGTACGCACAAAGCATCGCGATAGCATCGGCAGCGTTTAAAAAGGTGATACCGCTGAAATTAAACGCCGATAAAAAGGGTACCCGTAAGTTTACCATTAATTTAGCGCCGGTTAAAAATGAGCTATCGGTACAAAACAACAACGAAACTATTTATGTGGATGTGCTTGATGCGCGGCAAAAGATACTGCTGCTTTATGACAGTCCGCACCCCGATATAAGCGTGATTAAACAGGCTATAGAAAGCAATAAAAATTTCGAGGTAAAAACGAGTTTAGTAAGTGATGCAGCCCCGGCAAAAATGGGTGAATATACACTGGCTATACTGTACCAGCTTTCTGCCAATAGTTATGACAAACTGCAAAGCCTGTTGCAAAGCAAAACGCCGGTGTTGCATATAGCGGGTACGCAGGCCGGCATACAAGCATTTAACAGCAATCAAAAAACAGTGCAGGCAAACACCGATGGGCAGCAAATACAGGAAACCTTCGCCGTGCCCGTAAGCACATTTGCGGCTTTTACGCTGACTGATTCAACACGCTTCAAACTAAGCAAAATGCCCCCATTGGTTGGGCAATTTGGCAGCTATACAGCCTCACCAACCGCATTGGTGCTGTTGAAGCAAAAGATAGGCAACGTAGAAACCAATTATCCGCTGCTGGCCTTTAATGACGAAGGCGGGCGCAGGCTGGCTGTGCTTACCGGAGAAGGTTTGTGGCGCTGGCAACTGGCCGAATACCGCGAATATGGCAATCACCACGCCATTGAGGAACTCTTAAGCCAAACGATACAATACCTAACGGCCAACACCAACCGTCAGCGGTTTAGGGTGTACGCGTCAAAAAATGTTTTTGACGAAGGCGAGAATGTGTTGCTGAATGCAGAATTATACAACGACGCATTGGAACTGATCAACACGCCCGATGTGAAGATAAACCTGAAAAGCCGATCGGGAAAAAATTACAGCTTCCTGTTTACCCGTAGCGGGCAAGGTTACCAGCTAAATGCAGGCACTTTGCCGGTTGGGGATTACACTTATCAGGCCACAACTACCATTGGTAAACAACAATTTGCGGCAAACGGGCAATTAACCGTTAAACAGCTAAACCTGGAAGCACGCCAAAGCACCGCCAACCACCGGCTACTGCGCGATATGGCCACACGATCGGGCGGACAAATGTTACTGCCATCGCAACTAAATAAACTTGCCGACCTGATCCGCAAGAACGAAAACATTAAAACCGTGGTTTATGAAGATAAGCGTTACAGCGACCTGATTGATGTATGGTGGGTTTTTGTACTGATACTGCTGCTGCTAAGCACCGAATGGTTCCTGAGAAAACGCGAAGGGGAGGTTTAGAGAGTGGTGATTAGTTGATTGGAGAGTAGTGTGCGGTTCTTTGTGATTCCCGCCAATTGGAACAAGATTTTTACCTGCTGTTTTCGCCCCGGTTAACATAGTTTGCTATACTTGCACATCAATACATCTATTATGAAGATAAAATTAACGCTCATCTTTCTGCTGTTGACCATAACAGCTTCATTGGTTCATGCTCAACAATTAAACATAGGTACATATAACCTGCGTTACTCTAATAAAGGCGACTCCACCGCGGGCAATGGCTGGGGGCAGCGTTTCCCCTGGGCAGCCAAGCTGATACAATTCCAGGACCTGGATATTTTTGGTACGCAGGAAGCCAAGTATCATCAGTTGGTGGAGTTAACCGATAGCCTGCCCGGCTACAAATGGGTAGGTGCCGGCCGTGATGATGGCAAGCACGGCGGCGAACACTCGGCTATTTTTTATAAAGCCGACAGGTTTAAAATATTAAAAACAGGTAACTTCTGGATGTCGACCATTACTGATAGGCCTAATACAGGCTGGGATGCGGCGCTGCCGCGTATTTGCACCTGGGCGCAGTTTAAGGAGTTAAAAACAGGGTTTGCCTTTTATTTCTTTAACCTGCACATGGACCATATAGGCGTGGTTGCCCGCCAGGAAAGTGCTAAACTGGTACTTGCGAAGATCAGGCAGATGGCGGGGAACATGCCAACCATCCTTACCGGCGACTTTAACGTAGATCAAACATCAGATAGTTACGCGGTTATAAATAATTCCGGATTACTAAAAGATAGTTACGTACTGGCTCCTGTAAAACTGGCGCCAAACAATACTTTTAATGCTTTTGATGTTACTACCGCAGGTGATAAACGTATCGACCATATTTTTGTGACCAAACAGTTTAAAGTAAAACGCTACGGGATATTAACTAATACCTACCATGGCCGCGCTCCGTCAGACCATTATCCGGTAGTAGCTATAATGGAAGTTGTTAAGTAGGTGATAGATCATAGTTCATAGATCATGGTAAAAAAATCAGCAGCTATGAACTATGAACCATCAACTATGAACTAAAAAAATTATCTTCGTTACATGTCGCCCAAAGAGCAAATTAAGGCCCTCACTGCCGAACTGAAACAGCACACTTATAATTATTATGTGCTGGCCATGCCTACTATTTCTGATTACGAATTCGACAAAAAGCTGGAGTATTTAAACGAACTGGAAAAGCAATTTCCAGAATTTGCCGATCCGGAATCGCCTACACAGGTGGTGGGCGGCGATATCACCAAGGAGTTTGTGACGGTTAAGCACCGCTGGCCAATGTTATCGTTAGGCAACACCTATAACGAGCAGGAACTGGTAGATTTTGACCAGCGCATACGTAAGGCCATCGGCGATAATTTTGAGTATGTGTGCGAATTGAAGTTCGACGGTTTGTCTATGAGCCTTACTTATGAACAAGGCAAGCTGGCACGTGCTGTTACCCGTGGCGACGGCACCCAGGGGGATGAGGTAACCACCAATGTACGCACGATACATAGCATCCCGAAAAAACTGGGGGAGGGCGATTATCCCGATCTGTTTGAGATACGCGGCGAGGTGTTTATGCACTTAAAAGCATTTGAAAGGCTAAACAAAGAGCGTGTTGATAACGGCGAAGTACCGTACGCTAATCCGCGCAACTTTGCATCGGGCACTATAAAATTACAGGACTCGGCCGAGGTTGCCCGCCGCCCGCTGGATTGCTTTCTGTACGGCCTGTATACCGAGAGGTCCTTATTTAAAACGCATTGGGAAAGCCTGGAAGCTGTTAAAGGCTGGGGCTTTCATGTAGATAATCATAGCCGCCTGGTAAAAGATATCAACGGTGTGTTAGATTTTATAGCTCATTGGGATACCGAGCGCCATAACCTGAGTTATGACATTGATGGCATAGTCATTAAAGTAAACAATTATTCGCAGCAGCAGGAGCTTGGCTATACCGCCAAATCTCCGCGCTGGGCCATATCTTATAAATTTAAGGCAGAAAGAGTTGAGACCGAGCTGCTTGCCGTTACTTACCAGGTAGGCCGTACCGGTGCTGTTACGCCGGTTGCCAATTTAAAACCGGTATTGCTGGCAGGTACCACAGTAAAACGCGCCACCCTGCACAACGCCGACGAAATTACCGAGCGCCTTAAACTGCACGAGCACGATACCGTTTACGTGGAAAAGGGCGGCGAGATCATTCCCAAAATTATCAGTGTAAACCTTGATAAACGCAAACATGGCGCAAAGGCCATTGAATACATAACCCATTGCCCCGCCTGCGATACTAAACTATTGCGCACCGAAGGCGAAGCCGCCTGGTACTGCCCCAATGATGAAGGCTGCCCGCCGCAAATTGTAGGCAGAATGCAGCACTTTATTGGACGTAAGGCCATGAATATCGACGGCTTGGGCGACGAAACCATCAATACACTGTATAACCGCGGTTTTATACGGCATATAAGCGACCTTTATCATCTGCAGGATCACATTGACGAGTTAAAGCAAATGGACCGCTTTGGCGAACAATCCATTAACAACATGCTGGATGGTATCGAAAAATCAAAGCAGCAGCCATTTGAAAAGGTGCTTTTTGGCCTGGGAATACGTTACGTTGGCGAAACCGTTGCCAAAAAACTGGTAGCTCATTTCAAAACCATAGATAAGCTGATGGCGGCCAATGCCGATGAACTCATGGCTGCCGAGGAGATAGGTGGCCGTATTGCCGAAAGTATCACCGATTACTTTGCGGACGCAGATCACCGGCAGGAAATTGAGAGATTAAAGGCCAGCGGCTTGCAGTTTGTGGCCGAGGAAAAAGAATTGACCCTGGCAAGCGATAAGCTAAGCGGGCAAAACTTTATAATATCAGGTACGTTCGAAAAGTTCTCGCGCGATGAATTGAAGGATATCATAGAACAGAACGGCGGCAAAATATTGAGCAGTATTTCTGCCAAGCTAAGCTACCTGGTGGCCGGCGAAAATATGGGCCCTGCCAAACTGGAAAAGGCTAATAAATTAAACATTCCGATAATCAGTGATGACGAATTGCTGGCGATGATCAGCTAAAAATATTTTATAAATGGCTACAATTAAATGGGGTATAATAGGCTGCGGTAACGTAACCGAAAAAAAGAGCGGGCAGGCATACAATAAAATTGCCGGCAGCAAACTGGTGGCCGTAATGCGCCGCGATGCCGAAAAAGCCGCCGACTACGCCCAACGCCACCATGTTGATAAATGGTACAGCGATGCTGAGGACCTAATGAACGACCCTGAAGTAAATTCCGTATCGATAGCCACACCCCCTGCATCACACCTGGAATATGCTTTGCGGGCGATTAAAAAGGGCCTTAATGTGTATGTGGAAAAACCGGTTACCCGCAACGCCGGCGAAGCACAGCAAATGGCTGATGCCGTTAACCAAAGCGGCGCAAAGCTTACAGTAGCGCATTACCGCCGCGCCCTGCCTATGTTTTTACACGTAAAAGGCTTAATAGACAGCGGCGCTATAGGCGATATCAGAACCGTGCAGATAAGGATGTGGCAATATCCGCGGCCTAAGCTGGCGGAGAACGCGCCACCAAACTGGCGGCTACAGCCAGAACTATCCGGCGGCGGGTATTTTCATGACCTGGCCCCCCACCAGTTAGATCTGATGCTTTATTATTTCGGCGAGCCTAAATATTCAACTGGTTCCAGCTTAAACCAGGCCGGCTTTAGTCCGGCTGATGACCATGTTTGCGGGCATATTGTATTCAAAAACAATGTGGTGGTTAACGGCTCGTGGTGCTTCAATGTCGCAAAAAGCGAAGCAGTTGACAGTTGCGAGATCATCGGCACGAAAGGAAAGATCACCTTCCCGTTTTTTGGCACGTTTGTAACCTGTAAGACCGACGAAGGGGAGGAAACGGTAAACTTTACGCACCCCGAGCATATTCAGCAGCCTATGATCACCAAAATAGTATCATACTTTAAAGGTGAAGGCCCAAACCCGTGCACTATTGACGAAGCTGTAGTTTTGATGAAAGTGATGGATTCGTTCACTATCTCTCAGAAATTAGAATTATCTTAGCATCAGCGCAATAGCATGAAAAAGATTTTAACAACCGTTTTGGCTCTTACCTTATTAGGAGGTGTGAAAACTTGGGCGCAAAGTTATGAAGCGCCTAAAGATTATCATTTTAATAACCACGAAGATTATACTAAATACGAGGGAGAGATTGTTAAAACTGCAGACTGGCTGATGAAAACGCCATGGGGGGCCGAGCCTGCTAAAACTGAAGCGGCGACTCAATTTCTTTTGGTATGGGCCCAGGGTACGCCGGATGTTGTAATCGAACTGAAACAGGTGATTATGGATCTTTCGGATGCAAATCCGCAGCTTGGATTTATCTATATGGCACAATTTTCTAAATACGCGATACAGCACAAGGCCGATTTTGATAAAACAAAAGCCAACATGGTTGCTTTAAGGGCAGTGATAGCGAAATATAATATGGAGCCAACCCATAAGCGCGACGGCGATATAGAACGGTTAATTGAACTGGATAAGAACAATAAATTGGAATCGTGGGTAAGCCAAACCTTCGAAAGCAATTAAGCTCAGTAGCGATACTATTTTCAAATACAAAAGCCGTCTAATTTTTTGAGACGGCTTTTGTATTTGAAGATCAATGTTATTTTTTCTTAGGCACCTTAGCACCTTCTTTCCGGGCTTCAGATAAACCTATCGCGACAGCTTGCTTCTTACTGGTAACTTTTTTACCGCTGCCGCTTTTTAACTTACCTTCTTTCATCTCGTGCATGGTTTTTTCCACCTTTTCGCCCGCTTTTTCTGAATATTTTGCCATGGTAGTATGTTTTTTATACTATAATTTATAGCAAAGTGCTTGCCAAAATGATACCAGCAAAGGTTACGCATAACATTTAAAGACGGCACATAAAACATTGTAAAGCCTGAAAATTGTTGCACATTTACATTGCTATTGAAACATATAAAATATATGTATGTTGAGCATTGAAACGTAATACCTGTATGCCTGCAAAAAAACTTATTGCTCCGTTTTACGAAAGATTGGCCCTTATACTTATAGGCCTTTGTGTGTTGGGTTACCTGGTGGTAATGGCCAAGGAGCTGATAGACCCTATGATATTCGGGTTTTTGTTTGCCGTGTTGCTGCTGCCTGTTTCAAACTTCTTCGAAAAAAAGTGCAGGTTACCACGCAGCGCATCATCCTTTATTTCTATACTGCTGCTGGTGGGCTTTGTAGGTAGTATCATGTACCTGATAGGAGCTCAAATCTCTAATATCGCTAATGATTGGCCTATGCTGCAGAGCCAGGTAAAAGAGTCTGTGAATAACCTGTCAGACTGGGTTCAAAATACGTTCCATATTAACGGACATAAACAAATAACCTATGTGAATAGCGCTGCCGACAAAATTATGGCATCGGGTACTGCGGTTCTGGGTACCACTTTCGGCGCGGTATCGTCGCTTGTGCTGTTCTATGTATTTATATTGATATTTACGTTTTTTATACTGTTTTACAGGCGCCTGTTGTTCCGCTTCATTACCTGGGTTTTCAGCGACGAGAACAGGCAAATTGTAGTTGATATAGTAGAGAACGTACAAAGAATACTGCGGCAATACATTTTAGGATTACTTATAGAAATGGTTATTGTAGCAGGCATGGCCATTACAGTTTTTTATATTATTGGTATAAAGTATGCCGCCTTGCTGGGGATTATTGTAGGTGTGTTTAATATTATACCTTACATCGGCATCTTTAGTGCTTTGTTGCTAAGTACTGTTGTAACGTTTGCCACCGGTACTATAAGCCAAACGCTTACCGTGGCTGCATGTACAATAGGCATACACATAGTTGATGCTAATTTTTTGCTGCCTGCGGTGGTGGGCTCAAAGGTGCGGCTTAATGCGCTTATCTCATTCATCGGCATTGTTATCGGCGAAATGATATGGGGTCTGTCGGGCATGTTCTTATCTATACCAACTATCGCCATTTTTAAAATAATATTCGATAGGATAGAAAGCCTTAAGCCATGGGGCTACCTGCTTGGCGGCGATTACGAGTATAAGGAAACTGCGCAAAGGAAAATGAAAACAGAGTGATGTAATAATCGGAGATGGCTACCGCAGTTAGTTTATCAAATCGTAAATACGAATGAACAATGTGGCGGCGTAAGCCATAAGTACCACTGTATTTACCACCAGCAGCCAGTTAAGATCGGTTTTACTGAACTTTTTTACCGAGCATATTATCAGCAAAGCCACGAAGCCAAGTATCAACAAAATAGGGAATATGAGCGTCCAGGCATGCTGTGGGGCAAGGTAAATGTGCTTGAGTTTAGAGGTATCACCCTGCAAAAATGGGATAAGGGCTATCAGCAGTAAAATAAAAAATAAACGGGTTACAATCTTGGCGGCTATCTGGCTTGTCTTCATTAGCGGCCAAATTAGTAAATTTGATGTAATGAATGATTACCGCAAACTATTGCTGCTTGTTTTTTTATGGTTGCCCTTTATCGCAATTGCACAGGTCAATACGGCTGCAACCTCATTTCGCATCGTACCATTAGGCGTTTTAGGTGGTGCCGACGAAAGTAACCTGTCGGCCTATATGCTCGCGCCAAAAGGATCGGATAATTATATCTGTTTAGATGCCGGTACAATTCGCGCGGGGATAGCCAAAGCCATAGCATACAAAACCTTTACCATCCCGGCAGAGCAGGTACTTAAAAAGGATATTAAAGGCTATTTCATCTCGCATGCTCACCTCGACCATGTGGCGGGGCTTATTATGAACTCGCCGGAAGATAGCACCAAGAATATTTATGGTTTGCAAAGTACCCTGAAAACTGTTAAAACGCATTACTTTACCTGGGATAGCTGGGCCAACTTTGCCGATGACGGCGTTGCGCCGCAATTAAAGAAATATCATTATCAATCATTAACGCCCGGCACAAAAATGCCTGTTGAAAATACCGGTATGCAGGTACAGGTATTTCAGCTAAGCCATGCTAATTTAAGCAGTACTGCATTTTTAGTAAGCAGCAAGGATAACTATATACTTTATTTAGGCGATACGGGCGCCGATGAAGTAGAGAAAAGCCAAAACCTGCATAATTTGTGGGTGGCGGTTGCTCCGCTGATAAAAGCCAAAAAGTTGAAAGCGATTATGATAGAAGTATCGTTCCCGAACGAACAACCGGAGAAAAACCTGTTTGGCCACCTTACTCCGCACTTGCTAATGAACGAAATGACAGAACTGGGCAAACTATCCGGTAGATCTTTAAAGGGCTTGAATGTAGTGATAACCCATTTAAAGCCGCCTTATAAAAGCATCCTGAAAATAAAAGCGCAGTTAAAAACCGCAAATAAGCTACAACTGAACTTAATATACCCCAAACAAGGTATAGCTTTACAATTATAAGGCTATTTATCATCCAGCAGATCGATACAGTTTTTGGAAAGGGCCTTTAAACGGCCGTTTAATGTAGCTGCCCCCTGTGCATCATTGATGTTTTTATAAAGCGATTTAATAAGCGATAGGGTATCGTCGTTTGGGTCGCAGGCCTGGGCTTTTTCCAGGCAGGGCAATGCCTTTTTTACCGCTGCTGTATAAAGGCTGGTCAGTCGTTTGGCTTCGTCTTTGTTAGACCTGTTAGCATTAAGTTTATCACCAAGGGCGGTAACATCCTTCATGTACAGGTAGCCTAACGCGCGCTGCACCACATAGTAATCGGGCACGGCCGCGGCAACTTTCTCGTAATATTCCAAGGCCTTTACCGACTGGCCGTCGTTCTCGAACAGGTTGCCAATGGCATAATAAAAGTTTGTCCGGGCGTTGGCCTTCAGTTTGTCCACGTTGGGGATCAGGTCCTGGCCAAGTGTTAACGCCTTATCAGTTTCGCCTTGCAGGCGGGCCAGGTTAAAATCAAGGTATTGATTATACACATCATCGGCAGTTTGTGCACGGCTTGTAAACGCGGCAAAAACTATCGATAAAATTATTAATGATCTTTTTAACATAGACGATGTAATAACGGCGGATTTAGGGTTTTATGTACAAACCAATATAATTAAAACTCGAGCGGGCCAAGCCTGCGCATGTTTTTCATGATCAGGTATTGCCGGTGCTTTAAATAACGCGTTGGCCTGGTGGCGCTCCATTTAAGCGGGCTTGGAAATATAACTGCAATAGCTGCCGCCTGCCGTTTGGTTAGCTTTGATGCCGGTTTGTGAAAATACGCCTGCGATGCGGCTTCGATGCCGTAAATACCATCGCCCATTTCAATAACGTTAAGGTACACCTCCATAATGCGCTTTTTACTCCAGAAAGTTTCTATCAGTATGGTAAACCATGCCTCGAAGCCTTTGCGCACAAACGAGCGGCCCGGATACAGGAAAACATTTTTGGCTGTTTGCTGGCTAATGGTGCTGCCGCCTATCAATTTTTTGCTTTTAGCGTTTTTTTGAATAGCGCGTTCGATGGCCTTAAAGTCAAACCCGTGATTTTCCAGGAAGGTTTGGTCTTCCGCAGCCACGGCGGCACGTTTCATGTTATCGGCAATATCATCAAACGCAACCCATTTCTTATCTATTTTCCAGTCCTTACCATCGGCTTTGCGTTCAAAGCCGCGCTGTATCATCAGCCAGGTAAATGGAGGGTTTACAAATTTGAACAACAATACACCAAACAAGCTGGCAGCAACAAACACAATAACCGCAAGTTTAAGTATGCGTAATACCAGCCTTACTACACCGTTATTGAAAAATCCTTTTGTTTTACTGCCGCCTTTACGGTTGTTTGCTTTTTTAGCCATTTGATGTTTAATCTCCCTAATCTCTGTATAATCTTTATTAAACAAAAAAGGTGCTTAGCCTAAACTAAACACCTTTTTTAAAAATTCCAATATCTAATTCTAAATCCTAATTTCAAATCCGAAATCGTAAATCTAAAATCCGGAATCGATTTACTCAGCAACAACTGAGAAAGGAACCTGAACTTTAACTTCTTTATGCAGGTTAACTATTGCGATGTAATCACCAACAAATTTTGGCTCCTGGTCAAAAGTGATGCGACGACGGTCAACTTCAAAACCTTCTTTTTTAAGGGCATCAGCTACCTGTATGGTATTGATAGCACCGAAGATTTTGCCGCTTTCGCCTGCTTTAGCGCCGATAGAAAGTTTAACACCTTCTAATTTAGCGGCGATAGCATCTGCATCTTTGCGTATTTTTTCTTGTTTAAACTGTGCCTGCTTTAAGTTTTCTGCTAAAACTTTGCGAGCGCTTACAGTTGCTAATATTGCGTAACCTTTAGGGATAAGAAAGTTGCGGCCATAACCTGGCTTTACATTCACTACATCGTCTTTATCGCCGAGGTTTTTTACGTCTTGTTTTAAAATAACTTCCATTGCTTTTTACCTCCGATTATTTTAATGAGTCTGTAACATAAGGTAATAAACCGATGTGGCGGGCACGCTTAACGGCCTGTGCCACTTTACGCTGAAACTTCAACGAAGTACCTGTTAAACGGCGTGGTAACACTTTACCCTGGTCGTTAACAAACTTTAGTAAAAAGTTAGCGTCTTTGTAATCGATATACTTAATACCATTCTTTTTAAAACGGCAGTATTTCTTACGGTTATCCTCCACCTTTGGAGCGGTAACGTATTTAATTTGGTCGTTTGCCATTAGTTGTTTTCCTCCACTTTAGCTGCAGGCTTCTTGTTAAAGGCACCGCTGCGTTTTTTGTCGTTGTAAGCTATGGCATGTTTATCCAAAGCAATAGTAAGGAAGCGTAACACACGCTCATCGCGCCTTAATTCAACTTCCAGTTTGTTAATAAGATCACCGGGAGCCTTGAATTCAGTTAGGTGATAGTACCCTGTAGTTTTCTTTTGAATAGGGTACGCTAATTTTCTCAAACCCCAATTATCCTCCTGGACAATTTCGGCTCCGCCATCAGTTAAAACTTTGCTGTATTTGGCAATTGCCTCTTTAGCAGTTTCATCTGATAACAACGGGGTTAGAACGATCACGATTTCGTACTGTTGCATTATTATTTTGATTTTTAATTATTTATCCCTGTATATCGGGGCTGCAAATGTAGGTATAAATAATATATAAAGCAAACGATATGAGTTGTATTTTAAGGCATATTTGCCGGGGCTAAAGCGCTTTAAATATCACCTATGGCATGTTCTTTGACTGTATAATAAAAACATCGCCATGAATTATATATTTCACCCTTACGATTTTAATGATGTTCGGTTTGCTGTAATGGCAATGCAATTGCCAGGGGGCGTAAATCAGGACCATCATGAGGACTTTGCAGATGACCTTAACCTTGAACCAACAGATACCGGGAACCCGGTGGAAGGCGATTGGAACGACGAGGACGATGAGGATTTTGACGACCAGACGGAGTCTGTCAATGACCTGCACGAAATACAGGTTGATGATGACCTTGGCGAACCCGACCCCGAGGATGACGATCACCTACCCGAAGAGGAATTGCAATAGCACGCGTTTGATTTTATTCACAATCCCTATTTGAGGTTTTAACTTAAAGCAATTGTTGCTACCTTAGCATCTGTGGATAATTTCATTGTTTCGGCACGCAAATACCGCCCGGCTACTTTCGATACCGTTGTAGGTCAGCAACATATAACTAATACGTTAAAAAACGCTATTAAGAATAACCAGCTGGCGCAGGCATTTTTATTCTGCGGGCCACGCGGGGTGGGTAAAACAACCTGTGCGCGCATACTGGCAAAAACCATTAACTGTACCAATTTACAACCCAATGGCGAAGCCTGCGGTGAGTGCGATAGCTGCCGCGCGTTTATGAACGGAAACTCGTTTAACGTACATGAGCTTGATGCGGCATCGAACAACTCGGTTGATGATATCCGCAGTTTGATAGAACAGGTACGCATTCCGCCACAAGCTGCCCGCTACAAAGTTTATATTATCGACGAGGTGCACATGCTGTCGCAGGCCGCTTTTAACGCCTTTCTGAAAACGCTTGAAGAACCACCCAGCTATGCGATCTTTATATTAGCTACTACCGAGAAGCATAAGATACTGCCAACCATATTATCGCGCTGCCAGATATTTGATTTTAACCGCATCAGGGTAGAGGATATGGCCGGCCACCTGGCAGGCATAGCGCAAAAGGAAAATATTGCTTACGAAACTGACGGCCTGCATATAATTGCCCAAAAAGCCGATGGCGGCTTGCGCGATGCGTTGTCTATGTTTGATCAGATAGTGAGTTTTAGCGGTGCGAATATTACTTACAAAACAGTAATTGATAACCTTAATATCCTTGATTACGATTACTACTTTAATATAACCGATAAGCTTTTAACAGAGGACGGCGCCGCCACGCTGCTGCTGTTCGACGAGATATTAGGTAAAGGGTTTGACGGGGCGCACTTTATTTCCGGCCTGTCAGAACATTTCCGTAACCTGCTGGTGGGCAAGGATGCGTCAACCATAAAATTATTGGAAGTTAGCGAAACCATTAAGACGCGTTACCTGCAGCAGTCGCAGGCGGCCTCTGTATCGTTTTTGCTATCGGCCATGAATATTGCCAACCAGTGTGATATCAGTTATAAGCTAAGCAAAAACCAGCGCTTGCAGGTTGAACTTGCCTTGCTTAAAATGAGTAACCTGCTCTCGGTGTTCAACCTCGCTGCTCTGCCCGCGGGCGAAAACGCTGCTGCCCCAAACGGGGAGTTAAAAAAAAAACCTGATACCTCAGTAAATAGTACACCGGCTGCAGCGACCGACGAATTAAGAGTTGCAAGGGACAACCCGGTTACCTATAATAAAACCCCATCCGTTGCATCGCCCGCTACACCGTCAATGGCTATGCCGACTGCCGAAGCAAAGGCAGAACCCGTTGTTGATAAGCCAAAGGTTTTTATCCCTAACGTGCATTCGGCGGCTACTTCTGTTAAAATACCCTCGTTAAAAGATTTGGGTAAGCAGGTTGAAGAAGCGGCGTTAGAGGAAGACGACCCTTACTTGAAAGGTACCGATAAAGAGCCTTTTACCATAGATGAGTTTTTACAGTTATGGACCAACCATGGCGCTAAACTTAAGGCCGAAGGCAAACCCGCTACTTTATATACCATATTTACCTCGGTAACGCCGATAGTTTTAGGCCCCGAAGCTTTTGAGGTGCCGGTATCCAACAAGGTACAGGAACTTGCCTTTAGGGACGAGCGGCCATATTTGCTTAACTTTTTACGTACCACGTTAAAAAACTTCAGCATTGAGGTTAACGCACGTGTAGATGAGCAAACTGTTGCCCGCAGGCCGTACACGGCTATGGAGAAATTTCAGTACCTGGCAGCCAAAAACCCCCAGCTAATAGATCTGAAAAATAAATTTAACCTTGATTTTGATTGACAAAAGATGCGAAGCATCGCGTTCCCGGCAAAATTTGCAGATACGCAATACTTCGCTTTTAATTATTACTTCAAAATATCCGGTGTGTCGTTTTTAGGATAACCTTCTTCGTCAAGATCATCCCGGTCATCTTCGGGTGTATGTGCCAGGGCTGCATCGCGTGGGTTAAGCTCTACTATTTTCCCGGTATCAATATGCATACCCAGGGTATCAGCATCGGTTTCTAACGACCGGTTAGCATCATATTCACCGTTGGTATCGTATGGGTTAGCTTCGTCGTAGGTGGAGTTGAAGTCCTCGCCATCTTTTGCAGCGGTATCATACGGGTCAGGATGATCGTAATCGGGATTGTCACCTTTTACATCGTATTCGTAGCTATTGGTGCTTTCGTCGTAGTTAAGGTTTTCGCCGTCGCCGGTTTCGTTAATATCGTCGTTTAGCGGGGTGTTCCTGTCCTCTGGGTCAGTAACAAAATCCTGGTTTTGGTTATCGGGTATCATAGCTTATAGTTTTACGTATATACACTAAAATCCTGCCAAAAAGTAACGTAGCTATAATATAGCTGCGAATTAATTTATAGACTTACGGTACGATATCACATCGCCAAGTGCGAATTTGACACCTAACGAGTATTGTACCAGTTTATCGTTGCTACTCCCGGCAGTGAAACCGTCCATGTTATCTGTAAGGTCCATGTTAAACTGGTAAGCCAGGTCTATTTTTATAGACGGTTGATTATACTTGTTAAATATCTTAAACTCGTAACCTATCCGGGCCGGTATGTATAACTCGTTACTTTTGTTTAACCCCGCGGTAGTAAATTCGGGTGTCGTGTTTGATATACGGTTGATATTTTTCTCGTCTATTTTGTTGAAAATGTAGCCAAATCCCGTAGACAAATAAAAGTTCTTAGCTATATTCATCAACCCGCCGCCCGAATAATCTATTAATTCGCCGGCTTGCAGTTGCCCTCTGAATAATATTGATGTATATCCGTTTTTAAAGTACCTGCCCGATTTCGATTTCCGGTTTCCGCCTTCTAGAGTGCCATTTTGTAATTCAACCAGGTAGTTAACAAATGGTGTTTGATTATAAATAAAGCTAACGTTTGCCGCTACTGTAGATTTTAAGGACTCTGCGTCGCCGTATAACTGATTTACGCTGCCCCCAAAACCAATATCATATTGAGCATAATCGTAGCCCACCTGCGCCTTTGATATAAGTGTAATTGAGGATAATAATAGGGTAAAAAACGTTGTTTTAGTAAGCAACTTTATCATATGTAAGGCAATAATAGGCTAAAAAGCAGATGTATAAATTTTTATAAAAGTAGCATCAAACTTTTAAATAGCAACAAAAACGTCAAATAAATTGTACTTGCTAACAAAAACGAAACGCTGGCGATAGTATTTTAATGAACGCAAATTATACGCTATATTATTGTTTGTGCAGATGGAAATGTAATTTAATGGGCGTATGTTTTTGCAAATAAAAATGTAAGTTTGAAGCCGTTTAATAAAAAATTATCATAAATCAGGTATGTCAAAAATTAAAGTAGAAAACCCGGTAGTAGAACTGGATGGCGATGAAATGACCCGCATAATCTGGAAGTTCATAAAAGATAAACTGATCATCCCTTACCTTGACCTGGATATAAAATATTACGACTTAGGTATCGAATACCGTGATGAAACCGATGACCAGGTTACTGTTGATGCCGCTCATGCTATTTTAAAATATGGCGTAGGTATAAAGTGTGCTACCATTACGCCTGACGAGCAGCGTGTAAAGGAGTTCAACCTTAAACAAATGTGGAAGTCGCCAAACGGAACTATTCGTAATATCTTAGATGGCACGGTTTTCCGCGAGCCTATCGTTATGGCAAACGTACCCCGCCTGGTACCTAACTGGACAGCTCCAATATGCATTGGCCGCCACGCTTTTGGCGATCAGTACCGGGCTACTGATTTTGTAACCAAAGGAAAAGGTAAACTAACAGTAACGTTTACGCCCGAAGATGGGGGTACAGAGCAGTCATTTGAAGTATATAACTTTAAAGGTGATGGCGTTGCCCTTACTATGTACAATACCGACGAATCTATCCGTGGGTTTGCACATGCCTGTTTTAACCAGGCGCTGATGAAAGGCTGGCCTTTATACCTGTCTACCAAAAACACCATCCTTAAAAAATACGACGGGCGTTTTAAAGATATATTTGAAGAGATATACCAGGCCGATTATAAAACCAAGTTTACTGAAGCAGGTATCACTTACGAGCACCGCTTAATTGACGACATGGTTGCATCGGCCCTTAAATGGAATGGTAACTTTGTTTGGGCTTGTAAAAACTACGATGGCGACGTACAATCTGATACGGTTGCACAGGGCTTTGGCTCGTTAGGATTAATGACGTCTACGCTGGTTACGCCAGATGGCACCGTAATGGAAGCCGAAGCCGCGCACGGTACGGTAACACGCCACTATCGCGAGCACCAGGCAGGCCGCCCGACCTCAACCAACCCTATCGCTTCTATCTTTGCATGGACACGCGGTTTGGAGTTCCGCGGATTGCTGGATAATAACCAGGAACTGGTTAACTTCTGCAAAACTTTAGAGGAAGTTTGCATTGAAACGGTAGAAAGCGGCAAAATGACCAAAGATTTGGCTATCACCATAAAACCAAAGGTTGAGCATGGTACCGATTACCTGTACACCGAAGAATTTTTGGAAGCTATTAACGAGAATTTAAAAGCGAAGTTGGGTAAGTAAAAAGCCCGATAAAAGTATGAAGCCTGCTCTTTTAGAGCAGGTTTTTTTATGCCTTATTTTTCGAATAGTAGTGACGCCGTTGTGTCACCACTATTTTTAAACGCTTGACTATGAAGTGTTCACGAGCGTTCACGGGTGTTCACGACAGTGAACGTGAACACTTCTATTTTTGCTCCTTCAAAATCCCTAACTTAGCCGCATTAATATATACTACCATGTCAGCATTATATCCGCTAAAATTTAAAACCATATTTAAAGATAAAATATGGGGAGGCCATAAGATTGAAACTTACCTGCATAAAAACATTGGCAATTTGCCAAACTGCGGCGAAACCTGGGAGATCTCGGGCGTAAAGTCGGATGTTTCGGTTGTAGATAGCGGAGAGCTAAAGGGACAGTCGCTTGCCGACTTGCTGGAAAAATACCAGGGCGAATTGGTAGGTGAGAAGGTTTACAAGCACTTTGGTAACATATTCCCCTTGCTGGTTAAATTTATTGATGCGAATGATGACCTGAGCGTACAGGTTCATCCTAACGACGAACTGGCCAAAAAACGCCATAACTCGTTTGGTAAAACCGAAATGTGGTACGTGATAGAAGCCGACCCGGGCAGCAGCCTGATAGCCGGCTTTAACCGCGAAATGACCGAAAAGGAATATGTGGAAGCTTTAAACAGCGGCCATATTATGGATATCCTTAACCGGGAAGATGTAAAGGCTGGTGATGTTTTCTTTTTACCGGCGGGCCGTGTGCATACCATTGGCAAAGGTTTATTGATTGCCGAAATACAGCAAACATCTGATATTACCTACCGCATTTACGATTTTGACCGGGTAGACGACAAGGGCAACAAGCGCGAGCTGCATACCGAAGAGGCCCTGGCAGCAATTGATTACAAACATTACCCGGAATATAAAACGCTTTATACCCCGCATAAAAACGAGGATGTGCATTTGGTAACCTGCCCGTACTTTACTACTAACATGCTTGATTATACCCACGGCCTTGATAAAGATTATTCGAACTTAGATTCGTTTGTGATACATGTTTGTATAGGCGGCGAATACACCATCAAATACGATGGCCTGGCTTACCCGGTAAAAATGGGCGAATGCATACTGTTGCCAAAAACCATCGGTAAAGTAGAGCTTAAAACCACATCGGGCTTTAAAATTTTAGAGAGTTATATAGAATAACAGATTTCACGGGTTCCTTTTACTTCATCGATATAAAAAGACCGGGTTAATTTGAGCCCGGTCTTTTTATTTATTTATTTATTATTTGTGCAATCGACTGTCAATCGGTGTAATCCTGATCAATTATAGCGTTCCATATCGGTCGGGTTTTGCAGTTTTCTTGCTATCTCGGCCAGGTATAACTCGTCAATAGGTTTTAAAAGATAATCAGCAATCAGCGGGTTATTTTTGGCGCGCTTGATATCGCCCAGATCAACCGACGAACTGATCGTGTAAATTGTGATATTTTTTCCCAGTTGAGATTTTATTTCCTCAAAAGCAGCGTTAAATTCCCAGCCGTTCATCACCGGCATGTTAATATCTACAAATAAAACGTCAGGTAAATGGTTGCTATTTTGCGGATCTGTTAAATAATCAATAGCTTCTTTGCCATTGTTAAAATGCAGTATTTTGTCAAATAAGCGCCTTATAGCTATTAATTTTTTAAAACCGTAAGTGAAAATTTCATCATCATCAACAATTCCGGCTGTCACAATTTTGTTTTCGGTATTCATTAAAGGGTATTAGTTATACCAGCTTTATAGTAAATTTTGTGCCAACGTTTACGGCGCTGTCTACCTGTATGCTTCCGCCCAGGGCTTCTACCTGGTTCCGCGTAATAAAAAGCCCTATGCCCTTAGCGTCCTGATTATGGTGAAACGTTTTGTACATGCCAAAAAGCTCGTCGCCATAACGTTTCAGGTCAATGCCAATCCCATTATCTTCAAACACCAGGTAAACCTCGCGCCCAATTTTGTGGGTGTTAATATTTATAACCGGGTTACGATCGGGATGCTTATATTTTATAGCGTTGGTAAGCAGGTTCTGAAAAATGCTTTCCAGGTAAGCGGGTATATAATCTATTTGCGGACAGCCGGCAAAATCAATATTGATCTGAGCACCGGAATTGGCAATATTGGTATGTAATACCGATTCAACGTTGTTGTATATGGTCTCAAAATCAATAACCTTCCTTCCCTTGCTGATTTCTGATTGTATTTTAACTATCTCATCTAAATGCCCCATGGTGGCGCTCAGGCTTTCGCTAATGGTTTTGATGTGCGAGAATATTTCGGTACGGTCGTCCTGCAGGTGCGATTCTTCAAACAGGTTTACCATAAACTTAAGGTTTCCCGCGTGCGAACGCAGGTTATGCGATACAATATAAGCAAAGTTTTGCAGCCGCTTGTTTTGGTCGTCTAACAAATTTAAAGATGATTGCAGCGTGATGCCCTTCTTTTTGATGCTGTCGATATCCTGGAAGATGCCCCTTAGAATAATGCAATTGCCATAATCATCAAGCACGGGCACGCCCTTGCACCGTACCCATATTACGTTATTCCTGGCGGTTTTAAATAACACCTCAATATCATAAGGCTTGGAATATTTTATAGCGTTTTCGATAGCTGCTGTAAGCACCTGGCGATATTGAGGTTCAAAAAAACTGATGGCTTCGGGTACCGTGATTTGGGGCTGTGCATCCAGCTCAAAAATGTTGTATGTCTCTTTCGAAAACCTCAACGCCATTGTAGCGGCATCGATTTCCCAGCTGCCAATTTTGGCTATACGTCCAATTTCGGCGCACTTAAGTTCTTTTTCAGCAACCTTTGTCTCGCTTACTTTAAGCACATTAATATTGCTAAGTACGCCGTATATCACCGGTCCGTCTGCGGTATCATGTTTTTGAGTGGTACTTTCAAACCATTGATAACCATTTTGTTTGGTAAGCAGCCTGATATGCACAACCGGCGAATTGCCAAGCCTTGTATGATAGGTTGAGGCTAAGAAGGCCTGTTTATCGTGGTAATATAGCAGATGTTCAAAAAAGTAATTGTATGAGCATTCTATCTCGCCCGGTTTATACCCCAACGCAGTATAAAACCCCGGCGACCATTTAACCTGCCGGGTATCGGTGTTATACTCCCAAATGCCTAAATGTATGTTGTCAATTATACGCGCAATATGAGCTATGCTTTCGCCAGAAAACTTATGACCGTCAGAAAAACTCATTTTACACTTTAATCACTAATCTATAATTACCACATGGCCTAATAAAATATATGCCAAAAGCGCAATTCTGTTATAATTAAAACCAAAAGTTGTATTAAACCCGCAGTCTTAAATATTTTTTATTGCTTGCCATCCGGGCTTTTCAACGCTTATTGGTTATTGTCAAAATTTCTATAGCGCTGAAAATTACCTCATTAAACAATGTAAGGGTCTTATACGGTTTTTTACCCGCAGGGTTATGAAAATTTGAGCGGATAAAAATAGTATAATATTCGGCGAAATAATATCATAACTGAAAAGAAATATTATTGCTATTCAATGTGTTCATAAAACCCGTAGCGTATTAGGCGGATTTATATCCGTTTAAATTATATGTGAGTTTGACATTATTAATTACAGCATCATTTTCTATATTTAACCCTATCAAATTTAAAACGATGGGAAAACAATTTTTGAAGCTGCTTACAATTGTTCTGATATCAATAACGGCCGGCGCATCCGCACAAACAGCGCCTGCAGGTAAAGTATGGTCGGTAGCCAAGGCTAATGCCTGGTACGCCCAGCATAAATGGATGACCGGTGCAGATTTTATACCCAGCACCGCTATAAACCAGTTAGAGATGTGGCAGGCATCAACCTTTGATCCTGCAACCATAGACCGCGAACTGGGTTATGCCGAAGGGATTGGTTTTAATACCATGCGCGTGTTTTTACACAGCCTTGCCTGGCAGCAGGATAAAGCCGGTTTTAAAAAACGTATTGCCCGGTACCTCGCCATTGCCGATAAGCACGGCATTAAAACCATGTTTGTGTTTTTTGATGACTGCTGGAACGCCGGTGCCAAAATTGGTACCCAGCCTGCGCCAAAGGTTGGCGTACACAATTCAGGCTGGCTTCAGGACCCGGGCAACCGCCTGAACAACCCCGGTGAAACCGCCATGCTGCAGGCTTACGTAACTGACGTTATGACTGCCTTTAAGCACGATAAACGCATCCTGCTATGGGACCTGTATAACGAGCCTGGCAATTCAGGCAAAAAGGAAGCATCACTAAACTTATTAAGCAAGGTATTTAGCTGGGCGCGGGCGGTAAATCCCGATCAGCCTATATCTGCTGGTTTATGGGATTGGAGTTTTGAAAAATTGAATGCCTACCAGGCCCTTAACTCGGATATTATTACTTACCACGATTATACCGACGAAGCCTCTCACCTAAAAACCATACAACTATTAAAAAGCCACGGCAAACCGCTTATCTGTACCGAATATATGGCCCGCACCCGCGGAAGCAAATTTGCCAATGTAATGCCTATGCTCAAAAAAGAGAACGTGGGCGCACTTAACTGGGGTTTTGTAATGGGTAAAACCAACACCATTTACGCCTGGGATAACCCTATGCCTGATGGCAGCGAGCCTAAAGAGTGGTTTCATGATATATTCCGGAAGGATGGCACACCTTACAGGGCCGAAGAAGTGGAGCTGATAAAAAAACTAAACGGAAAGTAGAACAGCAATACGCCCGGTTGCAGGCATTTTTATAGCTTTGCAGCTATGAAGGCGAGCTTTAAACTATTTGATTTTACACAAAAGGTTAACTATAAAACCGAAATACTGGCCGGCCTTACTGTTGCCATGACCATGATGCCCGAATCATTGTCGTTCGCCATATTGGCGGGCTTCCCGCCATTGGTAGGTTTGTACGCTGCTTTTATAATGGGGCTCGTTACGGCTATATTCGGCGGAAGGCCGGGGCTCGTTTCGGGCGGGGCAGGGGCCACGGTTGTAGTGCTGATAGCATTAATGAAGGCCAGCGGGATAGAATATGTATTTGCCGCGGTGGCATTAGCAGGCGTTATCCAGATCGCCATTGGTTTATTTAAACTGGCAAAGCTTATCCGCCTGGTGCCGCAACCTGTTATGTATGGTTTTGTAAACGGCCTGGCGGTAATCATTTTTATGGCGCAGCTACAACAATTTAAAACGGTGGTTAACGGGCAACCGGCCTGGCTTAGCGGCGCTCCATTGTTAATTATGGGCGGCCTTGTGGCGTTAACCATAGCTATTGTGGTGCTTTTCCCAAAAATTACCAAGGCGGTACCATCGTCGCTGGTGGCAATTATTATTGTATTTGTTTTGGTGCTGGGTTTTGGTATCCCCACAAAAACAGTAAGCGATATTGCGTCTGTCAGCGGTGGTTTTCCGCCTTTTCATATCCCAGCCATTCCGCTAAACTTTCACACGCTCAACATTATTTTCCCTTATGCTTTAATTATGGCAGCAGTAGGCTTAACAGAGGGGTTATTAACCTTAAACCTGGTTGATGAAATGACCGCAACAAGGGGCAACGGCAACCGCGAATGTATAGCACAGGGTAGCGCCAATATTTTAAATGGTTTCTTTTTTGGGATGGGCGGCTGCCCCATGATAGCGCAAACTTTGGTAAACCTGTCGGCGGGGGCAAGGGCCCGGTTATCGGGTATTATAGCATCGCTTACTATTTTATTGATCATACTTTTTGGAGCGCCTGTGATAGGCAGGTTGCCAATGGCTGCCCTTACCGGTGTGATGATCATGGTGGCCTTTGGCACTTTTGAATGGATAAGCTTTAGGATATTTAATAAAATGCCTAAACAAGATGTATTTGTGGGGATATTGGTTGCTGTTGTAACCATACTGCTGCACAACCTTGCATTGGCTGTGTTGATAGGCGTTATTATATCGGCCTTGGTGTTTGCCTGGGAAAGTGCAAAACGCATCCGCGCCCGTAAATATATAGACGGTAATGGCGCCAAACATTACGAAATTTACGGCCCGTTATTTTTTGGATCGGCAACGGCGTTTTCTGAAAAGTTTGACATCTCCGGCGATCCTGACGAAGTGATTATAGACTTTAAAGACAGTCGCGTTGCCGATATGTCGGGTATTCAAGCCCTTAACAAATTAACAGAGCGATATCATAAGGCAGGCAAAAAACTCCGTTTAAAGCATCTGAGTAAAGATTGCATCGCTCTGCTAAAAAATGCCGCTGATGTTATTGATGTAAATATTATGGAAGACCCGCATTACTGGGTAGCAACAGAAAAAGCCGGAATAAATTAAAAATTTCTTGCTGAAATTCAGATGTTTAAAACCGAGGGTAAAAATAAATTATAAAGTCTATAGGAATTATAGAATTTATAATTACTTTTGTGATGTAATCGTTCTTTAAATATATACTTATCCAGAAAGACAGAGGGAAAAGGCCCTATGATGTCTTAGCAACCTGTACAGCTTTTAGCTTGTATAAGGTGCTAATTCCTGCTTCGCCACATAGCGTCGAAGATAGATAAGCTGATTTAAAAGACCAACGTGTTTTGCATCCAAAACATGCTCTTGCATCTGCCGGCATCCCTTTAAATTTCTTGTATAAGTTTTTTGCTACTTTTAAACATAGCTATGCTACGTATTAATATCAACTTAAAACAAAAAAACCATGAGTTTACGAATTGGCGACGACGCCCCAAATTTTAAAGCACAAACATCACAAGGCGAAATTGATTTTTACGAATACCTGGGCGATAGCTGGGGAGTGCTTTTCTCGCACCCGGCCGACTATACCCCCGTTTGCACCACCGAACTTGGTAAAACAGCTGCCCTTAAAGATGAGTTTGCGAAGCGTAATGTAAAAGTAGTAGCCTTAAGCACCGATAATGTAGAATCGCACAAAGGTTGGATAAAGGATATCAACGAAACGCAGCATGTTGAGGTTAACTTCCCTATTATTGGCGATGAGAACCGCGAGATATCGCAGGCTTATGATATGATACACCCCAATGCCTCGCTAACAGCTACCGTACGCTCGCTGTTTGTGATAGGCCCGGATAAAAAGATAAAACTGATCATCAGCTACCCTGCCTCAACCGGTCGTAATTTCCAGGAGATATTAAGAGTGATAGACAGTCTGCAGTTAACCGCCTATCATAGCGTAGCAACCCCTGCGGATTGGAAAGATGGCGAAGATGTAGTGGTGCTGCCATCAATCAAAACAGAAGATATCCCGGCTAAATTCCCTAAAGGTTTTAAAGAGGTAAAACCGTATTTGCGTACAACGCCGCAGCCTAATAAATAATCGGGCTGAAAGATAAAGTCGCGTGGCCGAGAGGATAGGTGTTGGTCTGCAAAACCATTTAACGGTAGTTCGAATCTACCCGCGACGTCTGAAACTATACTGACTGACTATAATGACGGGGCGGTGGGCTGAGGAGTCCATCGCCTTTTTTGGTTATTGCAAGGCATTTTAATTAGCCTTTAAAATGGCTAATTTCATGTCAGAAATTTCTGTTATCAATCTCTTAGCCAAATCTACCTGTTTCATAAGCTTTTGATTTTGCTCAATTAATTCTTGAGGAGAACCTTCATCAACCTGTAAAATATTTAGGTTGTTATCAAATTGGAACGAATAACATTTAAATACAGTAGAGCCTTTTGCCTGTACAATATGAATCACTTTATAAATAGTTGTTGTGTTAGGGTAACCGGGATATGATTTATCAATAGCTAAAAGGCTGTCAATTTTTACATTTATTTCCGGATAAGTGGTTCTTTCTAAAATTTTTTTATTAATGCGGGGATGCTCTGCAGATACCTCACTCCAATTTGTAGCAGCCCGATTTTTAGGGTAATGGGAATTAGAATTAAGATAATTTTGAGCTTTAGCCCTGATTTTTTGAATAAGAATATTTGATGTAACATTTTGCGCTTTGGCAAATAAGCCAAGAATAATTAAAGCGATCGTAAAGGTGAGTTTCATGATGTTAGTTTATAGTCGTTAAATATAGTAATGCTAATTTAAATAGTAGAATATTACACATATTATACTTCTTGAATTGTATATTTACGTATGAATACTACCACCAACACCTGGCCAAAGCTCGATTATCATTACCTGAAAGATACCCTTGCCACCGTTCACATGTGGACGCAAATGATAGGCAAGGTGCGCCTTAAAAAAATGCCATGGATAAACCATTCGTGGCAGGTTACGCTTTATGTAAGCGCAACGGGCTTAACAACAGGCAGCATACCCTACGGCGGCGGCGTGTTCCAGATAGACCTTGATTTTATAAAGCATCAACTGCATATCACCACCAGTACGGGCGAAAATATCTCATCGGCATTAGGCGCCGAAACCATTGCAGCTTTCTACAACGAGTTAATGGCTAACCTGAGGTTGGCGGGTGTTGATGTCGAGATTTATGCCGCACCTAACGAGGTTGACCCTGCCATACCCTTTGCCGAGAACCAAACCCCATGTACTTACGATGGGGAGGTGATGCACAACCTGTGGCAGGCGCTTATCAGGATACATAATGTTTTTACTGAGTTCAGGGCTGGCTTTTTGGGCAAATGCAGCCCGGTACATTTCTTTTGGGGCGCGTTCGACCTAGCAGTTACCCGTTTCAGCGGCAGGCCTGCGCCAAAACATCCCGGTGGTGCCCCAAATATGCCCGATAACGTAATGCAGGAAGCCTACTCACACGAGGTTAGCTCATGCGGGTTTTGGCCTGGCAGCGAGGCGTTCCCCCAGCCGGCATTTTACGCCTATTGTTACCCAACTCCCGAAGATTACGGCAAGCAGCAGGTAAGCCCGCCCGAAGCGTTTTACAGCCAGGAAATGGGCGAATATTTTTTAATGTACGAAATGGTGCAGCAAGCCGCCAACCCCGAAGATACCCTGATGCAGTTTTTGCAAACTACCTATAATGCCGCCGCCACAACAGGTAATTGGGATAGAGCGTTAGAGTGTGATCTGCAAGGATTTAAAAGTTAATTGCACGGTGAAGCGCTCAAGCATGAACGGATGTTGCGTTTTTATAAAGGGAAAGTCCTATCTCCTGCAGAGGACTTAGGCGTGGCAGCTTTCCGCAAACACCAGGTCGTCATGCACCTTAAATTTTGCACGTTTGTGGTTTTTATCGGCTCAAAAAGCTCGCCGCCTAAGTTGGCTGTATACTCCAGCAGCACCTGTTCATTCACCAGAAAACGTTCGGAGCCATCGGGCAAGGCGTAACGGCTGTTGCCCAGGGGAATCACTTTATCTTCTATCCCAATATCAGAGGCCAGCCGCGCGAAAAAATAACCGTCGGTTTTTAATGCGCGCCATATTGATCGGAGCATTGCGTCGAAGTGATTGCTATCGGCTGCAAAATGCAGTACTGCGCTGCAAACTATCAGGTCGAACATTTCATCTTCAAAGGGCAGTTGTTCTGCCTTGCCTATGCTGAAGTTTGTTGGCGGAGTAGCCGGAGCGAGCTCTTTAGCCAATGCTTTTACCAGCGCCACTGCTTCAGGATTTGGGTCGATGCCATAAACCTCATAGCCGTTTTGCAGAAAGTATACGAGGTTTCGCCCGCCGCCGCAGCCAACATCCAGCACGTTTGTGCACCCATCAAAGCGCCCTTTTAAAAGCTGGTCGAACAGGTAAATATCAATATTGCCGTAAAGCTGCTGCAGGTTGTTTGCCATTACTTCTTTTCTATTATTGCCGTCGCTTCAATTTCTATCAAAATATCATCCCTGAAAAGTTTACTAACCTCAACCAGGGTGCTGGCCGGTGGCGTTTGGATGTTAATATACTTATCGCGCGCATCACGTACCGCCTGTATCTTTGATACATCTTTCAAATAGTAGGTCAATTTAATCACATCCCCCATGGTGCCGCCGGCTGCTTCAACAATATGTTTAATATTGGCAAAAACCTGCTCGCTTTGTTTGCCGACATCTTCCTTACCCACCAATTCGCCCTTTTCATTTAAAGCCACCTGGCCCGACAGAATAAGCATTTTGCTTTTGCCCAGGTCAACCTCTGCCAAATGCGAGTACCCTTTAGGCGTTGATAAGCCCGGAGGGTTTTTAAAGGTGACTGTACGCTGCTGCATCAAAGGCGCTTGTGCAAGGCAATTGGCGCTTATGCAAAGTAAAACCAGATGTAAAAACTTTTTCATTGTTGAATTAATTTATTGTTGCATTTACCCAACCGTGCATAAGGTGAATCAAGGCCCCTGCAATGTAACAATATTAGCACGTGTTTTAAAAATACATATGTGGCTAAGGCATGGTTAGCTATTTTAATTTAATATTTATATTATTGTGTACCGTTAACACAATAGCGGTGGTATTATCTCACATCCTAAGTACCATACCAATTGCTAAAACCAAAGTTTACCCTATTACTAATGTGCTGTTGCATGTTTAGTAGTTTTGTTTTCGCCCAAAAAAAGAACGCCGGCTACCGGTACCACATCAAGCGGGCGGGGTCACCCATAAAAATTGATGGCTTGCTCGACGAAGCCGACTGGCTTAAGGCCGATACCACAAGCCCGTTTTTTATGGTATTGCCTATGGATACCAGCCTTGCCAAACTACGCACAGTAGTTCGCCTGGCCTATGATAACGATAACTTTTACATATCGGCGGTTTGCTATACGCCAAAGGCGGGATACATGGTCGAATCGCTGAAGCGCGATTTCAGTTTTTTAAAGAACGATAACTTCATTTTTTTTATGGACCCCTTTGATGCCCGTACCGATGGCTTTAGCTTTGGCGCCAACGCGGCAGGGGCCCAATGGGATGGCACCATGTATGAAGGCAGCAAGGTTGACCTGAGCTGGGATAACAAGTGGTACTCGGCTGTAAAAAATTATCCGGATAAATGGGTGTTCGAAGCGGCCATTCCTTTTAAAAGTATTCGTTACAAAAAAGGCATAAAAGAGTGGGGGATCAACTTTAGCCGCAATGATCTGGTCACTACCGAGAAATCGAGCTGGACACCTATACCAAGACAATTCCCAACCGCCGCGCTGGCTTACACCGGTACGGTTGTTTGGGATGAAGCGCCGCCGGTGGCTACACATAACATATCAGTCATCCCTTACGCATTGGGTGGCATCACCAAAGATTTTCAGAGCAATAAACCGGCAGTTTGGCGTAAAGAAATTGGGGGTGATGTAAAGGTAGGGCTTACATCGTCGCTTAACCTGGACATGACCGTTAACCCCGATTTTTCGCAGGTGGATGTGGATCAGCAGGTGATAAACTTGAACAGGTATGAGCTGTTCTTCCCCGAAAAGCGTCAGTTTTTTCTGGAGAACGGCGACCTGTTCGCAAACTTTGGTTATGGCGATATCAGGCCGTTCTTTTCGCGCCGGATTGGGCTTAACGCGCCTATAAGGGCCGGTGCAAGGCTAACCGGCAAAATTGATAAGGACTGGCGCGTAGGGGTAATGGATATACAAACCGGGCAGTCATCGTCTGATAATTTACCGGGGCAAAACTTTGGCATAGTAACCCTGCAAAGGCGGGTTTTCTCGCGGTCGAATATTGGTTTTATGTTTGTAAATAAGGACGGTACCGGCAGCGCCCCCGCACCGGGTAGTGCAGCCAACGCGTACAACCGTAACATAGGCGCCGAATTTAACCTGGCATCATCAAACAACCAATGGACCGGCAAGCTACTGGGTTTAAAATCTTTTACGGCAGGGGTAAAAGGGCGCGAATTTGTGCAGGCGGCCAATTTGCAATACCTAAGCAAATACTGGACAGCGGCCTTGCAACAGCAATATGTAGGTAAAGATTACAACGCCGAAGTGGGCTATGTACCCCGTACCGGTTATAATAAGTTGAACCCGCTGCTGCAGCACAACTTTTTTCCTAAAAGCGGGGTGGTATTATCACATGGCCTGCAGTACACCGGTATTTACTTTTTTGACGAGGCTTATAAACCAACCGATAACGAAAGCATCCTCAGCTACCTGATCACCTTCCGCAACCGTGGTACCTTAACCATATCCGCGCTTGATGATTATGTGAAGCTGCTGCGCGAATACGACCCTACCAATACCGGTAAGGACAGCCTGCCCGTGGGCTTTAAAAGCCATTGGAACACCATCGATGTACAATACGCATCAAAACCACAAAGCGTGTTTACATATCTTTTTGAGGTTGCCCGCGGCGGTTATTATGATAACGGTACCAAAACCACGTTGGTAGGGCAGTTGGGCTACCGTTTTCAGCCGTATGTTAACCTGATATTAAATGCCTCATACAACGATCTGCAATTGCCCGCGCCATATGGCCGTAATAAATTCTGGCTCATTGGTCCGCGGGCTGATGTTACCTTTACCAATACGCTGTATTTTACTACGTATGTGCAATACAACGAGCAGGCACGCAACATGAATATCAACAGCCGCCTGCAATGGCGCTACAAACCAGCATCCGACCTGTTTATCGTTTATGGCGATAACTCCATCCCATCGCCCTTCACTGTTAAAAACAGGCAGTTTACCATTAAATGGACCTATTGGTGGAATATATAGTTGGATGGCAGATGAATGGAGAGATGTGTTTCACCAGTGTCACCGTTGCGAAGTTCTTCACCACGTCATTGCGAGGAACGAAGCAATCTCTTTAGGACAATGATAGACATGTATAAACCCATAGCTTAAAGAGACCGGAGAAATTTTACTGCATTATGGTTGCAAACATCTGTCAATTTTATACTTTTGCAGCATTAAGCAATACCGCTATTTTCCTGTAGTGTAACGGTAGCACACCAGACTCTGACTCTGTTAGTAGTGGTTCGAATCCATTCAGGAAAACTAAAAAGGGCGAATGATCTGATGGTCATTCGCCCTTTTTATTCATAAATAGCTGTCTGTTATGGTTTTACAACAGTAAAAGCATTAAGTGCCATTCGCCAGTTCAAGTAGTTGTCATCGTGCATAGCCAGGTGGATTATTTTGTTATATCCTTTATCAAAGTAAGCTGCCAGCGAGAAGGTGTGAACGCCGTTAACAGGCTCGAACAATGTACCTGGCGCATAGCCCTTTTCGCCGTTTTCGGCCCGTTTTTTATCAAAGGGAACGGTACTTTTTACAAATTCCGGGTGGGTTTTTTCGCCGGTCATATAGGGTGTCATATAATCAACGCAGTTTTTTATGGTAGATCCGTTGGCGGTTTCCCAGTCAAAATAATTTTTGCCTGTTGCCCGGTAAATGGCTATGCAAGCCGATATAAGTGGCTCAATATCATAAGTTTGGTAATGGAAGGCGTCGCGTTCCATCAGGTCGTGCGTGGTGCCATCAGGGTTTAAGTTTACGTTAAGCTGTTTTTCAATTTCTGTAGTGATGATGCCATCGTATTTGTTATTGTGCAACGTATAGGCTATCAGCGTTATCATCTTGATACGGTGCGAGTTCCAGTTGTTAATGGCGGTGCCGCGGCTGCCTTTGGCGTATTTGCTATCCACCATTGCATCGGCAATGCTGCGCAGCCAATCGTCTGTAAGGGTGCGGCTTTCTGCTGTAACATCCTCTCTCACAAGGTCGTACGCGGTAACCATGTCTTCCAGTTTGGTTTGGTTGATGGGGTCGTCGGTGGCTTTGTTGATCTTTGCCCAGGCGGTAAAAAAGTCTGTTGCTTTGTTCAGATAAGCGGTTTTTCCCGATATTTTGTAGGCAAATGCCAGCGCGTAAACCTTAGTGGCATCTTCCAGGGCTTTCAGGCTTGCGGTCTTCCTGGGGTCGCCGGCGAGCAGGCCCTGCGACAAAATAACTGCTATCGGGTTGGGAGTTTCACTCAGCGATTGGATGGCAATTACTTGAAAATTCCTGAATATTTTCGAGAAATTTCTGTCTTTTTTGAGGGTTTCGCGCATCAGTTTTACCTCGTTTTTGTCAAGGCTTACAAACTGCGCGTCGGCACAAAAAGTTACAAGCGCGAGGGTCAAAAAACAGAGGATCTTTTTCATGTCAAATTAAATTTCTAATGATCTTTTGATACCCAGTTCCAGCCCGCGCAATTCGGCCAGCCCGCGCAGGCGGCCAATGGCCGAGTACCCGGGATTTGTTTTTTTGTGCAGGTCATCGAGCATTTTATGCCCGTGGTCCGGGCGGAAGGGCATGATGGTATCTGTTCGGCCCGCAGTTACCCTTTTCTGCTGTTCCAGCAGCAGGGCTTTCATCACGGCGTACATATCCACATCGCCGGTAAGGTGGTCGGCTTCATGAAAGTTGCCCTCATCGTCGCGTTTAGTGCTGCGCAGATGGATAAAGTGGATGCGATGGCCCAGGCGCTCAACCATTCCCGGCAAATCGTTACTTGCTATTACCCCGAACGATCCGGTGCAAAAGGTAAGGCCGTTATTTGGGCTATCTATGGCGTTGTAAATATCCATAATATCCTGTTCGTTACTTACCACGCGCGGCAGGCCGAGAATAGGGTAAGGCGGGTCGTCGGGATGGATGCATATTAGCACGCCACCCTGCTCTGCTGCCGGAATAACCTCGTGCAGAAAATGCGCCAGGTTGGCTTTCAGTGCTTGCGCGCTGATATGGCCGTACGAGGCCAACATATTTAAAAACCCGGCCGGGGTGTAACCCTCCTCTGACCCGGGCAAGCCGGCTATTATGTTTTTTACCAATTGCTGTTTGGCGGCTTCGCTTAAACTATCGTGGTATGCCTTTGCCTTTAACTTTATGGCTTCCGGATGGTCGTGTTCCGCGCCCGGCCTGTTCAGAATATAAATATCGAAAGCGGCGAAGGCAGTGGTGTCAAACCTTAACGCGGTAGAGCCATCGGGCATGGGGTAGTCCAGGTCGGTGCGGGTCCAGTCGAGCACCGGCATAAAATTATAGCAAACAATGTTTATACCGCATTGCCCTATATTAAGCAGGCTTTGGCGGTAATTTTGGATGTACCGCTCATAGTTGCCGCTTCGTTTTTTGATGTCCTCGTGTACGGGAACACTTTCAATTACCGACCATCTTAGTCCTGCTTCCTCTATCAGCTTTTTCCGTTTCAAGATCTCTTCTACCGGCCAAACTTCGCCATTGGGGATGTGGTGCAGGGCGGTAACAATACCTGTGGCACCGGCTTGCGTGGCATCGGCCAACGTCACCGGGTCATCAGGGCCGTACCAGCGCCATGTTTGTTCTAAGCTCATTTAAGTAGTTTTGATCGCCTAATTTACAAAGTATATTGTTCGCTATCGGCAGCTAAAAAATCCCAGCGGGCGGGGCTAAAGGCGTCAATCAGCATACCGTCTTCCAGGCAAACGCAGCCGTGCACCGTAAACGGCGGCACATAATACCCATCACCTTTACTAATGATCTTTACCGTTTCGCCCATTGTCATTTCAAATGCGCCACTTTCTACATAGCTAACCTGCGCGTGCGCATGGCTGTGCAGGGCACCGCAAGCCCCTTTGCTAAATCTTACCTTTACCATCATCAGCTTATCATCATAGCCAAAAACCTGCCGCTGTACCCCATCGCCAACCTGTTGCCATTCAATGGCATCACCCTGCTGAAATAAACCGCTTTGTATCATAGCCTAATTTTTTAGCGTCCCTGGCGAGTTGATGACCGGCTTTTTTTCGGCCAGGCGTTTTTGCCGAAGCAAGGCCTCCAGGTAATAATAATCGGCATAAATAATGGGCACATCTATTTCGCTGTTGGCCGGTTTATGTCCGGTGCTGTGCAACAGCAAAAAGCCCCTGGCGCTATCGGGCTGCGCCTGGTAGCCTTTGCCCAGGCTGTTTAATATCTTGTCGGCTGTTTTTTTGTAGCTAGCGGCGTTTTTGCTGTAGGTGCTTAATTCGTACAAAGCAGACGCGGCAATAGCTGCTGCCGATGCATCGCGTGGCTGGTTACCCAGTTTAGCCGCGTCGTAATCCCAATAGGGCACCAGGTCGGGCGGCATCTGCGGGTTGCTGAAAATGTATCGGGCGATTTTCTCAGCCTGGTCAAGATAGGTTTTGTTACCGGTTTCGCGGTAGCACATGGTGTAGCCATAAAGCCCCCATGCCTGCCCGCGAGCCCAGGCCGAGCTATCGGCAAAGCCCTGGAGGGTTTGTTTGTTAAGCACCTTGCCGGTTTCAGGGTCGTAATTAATAACGTGGAACGAACTGTTGTCGGCCCTGAAATGGTTTTTAAGCGTAGTGTTGGCGTGTGTTACCGCCACCTTATAAAAGCTGGAATCGCCGCTTAGTTTGGTCGCCTCGAACAACAATTCCAAATTCATCATATTATCAATGATCACCGGGAACTGCCATTGTTTTTGATGGTCCCATGATTTGATGCAACCGACAGTTGGGTTAAAACGGGTAATAAGTGACCGGGCCGCCTGGATGATGTCGTCCTTATATCTCTGCTGGTGCGTTAAGCGGTAGGCGTTGCCTACGCTATTATATACCATAAAGCCAAGGTCGTGTGTGCCGGTATTGCTTTTTTCGGCTTCCATCGCTGCAGTAAACGGTTCAGATCGTTCTTTCCAGAATTTATCGCCGCTGTATTCATACAGAAACCACAGGTTGCCGGGAAAAAAACCGCTGCACCAATCCTTTGGCGATACCATCACCAGGTCGCCATTTGTGTTCAGTGCACGCGGCGATAACAGGTTGGGCTTGTTGGCAGCCGCGTTGGTTTTGGCTGTTTCGGCTAATAAAAGTTTTGTTTGATGCTTTGCGAATTTGAATGCTTCGCGCGCGTTGTTTTGAGCCGATACGCTAACAGCAGCGACGCTCAATGCTATAAGGGGTATAATATGTTTAATGTTCATGGATGTATTTAATAGGCCGTTTAATTGACCACTTTAATTTTTATCACTAATTTTTTTACCACATCATAACCCGCCACCTTAATGTTAGGGCGATGTACATCCTGCGGAAAAAACAAAAAGAATGTGCCGGGTTCGGCGATGTACGAAGCACCTTCGGCAGTATAGTTTGCGGCGTCGCTGGTTTCGCTGTAGGGTTTGGTAATGGTGGCTTTATTTATGTCGATAACATTAATGCGCTCTTTGCCCTTTATTACATATTGCAGATCGATGTATTTGCGGTGCGATTCCCACCCCGCCTTATCCAGGTCTTTGGAAGGCGCCTCGGTTACGCTGGCATAAGCGTTCTCTCCATCAATAGGGTGCTTGCCCGCGCTTAGGGTATCCAGGTTTTGTTCGCGTAAATAGCTAAACACTTTATCCCACACCGCTTTGTTGTTATGGTATTGCTTATAAAACTCAACCGCGTTTACATGCTTATACAAGTTTAATTTTAAGCCGTTCTTCCATTTATTGCTTTGTACCCAATCCCGGGCGGTTTTGGGGTTAACATTATTGCCGGTGCCGGTTTGGGCCATTGCTGTATTTTCCATCGCGATAAAACTGATAGCAGCTATTGTTAGCCGAAATAAAGGTTTAACTTTCATGATATTATTCAATTGGTTTATAACAAGCAATGCACCCGGCGGCTATGCCTGAACTGCGCTGCCATAGGTCAATATTACAAGGAAATAGTTTAAATATCAGCCGGTGGCTGCCACTAATTCTACGCAAACGTTATAGTAAAGGCCGTGTATTTTATATTAATTTAGTAAGCGAAAGTTTTCGATAACGTTTGCGTAGAAATAACAACACGTTTATTTCAAATTAAAATATCATAATTGTAGACTTGCTGAACATTATACATTAAACTCTAACACTTCCTGTTTTGAAAGTAATACATAGCGTTCATCCCGGTGATTTTAAAACCTACCAGACCGAACAGATACGCGACCGCTTTTTAATTGACGACCTGGTAAAGGCAGACCAGGTAAACTGCGTTTACACACATTACGACCGCATGATAATAGGCGGTGCACACCCGGTTAGTAAAACCTTAGTACTTGAAAATTACGATAACCTCAAAGCCGGGTATTTTTTAGAACGCCGCGAGTTAGGCATCATCAACGTTGCCGGTGATGGCCGGGTAACTGCCGACGGCCAAACTTTCGACCTGAAGAAAATGGATTGCCTGTATATAGGTAAAGGCGTAAAACAGGTAAGCTTTACCGCAGTTGATGCCGCCACGCCGCCGGTGTTTTATTTGCTATCGTCGCCGGCGCATGCAACTTATCCAACAACCTTTTTGCCCATTGAGCAGGCCGAAAAGGTACACACCGGCAGCAGCGCCACCGCTAACAAGCGCACCATTAATAAATATATACATAACGGCGCGGGCGGCATAAAAAGCTGCCAGCTGGTTATGGGTTTAACTACACTGCACGAAGGCAGCGTATGGAACACCATGCCGCCGCACGTACACGACCGCCGTATGGAAGCTTATTTTTACTTCGATATCCCCGCGGGGCAAAGGGTGTTTCACCTGATGGGCGAGGAAGCCGAAACCAGGCATATATTAATTGATAATTACGGCGCTGTTGTATCGCCGCCGTGGAGCATGCACGCGGGGGCAGGTACCGGCAGTTACAGCTTTATATGGGGCATGGCAGGCGAAAACCTGGATTATACCGATATGGATGCCATCAGCATTGATAACATAAAATAGAAATAAGCACAGTGGAGAATAATTTTTCGTTAAAAGGGAAGGTAATTGTTGTAACCGGCGGCACAGGCATACTGGGCAAATCTTTTATAGATGGCATTGTAGCAGCCGGAGGCGCCGTAGGGATACTGGGCCGCAACAAAGAGGTTGCCGAAGAAAGGGCCGAAGCTATTAATAAAAGCGGCGGCCAGGCCATCGCGCTGATTGCCGACGTGCTGAAAGAAGACGACTTAAAAGCCGCCGCTAAAGCGGTGCTTGATAAATTTGGCCGCATAGACGGGCTGGTTAACGGCGCGGGCGGCAACATGCCCGAAGGTGTGCTGCAGCCCGATGAGGACATATTCAATATGAACCTTAACGGGATGAAAAAAGTAATGGAAGTAAACCTTTGGGGCACCCTGCTGCCTACGCAGGTGTTTGGCGAAGCCATTGCCAAAACAGGCAAGGGTAGTATTGTTAATATATCATCCATGAACTCCAAGCGGGCTATTACCAGGGTATTGGGCTACAATATGGGCAAGGCCGCGGTTGATTGCTATAATCAATGGTTTGCCGTTGAGCTGGCCAACCGTTATGGCGATGCGATAAGGATGAACGCCCTTGCTCCCGGCTTTTTCTTAACAGAACAAAACCGTAACCTTTTAACAAAGCCCGAAGGCGGTTACACCGACAGGGGCGCATTAGTTATTAAGCAAACGCCGTTTAAACGCTTTGGCCACCCGGATGAACTGATTGGCGCGCTGGTTTGGCTGCTGAGCGACGCATCGGCATTTGTAACCGGCTCTATGATATGTGTTGACGGCGGGTTCTCGATATTTGGAGGAGTTTAATGGAAACAGGCACGCAAAGTAACGACACGGTTTTAACCTTTGGCGAACTGCTGCTCAGGATATGCCCTGATGCAAGCGGCAACTGGCTTGAAAGCAGCAGCCTGCCGGTTTATGTTGGCGGCGCCGAATTGAACGTGGCTACCGCGCTGGCTTTGTGGAATGTTAAAACAAAGTATTTTACCGCCATGCCCGATAACAGCTTGTCGGAGCAGATCATTAATTATGTCGCCGAAAGGGGCATCGATACTTCGGCTATCCATAAAGGTGCAGGCCGCCAGGGTTTATTTTATTTAACCAGCGGTGCCGACATGAAACACGACGCGGTGATCTATGACCGTGCAGGCTCGGCATTTGCCGAATTAAAGCCCGGCGTTATTGATTGGGACCAGGTTTTAACAGGTGTAAGCTGGTTTCACTTCAGCGCTATCTGCCCGGCGCTGACGCAGCAAACGGCCGACCTTTGCGAAGAGGTGCTGATAGCAGCATCCAAACGAAACATCACCATATCTATCGACCTTAATTATCGTGCAAAGCTTTGGAAGTATGGCAAGGAGCCGGAGCAAATTATGCCGCGACTGGTAAAATATTGCAACATGGTAATGGGCAATGTTTGGGCGGCCGAAAGCTTATTAGGCATACCGGTTAGTCCGCAGTTGACAGATAGTGATACAAAAGAAAACTACCTCGCCGAAGCGCTTAGCAGTTCGAAAAAGATAATGGAAAGATTCCCTGCATGCAGAACAGTTGCCAATACCTTCAGGTTCGATGATAAAGGCGGCATAAAATACTATACCGCTTTATACCAGGACGGGCAACTATATAACTCGGCCGACTATACCGCCGACACAGTAATTGATAAAGTAGGCAGCGGGGATTGTTTTATGGCCGGGCTGATATACGGATATCAGGAAAAAATGGAGCCTTTGGCAACGCTGAGTTTTGCCACTGCCGCCGCGTTCGAAAAATTATTTATTAAGGGCGATGCCACGCAAAGTACTGTTGACGAAATAACCAAAGCCATTAAAAATGACAACTAAGCAGCAGGTACAGGATAGTATTGTAGAACAAGGTGTGTTGCCGCTTTACTATAACGAAAGCCGCGAAGTGAGCATAGCTGTTACCGAAACCCTTTACAAGGCAGGCATCCGTGCCATTGAATATACTAACCGTGGGCCGGCAGCGCTTGATAATTTTAAGGCACTTAAAAAGCAGCAGCTGCAATTGCCGGGCTTGCTTTTGGGCATCGGTACCGTTAAATCTGCCGACGAGGCCGAACTGCTTGCCGCCGCCGGTGCGGATTTTTTAATATCGCCGCTGGTTAACCACCAGGTTGCAGCGGTTGCCGCAAAACACGGCCTGCTTTGGATACCGGGCTGTATGACGCCCACTGAAATTTACGAAGCGCAGGAGCTTGGCGCCAAAATGGTGAAGCTCTTCCCCGCCAATATACTGGGGCCTGCGTTCGTATCGGCGGTTAAAGACCTTTTCCCGGGGGTGCAAATGATGCCTACCGGCGGAGTAGAAATGAGCCTGGAAAATATTACGGGATGGTTTAACGCGGGTGTATCGGCTGTTGGGATGGGCAGCAAGCTGATCACAAAGAGCATCCTCGAGAACAAAGCGTACGACCAGTTATATACAGAAACGTTGCGGGCATTACAGTTAGTAAAGTCGGCACGATAACAAAACCAATTATGACCGATACCAAAAAAACCAACTACCGGTGGATCGTTGTGATCCTGCTGTTTTTTGCCACGACCATTAACTACCTCGACAGGCAGGTTATCGGCTTATTGAAACCAAAGCTTGAAGAAGAATTTAACTGGACAGAAGAAGATTACAGCCACATAGTTATGGCTTTTCAGGCGGCTTATGCTATTGGCTTACTGGCCTTTGGCGGCTTTATCGATAAGCTGGGCACCAAACTGGGGTACACCATATCGCTCATTTTTTGGAGCGTGGCGGCCATGCTGCACGCCATTGTAAAAACAACTTTAGGTTTTGGCGCGGTAAGGGCGGCGTTGGGCCTTGGCGAGTCGGGTAACTTCCCGGCGGCCATTAAGGTTGTTGCCGAGTGGTTCCCCAAAAAGGAGCGTGCCCTGGCAACGGGGATATTTAATTCGGGCGCGAACATAGGCGCGGTAGCGGCACCCATAATGGTTCCCTGGATACTGGGTATTTACGGCTGGCAGATGGCCTTTATCATAACCGGCGCCATCGGTTTTTTATGGCTGATATTCTGGTGGATATTTTACGAGGTTCCGTCAAAGCATAAAAAGATTAACAGTGCCGAGTTTGAGCACATACACAGTGATGTTGACGAACCAGCCGCGGAAGACGGCCCGCAGGAAAAGATAAAATGGGTGCGGCTGTTCGGCATCAGGCAAACATGGGCGTTTGTGGCGGGCAAGTTCCTCACCGATCCCATCTGGTACTTCTTCCTGTTTTGGCTGCCATCGTACTTTGCAAGCACCTTCAAGCTTGACCTTACCAAACCAAGCCTGCCCCTTGTATTGGTTTATACCGCTACAACTATCGGCAGCATAGGCGGGGGATATTTATCGTCGCGGTTCATTAAAAGCGGTATGCCCATATTCAGGGCGCGTAAAACTGCTATGTTCATTTTCGCGTTGTGCGTAGTGCCCATATTTGCGGCAAGGTATGCGGCCAATATCTGGCAGGCTGTGGGGTTAATAAGTCTGGCAGCAGCGGCCCACCAGGCCTGGAGTGCCAATATCTTTACCTCAGCATCAGATATGTTCCCTAAACGGGCGGTAAGCTCGGTTGTGGGTATAGGGGGTATGGCGGGGGCCGTAGGCGGTATAGCGTTCCCGTTCTTTATCGGCTGGATATTAGATTCGGCCAAGGCATCGGGTAATATCACCGCGGGTTATAACATTATTTTCACCATGTGCGCCTGCGCTTATTTGCTCGCCTGGTTCATTATGCACCTGTTAACCCCCAGGATGAAGGTGGTGAAACTGTAACCTGATATTTCCATAAACAAGTAAGATTTATTACATTGGTGAAATGTTAAGCACAGTATTGATGGTGTTTGCTTGGCATTAACCTAATATGAATTTTAACAGTATTACAATTAAGGATATAGCTACGGCGCTTAACCTCTCGGTTTCTACCGTATCAAAGGCGTTAAGGGATAGCTACGAGATCAGCGAGAATACAAAAAAGCTTGTAACTGAGTATGCCGAGCAGCACAACTACCGGCCAAACCCCATTGCCCAAAGCTTAAAACAGGGGCATAGCAAATCAATCGGTATCGTAGTTTCGACAATCGAAAACCAGTTTTTCTCGCAGGTGATCAACGGCATCGAATCCGTAGCTTACGAGGCAGGCTTCAATGTGATCATTACCCAAACCCACGAATCGTTCGACCTGGAAGTAAAAAACGTTGACCACCTTACACACCGGTCTATTGATGGACTGTTGATATCATTATCTACCGAGACCAAAGACTTTGAACACCTGCACAAGCTGCACCGCCAGGGCTTGCCTATTGTTTTTTTTGACCGCATAACCGACGAGATAGACACCCATAAAGTAATTGCCGATAATTTTAAAGGAGGGTATGACGCCACCCGCCACCTGCTGGATTCAGGCTATAAACGGATAGCGCATATTACCAGCCCGCCAAATATTTCTATCACCAAAGAACGTTTTGCCGGGTACAGTAAAGCGCTTGAGGAGGCAGGCATAACTATGGGCGATGAATACATTAAACACTGCCCGCATGGGGGGCGCGATGTGGGCGAAATTGAGAACGCGCTGAACGAACTGCTATCGCTGAAAGAAAAACCCGACGCGATCTTCACCACATCCGACAGGATAACCACCACCACTTTGCTGCTGCTGAATAAACTGCAAATAAAGATCCCGCAGGAGATTGCCCTGATAGGCTACACCAATACCACCCTGGCCGACGCGCTGAACCCCTCGCTTAGCTCGGTTTATCAGCCGGGTTTTGAAATGGGGCAAAAGGCCACCCAAATGCTGTTAAGCCTTATTTTATCAAAACGCCCTGTACACGAGTTTGAAACTATTGTATTGCCTACCCAACTGGTTACCCGCCATTCAACCGCGCGCAAAACATCATAGTTAGCCAGGCCGCAGCGAAAACGATATCGTAAATAAATATCCCTTAAACATGCCACCGGTATGGTAATCAGGGTATTTTTGATTCGCAGTTGCTTAATTACCAATTATAAACGCTGCTTATTTACCCGGTTATTTACAAAGCATGAAACGCAGTTTTTTTGGTGTTATAATATCCTTGTATTTAGTTACCGGCACGGTAATGGCACAAACCGTTACCCTTGATTATTTTTTTAACCACGAAACACATCAAACAAAGGGCGGCCAAACCGAGCGGTTTCATTACTTATGGGAGGATACCGCCAATTCAGGGTTCTCGGTATGGGGCGATATCTTCAGATCAAAGGGGGCAACTTTAAGCAGACTGGATACGGCGCCAACGGCAGCAAATTTAAAGGGCACATCGGTATATATTATTGTTGACCCCGATAGCCGGAAAGAGAACCCGAACCCCAACTACATACAGCAGGCCGATGCCGATAATATTGCCCGGTGGGTAAAGGCCGGCGGTGTGCTTATCATGATGGCCAACGATAGCGCCAATGTGGAGTTAAACCATTTTAACCTGCTTGCCGGCAAGTTTGGCATGCACTTTAACAACGACATGCAAAGCCATGTAATTGATGATGCCCATTTTGAAGATGGCGCGGTTTTGATAAACAACAACCCCGTTTTTAAAACATCAAAAAAGGCTTTTATAAAAGATGCATGCAGCATAGGTTTATCCGGCCGGGCGAAGCCGCTTTTAAAAGCTGCGAACGGTACCGCGATAGCAGCCATAACTAAATATGGCAAAGGCACTGTTATAGCCATAGGCGACCCCTGGCTGTATAACGAATATGTTAACGGCCGTTTGCCCGCCGGTTTCGATAATGATAAAGCAGCGGCAGACCTTGCGGTTTACGTACTATCTCAGTGTAAACTGCACCCGAACCGAAACATGGTTAATTAATATAGTGAGTAAGTGCCATTTCGCCGGTCCCGCGCATAGCGGGGCCGGTATTTGGTTAACGCACGTATGATCTTTTGATTAAGTACACCTACTGCCGTGGATAAAACTATAAACAACATAAATTTAATGAAGATTTTACTGGTAACACTTGCCTGCCTGTGCGTTCAGGTAAGCTTTGGCAAAAAATATAAAGTAAAAACACCCGGTGAGTTCAGCAAAGCTGCGGCTATTGTGCAGCCGGGGGATGAAATTGTAATTGCCAATGGCAGCTACCAGGGCTGGGCCGCTGCTGTTAACAGTAATGGTACAGTCAGCAAGCCTATTATCATCAGGGCCGAAAGTACAGGCAAGGCGGTATTTACGGGCGAGGTGCACCAGGCAGTACTAGAGGTAACGGGTAGTTACATACAAGTTAGAGGTTTAAAATTTGAAGGCTGCCAATTGTTTAAAGAAAAAAGCGCTAACGTGGTGCTTATTGAAATGAAGGCCGCTAAATATTGCAGGGTAACCGATTGCGTTTTTACCAGGAATACAGTAAATGCTCAGTTTATGCCTATAGTGGCGGTATCCGGGCAGGGCGAGCATAACCGGGTAGATCATTGCACTTTTAGCGGCAATTTTAACAACCAGGAAGTACAGGTAAGAGTGGGCCCGAACGAGGTGTCGTTACATACACTAATAGATCATAACACTTTTATGGATAAGGACAGCGTAACCTGGAAGGGTAACAACGGCGGCGAATGTGTACAAATAGGGCAGGACCCCATACTGTTAGGTAACCGCTACTCGTATACAACCGTACGCGATAACCGCTTTATACGCTGCAACGGCGAGCCGGAAGTGATCAGTAACAAGGCATCGGGTAATAAGTATATCAATAACTATTTTGAAGATTGCCACGGCGAACTGGTAATGCGCGGCGGCCACGAATGTTTAATAGATAGCAATAGCTTTGAAGGCGGTACAGGAGGCATACGCGTTAACGGCACCACCCATACCGTTACCAACAATACTTTTAAAGGATTGCCCATAGCCATCAGGCTGATGTACGGCATGGCCAAAGGAAGGGCAGACACCGGTTTTTACATAGCAGCAAGCGATTGCATCATCAAAAACAACCAGATAAGCCATTGCATTACGGGTATTTTAGTTGGCGGCAGTAAAAACGCCGACTGGACGGGCAAATTCGATACCAGGCGTTATCCATCGCGCACTATCCAGGATATTGCACCTTTCAACAATGAAATAGCCGGTAATATAATCGCCGATACGCAAACCCCGGTATTACAATAAATAGCGTTTGTCATATTATTATTTATAAACCTTTTTCCTTAATATTAAGTTATAGCTTATTTTTTTGTTGTAATAATGGTCTGATTGACAGATATTTTACTTGCAGAAAAAAAATAGTGTTAAATACTTTCATGTAAAGAAAATTTACAACCTTTATACATTACTTTCGTACAAACCAGTAAATCTAAATTCAATAAGTTATTATTCTGCTTGCTAATTAGTTCTGTACGAGCGTGTTTAAGTATTTAAAAAAGTAGTATTTAATGAGCAGACGATCTTTAAGGCCTGTACAGGTGTTTATCATATTAATAATAAGTGCCTTATCTGTAATATCTGTAAAGGTTTCCGCGCAATATCAAAATGCCTATAAAACTACCCTGAGCATCAGCGATGGCCTGTCGCACAGTAACGTTAAGTTTATTTTTGAGGATAGGGTAGGTTATATCTGGCTGGCTACCGATGATGGCCTTAACCGTTACGACGGGTACGGTTTTAAAGTTTACCGCCACAACGCCAAAGATAAAAACTCGTTAAGGGTCAACAACATCAATGTTCTTGCCGAAGATGCCGCGGGCAACTTATGGGTTGGCACGGGGGGCGGCGGCCTAAGTTTGTATGACCGGAACACCGATTCGTTTATAAACTTTACCGCAAATAAAAATGTTGTCACCACCATATCTAACGATGATATCAACAGCATCTATCGCGATAGCAAAAACAACATGTGGGTGGGCACCTATTCGGGTTTAAACCTGCTCGATCCGGTAACGCATAAGGTAACCCGGTTTTTTTACGAAAAGGACAAGGATTACATTGCCGACCATCATATTTATTCGGTAAAGGAAGATAAATACGGCTACCTGTGGTTGGGTACAGATGGCGGCTTGGTCAGGTTTAATTACAAAACCGGGGAGAAGAAAAAATATGTTCATAGCGCTTCAAACAGCAAAAGCATCGCTACTGATCATATACGCAACCTGCTTGTAAAAAATAACGGGGATATATGGATCGCTACTGCGGATAGCGGGCTTGACCTGTTTAACCGCGCGGCGGAATCGTTTACGCATTACAGCCACCAGGCCAATAATCCAAATTCAATAACCCATAATTCGGTATTTAGCCTTGCCTTGGCATCCGGACACCAACTTTGGGTGGGTACCGAGGAAGGATTAGATCTTTTTGATGAAACTACTCATACGTTTGACCATCGTTATAACAAATTTAATAACAAGGTAAACTCGGTTAATTATGTTTACGATACCGGGAGTATACTGCGGGTTGGAACATTTGAGTCGGGCATGCTGAAATACGATAACAATGTCCCTTCGTTTTTACAATTCTCAAATCAAAGAGGTGCCGTAAACGCGTTAACCAACAATCATGCGCTGTGTTTTGCCGAGGTTGGCCCCGATATATGGATAGGTACCGACGGCGGGGGGCTAAACTACATGGACAAGGCAACACAAAAAATAACCCATGATAATATTGGCATAAGCGGTAGTAAGATACTCGCGCTTTTAAAGGATAAAGATAACAGGCTATGGGCAGGCACTTATGGCAACGGTTTAGATGTACTTGAGGGTAAAACCAAAAAAATAGCGCACTATTCAAAGGGCCTTACCCCCAAAAATATCAGTAGCGATATAGTGTTTTCGTTAATGCAGGACCAGAACAATGATATTTGGGTGGGGCTTGATGAAGGGGGCGTAAATGTTATACATAGCGGTTTGGTAACAAAGCGGTACAAGTACGACACGAAGGATACGCTACATTGCCTGAGCAACAACGATGTGCGCGTTATTTACCGCGACCGGAAGAACAACGTTTGGGTAGGCACCTATGACGGACTAAACTTATATAACCCGGGTAAAAATAATTTTACACAGTTTAAAACGTTTAATGCCGGTTTAACCAATAATACCATATCAGATATTTTTGAGGATAGCAAGGGTAACTTGTGGGTTGGTACAATAGGCGGGGGGCTAAACCTGTACAATGCCAAAAGCAAACACTTTGCAGGTTATCACTTCCCTAATGGCGACGTGTATTCTATCATAAACGTAATAACCGAAGATAAATATGGGTATATCTGGGTAAGCACAACAAACGGGTTAATTCGTTTTAAACCCGGCACCGGCAGTTTCAGGCATTTTACAAATCTTAACGGTTTGCAGGGCCCCGAGTTTTCAAAGGGCGCCGGCCTGGTAACCCAAAGCGGCAAATTGTTGTTTGGCGGGCTTAACGGTTTTAATATAATCGATCCGTCGAACCTGCCGGTTAACAGCCACCCACCCAAAATAATCATAAGCGGTTTTCAGCTGTTTAATAAGGCCTTACCCATTGGTAACGGCTCGCCGCTTAAACAGGTTATAAGCCAAACAAAAGAGATAAAGCTCGACTACAAGCAATCGGTTTTTACGGTTGAGTACATGGCATTAAGTTATACCTTACCGGGTTTAAGCCAATATGCATATCAGTTACAAGGTTTTGAAGACGGCTGGAATTATGTAGGTACGCAGCGCAGGGCAACTTATACCAATTTATACCCGGGCGAATATGTTTTTAAGGTAAAGGCCGCCAACAACGACGGCGTGTGGAACACCACCCCCGCGCAACTACGCATTATTGTAGCAGGCCCTTTTTGGATGACCTGGTGGTTTAAAATTTTGGCTGCGATAACTGTTGCCGGCTTACTGTATGGTTATTACCGGTACCGCTTAAGCGATATACGCTCAAAAAAAGCCGAGCTGGAACGTATTGTTAAACAGCGCACCGCAGAGATCAAAAAGCAGGCAAACGAGTTGCAGGACCAGTCGGAGGAGTTGACCGCCATAAACGAAGAATTACAGGCACAATCCGAAGAACTAAGAGGCCAGCGCGAACAGGAACTGAAAGCCAGAATGGAGGCCGAACGGGCTAACCGCGCCAAAAGCATTTTCCTGGCTACCATGAGTCACGAGATACGCACCCCCATGAACGGTGTAATGGGTATGGCATCGTTATTGTGCGAAACCAGGCTTGACCCCGAGCAACGCGAATATGCAGAAACCATCCGCATAAGCGGCGAAAGCCTTATTAACGTAATAAACGATATCCTCGATTTCTCGAAGATAGAATCGGGTGAGATGGTACTTGATATTCACGAGTTTAACCTGCAGGAATGCATCAACGAAGTACTAAAGCTGTTTAGCGGGCAAGCCGTTAAACAGAACATACAGCTTACCTGTTCAATTGACCAGAACATCCCCGAAAAGGTGATTAGCGACAAGCTACGGTTAAAGCAGGTTTTGATAAACCTGATAGGCAACGCACTAAAGTTTACTAAAGCGGGCACGGTATCTGTTGCCGCAGAATTACTTTATGTAGATAAAGCGGATGCGAAAATATCCTTCCATGTTAAAGATACAGGCGTTGGCATATCGCCCGACAAGCTTTCGCGCTTATTCAGGCCATTCTCTCAAGGTGATTCGTCTACAACACGCAAATATGGGGGCACGGGCCTCGGCCTGGTTATTTGCGAGCGCCTTGTTGAACTGTTAGGCGGATCAATGAATATCGAGAGTGTGCTGGATGTTGGTACCGAAGTAACCTTTAGCATGCTATGCCGGCTGCCTGCGGACGAGCCCTCGGCGCAGCATCAGCCCGCGCATAATCCGGTTCCGCAGGCTGTTTCTTCCGGTTTTGCCCTAAAGTTCCCATTGAAAATATTGGTAGCCGAAGACAATTTGATCAACCAAAAAGTTATTAAACAGATACTAAAGAAATTTGGGTACGAACCTTTTATGGTAGCTAACGGCCGCGAAGCGGTGGACATAACGCAGATGGAAAAATTCGATGTGGTTTTAATGGATGTACAGATGCCCGAGTTAGACGGTTTAGAGGCCACCCAAATAATACGGCGGCAAAACTCCCACCAACCCGTTATTATTGCCATGACGGCCAGCGCAATGCCCGAGGATAAAATGAAATGCCTGCAGGCCGGTATGAACTACTTTATGTCTAAACCTATTGGCTTTGCCGAATTGTTGGTCTATCTGGAAAAATCGTATCTGGATGTGGTAAAAAATGCATCGTCGTTTAAGGCATAACCCTGTTTATAAGGTGTAATTATTTATAAAGCACAGCAGGCATCAGTCGGGGTTTTTATAAACTTATTGTTATTTTTAGGCAATGGATAAGTTTATTTTTCGCCTCATCAGCTGCGTATTATTTGTTTTTATGGCGTCGCCGGCACTTCTTGCGCAGGACGAGGCTGAACTTTCGGATACGCTTGTTGCGAAAATGAATTTGTACGGGCTAAAAGACCAGTCGCCCGTTTTATTTATTCATTTCGATAAAAACATCTACACCAACAACGAGGAGATATGGTTTACCGGGTATCTCATCAGCTCGGATATTAATAAGGTTAAAGAACATCATATCCTTTCGGTGTCGCTTATTAGTGATGACGATAATAAAATAGCCACCCAGGCAAATTTTATTATGGATGGCGGCCTTAGTTTTGGCAGTATGTATATCCCCGACTCGGTAGCTGCCGGTAATTACCACCTGGCAGCTTATACAGATAGGTTGGTAAACGGCAAACCCCAGGCTTTTTTTAAGCAGGCAATAACCGTTAAAACAACAAATCCGCCGGCCTTTAACCTATCATTAAATTTGATAGACAGCGCCCAAACCCCGCCCGGTAAAATAAGCACCCTGCTTACGGCAAAATCAAAAGAGCTGCCCTTAATAGAGGCGCCTGTAAAATATAGAATGAGCAACACCCGCCGCGGAGCGGTGCTGGCTACTGCAAAAACAGGCGTTACCGGCGAACATATCCTTACGCTTGATAAGGGACAGGTATCAGAGGCCAGCCATGTTTTAAGGGCCGACGTTGGCGACGGAAAGCTAAAGGAAAGTATCCGTATCGCGCTCCCGGTGCGCAAAGCAAAGGCTACAATAAGGTTTTACCCCGAAGGGGGTAACCTGGTTACCGGCAAAGCCAGCAACATAGGCTGGGAAGCTAAAGGCGCTAAAGGCGAGCCATTGAGTATTAAGGGTATTGTGCTTAAAAACGGTAAGCCTGTGGATACAATATCTACCGACAGCTACGGAATGGGCGTGTTTAAGCTGGCGCCTCAAAAAGGTGCCGGTTACCAGGTAAAAGTGTCGCGCGCAGGGGTGATAGATACCGTTTGCGCTTTGCCAAAGGCTTTGGCGCAGGGGCTGGTACTACAGGTTGTGGATGCTTTGTCGCCCGATAGTATTACCATTAAATTGCAAAGCACCAGGCAGCAGTTAGTAAAAATACTATTGCATAACTACCGTGAGGTTTTTGCGTCGCGCGAAGAAGAGATCTACCCGGAAGGGCTGGTAGCTAAATTTGCCGTTGCCGACCTGCCTCGTGGTTTAACCATGATCACCGTATTAGACAGTATAGAAAGGCCTTATGCCGAGCGTGTGTTTTTTGCGCATTATGACAAAAGATCTGTTTTGAAGGTAAAAACCGACCAAAAGGAATATGACACACGGCAAAAGGTTAAGCTTAATATTAAGCTGGGCAATGCCGCCGGTATCCCGCTTTCGGGTTATGTTTCTGTGGCTTGCGTGCAGGATAACCGCATGAGTTATAAACTGACTAACAACATCGAAAGCTATTACTACCTTACAAGCCAGCTGCAAAACATCCCCCTTAAAGATAATTTGATGGGTGATGAAACAACAGACAGGGAATATTTGAACAAACTGCTGCTGATAAAGGGCTGGAGCCGCTACACCTGGCCGGAAATGATGAAAGCGCAGATGGCGGATACGATACAGCAATATCAGAACTTGGCCTATAATGGCGACGTCACGTTTAGTAACAAGCCATTAAAAAAGCCCATTGATTTAAGCGCCATTGCCGACACGTTAGCGCAGATAGTACATACCGACAGCAGCGGTCATTTTAAAATGAATGAGCGCAGCATGGTTACCCCCGCCGATAAAAAAATGATATTGTTTATTAATGGTAAAGCCAAAACGGCCCCCTACGCCATACACATTAACAACCCGTTTGAGGCTTTTACTCAAAAACTGGCGGATACGCTAACATTCAATAACGACGTAATGCCTGCATCGGGCGGCAGCAACGAGGATTTGGTGATGGCACTGCCCAATAAAATAAAGCAGTTAAAAGAGGTGCAGATAAAGGCTGTCAAAAGCAACCAGTTCTTTGCAAGCTTACCAAGGTTCACCGTTGATGATGACCTGGGTAAAAACGAGTGCGGCGATTGGGTGTGCTTTAATAATATCCTTAACTGCGGCAACCACCCGTTTGGCAATAACAGGTTCCAGCCCTTAAAAAAGGGGGACGTAGTAAAAGTTTTTCGAGGCGGGCAGTATGTAAACATAGTGTACCGCGGATGCATATTACGTAAAGAAAAAGAATATACAAGTATGCTGCGGTTAAAGGGCATTTATGCCCATAAAGAGTTTTATGTGGTAGATTACGATAAAGAGAAAGACGCACCGCCGGACTACCAGTCTACCATTTTTTGGAAATACCAGGTGCCTTTAAGTTCATCGGCAGAAACCAATCTGACGTTTTTTACCAACGATATTGCCGGCCCGTTTAAAATTGTAGTACAGGGCCTTACCGACGAAGATGTGGTTTACGGCGAACAAACCTTTAACGTAAAAAGGAAACTGCCCTAACAGCAGTTAAAACCATCTGCAAAAAATTGCGTTTAGCATATAAAAAAAGAGTATGAATAATTTTTTCAGGGGAATAATTGCAGCATGGGGCGCCAAAAAGTTAGGCGGTGGTTGCCTGTCTACCATCGTTATATTTATTGTGATATACACCTTGCTGGGTAAGTGCAATAACCAGCCGGCACGTGCAGCAACTTATCCGGCTAAAGCAGCAGTTTGCGTCTCCAAATAAATATATTCTAAAAGTCGTTATCGGTAATTATCGGATGTTACAGATATAGTTTTATAAAGAGATGGCCATGTGCGATTCCCTCCCGCCGGGAGGGTTTAGTAAAGCGTACAAACACACCCCTGCAATCGCACTATCAGGCGCGCCCCCTCTCGAGAGGGGAACTGTTGTTATCATTAATTTACAAAGCCTCTTCAAAAGCCTGCTTAAAATCTTCCAACAGGTCTTCACGGTCTTCGATACCTACCGATAGGCGTATCATCCCCTCGGGGATGCCCATTTCTGCGCGCCTTTCGGGGCCAAGTTCAAAAAATATGGTTTGGGCCACAGGTATTGCCAGCGTGCGGGTATCGCCAAGGTTGCTGCTTTTAATTACCACCCGCAGGCGGTTCAAAAACGCAAATACATCCACCCCGTCTTTCAGAGCAAAGCTCATTAGCCCACCCGGAAACTTAAATAATTTTTTTGCCAGCTGGTGCTGCGGGTGGTCTGTTAAGCCCGGGTAATAAACCTTGCTTACTAACGGGTGCGATTGTAAATACTCGGCCAACGCGGCGGCGTTGCCGCATGCGCGCTCTAACCTAAGGGCAAGGGTTTCGGCCCCTACCGATATGGTGTGCGCTGCTTCGGGTGCCAGGGTTCCCCCGCCATCGCGCAGGCCGCGTTTACGTATCTGGGTTATGCCTAAAAGTTCGGGTTTTATTTGCTGGCGTAACACTTGGGCTATTCCGGGGTAGTTGGCCCAGTTATAAAGGCCGGTATCGGTTACGCAGCCCCCAAGCGCGTTGCCGTGGCCGCCTATATATTTGGTTAACGCGTTTATAACAAGCGATGCCTTAACCGTTGCGGGTTTAAACAGGTAAGGCGAGGTCATGGTGTTATCTACCACGTATATCAGGTTTTTTTCCTGGGCAAATTTGCCGATGTTTTCCATATCGGCAATTTGGGTAGCGGGGTTGGCAATAGTTTCAACCATAACCATGCAGGTATTGGGCTGGTATGCCGCCTTTATATTTTCGACAGATGTAGCATCCACAAATGAAATATCCAAACCAATTTCTGTAAAGGTTTGCAGTACGCTACGGGTATTACCAAACAGGTACGAGCTGGCGATTATGTGGCTGCCCTTTTTTACCAGCGCAAAAACGGTAGCCATAATGGCTGCCATACCGGTGGCAAAACTCACCGAGGCCAGGCCGTTCTCCATCATAGTAACCTTGTTCTCGAGCGCGGCGGTAGTGGGGTTGCCCTGCCTGGAGTAGGCGTAACCCTTCGCTTTATTCTGAAACACGTTCACCAGGTCCTGCACATCATCAAATCCCCAGGTTACCGCAGTATGGATGGGCTGGTGAAGAGCCCCAAACTCGGGTTTACGTAAGCGGTCGGCGTGTAACAATGTGGTAGTGAATCCTTTTTGCTTGGTCATGATAGATGCAGAAATTTTAATACTTCGCAATTATAGCTATATGAGCATGAAAAACAAAGCGAATGGTTATATCGCTGCAAAAAGTTAGGTTTGCAATAAATGAAAGTCAGGAATCAGGAAGTCAAGAATTAAGGGAAATACAGGTATTCCCTTCCTCTCCTGACTCTAAATATCCTGATTCTTTTAAAACCATATGCACTTGAGCTTTTCAACCGTTATAGAGATACTGGGCATCATTGCCTTCACGGTATCGGGCGCTTTTTCGGCGATGCAAAAAAGGCTTGATGTTTTTGGGGTATTCATTCTGGGCTTTGTAACGGCCATTGGCGGTGGTACCCTGCGCGATTTACTTATTGGTAATACACCGGTTTCGTGGCTGCGGGATGTAAGCACCCCGCTCATCATACTGGCAACCACGGTGGTAACCATTCTTTTTAAAAAACGGGTTAAAAACTTCAAGGTAACGTTGGTGCTTTTTGATGCCCTGGGGTTGGGGTTATTTGCCATAATAGGCATCCAAAAAGGGTTGGATGCCCATCTGGGTACGGGCGCTTGCATAGCACTGGGCACTATTACCGGTTGCTTTGGCGGCGTACTGCGCGATATGCTGCTTAATCACATCCCGGTGCTGTTTCATAAAGAGTTGTATGCCATTCCGTGTATTACCGGCGGCATTTGCTATGTTCTTTTACTGCCATTGATAGAAAAGCAGCTCGCGGAATCTATTTCGGTGGTGTTGATCTGTAGCTTTCGCTTGTTATCAGTGCGCCATAACTGGCGGTTGCCCAGGGTATAACCTACAATTCGAAGATAACCCCAATGGTTGGCAGTACGTTTCCGCTCTTATTATCAAGCAATTTCGACTTAAACCGTGAGGGATCTCCCGGCGCATCGGCTATGTTTCCATCGGCATCTCTATCCGGCACTAGGTATGCTTGCAGTTGATACTGATTGTTGGTAAGGTTTTGTATATCCACATATATATTAAGAGTAAATCTTTTGAACGGATATTTTTTATCAACCCTAACATCCAGCTGGTAAAAATCTTTTAAACGCCTTGTATTAAGCTGCGTCCAATCAGGTATCCCCTGCGGAAAAATGCTGTAGTTGCTTTTCAATGTTGACGAGCTTATATCGTAAGGCGTATACGGGCTTCCGCCTGTATACCGTAATTTAGCGCCAACCTCCCAGTTGCGTTTAAATACTTTTCCACCCGTCATGCTTAAAATATAACGGTTGTTCCATGACGACTGCACATACCTGCCATTTTTATCCTGAAACTCGCTTTTGAAAAGCGTAAGAGCCAGTATACCGTAAAACCCCTTGTTCAACCGTTGCTGAGCAAAAAACTCCAACCCATAACTACGTCCGTTTGTAGCCCCAACAACCTCCTGGTTGCCAACTACGCCAAAATCGGCACCCAGATTGGCAAGTGGAATGCTATCGCCGAGTACCCGCTCAAGCGGATAGTTTTTATAAGCTTTATAAAAGCCCTCCACGGTAAAACGTGTATTTTTTTGCGTATTATATTCAACCCCCAGCACCAGTTGTTTATTGTTTATATAGTCAACGTTTTTATTGGCGGGTATACCGTTTTTATCGCGGTAGCCCAAAACAGTATAAGCAGGTAATTGATAATAAATACCGGTGTTGAAATTAAGGCTTATTTTATCGGTAAAATTATAAGAAGCTGATAAACGCGGAGAAAGGGTTTTTAACAAGTTATTCATCCTGCCCGAAAAAGTATTGGCATCGGCACGCACGCCAAATGATAGCATAAGCCTGTCCTGTAAATAAGGGCGGCTTAGCTGCCCGAACAAGCTATAGTTAAAAAAGCTGATGTTTGATGTGTAAATATTGCTGCCGAAGGGCAACAGGTTAAACGTGTTGGTGCTGTATTCGGCCGATTCGGCCCCGGCGCCAAAATTTAAGCGGTAGCCATTCATACTGCTTACGTTCTCGAACCTGAATTTATTTTCTATCTCCTGCGATACGTAATCCAGCGTTTTGGTGCCGGCTTCGTTGTTATCCTGGTATTTTATTGCCTGGTTATCTAAAAAATCGCGGCTTAAAACAAACAAACTGTACCCGTTGCTGCGAAAGTTTTTATACGTTGCCCCAATTGTATAGTTATTTTGCGAATTAACAGGGATGTTGGCCAATGTGTAGCTGTTTAGCTCGGTGTTCTTGGCGTTCAGGTTAAGTTTAAACCGGTCAATAGCGCCAAGGCCCAAAATAGTAAGTTCGTTATTTTGGTTAAACTTTGTTTTTAATTTGAACTGAAAATCCTGGTACGATGGCAGGAACGGCAGGCCAAGCAGTTTAAACAACCCTTGCAGGTACGAATAACGGTAAGACGATATAAAGGTGGTTTTTTTGCCCAGCGGCCCCGCCAGCGAAGCAGCGAAATCGCTCGAGCCTAAGGTTAAAGTGGCGTGCTGGCGGTCGGTTGGGCCATCTTTTTGTTTAAACTCGAATACCGAGCTTAAAGCGTTGCCGCGATTAGCCGGAAACGCGCCCGAATAAAAATCCACTTCGTTTATAAAATCAACATTGATAAGCCCCACCGGCCCGCCCGATGAACCCTGTGTTGCAAAATGATTGATGTTTGGTATCTCTACGCCATCAATATAAAACCTGTTCTCGTTAGGGGCGCCGCCACGAATGATAATATCATTCCGGAAACTTACCGGCGAAGATACCCCGGGCAGCGATTGTATCACTTTACTTATATCGCGGTTGCCCCCCGGGTTGCGTTTTATTTCGGTAGCGCCAATGGTACGTAACGATACCGGGCTTTCTAACGGTTTATAAAATTTTGATGCGGATATTTTTACTTCATCTAAAGTTTGCGCGTCTTCGTCAAGGTTGATATCAGCAACGGCTGTTTTGGCATTGGTAACCTGGATATCATAAATTATTTTGGTCCGGTATCCTAATAACGACACCTGCAGGGTGTAATAACCTGGTGTTAATTGGCTTATTTGGTAGTTGCCGGCACTATCTGTAACGGTACCGGTTGTTGCGGATAACAGGCTTACACTTACCCCGTATAGCGGTGCATTGCTTAGCGTATTGGTTATTTTGCCGCGAATTACCCCGGTTTGGCAAAACCCTGCTAAAGGAGCAATGCATAAGATGACAAGCAAGATTTTTTTCATATCAGATAACCAAAGATGAGGTTTAAACGCTTATGATGGATGGACTTTCAGAAAATTCTTCCGCGGCTTTTAATTGTACTTATAATGGCCATTGCAAATCCGTTTAAAAAGGAATTCTTAACTTGCGGCGCAAACATCCGCCCATGAAAAAACTACTGCTGTTGATACCTGTTTTGTTCGCCCTGTCGTGCAAACAGAAGGCTTCTGATACCGTCGAAGGTAAAAAACTGAATAAATTCGCGCAACAATATGTAACCCTTGGCCTTACCATTGGCCAGTTCGACAGCGATTTTGTGGATGCCTACTACGGCCCCGACTCGTTGAAACCGAAAGAAATTACGGATAAAACCTTCCCCCGGGATAGCCTGCTGGCCAGCATTAACATGTTAATGAACGATATAAAGCTGCTGGCGGACGGCTCGCAGGTCGACTCGAACAAAATAAGGGCGCACTGGATGTATAACCAGCTGATAGCGTTTGGCCGGCGGGTAAGAATTTACGCCGGCGAGTACCGCTCGTTCGATGAAGAATCGAGAGAATTATTTGGCGTTGCAGCGCCGGCTTACGCCGAAGAATATTTTAAAGCAGATTTAGATAAGCTGGATAGCCTGCTGCCGGGTAAAGGCAATGTAAACGACAGGTTTCAGAAACTGGCCAATAAATTTGTTATCCCTAAAGATAAACTGGATGCGGTAATGAAAGCTGCCATTGCTGAGGCCCGCAAACGCACGCTTGCACATTATAAGCTTCCTGCCGGCGAAAACTTCGCGTTAGAATATGTTACCGATAAACCCTGGAACGGTTACAACTGGTATAAAGGCAAGTATCAAAGCACGGTACAGATCAATACTGATATCAAAATATTTATTGACCGAGCTATTGATGTGGGCAGCCACGAAAGTTACCCGGGCCACCACGTATATAACATGCTGCTTGAGAAAAACCTGTATCACGACAGGGGATGGGTAGAGATATCGCTTTACCCGTTGTTCAGTCCGCAATCGCTAATTGCCGAAGGCAGCGCCAATTATGGTATCGAGGTAGCTTTCCCGGGGGATGATAAGGTAAAGTTTGCCAAAAATGTATTGCTGCCGCTGGCCGGATTAGATACCGCCGGCGTCGACACATACTTTAAAGCATTAGAATTGAAAGGCCGCTTAAACTATGCGCGCAACGAAGCCGCGCGGGGTTTGATAAACGAAACCATGAGCCAAAGCAAAGCCCGCAGCTTCCTTAAAAAGTATTGTTTAATGAACGATGAAACCGCTGATAAATCTATGAGCTTCATCAAAAAATACCGCAGTTATGTTATAAATTACAACTACGGGCAGGACCTGGTTAAAGGCTATATAGAACGCAACGGCGGCACTGCAAAGGCCCCCGAAAAACGCTGGGAACTGTTTGGACACCTGCTAAGCAATCCCGTTAACCCGGCAGATCTGGTGAAAAAGTAAAGCTGGGCTTTAAAAACTACCGCTCGACCCGCCGCCACCGCCGCTGCCACCCCCAAACGGGGTAGATGTCCCCTGGCCGGCAGGGGGTAAATGCGATGCGGCCTGGCCAATGGCTAAACCCTCTAAATTAAGGCTATCCAAGGTGCTGGTTTCTTCAGGTTCGGCGTAGGTAATGCCGTAACGCGGCTTTTTAAGGTAAGTGATCACGGCATAAGCTGCCGCCAAAAGAATAATTCCCGATAGGGTAAGCATTATTTCGATGGGTAACAAATGGTAATAGTTTCTGACAGTTGCTACCGTTGCGCCAACTAAAACAATACCTGTACGCATCAGCAGGGCATCTTTCTGTTTAAGGCCAAAAACAATGTAAACAACAGGCAGCAAAGCGGTCCACATCCAAAAGATAAAACCAACCGGGATAGTGGTATGGGTATCGTCAAGGCCGTTAAGCATATTATTTAAAGTGTTAACCACGTAATAGTTGCCGGCGGCATACAGAGTAAGCAGGCTTAGCAGTTTACCTATGCTAATGCAATTGGTGTAGTAAATATACCGGATGTTATGGCTTAGTTTGTCGAATAAATAGTACGATGCTCCTGCCGCTATCATCATCATAAAAGGCATGGTTGCCACGCCAATTTTACCCGCCATCTCCCAAAAAAAATAAACACAGGCAAATGCGGCTGCACAAGCTGCACCTGCGGTAACAACATCGGCAAAGCGCAAGGTAAGCGCGGCGCAAAGCAGTAAAATAATCATGGCCGACAAAAGGTTGTTGCCATCGGTTAGGTGCATTTTTGAGATCATCCAAATAAAACCGCCCCCCAGTAAAATGGCCGAAAAATATAAAAGCGCGTTATCTACTCCCGAGTGAAAGTAGTTTTTGTCTTTGGTTAATATTTCTAAAGTAATGTAATATATTACGCCTGAAAATAAAGGCCACCCAGGGCTCTCAAGCGCCCCGGCACCTGATGCTATTACACTTATTAAGCCGAGGGATACAATGGCAATAATAAAAGTTAATATAAATAAACCCGCGCTCACCATTAACCCCGGCGTATAAAAACCTATAGGGTGGGCAGCTTTTATTTTGATATATTCATCCTTGGTGATATAGCCTTCGTGGTAATCTACCGTAACCTGGTCGGTTATATATTTATTATCAAGCCACTGTTTGTTATATATGATCATCGTGCTTTAAGCTTTTGTTGACGTTTATCAATAGAAATATTAAACCAATGGCCGACCCAATGAAACACATTAGTAATAAGTAAATGGAACCTTCGCGCATAAGCGCGTAAAGTAACCGCACCAGTAGGCAGCTTAAGGCAAAGTAGCTGTATAAAATGGTGAGCAGTATAAAATAAAAAGATCTTTCCTTATAAGCATCCAAATAAATATAAACCGCCAGTGCCAAAAGCATCACTATCCATAAAACGCTTAAAGCAGTATCGTAGCGGTCAAAATATCCAGCCAGCAATGCAATAAATGTAACGTGCACCCCGTAATGATGATAGCTGAATTTAAAGTGCTTTTTAATATCGAAGCGTTGGGTTATATAAGCCGCCGCAAGCAGCATTAAGCCCAGTACCACGTAGGTAGAAATAATTTCGCTGCTATTAAAAGTGCCGTAGGCCAGTAATGTTTTTGGGGTGATAGATACCCCCATCCACAGGGCAAGGGCGGCAATAGCCATACTCAGGATGCCTAAATGATCGAAATAATAAGCCAAAAAGAACAGCAACAGCATTGGAACAAATGTAGCCAGGCCGTAACTTAAACCAAAAACATTGTATTGGTATTGCAGGTAGCCTATAAAAGTTACCATGCTGATGCTACCCAATAACAAAATATAATCGAATCCCGTATTTGGCGCTTTTACTTTGCCCCAGCTAAACGGGGGTTTAAATTTAAAGCAATACGCAAAACTCCCAATACTTACCAAAGCTATAAAGGCCAATACCGCCTGGTGCCCAATGGTATCTATATTTTTATAAACCAGTATGCCCAACCCGGCGGTAAGCAGCATTACACCCAGGTAAAGCAAAATTTTTAGTTCCCAATGAACAGAGAATAGCTTTTTGGTGTGTTTTTGCCCGAGGTTTTCAAACGAATTATCGCTGATGTAGGCGTCTGCATGCAGTTTGTTGTAGATGTCGTTATTCAATCTTTGAGGTTTTAAGCTTTATAAAGATAGCAAAGTATATAACTGCTACAACCAATAAAAAGGGGCTAAACACTTTTTAAAATGCTTAGCCCCTTAAGTTTAAATAACTTAAACTTATTGTTTTTTTATTTCAACCCGGCGGTTTAACGCGCGGCCTTCTTCGGTTGCGTTTGAGGTGATGGGTTTCGATTCGCCGTAACCTTTCACTTCCAGGTTGGCGCCGTTTACACCGGTATTAACCAGGTAGGTTTTTACAGCGTTAGCGCGTTCAACCGAAAGTGCCATGTTATGCTCTTCGGTACCCTCGGCAGATGAATTGCCGTTCAGTACAAATTTCACCGATTGGTCTTTTTTCATTTCGGCGGCAGCCTTATCCAGAATAGGGTAGGCATCTGTTTTTAAAATGCCTGAGTTAAATTCAAACTGTATGTTGCTAAAATTATAGTCGGGTGGTGCGGGGGCTGGTGCAGGCGCTGGTTTCTCTGGCGCTGGTGCAGGTTTCTCCTGGGCTGGTGGCGGTGTGGTTGGCGTATTGCTTGCCGGCGCTACAAAGGGCGGCGATGGTTTCATTACTTTTTTTGAACAAGCCGGTAAAACGGCTATACCTAATAGTAGTGCGAACGGTAAAATAGATGTTTTTAAAAACTTCATGTTTTAGATGATTTGGTAAATAAAAAAAACGATAACGGTTACCCGATATTGTAAATATAGGTTTTTACGCTTCATGCAAAATGAATAAACATGTAATGAAGCCTTTAGTTTATTTATTTATGCTAATAAGAAAAGCGCCCCTTTGTTTTACGAAAAAATAATGCCTTAAGCCTATTGTAACGCGGTTTAACGCGTTTGTGTACTACTTAGTAACTATAGTGTAATAACAAGTTTTGCGGCTAAACTAATATTGCCGCTATAAACCAATTAAAAATTTATGAGGACAATTTTTTACACAACATTTGTTTGTGTGATCTTACTTTGCTTTAGCACCGCAAATGTGTTAGCCCAGCAAAGGCAGGTTACAGGTACGGTAGCAGACCAGGAGGGGATTACCCTGCCGGGTGTTACCATTGCAGTAAAAGGTACCGCTACAAGGGCGGTATCTGATGTTAACGGTAAATACGTTATATCTGTGCCGGGAACAGGAGCTACCCTTGTTTTCTCGTTTATAGGGATGCAAACCCGCGAACTGCCGGTAAACGCATCGCAAACTAAATTAGATGTTACCCTGCAAAACGCCACACGCGACCTAAACGATGTGGTAGTTGTAGGTTACGGGACTACCAAAAAACGCGATGTGACCGGTTCGGTAGGCTCTATCAAGGGCAGCGACCTAAACCGCGTTCCGTCGGGCAATGTAGACCAGTTGTTACAAGGTAAAATTGCCGGTGTGCAGGTAATTGCGCCATCGGGCCAGCCTGGCGCGGGCGCAACTATCCGCGTAAGGGGTTATGGTTCGCGCAGCGATGCCAACGCGCTTGTGGTTATTGACGGTATCCCATTGGGCGATGCCGGCGATATTAAACAGGTAAACCCTGATGACATCGAATCGGTAGAAGTACTGAAAGACGCGTCGTCAGCGGCCATTTACGGGTCCAGGGGGGCCAATGGGGTGCTTTTGATCACCACACGTAAAGGTAAAAAAGGCCAGGCGCGTATTACATTAAATGCACTAACCACCCTTTCTACGTTAGGTAACAAGCTCGACGTATTTCATGACCCGGCCGATGTGGCCATTTTAAGTAACGAGTCGCGTATAAACGGTGGCGAGGCGCCGCAGTATGTTGGCCAAACCATTGGCGGTACTTATTACCCATCGGTTGCCGAACTGCGTGGTATTGACCCAAACAAATCCAAATGGCCATACAACACCGATTGGGCAAAGCTGGTTTACCGCAACCCTATATCACAAAGCTATACCCTTACCGCCGACGGTGGTAACGATAAAACCATCTACGCCATATCGGGCAATTATTATAACGAGCAGGGCCTGGCTATAAAAAACGGGTACGAAAAGTACATCGGCCGTGTTAACCTGGAGCAAAAGCTTAAACAAAACCTTACCGCAGGTATAAACGTGATAAGCACCTGGACAAAAAACTACGGACAGGGCTTGTCGGTGGATCGTAATATTATCTTTCCCGCTTATAATGAGGACGGCACCTATTTCCACATTGGTAGTAACGACTATGGCAACCCGCTGCAAATAGCAAACGAGGTTACCAACCAAAGCAAAACTATCGACCTTTTGTCATCCGCTTTTATAAGCTGGGATATTATGAAGGGTTTAAATCTGCGCAGCCGCATCAGTAATGCCTACGGTAACTCCATAAGCGATAATTACCAGCCGCGCGATGCTACCGGGACCGGTTACCAGTTTCAGGGCTTTGGCCAGCTGAATAACTATAGCGCCAACCACCTTATTGTAGAGAACTTTTTAACTTACGACCGCGATCTGGGTAAAGACCATCACATCAACTTTGTGGCGGGTACCAGTTATGAGAACACTACCGTGCGCACATCGTTTATACAGGGCCAGGGCTTTGTGAACGATATTTTGGGCAACGAGAACCTTGCCGGCGCCACTACTTACGTAGTAGGTAACAACCTTACCCGCACGGTGTTGGAGTCGTACTACGGCCGTTTCAATTATACTTTATTTAACCGTTACCTGTTTACGTTTACCGGCCGTACAGATGGTTCGTCTAAATTTGGTGATAACAACAAATACGCTTTCTTCCCTACGGGTGCTGTAGCCTGGAAGGTGAACGAAGAAGCGTTTATGAAAGCTATACCCGAAATATCTGAACTAAAAGTACGCGGAAGCTACGGTTTGGTAGGTAATCAGGGCATATCGCCTTATCAGTCCCTGTCGTTATTGGGCAGCTACAAATATTTTACCGATGGGGGGTTCCAAACAGGTTACGGCCCGCCGTTCTTCAACGATGGATCGAACGTTAACGGCAAGGTGTTTAACGGCCTTGGTAATAAAAGCCTTAAATGGGAAACCACCCGCCAGCTTGACCTGGGTGTGGATATAGGCCTGTTTAACCAGCGCTTTACCATTACGGCAGATTATTACTACAAACATACTACCGATCTGCTTCGCCTAAACCAGATAGCACTGTCATCAGGTTACAGCGTTATCCAGATCAACGATGGTACTATTGATAACAAAGGCTTTGAGTTAGGTGTAAACGCCCAGGTACTGCAAGGTAAACTAAGCTGGAATGTAGGTGGTAACCTAAGTATTAACCGTAACAAAGTACTGAACATTGGTGGCGGTAACAGCATCGAAGCTGCACAGGGCGATATCGAGGCCATACGCGCGCCGTTAAATTATTATATAAACGGCCAGCCCGCCAACGTATTTGTAGGATACCTGTTTGATGGCATTGTGCAGCAGGATGGCGGTACATCGCCGGTTGACGGCACCACCCAAAAAGCGGGGGATATCAAATACATAGCAGGCGGCCCGCTGCCGGTAGGGCAAAACGGTAAGTATATCATAGGTAACCCTAACCCTAAGTTTACTTATAGCTTTAACACTTCGTTAAAGTACGACAGGTTCGATCTTTCGGCACAGATTTACGGCGTGCAGGGTAACGACATTTTTAACTTCTCGAAGTTTACCCCAAGCGCGCAGCTGCAACGCTGGACACCGGATAACCCAAGCAACACTTACCCGAGCGTAAACTCTACCCGTGTAAACTACGCATCGAACTGGTACGTGCAGGATGGTTCGTTCCTGCGTATCCAGAACGTAAACCTGGGCTACAACTTTAAACCAAATTTTGTAAAAGGAATATCAAACCTAAGGGTATACTTCTCGGGTAATAACCTGTACACCTTTACCAAATTTAACCCGAGCTACGACCCTGAAGTAGGCGAGAACGGACAATTTGGCGGTAACTATCGCAAGCCGCGGGCTTATTCGCTTGGCCTTAACGTAAGTTTCTAATTCCCTAAAAAAAGAATTGAATAAACATGAAAAAATTAAAATATATAGCGCTTATCCTGGCTGCAATATCGTTTACAGCATGCAGGAAACAGCTCGATGAGAAGCCCTACGGTTTCCTGTCGACAGCAAACTTTTATAAGACTGAGGCCGATGCTAATTCGGCATTGATATACGCGTATTCCATATTACCCGATCTGGATTATTACTCGCGTAACTTTATCACCCTTACCGAAGCGCCAACCGAGGATATCGAAATAGCTGCCGGTAAAAGCGCAGATAACGTACTGCTTGATAAGCTGGCCGCCACGCCGGTTAACGCAACGCTAAGGCCAGGCTTTCAGTTGCCGTATGTGGGGGCAAACCGCGCCAACCTGGTAATTGCTTATGTGCCGAAAATAACATCTATGAGCGAGGCTGCCCGCAACGAAGTGGTGGGCGAGGCCTACACCCTGCGCGCCCTGCACTACTTTAACCTGGTTAGGTTATTTGGCGCTGTGCCATTGCATCTGGAACCCGTTGACGACCCAAGCAAAACCAATTTGCCAAAATCATCAATGAAGGTTATTTATGATCAGATCATCGATGACCTGACCAAAGCCGCAGGCATGATGGACCAGGTACGCCGCCTGGGCCGTGTTAACCAGGTAGGGGCATGGGGCTTACTTTCAAAAGTGTACTTAACCCTGGCATCAGGCAAGGAAAGCGGTTCGCCGGGCTACGAGTTTGTTGAAAATGCCGACGCGATGTACGCCAAGGCAAAAGAGTACGCGGGCATGGTAGTAAATAACCAAAGCGTTTATGGCCTTGATCCAAATTTGGTAGATATTTATGATGTAAACAAAAAGAACGGCCCCGAGCACCTGTGGGATGCATCTGCCGACCGTACCGGCACCAACGAAGGCTTGTACTCAAAACTGCCAAAGATGTTTATGCCAAACCTTAACTTCAAACTGCCGAACGGCGTATTTGTACCGGGAGGTTTTAATGAGTTTTTGACCGAGGCGGCTTTATACAACAGCTTTGACAATAATGATAAACGAAAAAATGAGCTGATCATATCAACCATTTATGATGTGGGCAGCGGCAACTCGGGCACAGGGCCAACACAAAACCTGAGTATAAACGATGCGTACACCAGGCCATTCAGTAATAAGTTTAACGATAGCGGCTGGAAGGCCGGCGATCAAACCAGCTGCAACACGCCTATACTGCGCTACTCGGATGTGCTGCTGGTTTATGCCGAGGCATGCGGCCCTACAACCGAAGGTTACAATGCTGTAAAAGCGATAAGGAACCGTGCCGGATTAGGCGACCTGCCGCCGGGTTTAAGCGTTAAGCAGTTCAGGGATGCTGTGCTTCAGGAGCGCTCATGGGAGCTTTGTTTTGAAGGCCAGCGTTTGTTCGACCTGCGCCGTACCCATAATATCGAAAATATCCTGGTTGATAAATATGGCAAAACGGTAACCGGCGACCCTTATTTCTTCCCTATTCCGCAATCAGAGGTAGACAGGAACCCTAACCTAAACAACTAATTAAAGCAAGCAGATCATCATGAAACGTATAAATTATATATTCATCATAGCCATCATTTTATTGGGGGCTTGTAAAAAAGATCCCTCAGAGGGCATTCAAAGCCACGAGCGCGCCATTGAAGCTGTAACCCTTGGCGATGGTTTGGTACAGGTTGGCCCCGCTGTGGTCGACCGAGCAAACTCAAAAGTTACCGTGCGCGTTTTAATGCAGAACGGAACAACGTTCGAGAACGTTAAAGCCAATATTCAAACATCTTATAAATCAACTGTAAAACCTGAATCGGGCACATCTATTGACTTTGCCGCCCACGATAACCAGGCAACCTACACAGTAACTGCTGAAACGGGCGAAACCCGCGACTGGACGGTAGAGCTTGTGCCGTTTACGGAGCCTTTACTGGGCACATTTAACGTGCAAAGCCTGGTGGTTTACGGTGGTACCGGCCCCGAGTATGGCGGCGGCGGTGTGATAAAAATGACCGATAAACCGTGGGTATGGCCTGCGGTTGGCGGCCCGGAAGCCGAACAGGATAACACACTTACCTTTGTTTACACCGGCGTAACACCCGAAGGAAATACAACAGGTACTGTTACCAATAATGCCGGTGCAGACGGCAAATACGCCGACTTTAAGTATATCCTGAACCCGCCGACAGATGTAAATAATTTCTATCGTACCATACCAAAAGGCGAGGGTACCTGGATACACGATTACAACGCCAATAAGGTGATATTCAAGTCTGCCGACGGAAAAACCACTACAGCAACGTTTGTAAGCCCCGGCACAACTACCGACCTGGGTAACGGCAAATCAAGAACGGTTACCGATAACTCGTTCATGTTCACGCTTAACGGTACCGACGACTGGAACAACATCTACTCGGATTACGACAAATTTGTTAAGCACCCACGTGTTTACTGGATAGATGTTAAAAAACAATAAAGTACATGCGCACAGCGGCGCTGCCCATATTTAGGAAAAGATCAAAGCGAATGATGGTTAACACGGTTTTAACATAAGTATCTAATTATCAAATTTTTAAACGAAAAATTAACTTAATTATGTTAACCATGTTAACCATGATTGGAATTGTAAAGAAGTACTGCGAACCTCATTGCAGGGCGCGCCGCTGTAGCATATTGTATTGTATAAATTATAAACTGCATTCCTGAAAAAGATTAAAGTGTTGATAGTATTAATAACAGACCTTATGAAAAAAAGATATTTTCCGTTGATGTGCCTGGTAGCTGTAGCTGTCTTATTTTCGATAATAAGGTGCGGTAAGGATGGCGGGAACAATATTACACCTGTAAAAAATGATCCGCCGGTTGTGGTTACAGACCCACCGGTTGTGCCGAATACCCCATTTAAATCGCTGAAATACCTGTACAGCATAGCAGGTAGCAAAACGCTCTCGGGTATCCATAACCGCGAGCCCAACAGTACCCCAAAAGCATGGACAGACAAAGCATTTAGCGTAACAGGCAAATACCCTGCGCTGTGGAGCGGCGATTTTCTGTTTCAGGCGGATAACATCAATAACCGCCAGCTGATGATCAACGAGGCGGAGGCCCAGTTTAAAAAAGGGGCTATCGTTAACATCATGTGGCACTCATGCAACCCAGCCCTGGCCGAGCCCTGCGGGTTTGATGCCAGCGGCGTTAAAAGCAAATTAACCGATGCCCAATGGAACGACCTGTTAACCGATGGCACCGCCATTAACATCCAGTGGAAAAACCTGGTTGACGAAGTGTGCGTTTACCTGCAGCAGTTGAAAGACAAAAATGTAGAGGTATTGTGGCGCCCTTACCACGAAATGAACCAGGGCGCGTTTTGGTGGGGTGGCAGGCCCGGCCCAAACGGCACGCGCAAACTGTACCAGCAGCTGCACGATTACATGACCAATACCAAAGGCCTTACCAACCTGATATGGGTTTGGGATATGCAGGACTTTGGTACCCTGGAAACTGATATGAACGCTTACAACCCCGGTTCGGACTACTGGGATATAGCAGCACTTGATTTTTACGACGGAAGTGGTTATACAACGGCAAAATATAATATTATGGTAGCTGCTGCAAAAGGCAAGCCCATTGCTATTGGCGAATGTGATAAACTGCCTACCGCGGCGCAACTTTCTGCACAACCTAAATGGGCGTTCTTCATGAGCTGGTCTGAACTTACCTTCTCTTCAAATACAGATGCACAGGTAAAGTCTTTATATACAGCGCCAAACGTGGTAACCCTGGATAAAATGCCGGGCTGGTAAACTATCTTTATAATAAATGAAAAGCTTTTATAGATTGATTGGTGTATTGATTGTAGTATCGCTGCTGCGCGTGGGCAATGCCTGCGCGCAACCCGGCGGTATCACCTATAGCCAGGTAAACAAAAAAATAAATGAATATGAAAAAGCGGAGTGGGATATTCAACTGTCCGTTCCCTTTAAAAATCCTTACGACCAGCAGGAGGTAAGTGTTGATATGGTGCTTACCAGCCCATCGGGCAAGCCGCTTGTACTGCCTTGTTATTTTGATAGGGGCGATAGCAATTCGTCTGCGTGGAAGGCCCGTTTCGCGGCACAGGAAACCGGTGTTTACAGTTATTATTTTAACGTGACCGCCAAAGGTGAAACTACCGAAAGCATTAAAGGTAAATTTACCGTACAGCCTTCTGCCAAACGCGGATTTTTGCATAAGAATAACCTTTGGACATTTAAATTTGATAACGGTGAGTTGTTCAGGGGAATAGGTGAGAACGTAGGTTGGGAATCGCGCTCGTTTGAAAAGGACAAGTATACTTACGATCGTTTGCTGTCCGAACTGGCAAAGAACGGCGCAAATTTCTTCAGGACATGGATGTGTTACTGGAACCTGCCGCTGGAGTGGCAAAAGGTGCGGTCGACAAAAAGATACAGCAATACCGACCAATACTTTAACCCCGGCGCCATCAAACGCATGGACGAGTTAGTGAACATGACCGATTCGCTTGGGCTATACTTTATGCTTACGCTGGACTGGCACGGCCATTTAATGGAAGACGGAGGCTGGAAAAACAGCCCCTATAACCAGCTAAACGGCGGTCCGGCAAAAACACCAACCGATTTTTTCAGCTTTACATCTGCAAAGCAAAAATATAAGAACAAGCTGAGGTACGTAATCGCCCGCTGGGGATACAGTACCAATATCGCCGCTATTGAGTTTTTCAACGAGGTGGATAACGCCGCCTTTACCAAAGAAGACAGCATCCTGATCCCGCATCATTTTATCACCCAGTGGCATGATGATATGAGCCGGTACCTCAAGGATATCGACCCCTATAAACATTTGGTTACCACCAGTGTCTCGCATCGCGATATAGCCGGCATGAATCAGATTGCGTACCTGGATTTTAACCAGAAGCATATTTATAAACGCACCGAAAAGATCCCTGCTATATATCCCGATTACATCGAAAACTATCGTAAACCTTACGTGGTGGGCGAATTTGGGTATAGATGGGAAGATGCCAACCCTAAGTACACCAAAGAGGCCAATTTTGATTTCAAGCGGGGGTTATGGTATGGTATGTTTAGTCCAACGCCTGTATTACCCATGAGTTGGTGGTGGGAGTTCTTCAACGATCAAAAGATGGAGCCTTACTTTAAGGGAGTAAGGCAAATCAGCGATATGATGCTGAAAGCAGGCAATGGTAAATTTGTACAATTTGCCGTTAACGCCGGCAGGCTGCACGCGCAGACGGTACAATGCGGCAATAAGTACTTTATTTACCTGCTTAACACTACCGGCGAGGATATGGATACTGATGTGTCATTCGCGTATGACGGTGCAGGAGCGGCGATGGTAAAGGCTTTTTATCCATCAGCGCTAAAAACCACACAATTTACACAGCTTAAGGCGATTAACAAGCGGTTAAATATTAAAGGCGTTAAACTTAGTGCCGGGCAGGAAGTTGTGCTTATCCTGTCGGTAAAATAACCCTGCAACTTCTTATGGTGTGTAATTAGTACACGTGTAAATTGTGTAAAAATGTTGTTTCATTTAAATTTTAGGGCGATTATAGCGGCCTAAACATTATTAAATGTTAAAATAGTATTACTCATATACGGGCTTATTTTATAAGTTTGTTATACCAGCTATAAACACATTTTACCATTTCGTATATCCGGGTTACTGCTGTATAAGAGCGGGGTAAGGTTTATATCTGCTTATGCTTTTGTATATGAGATATTTATACGCTTTAATTACCTGTATAGGCTTGTTGTTATGGAGCAGCGAAAGCCGGGCGCAATACACTTACCAGCAGATAGATAACAGCAGCGGCCTGTCAAACAGTTGCATCAACACCATCTACCAGGATTCTGACAATATCATCTGGTTTGGCAGCTGGGACGGGTTAAACTTTTACGACGGCAACAATATTCACGTATTCAATTACGAGAAAGGGAATAGCAAAAATGCCATCGCCAGCAATGTTATTTACCAGGTAACCGGCGATACTAAACGTAATATATGGATAGGCACCGTAGAGGGGCTCTCCAAGTTCAACAAAAACACGGGTGATTTTACCAACTACTTTTATAACCCCAAAAAGGTAAACTCCAATGGGTATACTGTTGCGGTGGACAACAAGGGACAGGTTTACGCGGCGCGCAAAAACAGTTCAGAGCTTTTTATCTACAACACACAAACCGATAGTTTTAACAGGGTAAATATTAAGGGCCTTACCAACTTTATGCTGCTGCGGATGCTGTTTGATGAACAGGGTACATTGTGGCTTTTGAAAGATAACGGCATACTGGAAGCATTCCGGAAAAAGGCTGCCGGTTTCGAGTCGGTAAAGCAGTTTACATCTGTACAGGATGTCGACAATGTCTTTATGGCTAATCACCGGGTTTTTTATACCACAAAAAGTGGCGTACTGGTGAGTATCAATAAGCAGTATGCAAAGCAAAGCCTGCTGAAATTACCGCACGAGGTACGGTCAATGAGCTTTTTTAAACAGCACTACGTTTTTGCCTGGGCCTCAAAAGGAATTGGTGAATACGATGAGCAATTCAAACCTGTAAGTACCATAGCTGCACAGATACCCGTTTTGCAGAATGTAAGGGTGACCTCGCTAATGAACGATGCCACCAGCCTGCTGTGGTTTGGTACCGATGGCAACGGCGTGTTAAAGGTTGCCAAAAAAGAGAACTATTTCGGTATCGTGCAAAAGCAGCCAAACGGGCAGTCGTTTCATATCCCGGTAAGGGCATTTGCCGAAATAAACGGCGAGCTATGGATAGGCACAAAGGGCAACGGCATCATCACTATAAAAAATTGGGGGAGTAAAAATGTGGCTTTCTCGGCCATTAAATCATTTCACACTAATGTAGACTTGCTGGATAACTGTGTTTATACTATTGAAAAGGGTAATGACGGGCTGGCGTATATTGGCTCGGATGCGGCGGGTGTAACCCTGTACGATCTGAAAACAAAGGCCTTTACCAAGTGGGAGGATATCAGCAACAGCGGTGCTTACCCGGCCTTTGGCTCTGTACATTGCATTTTATCAGATAACGATGGCTCGGTTTGGCTGGGGTTGAACGAGAGCGGGCTGGTACACCTTAAACTGGAACGTGATAACGGTAAGATCAGGATAAAATATCTTACCAAATACCAATACACGGGCGATGCCAGGGGCCCCGGTAATGATGTTATATATACCCTTGCGCAGGGCAGCAATAATAATTTGTGGATAGGCTGCCGGTATGGCGGCTTAAGCGTTTTTAATAAAACCACCCAAAAGTTCCGCACCATGAAGGCCCAAAGCTACGACGGAAGCCTGTCGAACAACGATGTGCTTTCGCTGTACGTTGATAACAGCAAACGCCTGTGGGTAGGCACCAGCTTTGGGCTTAACTGGGTGAACGAAGCTGAAGCTGTAAAAAGTGCGTGGCCCATATTCAAAAAACTTCATGTAGATAACGGCCTGCCCAATAACACTGTGCACGCCATAAGCGAGGACAATGCAAATAACATCTGGATAAGCACCAATAAGGGCCTGGCGAAGATAAACCCGGCAAGTTTAAAGATAGTACACTATAAAGAGTCGGACGGGCTGCAAAGCGACGAGTTTAGCGATAATGCTGTTTGGAAGGATAAAGCGGGCATGCTGTTTTTTGGGGGGATTTATGGCTTTAACTATTTCTTCCCGCAAAATATCCATGTGAGTAACGAACAGCCTCACCTGCTGATATCTGATATGCAGTTTGCCGGCAAAAACGCCCCCGAGCGTGGACTGAAAGTGCTGACAAAGAACGGTTCGGTAATTAACCAGCATTATATACTAAAACCGCAGGATAATTACTTTGAGCTCAACCTGCAGCCTATTACTTATGTTAATTCGCAAAAATGCCAATACGCTTATTTTTTAGAGGGATCTGACAAAGGGTGGCACTACATAGGCAAGCACGAAAAAATAATTTACAATAACCTGCCGCCGGGCGATTATACGCTGAAGATAAAGTGGTCGAACGGAGAGGGGGCGTGGACACCGGGTGTTACCGCTTTTACGGTAACCGTTAAGCAATACTGGTGGCTGTCGCTATGGGCGTTTTTGGCCTACGCAGTGGTTTTGGTAGGTGCCGGTTTCCTGTTGGTGCGCTATCGCAGAAATAAATTCCTGATGGAACATGAACTAAAAATGGAGCACATGCTGCGCGAAAAGGACGAGAACCTGCACCAGGAACAAATAAACTTTTTTACCAATATAGCGCACGAACTGCAGACTCCGCTAACGTTGATATTAGGCTCGCTGGAGCGTTACCTGTTTAAAACTAAACGATTTGAAGAGCCAATGCAGGGTAAACAGTTCCTGTCCATCGTAAGCCAGGAAGCATCCAGGCTGCATTACCTGGTACACCAGCTGCTGGAGTTCAGAAAGGCCGAATCGGGGCAATTGAAAAATCATTACAGCTACTTTAATATATCAGACCTGCTGACAAATCGGGCAGGTTTATTCAGTGTTCTGGTTGATCAGAAAGGGCTTGATTTCTCTATCCACATCGAGCCGGGCATCAGTATGTGGATGGATAAGGATAAGCTGGAGAAGATCATTTTCAACCTGCTCTCCAACGCGTTCAAGCATTGCGCCGTTAAGCAATACATTATATTTTCGGTAGACGCGTGCAAAAAAACCAACCAATTGAAAATCGTGGTAGCTAACTCGGGCTGTAACCTAACCGAAGGTGAAGTGGGGCAGCTGTTTGATAAGTTTTTTGTGGTGGATGGCAGCCAGCAAAACAAAATAAGTTCGGGCATCGGACTGGCGTTTACCCGGCAGATCGTGCAGCTCTTAGGCGGCGAAATAACCGTGACCTGCGAAAACAACTGGATAGCCTTTAAAGCCTTATTGCCGCTGAACTATATACCTGCTAAACACGAGCAGATAACCGATACCGATAAAACGGACAACGCGTCGTACATATTCAACTCGTTAACCACCGGCACAAAAACCATTGATCCGAGCACCGTTGCCGATAACAACAAAAGATCGATGGTCAAAAGTTTTGAGCAGGAAGAGAAAAAAGCTATACTGATCGTTGATGATGAACAGCTAATACGTTACCTGCTGAAAGATATTTTAGGCGATAGCTATATCATTTACGAAGCATCTACCGGTAAGCAGGCGCTGGAGGTTATCCACCGTGCTATGCCCGACCTGATCATCAGCGATGTAATGATGCCCGATATGAACGGCCTGCAGCTTTGCGATTTGATTAAAAACACGTCCGAAACCTGCCATATCCCGTTTGTGCTGTTATCTGCCCGCACCACTACCGAGCACATGACCGAAGGGTACAGCTGCGGCGCGGATGCTTATATCCCTAAACCCTTCCAAACCGAACATTTACTGGTAAGGGTGCAAAAGCTGCTGGAATACCGTGATAAGCTGCACAAGTTATTTAATTCGGGTAACGTTATCGCCCACCTGGATAGCCGGGACGTAGCCGACAGTGACAAGAAATTCATCGAAAAGGTAACCCGCGTTATCGAGGAAAACATTGACGAGGAACTTGATGGGGCTTTTTTGGAGAACGCTTTAAACCTGAGCAAGATACAGCTGTACCGCAAAATTAAAACCCTGTCAGACATGACCCCCACCGAGTTGATCCGCAGCATCAGGATCCAAAAGGCGTCGGCATTGCTCACCGGGTCTGACCTTACCGTTTCAGAGATATTTTATCGCACCGGGTTCAATAACAAAACTTACTTTTTCAGGGAGTTTAAAAAGATATTCAACTGCTCACCAAACGAATACCGGGCAAAGAACAGGCTGCCGGGTGTAAGGCAGGGTTAATCCTTAACCCCCCACACCCTGAAGATGCGCGGAAGGCTGATGATGGTTTCGGGGTGGTTGGTGAAGGCTTCAAGGTCGGTAATAATGGAATTAACAGTTTGGGCATCCGCAAGGCCTTCGGCTACTACCGCATCCTTTATTTTATCCATGGTGATCACGGCCATCTGTTTGCCGTCGCCTTTGGCGAACACGGGCTGTATCACGTCGAAGTTTATTTGAGCTATACCCGCTGCCTTAAAAAGCGACGGTAAACACGGCCCTATGTTGGCGTTTTGTTCCCTTTTTTTAGCTGTGGCTGTAAACAACCTTACGTACTCGTCAAAGGCGGTACACGCCGGGTAGCAAAAGTGACCGCTAAAATCAATATCCTCTATAATTATTCTTCCACCGGGCTTTACGCTTTTCAGCATGTTGTTTACCACCATTTGAGGTTCTGTAAGGTGCGATAACAGGAAACGCGAATACGCCACATCAAACTGGTTGTGATAGCTGATATCGTAAGCGCTTTGGGTATTATATAAAATATTGCTAATGCCCTTATCTTCGGCATCTTTTTTATTCAGCGCAATGATCTCTTTATCAAAATCTATCGCGGTAACCATGCCGTTGCTGCCGGCTATCTTGGCCGCCATTACCGCCACATCGCCGCCGCCGCACCCTACGTCAAAAAACGAGGCGCCGGGTACAAGGCCGTTTGCTTGCAGCAGCAATTGGGTGTGGCCGTGCAACACACCGGCAAGTAGGTTAAGGCGTTTTTTGCCTTCGATACCGCCGCTAATTATGTAACCCCTTGCCGGCTCCATGTATGTTTTTTTAGTTAAAGTATAAATATACATTTTAGCGGCAACTAAGCGAATATTCCCCTTTTAGAAAGGCGGTTTTGGCCCTGTACGTGCCTGTGTATTTTGCTTTACTTTACATAAAGGTTAAAAGCTGCCAATCACAATGGATCTACGGGACACAAGGCATATTACATTACAAACAAGCAATGGGTACTACCTGGTGCCCACCTTTAGCCAGGTTGAGAACACTGCCGATACAGTTAAGGTAAAATTTACCTTTCAGCGCGATTTTGTAAAGACCGAGTTCGACTATGTGATAGCCGATAACGAGCAAGGCTTTGTGCGCATGGTAACCTCAACGGGCGAAGAGTTTGCCACCGGCTCGCTGTTCGATCAACTGTTCATCTGGTATAATTATATCCTTAAAAATTAAGCGGCTAATTTTTTTACCGCGCTATCCTGTAACCCCGAGAAAAAAACAACCATACAAATGGCGCCTATCATGGCATAAAGCATATCCGATTGTGTATCCCAGATATATCCCTGTGTGCCCAGGAACGAGTCGCCCGACTGGCCGGAAATAACTGACACAAACCACTCTAAAAACTCGTACAGTACACTGATGGTGGTGCAAACGCACACGGTTAAAAACGCAATCCAGTTCTTTTTCTGAAAAACATGCAGGCGGATAAACAGCTCGCGGGTGATCATGGCAGGCACAAAGCCCTGGGTAAAATGCCCCACTTTATCGTAGTTATTGCGCGCCTGGTGAAAGGCATCGCGCAGCCAGTTAAAAGCAGGTACTTCGGCGTAGGTGTAATGCCCGCCTATAAACAGCACATAGCAGTGCAGCAGTATCATCACGTAGGTAAGGTAGCTAAACTGAAAGCGCCGGTAAGTAAGCACCAGTACGAAAAAACCCAGCACGGCCGGGAAAACTTCCAGCATCCAGGTAAAATAATCGTGCGGGTTGATAGCTGACAGTATCAGCCCGGCAAAGAACAGCAATATTAAAACAGCATGTTTATTCATGTATCGAAACCTAAATAAAGCAATTTATATTTTATTACAGGCTTTTTTGCATGATGATGTAATCAAAACCGTTTTTATGGAATTCGGCGCCGGTTTTAGTAAATCCAAATTTTTGGTAAAAACCTGTGGCCGATAGCCTGGCATTGCACCAAAGCCTGCTGCCGTTTTCGCGCACAACAAATGCGGTGATATAGTTTAACAATTGTGTACCGATCCCCTTCTTTTGCACATCAGCAACCACCGCAAACTTGCGGAACTGCCAATCGTCATCGCCATGCTTAAACAGCGATACCACACCCACCAGCGCATTATTTTCAAATGCCCCAAAATGATAGCCGTGGTTATCCTCCTCTATCTCCATATCATGCAGGTATTGGCCCGGATAAAGAACATCCCTGCGTAGCCGCCAGGTTAGGTGAGGGGTTATTTGTTCGATGCTTATCATGAGGTAAAAAGCGAAAGGATAAAGGTAAAAGGTTTTTTAATATCGAACACCGGATGATGAAGTGTCGTTCCCTCCCTTGCGAGGGGGCAGGGTAGCGCGTTGGCGGGGAGGGGTTTGAACGCTGCTTATCGCTTTGTAAAACCCCTCCCTGCACCCTCCCGTTAGGAGGGAATCACGCGGTTATTGCTTTATACTATATACTAGCAAAATCCGAAATCGTATATCTAAAATCTAAAATCACAACGGAATATTGCCGTGCTTCTTCTTAGGGTTATTCACCACTTTATTTTCCAGCATTTTAAAGGCGTGGATAAGTTTTGCGCGGGTTTCGGCTGGTGTTATTACCTCGTCTATAAAGCCACGTTCGGCGGCGCGGTATGGATTGGCGAAGATGCTGGCATACTGCTCTTCCTTTTCGCGCCATTTGGCTTCCGGGTCTTCGGCGGCGGTTATCTCGCGTTTGAAAATGATCTCGGCAGCGCCCTTGGCACCCATTACGGCAATCTCTGCCGATGGCCACGCGTAATTCATATCCGCTCCTATGTGCTTGGAGTTCATTACATCATACGCGCCGCCATAAGCCTTGCGGGTAATAACGGTTATGCGTGGCACGGTAGCCTCGCAAAAGGCGTAAAGCAGTTTAGCGCCGTTGGTGATAATGGCGTTCCACTCCTGGTCGGTGCCCGGTAAAAAGCCCGGTACATCTTCAAAAACCAATAATGGAATGTTAAAACTATCACAAAAACGCACAAATCGCGCTCCTTTGGTTGATGAGTGAATATCCAGCACCCCGGCTAAAAAAGCGGGCTGGTTGGCTACAATACCTATACTGCGGCCGGCCAGTCGGGCAAAGCCAACCACAATGTTTTCGGCAAAATCCTTATGCACTTCCATAAATGACCCGCCGTCTATCACCTGTTCTATTACCTCACGGATATCATATGGCTGCGAAACATTTTCAGGCAGTATATCGGTTAATGCGGGGCGCTCTTCGTTCTTAATCTCGTAAGGCAGGGCAGGGGGGCGGTCTTCGCAATTCTGGGGCATGTAGCTTAACAGCTTTTTTACGTTGTTTATGGCTTCTATCTCGTTGGCGCAGGCAAAGTGCGTAACACCACTTTTAGTTGCATGGGTATTGGCGCCGCCCAGCTCTTCAGATGTCACCTGCTCGTGCGTTACCGTCTTTACCACATTGGGGCCGGTTACAAACATGTAACTGGTATGCTCTACCATCAAAATAAAATCGGTAATGGCCGGCGAATACACCGCACCACCCGCGCATGGGCCCATAATGGCTGATATTTGCGGCACTACACCGCTGGCCATGGTATTGCGGTAAAATATATCGGCGTAACCGCCAAGCGATACCACACCTTCCTGGATACGCGCCCCGCCCGAGTCGTTGAGGCCGATAACGGGGGCGCCGTTCTTCATGGCCAGATCCATTATCTTACAGATCTTTTCGGCCTGGGTTTCTGATAACGAGCCGCCAAAAACGGTAAAATCCTGAGAAAAAACGTACACCAAACGCCCGTTCACGGTGCCATAACCGGTAACCACACCATCGCCGGGATATTTTTCATTTTCCATGCCAAAATCGGTAGAGCGGTGCGAAACCAGCATCCCTATCTCCTGGAACGAGCCCTCGTCCAATAGAAAATGGAGCCGCTCGCGGGCGGTAAGTTTCCCTTTTTTATGCTGACTTTCTATACGTGCAGCCCCTCCACCCTCAAGCGCTTGGTCGCGCTTTTTTTGTAAAATCTCCAACTTTTTATTCACAGTGCGGTTTAATTGGTAAAGCGTTAAAATTAGTAATTATATTGTAAGATTAGCGTTTAAGGCAGGGATGATACTTTGCTTTTACAAAAAATCATATCTTTGTAGCACATGAAAAACCGGATTTTTAAAAATTCATTGGCCGCTTTATTTATGGGCATCTTTATTATAAAGATGGTTATATCTACTGCGTCGGTTTTTGTGTGCATCGATAATAAAACAGTTCATGCGGTTATCATGCAGTTAGAGCATGAATCGAAAAATGAAAAGGAAGACCCCGAGAAAGAATCTGTTAAAGAAAAAAAGGTCTTCGATGAAAGTATCAACCACCTGGTTGTTTACCGCCCTTTCATTGTCGAAACCAATATACTGCACAACTTAGAAAAATCGCTTTACAAGCAAGTTTACCACCCTACGGTACCTACCCCGCCTCCCAACGTTTAATGAAAATAGCCGGATACCAAGTATCCGGTAAGTAACCGCGCGTTCCCTGTTTTTTAACTCAGGCCGAACAAATTGTGCTGTTTTCAATACCCTGTTTAGGGCGTTGTTTAACATGCTGTTTATTTAATTTTCATTATAAAATCATTGTTATGCAAATCAAGCAAGGCGGCGTTACCGCCGGCGATCTTAACCTGAAAAAGTATTTTCTTGCTAAAAATCTAAAAAAGGATATCCCCTCGGGCCTGGTGGTGTTCCTGGTTGCCCTGCCACTATGTTTGGGTATAGCCCTGGCATCGGGCGCGCCATTATTTTCCGGTATATTATCGGGTATCATCGGCGGTATAGTTATCGGGGCTTTAAGCGGCTCGCAGCTAAGTGTAGCCGGCCCGGCCGCGGGGCTAACCGTAATTGTGTTAAACTCCATTGCTACATTGGGTTCGTTCGAGGCTTTTTTACTGGCTGTTTTGTTAGCGGGTGCCATGCAGATATTGCTTGGGCTGGTAAAGGCAGGTACTATTGCCAACTATTTCCCGTCGGCGGTTATTGAGGGGATGCTGGCAGCCATTGGTATCATCCTCATCATGAAGCAGTTTCCGCACGCTGTTGGTTACGATTCGGACTTTGAGGGTGACGAAGGCTTTAGCCAGGCCGATTCAAACAACACCTTTTCGGGCATTATAAGCGCTGTAAGCAAAATAAATTATGGCGCGGTGATCATAGCAGGTGTTTCGTTACTGCTGATGATATACTGGCCAAAATTTAAAAAGGTGGCCATTGTGCCCGCGCCGTTAATGGTTGTGGTTATCGGTGTGGTGTTAGCCTCGTTATTTAGCGGTACAAGCTTAGCGCTTTTAGATAAGCAGTTTGTGCAGATACCTGTTGTAAACAGCACAAGCGAGTTTTTTGGCCTGTTTAAATCACCAAATTTTAGCGGCATAGGCAATAAACAGGTATGGATAACTGCTGCCACTATTGCCATTGTGGCCAGTTTAGAAACCTTGTTGAGCCTTGAAGCAGTAGATAAAATCGACCCCATTAAACGCGTATCGCCTACAAACCGCGAGCTGATTGCCCAGGGTGCGGGGAATGTAGTGAGCGGCTTGCTGGGCGGTTTACCCATGACTGCCGTGATCGTTCGTTCATCGGCGAATGTTAATTCGGGTGCGCGTACTAAAGTAAGCGCCATATTCCACGGTTTTTTACTGCTTATATGCCTGCTAACCATACCATCGCTGTTGAATAAGATACCGCTATCGTGCCTGGCAGCCATATTATTAACAGTAGGGTATAAGCTGGCAAGGATAGGCCTGTTTAAGCACATGTGGCATAAAGGGCTAAACCAGTTTATCCCGTTTGTGGTAACCATAGTGGCCGTTATTTTTACCGATCTGCTTATTGGTGTGGGTATTGGTATGCTGGTTGGCGTATTTTATATACTGCGCACAAACCTGCGTAACCCCTATTTTTACACCATTGCGCCAAACGGCGAAAAAAACACCATCCGCATAAAGCTGGCCGAAGAGGTATCGTTTTTAAACAAAGCTGCTATACAGGTAACATTAACAAGTTTGCCAAAGGGCAGCGATGTGGTTATCGATGGCTCGCAGTCGCGCTATATTGACCCCGACGTATTAGAGATCATACACAATTACAAGCACAACGCCTACACCAAAGGTATTGTTGTGCAATTACAGGATGTAAAGGAAAGGTACGATGTGCCGCCTTTAAAAGAATTAGTTTATAAACCATAAAACAAAAAAGTATCATGTCGACAATTGAAAATAATAAGAACGGAAACAAGCAGGCTATTGATGCCGGCAGCATCAAGCTGGACCAGGCCCAGAGCTATAAAAAATTGATTAACGGCAATAGCAGCTGGGTAGCCGAGCGCGTAAAAGAAGACCCTGAGTATTTTAAAAAACTGGCACAGGGACAAAGCCCCGAGGTTTTGTGGATAGGCTGCTCTGACAGCCGCGTGCCCGCTAACGAAGTTACGGGTACCAAACCGGGCGAGGTATTTGTGCACCGCAACATTGCCAACGTTTGCGTGCACTCTGATATGAATATGCTTAGCGTGCTTGATTATGCCGTTAACGTATTAAAAGTAAAACATGTTATTGTTGCCGGACATTATGGCTGCGGCGGCGTGGCAGCTGCTTTAACAGGCAAGCAGTTTGGTATTATAGATAACTGGCTGCGCCATATTAAAGACGTTTACCGCTTACACGCTTACGAGCTTGACCGTATTACCGACGAGAAGCAAAAAGTAAACCGCCTGGTTGAACTGAATGTGAGCGAGCAGGTGTATAATCTGTGCAAAACATCCATCATACAGAACGCCTGGATGCACCGCGCCGACCTGCAGGTGCACGGCTGGGTAATTGATATAAGCACCGGCTTTATTAAAGACCTTGGCTTAACCAGCAGCGGGCCCGATAACCTGGGCTATGTGTACGAACTGGAGGGTACCGAAGCGCTGGCCGCCCATTAATCCGCCCTATATCTATCTATACATATTGCCCCGGCTGTTATTGCAGCCGGGGTGTTTTATGGCGTATTTTTTTATAGCGCCGCACTTTAACAGGTTTTAAGAGTAATTTAGCCTTTATAAAACAGTACCTATGCTAAGGCAATCAAAAAACGACCGCACGCTTAAAGAAAACCTGTTGCTGGCATCGTCAACGGCGGCGGTAGCAGGCATTACCAACGTAGTGGGCATGGTGGCGTTCCTGGCGTTTACGTCAAATATTACCGGGCATGTGGCGAACCTCGCCCGGCATATTGTCGAGCAAAACTTCGCCCAGATAATTATATTCCTGGTGTGGCTGTTCATGTTTTTCGCTGGGGCGTTCGTGTCCAGCTTTATCATCCGGTCGTACGAAGAACGGAGCTACTACCGCGCGCATTCTGCACCGGTTATTATCGAAATTATCATTTTGTTATTTGTGGCCATATACGGCCATAATTTTTATGAAGAAACCCAAACCGAACGCGAAATTGTAATTGCCGCCATATTGTTCTCGATGGGTTTGCAAAACAGCATGGTATCTATTGTATCGGGCGGGCTCATCAAATCATCGCATTTAACGGGTTTATTTACCGACCTGGGCGGGGATATATCAGACTGGTATCACCCTAAATCAACCAAGACCGAAATAGTAAGAAATAAAATATACATCCGCTTAACAGTGCTTGGTTTTTATTTTTTAGGTGGCATAATTGGCGGATACTTCTTTAATTTGTACGAGTTTGCCATATTTTACTTTATACCCTTAATATTGCTCACGATATTATACTACGATTTATCAACAGTTGCCCGGCACAAATTGATGCGCTTTTTTTCGCGGAAGAATGCGCCGGTCAGTAAATAAGAAACAATTATCGCCATGTCTAACCATATACACGAAACCAACCACATTAGCTACGAGAGCCTTTTAGAGGGCAATAAAAACTTTGTGGCCAACGCTTTAAAAGAAGACCCCGAGTACTTTACCACGCTTGCAAACGGGCAAAAACCGCCGGTGTTGTGGATAGGCTGCGCCGATAGCCGGGTGCCTGCCAACCAGATAACCAATACCAAGCCAGGCGAGATATTTGTGCACCGCAATATTGCCAATATGGTGATACACACGGATATGAATATGCTTAGCGTATTAGATTACGCCGTGAACGTTTTGCAGGTAAAGCATGTTATTGTAACAGGGCACTATGGCTGCGGCGGCGTACTGGCCAGCATGACCAATAAACAATTCGGCCTGATAGACAACTGGCTGCGCCACATAAAAGATGTTTATCGTGTGCATGCTGCCGAGCTTGATGCGATTGAAGACGAATCCAAACGCGGCGACCGCCTGGTTGAACTGAACGTGATAGAGAACGTAAGCAACCTCTGCAAAACATCTATTGTACAAAACGCCTGGGCAAACGGGCAGGAGCTAAACGTACACGGCTGGGTGTACAGCCTTGCCACCGGTATTATTACCGATATGAAGGTAAGCACCCATAATAACCTGAAAATGGACGAGGTGTTCAGGTTTGAGAAATAGCAGGATCAATACCTAAAAGACATAACCCGCTTGTCATATTGAGGAACGGAGGATCAGTTCTGCTGTGCAGGTTTGCTTGCCACAGCGCGGTATTCATAAATAAAGGCCAAAGTAAAAACTTTGGCCTTTATTATGCTTTTTTAAAGCCTTCGCTTAAAGGGGGCTGTAGGATTAAACCTCGGCCGTTAAAAATGGGTACCTGTAATCCGTTGGCGGGTCAAAGGTTTCCTTTATCGTTCTTGGCGATACCCAACGCAGCAGATTGATCATTGATCCGGCTTTATCGTTAGTACCCGAACCACGGGCGCCGCCAAATGGCTGCTGACCAACAACTGCACCGGTTGGCTTATCGTTTATGTAGAAGTTACCCGCAGCGTTGCGCAGGCGTTGTGTAGCCTCGGCAATGGCATACCGATCTTGCGATAAAATGGCACCTGTTAACGCGTAAATAGATGTTTTATCTACAATATCCAGTATGTTGCTCCACTCGCTGTCATCGTAAACATACACGGTTAATACCGGGCCAAACAGTTCTTCGCACATGGTTACATAGTACGGGTCGTTAACCTTTAAAACGGTAGGCTCAATAAACCAGCCCTTTGATTTATCGTACTTGCCGCCTGCAACAATCTCAACGCTGTCGTCGGTTTTTGCCGCATCAATATATTTTGCCAGTTTATCAAACGATGCTTCAGTGATAACGGCATTAATAAAGTTCTCAAAATCTTCGGTAGGGCCCATTTTAAAGGTAGCCATCTCGCGTACCATGTGCTCTTTAACAGCGGGCCACAAGTTTGCTGGTATATAAGCCCTTGAAGCAGCCGAGCATTTTTGCCCCTGGTATTCAAAAGCGCCGCGCAGCAAGGCTACCGCAACGGCATCAGCATTGGCGCTTGGGTGGGCAAGCACAAAGTCTTTACCGCCGGTTTCGCCCACAATGCGCGGGTAGGTTTTGTATTTATGGATGTTGTTGCCAATGGTTTGCCAGATGTTCTGGAAAACACCGGTTGAGCCTGTAAAGTGGATCCCGGCAAAATCGGGATGGTTAAATACCACATCGCCAACCTCGGGGCCGGGTGCGTATATCAGGTTGAGAACACCAGCCGGCAGGCCTGCTTCAATTAAAACCTGCATAATTACGTTGGCAGCATACACCTGCGTATCGGCAGGCTTCCACACCACCACGTTACCCATCATGGCTGCCGATGTTGGCAAGTTGCCCGCTATGGCCGTAAAGTTAAATGGCGTAAGCGCGAACACAAAACCTTCAAGTGGGCGCTGTTCTACGCGGTTCCATACGCCCTTACCCGATACCGGGGGCTGCTGCTGGTAAATTTCGGTCATGTATTGCACGTTAAAGCGCAAAAAGTCGATGAACTCGCAGGCCGAATCTATCTCGGCCTGGTAAGCGTTCTTGCTTTGGCCAAGCATGGTAGCCGCGTTTATTTTATAACGGTATGGGCCGGCAAGCAGGTCGGCAGCTTTTAAAAATATGGCCGCGCGCTGCTCCCATGGCAGGTTTTCCCAATCGGCTTTGGCAGCCAGGGCTGCATCAATAGCCGCCGTTATATGGGTTTTATCGCCGTAGTGAAATGTGCCTAATAAGTGCTGATGATCATGAGGTGGGCGCAGCTCTTTAAGCTTGCCTGTACGCACCTCATTGCCGCCAATATACATGGGTATATCCGCCTGTTTTGAGCGTGCCTCGGTTAAAGCGGCTTTAAGCGCCGCGCGCTCCACACTGCGCGGGCCGTAGTTCAATACGGGCTCGTTTACCGGTGCCGGAACGTTAAAAAATCCTTTTAACATAGATGATTATTTTGGTGCCGCAAAGATACGGCGAAATGTGCAGATGTGCGAATGTACGAATGTGCAAATTGGAATTTGTGACACGGGTTTGATGAGCTTTAAAACATCGGTAAACATCAATGGCACCAATAACAACCCAGGCTATGGCAAGCAGAATGCGCTTACAGAAGGCCCAGTATCCGCACGAAAATTAAATATCATTATATTTTGAATTGTTGGTTTAATATATAATATTTGATATAACCTATTGTAGTACAGTAATTAGTAATACATTTTTATTAAAACCTTCAACTAAACCTTTCACAAATTATGGAACAAACCAATCCTCAACAACAGCAAATTATTATTGTAGCCAAACAAAAGAGTGTTGGCACCGCATTTTTGTTAGCCTTTTTATTTGGGCCGCTAGGCTTACTGTACGCTTCGATACTTGGTGGCGTGGTAATGTTTTTCGCTACCGTTATCCTCTTTTTCGTTATCCCCATTATTGGTGCCGCGATCGCTTGGGTAGGATGTATTATCTGGGCAGTAATGGCAGCACAAAACGCTAATAAAGTTATTGTTAGATAACATAGCTAAGTTTCGCAAAATAAAAGGGCAGGGAACGTCTGCCCTTTTATTTACTTAATCCGGATATACCCTGGCGATAAACTTTTTATCCTTATCGCTCAGGTAGTAATTATAACCTATCGACGAACCGTCTGTAGTAAATTCTTTTGGTACAGGGTATTGCATAATCGATTCCGGGTCGAACTTGGTGTTGCGTACATCGTGCTTTTTATATTTATCAAAAATGTTATGGTCTACCTGTTTTCTTGTCCAATTGTTTGGCGGGCCGGTGTAATAATCGTAAACCGCCGGTTTATCCCAGGGGATATCAGCTACCGGGCTTAGCTGCTCGTGGCCCAGGCCAATGGCATGGCCAAATTCGTGCACTACGGTACGGCTAAATTCCTTATCCTCGGTGTGTTTGTTAAACCATCCAAAATTCATGGTTTGGTAAGCCTTATATTTTTCGGCGTCGGTACCCAGCAATGACCATGAACCATGGTCTTTGTTGATCTTGAAGCCTACACGTATGTTCGATTCGGACTTTTTGTTGGTAACCACAAAATGCAGGGTAGTATGGTTGGCCCATTTCCGGGCGTAAAAAATTACCTTGTTGCGTAAAAAGTCGCTGCCGTTTATAAAATATACTTTAAGCGTTTTGCCTTTTGGCCACTTGGTACCTTTTACAAAAACGCCTTTTTTGCTTACTTCATCATCCTCCTCATCTAATACAATAGGCTGGCTACTTGTAAACTTATCCACGCAAACTTTTGGGATAGCGTCGTCTGTGGCAAAATCAGATTCGTTTTGTTCATCAGAAGCGGTGTTTGCCAGTAACTCCTGGTCCGACGCATCGGCACCGGCGGGGCTGTTATTTGATGGTGATGTAATATCACCTTCGGGTGTTTTGGTACATGCAGATGCCATACAAGCTATCAGCATGGCTATCAGATATCTTTTACGCATAATTAATTCTTTTAAGGTAATTAAATTTCGTCCTGTATTATACTGTAACGCCTATGTATCAGATATGTTTAATTTTTTATTACAAACGAACACGTCAGAAAAGTATTGAGTTTGCCGGAGGCCGGTCCCTTAACTTTCATCATTTGTTGGGGCGGCCGCTATAGCAATTTTTAAGCAAATGTGCCTGCTTTATCAAAAATGTTTATACTTGCAGCATGTCTGATGAAGCAGTTGTAAAACGGATAAAGGTTATCGTTAAAGAACATGGCGGCCAGCTGGCCCTTGCCAATGCCATTGGGGTAGATCAGGGTTTTATTAGTAAGGTTATTAACCAAAAGCAGGATGTGAGCTATTACCTGATTCGTAAACTGTGTTTCCAGCTAAAGTACTCGCCCGAGTGGCTGATACTGGGCACGGGCGAAAAAATGATACACAAGCCCGATTCGGCCAAGCTGATAACCGAGATACAAATGCTGCGTACCGAGGTGGATATACTGCACGCCCGCATGCGTGCCTACGAACTGGAACTGCAGGAATTAAAGCAGCAAGGCGTGGCCGGGCGCCAAAAAGCTGGTTGATAACCGCTTCCAAAATCAGTTAACATTTTATTAATATTAAGTGGTTGTTATGGTAATAAACGCATAACATTCAACTAACATAGCGGTAATAGTTTTGCGGTATTAAATTAATACACGTGAAAAAAGTTTTATCTGCTATAACCATTATCATTGTTTTAAGCCTTAACGCAGGCAGTTTATTTGCACAAGGCACCGGCCGTATATCAGGCAAAATAATCGATCAGAAGACAAGCGAGACCTTAATTGGCGCCACCGTAAATATTGAGGGCACCACCAAAGCCGCCGCTACCGATGTAGAAGGCCATTATGTATTGGGCGGGCTTGCCCCGGGCAAATACACCATATTGGTGCGTTACATTGGCTATCAAAGCAAAACCGTATCTGATATCGAGGTGAAGGCAAACGCCAATACCCCGCTTGATATTACCGTAGCGCCGGCCGAGTCGCAGGCGCTTAAAGAGGTGGTGGTGCGCGCCACTTACCGCCAGGAGTCGGTAGGGGCTTTATATGCCATTCAAAAAAACAGTGTTTCCATATCTGATGGTATCTCGTCAGAACTGATCAAAAAATCGCCCGACCGCAACACCAGCGACGTGCTTAAACGCGTAAGCGGCGCTACCATACAAGATAATAAGTTTGTTGTAGTGCGCGGCTTAAGCGACAGGTATAACACCGCATCGCTTGACGGTGCGCCGCTGCCCAGCACCGAGCCCAACCGTAAAGCGTTCTCGTTTGATATTGTACCCTCAAGCCTGGTAGATAATATCGTTATCAGCAAAACCGCCAGCCCTGATATGTCCGGCGATTTTGCAGGCGGCAGCGTACAGATATTGACCAAAGATATCCCCGACCAAAACTTTGTAACCGTAGGCCTTGGTGTGGGCTACAATACCCAAAGCACTTTTAAAGATTTTAAAAGCGGCTACCGCAGCGGTATTGATTATTTGGGTTTTGACGATGGTACCCGCAAACTGGCAAACAATTTTCCGACTACCAGCCAGATCACCTTAAGGCAGTTGCCTGCTAAGCAGAATATACAGGCTATCAACACCCTTAATAACGATTATAACGTTTACACATCTAAAGCATTACCTACGCAAAACTACCAGTTGACCATTGGCAACGTAAAGGAAATAGGCGAAAACAAAAACCGCTTTGGTACCACCGTTGCGCTAACTTACCGCAACGCGCAAACCATTGTGCCCGACTTTATACAACAGTACGATAACTTTGATTATCGCAGCCAGCAGTATAAGTTTTCGACCAATATTGGGGCGTTGGCAAACTTTGCCTACAGCTTTGGCAAAAGTAAGATCACTTTAAAAAACTTGTATAACCGCGTTTTAGACGATCAGTTTACGAACCGTACCGGTGCCAACACCAGCACCTCGTCAAACGATAACCGTTTTTACGCTTTCGACCTTTTAGAGAAAGCGTTGTTTAAAACAACTTTAGAGGGCGAGCACGGCCTGGGGCAAAAAAGCTCTAAGTTAAAATGGAACCTGAGCTACAGCAATATACTTAACGACCAACCCGACCAAAAGAAAGTAAACTATACGCAACACAACGCCGGCGAAGACTTTATTGCACAGGTAACCAACTTGAATAAAGAGAACGCCCGCTTGTTCTCGCACCTTAACGAAAATATTTACTCGGGTAAGGTTGATTATAACGTACCGGTAAACCTGTTTAAACAAAGCACGCTTAAACTGGGTGTAAGCTCGCAGTACCGCGACAGGTCCTTCGACGCCCGGTTTATTGGCCTGGTGCTAAACACCAACGACCCCAATGCCGAGGCGATAAGGATGCGCCCGATACAAACCTTGTTTGGCCCAAATGTGATAGCCGCAGGTTTATACAACCTTGATGAATTGCAAAACCTGACAGACAGGTACACCGCCAATAGTACAACCAGCGCTGGCTATGCCATGCTGGATAGCAAAATTGGCGATCATGTGCGTGTGGTGTACGGTTTAAGGGCCGAAAAATTTGACCTTAACCTGCTAACCAAAGACCCTACTGCCAAAGCGGTTAACCTGGATAACCTTGATCTGTTGCCATCAGTAAACTTTACCTATGCGTTAACAGATAAAGCTAATTTAAGGGCATCATACTACCGTACCGTGGCGCGCCCCGAGTTCAGGGAGCTTGCGTTGTTCTCATATTACGATTACGAATTGCTGGCCAACCAGCAGGGTAACCCTGATTTGCAGCGCACGATAATAGACAATGCCGACCTGCGTTACGAATTTTATCCTTCGGCAGGGCAAATATTTTCGGTATCCGCATTCTATAAAAAGTTCCAGAACGCGATTGAGCCGCTGATACAGGACGAGAACTCGACTACCAACATCACCTACTTTAACTCTAAGTCGGCTTATGTGTATGGTTTTGAGTTGGAGGCCCGCAAATCGCTTGATTTTATTAACGGCAGCAATTTCTTTAAAAATACCACGGCTTATGCCAACCTTTCTATAAACCGTTCAAAAGTAACCAACCCTACCGATGGTATACCACGTTTAGAAAAGACCCGTCCGTTGGTTGGGCAATCGCCTTACGTAATAAACGCGGGCCTGCAGCATACCGAGTTGAATAACAAACTATCAATTAACGTGCTTTATAACCGCCTGGGCGAAAGGATATTTTTTGCAGGCGGCGGCAGGTTCTCGAGCATCTACGAGAAACCGCGTGATATGCTGGATTTTCAGATAGGCTACAAGGTTATTAAAAGCCGCGGTGAAATTAAGTTTAGCGGCAGCGACATCCTTAACCAGCGCTACAATTTTGTTTACCAGCTTGATGGCAAACCATACGCACCATCAGGTACCGGCACCACTTTTAAAAATTATGCAATGGGTTCAAGTTACTCATTATCATTTAATTACACATTTTAATAATATTTATTTGTTAAACGGCAGTTAATATTTACTTAATACGGGCGGCCGTTATTTGTTAAAAAATCGAGAGATATCAGCATGAAAAAATCATTATTATTTTTAGCGCTTAGCGCAGTTATTATGGCAAGTTCTTGTAGTAAAAAAGATGCCATTATCGACCCTATTGTTGACCCGCCTACCCAAACCGGCAACACCGTAGAGGTTAGCGGAGATATAGCTACCAACACCACCTGGACAGCCGATAAGATCTACACTTTAAAAGGCTTTGTATACGTTACCGAAGGCGCAACCCTTACCATTGAGCCTGGCACCATCGTTAAAGGTGATAAAGCAAGCAAAGGCACATTGATAATTACCCGTGGCGCAAAAATTTCGGCCATAGGCACACCGGCTAAACCTATTGTATTTACCTCATCTTTTGCTGCAGGTACACGTACAGCCGGCGACTGGGGCGGTATTATCCTTTTGGGTAAGGCGCCGGTTAACCAGGGCGACAACGTAAATATCGAAGGTGGCCTTGATGGTAAAGGTAACGATGCCAAATACAAACAATTTGGCGGTAACGATCCTAACGACAACTCAGGCACTTTGAAATATGTACGTGTAGAGTACGCAGGTATCCCATTCTCGCCCGATAACGAGATCAACGGTATTACTTTTGGCGGCGTTGGCGCCGGTACTACTATTGATTATGTAGAGGTTTACCGCTCTGGCGATGACGCTTACGAATGGTTTGGCGGTACAGTAAACGCTAAACACTTATTAGCTATTGGCAGCCTTGACGATGATTTTGATACCGACTTTGGTTTCTCGGGTAAAGTTCAGTTTGGTTTGGCACAACGTTATCCAACCATTGCCGACGTATCGGGTTCAAACGCTTTTGAATCTGATAATGATGGATCGGGTTCAGATAAAACCCCTCAAACTTCGGCTGTGTTTGCTAATATGACTTTATTAGGCCCTGTATTACCTGCATCAGCAGGTGCAACATTGCCAGCTGTTAATGCTAACTATCAGCATGCTGCGCAAATACGCCGCAACTCTGCCGAAAGTATCTTCAACTCCATATTCTCAGGTTTCCAGGAAGGTATTTATATCGACGATTCAAAAGTTGCAACAGCGGGTGCTACCTCAACAAACTTTACAGCCGGCCGTTTAAAATTTGCTAACAACATTATTTACGGAAGCAACAAAAAAGGTAACGAAGTAAAAGGTGACAACGCAACCCAGAAGGCTATTTTTGAAGCTACCCTGCGCGCTGCCAACATTTTTGACGCAAGCCAGTACGCTGATGCTTTGATAAACGATCCGTTTAAATTCTCATCAGACTTTGCATTGCCGGGTACACCAATATTTACAGTAAAAGCAGGCTCAATTGCTGCATCGGGCGCGGTATTTACCGACACCAAACTGGCCGATGCGTTTTTTGAGAAAGTAGCTTACCGCGGTGCATTTGGTACCGAGGATTGGAGCGCAGGCTGGGCTAACTATAACCCGCAGGTGATGCCTTACACAACACCAGGCGCAGTAAACTAATAATAAAATCAGTTAATAGTTATAAACAGAGCGGCTATCCATACGGGTAGCCGCTCTGTTTTTTATACCATCTTCAATTTGTTAACGGTTATACGGATACTCATTTATCCAGTGAAAGCCCCGGTTTAATAGCCTGAAATTTTTCAGGTCGTATTTTTTAAGCCGTATACTGATGGAATCTGTTCTCATGGTACCTTTTAGCAGCAGCACGTCTTTAGATGGTTGGCTGTAAGTGTAATGCGCTTTGCCGGTAGTATCAGCGTAGCTGTACATATCAATGGTATGTTTAAGCGTATCTATCTTAAAATCGTGCATCCGGCTGGTATCGTCGCTCATGATCACCCTCGCCCGGCCAGCATAACTAATAGTCAGCTTATCCCATCGGGTGGTATCCGTTTTAAGCGGCGGGATGGTGTCTTTATTGCGTACAAAGCTTTGCACGTTATATATGCCATATAAAGGTGGTTTTTTAGCGGCATCGCCATATTGGTCCATTGCTTCTACGTCACCGTAAAAGTTCATTACTACGGTGTATATCACCAATACATACTTTACAATGCACAGGGTAAGGTTTTTCCAGCGCTTCTTAAAAGTGTGCCGGCCTAAATTTGCGGCCGAAGCCGGTTTATTAAGGATAAAAAAATTTGTAAGCCGGATAAAGTCCTTGCTTAATATATACAGGCACATGATCACCAGCATGGTTGACAGCAGTTTAACAGGCACATCAAAAGCATAGTTGATAGCCATGATGTTACCCGCCACAACCAGCCCCACAATAGCGCCGAGTGTAGCGGTGCGCCGAAAAAATAGCAACACACCGCATGTAAACTCGGCAAAGCCTGTAAAGTAGTTAAAGCCGGTTGAATACCCCATGTAGGTCCAGGCCAGGCCCATAGGCGACGCATTGCCAAATGGCTGCAGCAACCTATCGGGCGATGGCGACGGAAACTGCAGTTTTATAATTTTTACACAGCCATAAGTTATCATGGTGATGGCTACATAATAACGTACAACTACCGTAAGCCAGTAAAATAAGTTGTTGTAATTGCGGGCTTTTCTATCGGCCACCGACCATATTACTGCACCAACAATTGCCGTAACAAAACAAAAAAACAGCAGCACATAATCGTATGTGGTGTCGCCGCTTCCATTGGTAAACACGGTTATGGGCTTACTTAAATGCAGTACATGCTTACCCAGCCAAACAACTAACGTGTGTACAGGCTCAATATAAATTTCGTACAGCTTATCAATATTAGGCAAAACGCCGTTGGGGTTAAAAACAATGTACGCAATAAAAAATATCATGAAGAAGCGCAAAGAGAGCTTGCGCAATGGCGACCAGTAGGCCGGTTCGGCTGCGGTGTTTGTCATTTAATTAAGGTTGGCTACCCTAAAATAATAATAAACCGTTTATTTTAAAGCATTTACACCCTTTAAAATTGAGTACGCGGTAAGTTTTGGCTTAAAACAAATGTTTATAATTACTAAATAACAGGCAACGCAGCGCTTATTTGGTACAACATTTGTTTTTTGATAACCAAAGCGCAGCCAATGATACCTATATACTTTACAGTGGGGAATGACAGGCCTGTAAAGGTTATACCGAACACGCAGGCCCGGGTGAATGGTCATCAGGTAATAACTTATACTTATAATATTTATAATGACGGGGGTTTTGATGTGGAAGAGGAAGACCGCCAGGAAAGCGAACTGCTCCTGGAAAAAAAGCTCGACCCCAATTACCTGGGTTATATAACTTTTGAGGAGCCGGGCAAATTGTTTACATACACCGCCGACGGCCGCGATGAGCTAACCACAGAAGAGATAGAAGAAATTATAGAAAGCGTAAGCCATTACCGCGACCACCCCGGTCTGTGGAATTTGGAGGGGAACTGATCCATGCAAAATATATTATTTTTTGGTGATAGCCTCACAGCGGGCTATGGGCTTGGTAATGCCGCGACCCAATCGTTCCCGGCGCTTATCGGCGACAAAATAAACGCCCTGGGGCTTCACTATCAAATAATAAATGCCGGCCTTAGCGGCGATACTACAATAGGCGGCCTTTCCCGGTTGGATTATTGGCTAAATAAACCTGTTGATGTATTTGTGCTTGAATTAGGTATAAACGATTTACGCAAAGGCACGCCGGCTGGTAGTATTGCACAAAACCTGCAGCAAATAATTAACAGGGTTAAGGCCCGGTACCCGCAAGCCAGGCTGGTATTGCTGGGCATGGAGGTGCCTGCATTTTTGGGTGGCCATACGGCCCTCGCCTTTAACGGCATATACCGTAAGCTGGCAATGGATAACCAAATGGCTTTTGTGCCTTTTTTGCTGGCCGGCGTGGCTGGGGTTAAACACCTCAATTTATGGGACAGGCTGCACCCCTCGGCCGAAGGGTATAAGGTTGTGGCCGAAACCGTTTGGCCGGTGATATGGGAAGTGTTGTAAAGGTTTCGGCATGCAGGTTGACTACAGGAAGTATTTGACAATAGCGTCAATATATCTTTGCGCTTACGGTTAACAATCGCTAATTTCAATTTACAAAACCGGTTATAATGGTATATGTAAATTCAAACAAGCTTGCGGCTAATACCTTTGATGCTATCGTGATAGGGTCTGGCATCAGCGGCGGCTGGGCCGCTAAAGAGCTTTGTGGCCAGGGCCTTAAAACTTTAGTGCTGGAACGCGGTAAAGATGTGGTGCATTTAAAGGATTATCCTACAGCGACAAAAAACCCCTGGGATTTTCCGCATCGGGGCCAATTGCCCTTGCAGGTTAAGCAGCAAAACCCCATTGCCGAAAGGTGTTATGCATTTGGCGAAGCGTCTGAACATTTTTTTGTTAAAGATAAGGAACACCCCTATGTGCAGGATAAACCCTTTGACTGGATACGCGGGTACCAGGTTGGCGGTAAATCGCTGCTTTGGGCACGGCAAACGCAGCGCTGGAGCAAATTTGATTTTGAAGGCCCCGCGCGCGACGGTTTCGCGGTAGACTGGCCCATACGCTATAACGACCTGGCGCCCTGGTACACCCACGTGGAGCAGTTTGCGGGTATAAGCGGTAACCGCGATGGCCTGGAAACACTGCCCGACGGCGACTTTTTGCCGCCATGGCAAATGAACGTGGTGGAAAAGGAGATCCAAAAGCGCATTATGGCCCATTACCATGACCGGGATGTTATCATTGGCCGCTGCGCGCATCTTACCCAACCCAAAGAAATACATTTGCAGCAGGGCAGGGGCCAGTGCCAGGCCCGCAGCCTGTGCGAACGGGGCTGCCCTTTCGGCGGATATTTCAGTTCTAACTCATCTACCCTACCCTGGGCCGCAAAAACAGGTAACTTAACCCTTCGGCCAGATTCGGTTGTACATTCCATCATTTACGACGAAAAAAAACAAAAGGCCGTTGGCGTAAGGGTGATAGATGCGCATACCAACAAAGCCATTGAGTATTTTGCCAGGATCATTTTTGTTAATGCCGCTGCTTTAAACAGCAACCTTATCCTGCTTAATTCAACATCGGGCCGCTTCCCCAATGGTTTAGGCAACGATAACGGCTTGCTGGGTAAATACGTTGCATTTCATAACTACCGCGGTTCTATGACGGCCAGTTTTGACGGGCCTATGGATAGTTATTATTACGGGCGCAGGCCAACAGCGGTGATGATGCCCAACTTCCGGAACGTACGTAAACAGGAGACGGACTTTTTGCGTGGTTATATGACGTTTTATACCGCAACACGCCCGGGCTGGGGCCATTTTACCCAAGGCGCACCCATTGGCGCGGACTACAAAAATGCCATTGCCGAACCCGGCCCATGGGGAATTTATATGATGATGCAGGGCGAAACCATACCTAAGGAAAGCAACTTTGTACAGCTAAGCCGCCAGCAAAACGATAAATGGGGCATACCGCAATTACGTATTGCCGTTGATTATGATGATAACGATGAAAAGCTGCTGAAAGACTTTTTGGTGCAAGGTGCCGAAATGCTGGACAAGGCAGGCTGCAAAGATATTGCCACTAATGATAGTAAACAGGCGCCGGGGCTTGATATTCACGAAGTGGGCGGCATACGCATGGGGCACGACCCTAAAACATCGTTACTGAACAAGTGGAACCAGTTGCACGCATGCCCAAATGTATTTGTAACTGATGGCGCATGTATGACGTCTACCGGTACGCAGAACCCTTCGCTTACCTTTATGGCCCTAACCGCGCGCGCTGCAAATTACGCTGTAAGCTCGCTGAAAAAAGGCGAAGTGTAGCTATGTGTAATATTACTTGATGCAGTTTTAACGCCGGGACTTACTTCCAGTCGTTAATGGCTTCGCCAAGGTCATAAACCGGCACGCCGGTTATTTTACTTTCGACAATACCTGCCGCCGCTGCCGAGCGGTAACCCGCGGCGCAGTGCACCACTATGGCTTTATCGGCCGGTATTTCGCTTATACGCTCGCGTAACTCGGGCAAGGGAACGGTAAGGGCGTTGTTGAATAATTTGCCTGCCTTTATTTCGGCCCAATTGCGCACGTCAATAATGGTGTAGTTATCCGGGTGAGCTTTAAAAGCATCGTATTTAAGCTCAGGCGACCGCTCAGTGGCGACTTCAGGAGGTAGCATCGCGGCAATTATGTTTTTTTCGTAACCAATTTTAGCTGTTTTGGCTATCATTCGCTCTAATTCCTCATCATTGCCGGCAATTAAATAAAACTGTTCATCAGGCCCTATCACCGATCCCAGCCAAGTCTCGAATTTTTCAGCGTCCTGCAGGTTGATCGAGCTTTTAACGTGGCCAGCGCGGTAAACATCTTTGGTGCGGGTATCAATAACTAAAGCGCCTTTTTCCAAAGGGATACTTTTCGACGGCCGGTTTACCATGCCAATACTTTCCTCAAAATTAGGCGCGCCGGTTTTATTCAGCTCTACATCATAACCAAAATATTTTGGCATAAAGGGCTGGTCGGCAGTTAAGGTTTTTACAAATGCCATTTCGTCCATCAGCTGGAGGGCGTAATTTTCGCGCAGTTCTTTGCCAATGGTGGTTTGCAGGTCGGGGCTCATGCTTTTACCACATAGCGAGCCGGGACCGTGGGCGGGGTAAACCGTAACATCGGCGGGCAGCACCATCAGCTTTTCGCGGGTGCTATGGTACATTTGCCGGGCCAGTTCCTCCTTTTTTGCGGTAATGTTACCTGCGTTCTCGCGCAGGTCGGGCCGGCCCACATCGCCGGCAAAAAGCGTATCGCCGGTAAATACGGCACAGTCGCGACCGTTTTCGTCCTCCAGTAAAATACAAATAGAATCGGGCGAATGGCCTGGGGTGTTCATAGCCTTAAGTTTGATATCATCAAGGGATATCACGTCGCCGTCGTCAAAGCTTTCGTGCGGGTATCCGGCGCCGGCCAGTTTGCTCACATAAATTACCGCGCCGGTAGTTTGATGTATCTCCAGGTGCGAACTTACAAAATCGGCGTGGGGGTGTGTTTCAATAACGCCGGTGATGTCCGCGTTATGCAGGGCGGCAAAGTCATAGTATGGCTGCGGATCGCGGGCAGGGTCGATAACAACCATCCGGCCCGAGCGGATAATAGCGTACGAGGCATGTGCGAGGCCCTTATCGTAAAATTGGTGAACTATCATATAATGTGTCAGTGCCGCAAAGATATACGTTTAGTTGAATGGTTGAAAGCCATCAGTGTAGGGGCGAGGTAAATATTGACAATATGCCGTATGCAGTTTTAAAACATACGTTAAGTATTGTTGGTTAACCTGATATGGATAAACGTATAATACTGCGGCAGGGCGATATTACCAAACTGGCCGTTGACGCTATTGTAAATGCGGCCAACAGCAGCCTCATGGGCGGCGGCGGCGTTGATGGCGCCATACACCGTGCGGGCGGCAAGGAGATACTGGAAGAGTGCGTTAAAATAGTTAACCGGCAGGGAGGCTGCAAAACCGGTAATGCTGTAATTACCACCGGCGGCAAGCTGCCGGCAAAATATGTGATACACACCGTGGGGCCGGTTTGGGGTGGTGGCAAACGCGGCGAGGAAACACTGCTTGCAAATTGCTACGTCAACAGCCTTGCCATAGCAGTGAGCAATAATGTTAACACCATCGCTTTTCCGAATATCAGTACCGGTGTTTACCGTTTCCCGAAAGACAAAGCGGCGGAAATAGCGGTTAAAACAGTTAACGAATTTCTATATCGGAACGAAGAAATTCAGGAGGTAATGTTTATTTGTTTCGACGACGAGAACTATAGAATTTACCAGAAATTACTCTAAAAATCTTTAATTTTTTTAAGAATTTTTCCGGAAAGTTAGCTGCCTAATTCAATTATCCGGTCAAATTCTTCACGCTTTAATGCCATTACTGATAAGCGCCCCTGCCTGATCAGCCCGACGTCTTTCAGGCGTTCATCGGCTTTTATTTGTTCCAGGGTAACGGGTTTTTTTAACGGTTCAACGGGTTCAAGGTCAACCACTACCCAGTTGGCATCATCGGTTGTAGGGTCCTGGTAAAACTCTTTCACCACGCGGGCAATGCCCACAATTTCCTTACCCTCGTTGCTATGGTACCACATTACCAGGTCGCCTTGTTTCATCAACTTTAAGTTGTTGCGGGCCTGGTAGTTACGAACGCCATCCCAAAAGGTGCGGCCTTCTTTATTAAATTTTTCCCAGCTATATTTTACAGGTTCCGATTTTACAAGCCAATGGTTCATATTAACAGTATCAGGGGTGTTTAGTTTGTTGCCTTAACTTGCGGTAAAGGTGACAAAATGCCTTGAAAAACTAAAATTATTTGATCCCGAATATATTTAACAATACTATATACTACTATAAATAATTGCGATATTGTTGGCTAAACCTTAACCATCATGATAGAAATCAACGGCATTTATACAGGCAAAAACCTATATGTACAAAACCCTTTCAGTAACTCGGGTGAAACTTATTGTGTTTACGAGGTTAAAGTGAACGGCATGACTGCCTCGGATCCATTTGAGTCCTCGGCTTTTGAAATAGATCTAAGTAAATATTCTTTTAAGTTGGGGGATGCCGTTACGGTACATATATACCATAGAGATGGCTGCCTGCCAAAAATTTTAAACCCCGAAGTGTTACAGCCGCGTACTCATTAGTGAGGCATTCATTTCCTTTTACGAAAAAACTAATTTATAGCTAATCTTAACGCCATATTATATATAATTGTATTAATAGTGTTTATCTGCGTAGCTATGTAAATTATGTCTTTAAGGATCAGTAACGATGATGCCAGCTTTAGTGTGTTGTTCCATCACAACCCAAACCCCATGTGGATTGTGGAGGTTGATACGCTGATGTTTAAAGAAGTGAACGATGCGGCCATAAAACACTATGGCTATACCCGAGAAGAATTCCTGTATGATATAACACTTTCGCAAATACGGCCTGTTTATGAACAGCAGGATATGCTTGCCCTTATCAAACGGATAAAGCATAGCCAAACTGTAAAAAAGGAACTCACTCACTTAAAAAAGGATGGCAGCACCATTTATGTGAACATTACATCGTACAATGTAACGTATAACGGCTGCCACTGCCGCATGGTTATTATACACGATATCACGGAGCAAAAACTTAAGGATATACAACTTACCGAAGCGGTAAAAAAAATTAACGAGACCCTGGAAAGTATAACAGACGGGTTTATTACGCTGGATAGTAAACTGTGTATAACTTACCTGAACAAGGAAGCGGAACGCATACTTGTAACAGAACGGGCCGCCGTTTTGTACAAAACGTTATGGCATTTATACCCATATTATCGCCAGCTGGAGGTTTTTAAGCAATTTAACTTTTCGCTCGAAAAACATGAAACGGTTAAGTTTGAAGAATATGTGGCGCCGCTGAATAAATGGATATGCTTTACCGTTTATCCCGGTTCCGAAGGGCTTGCAGTTTACTTTCAGGACATCAGCGGGCAAAAGCACGGCGAAGAACAGATAAACCTTAAAAACCAAAGCCTGGACCAGATAGCTTATATTAATTCGCACCTGATACGCAAGCCGCTGGCCAACATATTGGGGATCATCAATTCCTTAGACGGCACTCCCCATAACAACGAGCAACTGGAGCAGCCATTGAAAATGCTTAAGCTAAGCGCCGTTGAGCTTGATCATATCATCAAAGATATTAACGCCCGGGTTGAGAAAACCTTGACCTGATGCGGCTAATGCAATATTTTAAACATCAGCTCTTTCATCAAACCACCGTGGTCGGTGTTTGATTCTACACCCTTGCTTTTCAAATCGTACTCGCGCAGGTAGCTTATCACCTCAAAGGTTTTACCCAGGTTGTAACCACGCGCCGCCTGTTCATAATCCTTTAAAAAGTAGGGGCTAACACCCAGTTCGCGGGCAAGGTTTTGCGGGGTGCGGTCCTTAACATAATGGTAGGCCAGCACCTTGCTGAAAAAGTTATTAAGGTTACCCAATACCAGCACAATAGGATTCGATTTTGGGTTGGCATCGAAGTAATTTATGATCTGGTTGACTTTATAGGCGTCTTTTTTTGTTAAGGCGCTCTGCAGCTCAAAAACATTATACTCTTTGCTGATACCGATATTATCCTGTATCAGCTGTAGGGTTATTTCCTGGCCGGCAGTAACGTTAAGCATCAGTTTATCCAGCTCATTGGCAATTTTCGACAGGTCGTTACCCAGGTATTCGGCAAGCATGGCCGCCGCCTGCGGGCTTATCTTGTATTTCTTATAGTTTACGTAGCCTTCTATCCAACCCGGTATTTTGCTGTCGTACAAAGCTGCCGACTCAAACACCAGCCCATTCTTCTCGATAGCCTTATAGGTTTTTTTACGCTTGTCAAATTTGCCGTATTTATAGCAAAAAACCATTATTGTGCTTGGCAGCGGGTTTTCCAGGTAGCTTAGTATGGGGTTAATGTTTTTTTTATCGTCATCATCGCGGCCCCATTTCATATCCTGCGCCTCTTTGATCATCACCACCTGGTAATCGCTCATCATGGGGTAACGTTTGGCAGCGTTAATGGCCGTCATGATATCGGTGTCCTTGCCGTATAGTATGGTTTGGTTAAAGCCCTTTTCGGCATCGGTTAACAGGTTGTTTTCGATGTAATTGCTTATCAGGTCTATATAATAAGGCTCTTCACCGTGTAGCAGGTACAGGGGTTTAAACTTACGGTTCTTAAGGTCTTTTATAATGTCGGGAGCGGCCATGGGTTAAGCCAAAAGTAAAAAGTTAAAAGTAAAAAAGTAGTGTTTGTGGAATAATAAACCTCAACTTAATTAGATATACTATGCGTTTTGACTTTTTACTTTTTACTTTTGATTTATTCAAAAATGGATTTATTGCAGCCCCTTAACTTACCGCCATACCCTTTTAAGCTTACCGACCAAAACGGCAAGCTAACGGTGTTTGACGAGTTGCGGAAGAAGACCATTATTATTACCCCCGAAGAGTGGGTTCGGCAGCATTTTGTCCAATACCTGATCAGGCAAAAGCAATACCCCAAAACATTGATAAAGCTGGAAGGGGGGCTTAAGCTGCACGGCATGGCTAAACGCACCGATATTATTGTGTTTAACCCAGCCGGCCAAAAAATACTGCTTGTTGAGTGTAAGGCTCCTTCGGTTACGATTAACCAGGCTACCTTTAGCCAGGCGGCCCGCTATAACATGGTACATAAAGTACAACTTATGGCAGTAACCAATGGTTTACAGCATTATTACTGCCACATTGACCACGATACCGAAAGTTTTAAGTTTTTACAGGACCTGCCTGCTTATAATATGCTTTAACTGTTTACAGCAGCTACCAGGTTTTGCATCTTTTCCATCAGCTCATCTGGTTTAAAGGGCTTGGCCACGTAATCGTTCATGCCGGCGTTGATCACCTGTTCGCGTATATCAAACAAGGCGGATGCTGTTAAGGCTATGATCGGAATATTCGCTTTGGCCGGGTCGGGCATTTTGCGTATTTCCATGGAGGCGTCGAAGCCGTTCATCACCGGCATTTGCAAATCCATTAAAATAATATCGAAGTTGCCATATTGCATAATTTCTACGGCGCGCTCACCATTTTCGGCTATCGTTGGCACTATCTTCCATTTCGAAAGCAGCTTTTTCATCAGCATAACATTAACCGGATTGTCCTCGGCAATCAAAACACGCAGGCTGCTGCTGCCGTCCTCAACTCCGGCCACATGCGGCTGTTGCTGTTGTTGTGGCTGCGGTTCGGCTGTGGGTTCTTTTACCCGGGCAACGGCTTCGGTGGATACCGGGAACTCCATATTGAACGAGAATTCCGAGCCTTCGTTCACTTTGCTGCTTACATGCATCTGCAGGTTTTGCAGCTCAAGCAGGCGCTTTACAATAGCCAGCCCCAGGCCGGTGCCGCCGTATTGGCGGGTAGTGGTTATCGATTCCTGGGTAAAAGGCTCGAATATGGTTTCGAGGTTTTCTTTTTTGATACCAATACCGGTATCTTTTACCGAAAAACCAACCGTGATGTTATTATGACGGTCTTCTAAGCAGGTTACCCTCACCCATATATTGCCTTGCGCTGTAAATTTTATGGCGTTGCTAACCAGGTTAAAAATTATTTGGGTTAAGCGGGTGGGGTCGCCAAATATTACCTTACGCCTCAACGAGCTGTCGATATCCAGCTTAAACAACAAGCCTTTTTCCTCGGCTTTAATAATTTGCCCGCCGCAGATATTTTGCATCAGGTCAACCAGGTTAAACTTGATCTTCTCGAACACCACCTTGCCTGATTCTATCTTATTAAAATCAAGTACATCGTTAACAATAGCCAGCAAGTTATTGGCCGAGAATTTCAGTATCTCCAGGTTTTCGCTTTGATCTTGCCGGGGGTTATTCATCAGCAGCAGGTTGCTCATGCCAATTACCGCGTTTAACGGGGTGCGTATCTCGTGCGACATGGTGGATAAAAACTCCGACTGCACCTGCGACGATTTTTCGGCCTTTTCAATGGCCCTTTCAAATTTTATATTCAAAGCCGCCTGCTCTTCGCCGGTTTCTTTAAGCTGCTTTATATTTTTTAAAAACGCGCTGTAAAAGTGGCTGTGAATAAATATGATGAGGATAAAATTGGCGAAAATGGCGATAATAGTGGTTGACTGATCAGACTTTTCAGGCTTGAAATCGATATAATAATTGTGGTCATACTGCATTACCATAAATATCAATACCGGCAGCAGGTTAAGCAGCGAAAAAAACATCCCCCAGTTTTGCCCCAGCATATAAAAGCTGAATACGATAACCAGGATGATGATTTGTATGGTAATGATGTTTACATCCTGCATGATCACAAACACCGTGGCCAGGTTTATGAGCGTACCCATTACAAGCAGTATGTGCGATATGGTATGCCAGTGTGGTTTATAGGTTAGATACTTGAACAGCGCAATGATAAGCAAGAGGGTAGCACCTAATGTAAGGGACATTACATGCAAATCCTGAAGGTATACGCTCAGATACAGCGCGCCAATGCCAACAATAGCTAACAAAAAGCCATAGTATAGCAAGCGGATGCGGGCCTGGTCAAGTATTGACTGCTCCCGGGTAAGTATTTTATTAATAGAGAAATTAAAAAAATCCACTTCCTTTGCTTGCCGGTAAAATTAGGGCGAACTAAAATATTAAATATTGCGGTAATAATATACACAATAACTTAATAATTAAGTATCAACGTGCCTTTATGCCATGCAATTAGCCTGCCAGGCCGCGTAAATTATCTTCCACTATTTTTAACCGGGCCTCGGCATCAGCTTTCTTTTTAAGTTCGTTCTCAATTATCTCGGGTTTGGCATTTGCCATAAAACGTTCGTTTCCCAGTTTGGCGTTTACCGACTTCAGGAACCCTGCCAAATAATCGCTTTCCTTTTCAAGCCGGGCCCTTTCAGCTTCAACATCAATTTCTATGTTAAGGGAGATAAAAAACTCGTCGGTACCTGCAATAAAGCTATTTGCGCCGGCAATTGCATCGTTCACCAAACTCACATCGCTGATGTTGCCCAGTTGCTTAATAACGCCTTCGTACGTTTTATAATTAATAGCCGAATTTGTTTTTACCGCTAACGGTAACGTGTCCTTAGGCGATAATTTATTGCTGTTGCGCGTGTTTCTTACCTGTGCTATTACCTGCTGCACTACTTCTATCTCGGTAACCAGGCGGGTATTTATTTGCCCGATAACTGGCAGTTGTGCAACAATACAGCAATCCAGATCCGCCCGGGTGCCAAACAACTCATCATGCCAAAGTTCTTCGGTAATAAACGGCATATAAGGATGCAATAGCTTCAATATATCCTGAAAATAAGCTACCGTAGCATTGTAGGTTTCGCGGTCGACTTTTTGTTTTTCAACGCCTTGCTGGTAGGCGGGTTTTACCATCTCCAGGTACCAGGCGCAAAAATCGTCCCACACCAGTTTGTAGGTGGTCATGAGCGCCTCAGATAACCTGTATTGTTTAAAGTCGCTTTCAATATCAACCAATGCCTGGTTCAGCCTGCTGCCAAACCATTCAATGGCAATTTGATTTGCCGGCGCAATACTATCGTCGGCTTCCCAGCCCTTTACCAGTTTAAAGGCGTTCCATATTTTATTGGCGAAGTTGCGGCCCTGTTCGCAGTAGCTTTCGTCAAACATCAAATCGTTACCCGCAGGCGAGCATAACAGCATACCCACGCGTACACCATCCGCCCCGTATTTTTCTATCAGGTCTAAAGGGTCGGGCGAATTACCTAACGATTTGGACATTTTGCGGCCCAGCTTGTCCCTCACAATACCGGTTAGGTACACGTTGGTAAAAGGTTTTTGCGCGCGCAGTTCGTGCCCTGCCATGATCATCCTGGCTACCCAGAAGAACAAAATCTCGGGGGCAGTCACCAGGTCGTTTGTTGGGTAGTAATAGTTTATCTCGGCGTTATCAGGGTTGCGTACGCCATCAAAAACCGACATCGGCCACAAACCCGACGAGAACCAGGTATCTAAAACGTCTTCGTCCTGGGTAAGGTCGTTTATAGTAAGCGATGCATCAATTTTTTGCGCCTGGGTTAATGCTTCTTCTTTGGTTTTGGCTACTACAAACTCGCCGTTTGGCAGGTAGTATGCCGGTATTTGCTGACCCCACCATAGCTGGCGACTGATGTTCCAGTCCCTAACGTTCTCCATCCAATGGCGGTAAGTGTTGATAAATTTCTCGGGTATCAGCTTTACATCGCCATTCAGCACATAATCCAGGGCAGGTTTAGCCAGCTCGGGCATTTTGCAAAACCATTGCATGCTTAGCTTTGGTTCTATAGCGGCGTTTGTGCGTTCGCTGTAGCCTATCTGCGAGGTGTAATCTTCTGTTTTTTCAAGCGCGCCGGCCTCTTCCAGGAGCACCGCTATTTTTTTACGGGCGGCAAAACGGTCTTCGCCTACCAGTATCTGCGCCTTTTCGTTAAGCGTGGCGTCGTCGTTTAAAATATCAATAACCGGCAGCTTATGGCGCTGGCCAAGCTCGTAGTCGTTCAGATCATGCGCCGGGGTAACCTTTAAACAGCCGGTACCAAAGTCCATGGTTACATATTCATCCAGTATAACCGGTATCTCGCGGTTTATCAGCGGAATAAAAACCGATTTGCCATGCAAGTGCGTGTACCGCTCATCATTTGGGTTGATACATATCGCTGCATCGGCCATAATGGTCTCAGGGCGCGTGGTAGCGATGGTTAGGAAGTCCGAATGTCCGGAAGTCGGTGAGTCCGAAAGATAGGCTTCGTCTTTCGGACTTCCTGACTTTCCGTCTTTCTGACTCAAATAATATCGAATATAATAAAGCTTCTGATTTACCTCCTTACGGATAACTTCCTCGTCGCTAACGGCAGTTTTCCCCTGCGGGTCCCAGTTAACCATACGCACGCCGCGGTATATCCAGCCTTTTTTATGCAGGTGAATAAAGTAGTCTATAACCGACTCGCTCATATCCTCGTCCATGGTGAATTTGGTGCGTTCCCAATCGCACGAAGCGCCGAGCTTTTTCAATTGCTCCAGGATGATGCCGCCGTATTTTTCTTTCCATTCCCAGGCGTAGTTCAAAAACTCCGCGCGGGTAAGGTCTTTTTTGCTGATGCCCCGCTCTTTTAGCATGGCCACAACCTTTGCTTCGGTAGCAATGCTGGCGTGGTCTGTACCCGGTACCCAGCAGGCATTCTTGCCGTTCATCCTGGCGCGGCGTATCAAAACATCCTGTATGGTATTGTTTAGCATATGGCCCATATGCAGCACGCCGGTAACGTTTGGCGGAGGGATCACAATGGTATAGGGTTCGCGTTCGTCAGGTACCGACCTGAAAAAATTGTGTTGTAACCAGTAACTATACCATTTTTCTTCGGCTTGTGCGGGCGAATAGGTTTTTGCAATACTCATAGCCTGCAAAAATAACTATTTGGCGCTAATTGGGAATAGGTAAATGAGATAGCCTCTCCCCAGCCCGTTGCAAAGGAGCCAAGATTATTTAAAATTGGTTTTAACGCCCTCTCCCGCGGAGAGGGTTTGGTGAGTTTTTATGTGGAACAATTATAAATTAATCGGTTTAAACAGTCAGCAACAATATTTTTACATATAGGCGTTTATACATTGTAAACACATCCAGACATGAAAACAGTGCCCTTAAATCGTTTTTTGGTGGCTTTTATCAAAATGTCGCGCCTGTCAGTTGTTATCAACTGGTTTAATAAATAACTGCGCCTGCTCAAATATTTGCCATCCCGCGGATAAAAAATTAACTTCATAGTTTTACTGATTTATCATGAAACTAAAGTTTACCAATTTAATGCTGATGGGTGCGCTGTGCCTGTCGGTAACCGCTTTTGCCGGTAACGGCCCCAAGCCCGCCAAGCAAAAACATCATACTATCCCGCCAAAAAAATATATCGACCCGGCCAATATGGATCTGTCGGTAAAACCCGGCGATAACTTTTTTGAATATGCCAACGGCAACTGGATAAAACAGAACGCCATACCTGCCAAAGAGACCCGCTGGGGCAGCTTCAATATTTTAAGGCAGGAAAATACCGACCGCCTGTTGGGCCTGCTCAACGAGGTTAGCAAAACCCCGGGCCAGCCAAAAGGGAGCCTTAAGCAGCGCGTTGGCGATCTTTACGCCAGCGGTATGGATAGCCTTACTATTGAAAAGAAAGGCTATACACCAATTGCAGCCGACCTGGCGCGCATTAACAAGATAACCGATCTTAACGGCGTTGTGAATGAACTGGTTTACGAGCGCGTTAACGGAATAGGCAGCCCACTGTTTGGTTTTGGCGTTGGCCAGGATGAAAAAAATGTCGACCGCTATATTGTTAGCTTAAGGCAAGGCGGTACCACCCTGCCCGATAGGGATAATTACCTGAAAAGTGATGCCCGCACTCAAAAGATACAGGACGCGCTGAAAACTTACATTACCACGTTGTTTACCTTAACTGGTACCAGCGCAGACGAGGCGGCTAAAAACGCGGATGTGATCTTCGAATTGGAAAAAGCGCTGGCAAAATCGCAACTGAGCCGTGTAGCTCAGCGCGACCCTCATTTAACCTACAATAAGCTGTCGGTTGCTGATTTTAGCAAAACCACCCCGCATTTAAACTGGGTGAAGCTGTTGCCTATGCTTAAGGTTAACGGCCAGGATACTATCATAGTTGGGCAGCCCGCGTTTTTTAAAGATGCTGATGCACTGCTGGCTGCCACGCCGGTAAACGATCTGAAAACCTATTTAAAATGGAACATATTAAAGGGTTCCGCGTCGTCGCTGAGCTCTCCGTTCGTTAAGGCCGGGTTTGCGTATAGCAGCAGCCTTAGCGGCCAAAAAGTACAAACGCCGCGTAACGAGCGCATGAGCGGCCTGATAGACGGCAGCATTGGCGAGTTGCTTGGCCAGTTGTACGTGGAAAAATACTTTACCCCGGCGGCGAAAAAATACATGGTTGACTTGGTGAACAACCTTAAGGTTACCCTTGGAGACCGCATAAAACGCCTTGACTGGATGAGCGAAGAAACAAAGGCACGCGCGCTTAAAAAACTGGCTGCGTTCCGCGTTAAAATTGGCTACCCTGATAAATGGGAGGTTTACAACGGCCTGGTGATCAACCGTGATGATTATGCCGGAAACTTAAGGCGTATAGCCGTATGGCGTTATAATTTCAACGTTAGCCGCCTGGGCAAACCGGTAGACAGGACACGATTTGGTATGACCCCGCCAACCGTAAATGCATCATACAACCCCACCAATAACGAAATTGCTTTCCCGGCCGGGATACTGCAATTCCCGTTTTTTGATTTTGGTGCCGATGACGCCATAAATTATGGTGGTATAGCTGCGGTTATAGGCCACGAAATGACACACGGCTTTGACGACGAAGGCCGCCAGTATGACGCCGACGGCACCCTGCGGGACTGGTGGACAAAAGACGACGCAGATAAATTTAAAACGCGCGCCGATAAGGTAGTAGCCCAATACAATGCCTTTACCCTGGTTGATACCATGCACGTAAACGGCAAGCTTACCTTGGGCGAAAACCTTGCCGACCTGGGCGGACTTAACGTTGCCTATGAAGCTTTTAAGAAAACCAAACAAGGTCAATCAAACACAAAAATTGATGGCTTTACGCCCGACCAGCGTTTCTTTTTGTCGTGGGCACAGGTTTGGAGGAGTTCGCAGCGACCGGAGGCAGCAGCGCAGCGTATCCTGACTGATCCTCACTCGCCCGAGCAGTTCCGCACCAACGCCCCGGTTACTAATATGGATGCCTGGTACACCGCCTTTAATGTAAAACCAGGCGATAAAATGTACAAAAGCCCCGAGGATAGGATAAATGTGTGGTAGAGGTTTAGATATTAGAGGTTTGTTAGTCAGAGACTAAAAGCATTTGATTGATATAAATAAGGAAGCCCGACGAACGTCGGGCTTCCTTATTTATAAGTTCCTAATCTCCGACTAACAAATCTTTAATCTTTATCTAATGCTCCAAAAAACAGGGCTTTTAGTTCGGTAGCATCATCCGGTTTCATTTTACCGCCAAGTATCAGTCTTAACTGGCGGCGGCGCAGTGCGCCATCATAAAGGGCAACTTCTTCGTTTGTTTCGGGCAGCATGGGCGGCACCGGTATGGTGCGACCATTTTGGTCAAGGGCTACAAATGTATAATAAGCCTCGTTGCTTTTAACTTTCGTACCGGATGGTATGTTTTGGGCATATACATCCAGCCTAACCTCAACAGAGGTGGTAAACGCGCGCGAAACCTTTGCTTCTATAGTAATTACATCGCCCAGTTTTATCGGGTGCTGAAAGGATACATTATCTACCGACGCGGTTACCACTATGCGGTTACAATGTTTTTGAGCCGATATAGCCGCCGCAATATCCATCCAATGCAGTAAACGCCCCCCCATTAAATTGTTAAGGGTGTTGGTGTCGTTGGGTAACACCAGTTCGTTCATGATGGTGTACGATTCTTTGGATGATTTTCCTTTCATGCTGCAAAGATAAACTTTAGGAGGGAAGTATAGAGTTTAAAAAGTTGTGGAGAAGATAGTCCTGAATGCCTAAACCATCACGTCATCCTGAACTTGTTTCAGGATCCCTCGGATATTATAGCTGACTGTGCTGTGAGATGCTGAAACAAGTTCAGCATGACTTTTCTTATATTTACTGTTAGAGCGGCTAGTGCCTTTGCGTGGTCAGCATGTTATAACCTACCAGTTGTTCATAACGTGCGCCGGTTTGGCGGTAGTAAACAAGTAATTGATATTCGTTCTCGGTTTCAAAATAGTTGCCTTCTAAAGCGGTATCATCAGGTTGCCTGGTGGCGTTGCTTACCCAAACGTACTGGTAATCGTAAACGCCCTGTTTTAACAGTAAATTGGTGTACCAGCGCCCGCGGTCATCGTAGGTTAGCTTACTGTTATCGTCTAGCTTATAATCATTAAACTGGCCCACAATATAGGCCGTGCCCTCTGCCTGCGATTTATTGGCTGCCAGGGTAAAATACATGTAAGCGTAATCCGCGTCGCGGCGCGGGTCGTTACCATCCTGGTTAATGATAAAAAACTTGCCGTCGATATCATACAACAACGTGTAATTAGGCAGGTTACGGTTAGGGTCGCCCAATAACATTACAGTGTTAGCGGTATCCTTGTAAATTTTTGAGATACGCTCCGAGTTTAGCTTTAATGTGCGGGTATCAAAATGCCTGAACTCGTTACGGCCGGCAAAATCGTTGATGTTAACGTCGTTATAAACCAGCTGCGTACCGCGTATGTAGGTTGGCTTGTTGTTCATGATGCCGGTTTCGGGCCGGGCGTTCTGCATTAAAAATGCCCGGATGTCGGTGTTGGGGTTTTGTACGGGCAAGCCGGTATAGTCAATGGTGAAATTTACCTTTTGATTGGTGCGCCTTGCCGATACATTGTTTGATGCAATAATATTTGCACTTACCGATACCCGCTTATCAACCACGTAAAGCCTGCGGGTAAGTATCAGTTTGGCAGGGTCGCCGTCCTCATAAACCTTTAATATGTAATTGCCGGATATCTTAGGAATGATATTGCGGTTAGGTATCTTAACCTCGTAGTGGGTGTATTTTTGGAATGTACCTGATGAGTAGGTATAATCATTAATGCGATCGTCGGTAAAGCTTTCCAGGTACTCAGAGGGCGACAGGTTAGATGGGCGCCAGTTGGCATCGCAATGCTGCAGTGTGTAGTTAAAAGTGCGGCTGGCACCGCTAAGGTCGTCAAAACCCAAAGTAACCGTTTCGCGCCCGCCCAGTTCTATTACCGGGAAGGATGCCGGTTTTTTTGAGTTGTAAAACTCAACGCTTTTTATTTCGTGCCGGTAAATGCTGTTATCAAACGGCGGGTTTTGGGCAAAACATGCAATCGGAATTAACAGGAACAGGCTTAGTAAAAAACTTTTCATCATCACAAGATAACAACAAAACGTTTGCGATGCCCTAATTATTTCGGGATAGGAAAATGAGATACGGTTGTCAGCCTGAGCTTGTCGAAGGGTGAGCGGCGGGCATAATCCGCTAACGGTTCGACAAGCTCACCATGACATTGCGCTTTTTGATCGCTCATACTATGCTGCTGCCGCGAACAAAAAGGCAGCTGCTCTTGCAAACTGCCCATACTACTTAAAACTTTTTAGACTTACGCCTCCAGCTCCATTATCTGTTCGGCGAGGGCCTCCCAGCGTGCCTGGTTTTCCCTAAGCTCTAACTTTTTGAGCTGATAATTATCGTTAACCTGCTTTAGTTTCTCGGCCTGGTTGTAAATAGTGTCGTCGGCCAGTTGTGCTTCCAGTACCTTCACATCCTTTTCTATTTCGGCAATACGTTCTTCCAGCTTATTAAGGTCCTGATTTAACTTTTTTAGCTGCTGGCTCTTGTTTTCGCTTTGCGGCTGTTTAACAGGCTCTGGTTTTTTTTCTTCCTTTTTAGGCTGCGGGGCAGGCACGGTTGCTTTGGGCTCTAACTTGCGTTTAGCCGCCCATTCGTCATACTCGGCATAAGTGCCCGGGTATTGCTTTATTTTCTGGTCTTCAATAAACCATATCTTATTAGCCACATTATCCAGAAAATGCCTGTCGTGCGATACTACTATCACTGTACCTTCGTATTGCTGTAACGCCTGTATCAATATGTTTACCGATGCCATATCCAGGTGGTTGGTAGGCTCATCCAGTACTAAAAAGTTTGCATCCGCGGTTAAGGCCTTAGCCAGCGCCACGCGCGATTTCTCGCCACCCGACAGCACCTTGATCTTTTTAAACACATCATCCCCCGTGAACAGGAACGAACCCAATATCGAGCGCAGCTCTGTTTCGGTATGTTTTGGGGCGAATGATTGCAGTTCCTGCAGTATCTGGTTCTCCAGGTGCAGGCTCTCTAACTGGTGCTGCGCAAAAAAGGTTTGCGTAACGTTATGGCCGGTTATGGCCTTGCCTTCAAAATCTTTATCAGCGCCGGCTACAATGCGCAGCAGGGTTGATTTACCTTTACCGTTGGCACCTATCAGCGCTATTTTATCACCTTTTTCAATAATAGCTTCTGCGTCGTCAAGGATGTCTATCGCCGGATATTTTTTGGTGATATGCTCTAATGTTACCACATGGCGGCCCGATTGCTTACTGAATTTAAAACTGAAGTTAACTTCAGGGTTATCGTCGTCCACATCTTCAACACGCTCCATTTTGTCGAGCATTTTAATGCGCGATTGCGCCATTTTTGCTTTGGATGCCTTGGCGCGGAAACGCTCTATCAGGCGCTCTTCCTGTCGTATCTTCGATTGCTGGTTCTTGAACTCGCCGCGCTGGATCTCGGCCCTCAGTGCTTTTTCTTCCAGGTAAAAAGTATAGTTACCTGCATATACAGTTAGTTTACCCTTGCGCGATTCAACCGTGCGGTTAATTACCCTGTCTAAAAACCACCTATCGTGCGATACGATGATAATAGCCCCGCTAAAGGCCTTTAAATAATCTTCCAGCCATTGGATGGATGGTAAGTCAAGGTGGTTGGTAGGCTCATCCAGTAAAAGGATATCCGGCGCCTGTAAAAGTATTTTGGCAAGCATCACACGCATACGCCATCCCCCGCTAAAGGTACTTAGCTTACGCTGGCAGTCGGCCTCGCTAAACCCAAGGCCCGCCAAAATTTCGTGGGCTTTATATTCAATATTGTACCCGTCAAGCAATTCAAATTCGTGCTGTTTATCGCTTAATTTGTGCAGCAGGTCTTCACTGTAATCTGTTTCCAGCTTTTTAAGCAGGTTCTCTATTTCGTCGTGCAGCTGGTTTTGGCGCTCAAAAGCCTCCATGGCAACGTGCACAATATTTTTATCAGATGAGTAAGATAGCAGGTCCTGGTTAAGGTAGCCCATGGTAAGATCCTTAGCCATTGATATAGTGCCCGAGGTTGGGGTATATTCACCAACGATCATTTTAAGCAGGGTGGTTTTCCCTGTACCGTTAGCGCCTATAAGGCCAATTTTTTCTCCCGGTTTAATATGCCAGTTGGCTTCATCATATAGGGCCCGCGCACCAATCTCGAACGTAAGGTTATTTATAGCTATCATTTCGGCCGCAAAGATACGAAAACCCCCCGACCCCCTGAAGGGGGAGTGGAAAAAATAACAAGGTGCGCGCAAATGGTTCAAAAGCTCCTTTTTAGGGGCTGGTGGTTACTTTATCGTTTCCATCCAGGCTTGCGCCATTAGTTTTGCGCCGGCAAGGCTGGGGTGTACGCCGTCGAGTGTCCAATAAGTAGCCGGCGCTTGTTTAAGCGCGTTATTAAATACGGTTTGGTAGGGTATAAACGGCAGGTCGTATTCCGCTGCGATGTCTCGTGCGGCTTTCCTGAAAAGGTCAAACGTGGGGTACCATTTGGCATCAACGGCTTTGGTACCTATCATGGCGAAAGGCTCGCCAATGATCAGCTTTACACCAGGCAGCGCGTTTTTAGTGCGGTCGAGCAGTTTTTTGTAGTCTGTTATGTAAGTTTCGATAGTGCCGGTATAGCCGCCGCCCAGGGTATGCCAAAAATCGTTCACCCCAATGTGGATGCTCAGTACGGTTGGTTTTAGCGCAAGCGTATCGGTGTCCCACCTATCCGCCAGCTGATAAACTTTGTTACCGCCCACGCCTTTGTTATAAATTTGCAGGTTTTTTGCAGCATATTTTTCAAGCAACTCGGCAGCGGTTAGCAAAACATAACTGTTGCCCAGGCTGCTGTTATCATTAGGGACAGTTTTATTATGGTCGCGCCCCCAATCGGTAATAGAGTCGCCCTGGAATAAGATCACATCGTTATCGTTCAATTGCACCTTTTTAGTTCTGTAACTTTTAGCCGAAGCAGATACAATTTGTGGGATGCTGATAGCCGCAGCTGCGCCCACAGCGGTGGTTTTTATAAAATTACGACGCGAGTTGTTATTGGTCATGTTGGTATTGGTTTATAACGGCGCAAATTATAGCGCTTGCCTAAGATACAAATTGTTAATTACCGCCGATGCTTAATTGTTAAAAGTTGATGCGTAATTGTTAAAATCGGTAAATTCGCGCCATGTATCAATTGCTTAAACCCCTGCTGTTTCAGTTCGACCCCGAGAACGTGCATTATTTTGTAACCCGTAACCTTAAGCGGTTTAACCGTTTCCCGGGGGGCGCGGCACTAAGTAAAGCCATTTGGGGCAGTAATGATAAACGATTGGAACGCGAGGTATTTGGCCTAAAGTTTAAGAACCCGGTAGGCCTTGCCGCCGGTTTTGACAAAAATGCCGAATTGATCAGCGAAATGGGTAACCTGGGCTTTGGTTTTGTTGAGGTTGGTACCGTTACCCCGTTGCCCCAGCCGGGTAATCCCAGGCCGCGGATGTTTCGCCTGCCGGCAGATGAGGCGCTGATAAACCGTATGGGCTTCAACAATCATGGCGTTGATGTAGCCGCGGAGCGTATTGCCGCTTATCGTAAAAGCCTTAAACCGGGGCAGCAGGCACTTATAGTAGGGGGCAACATCGGCAAAAATAAGGTAACATCTAACGAGGATGCGGTAAGCGATTACATCAAATGCTTTGACAGGCTGTTTGATGTGGTTGACTATTTTGTGGTGAACGTAAGTTCGCCCAACACGCCCGGCTTACGCGAGCTGCAGGAAAAAGGCCCCCTGATGCATATTTTAAACACGCTGCAGCAACGCAATAACAAGAATGGTATTAGCAGGCCCATTTTATTAAAAATTGCCCCCGACCTGACAAACGATCAGTTAAACGATATCGCCGATATTGTAAAACAAACAGGCATAGCAGGTATCATTGCTACCAATACCACGATCGGCCGCGAGGGGCTCACGTCTGCACATAAAGTGGAGACCGGCGGATTAAGCGGCAAACCGTTAGCCAAGCGCTCCACAGAGGTTATCGCTTATCTGCATAAAATATCAGGCGGGGCGTTCCCTATTATCGGGGTAGGCGGCATCCATTCGGCCGCGGATGCGATAGAGAAATTAAAGGCCGGCGCATCGTTAGTGCAGTTATACACTGGTTTTATTTACGAAGGACCGGGATTGATAGGGGAGATTAATAAGGCGGTGCTGAAAATGTAGAGATGCGATACTTCGCGTCTTTACCCAATAAAAAAAGCATACCATTACCGGTATGCCTTTTCAATTTCCTTAAAAAGAACAATTATTTGCCTGCAGCGGCTTTAGCTAAAACAGCATTGTTTTTTGCTATCTGGCTGTCTTTTTTCTCTGCAGAACGGCTGCCCAATTCAATGTTGGTAGCTAACTTTAAAAACTGAACTTCTAAACGCGAAGTGGTTTTGTTCCTTCTATCTTTTCTTTTTAAACGAGTAACGCCCATGACTTTTTATTTTAAATGTTTTTAACCTTGAGGTCGGGAGCGGATTCGAACCGCTGTAGGAGGTTTTGCAGACCTCTGCCTAGCCACTCGGCCACCCGACCAATTTTAAGGATTGCAAAAATAGTAATTATTTGTTGCTAATCAATTTTTATTTGTAGGATTTTGCGGCAAGCTCTGAGCAGCATATGGCCGTGGCTATGGCCACATTCAACGATTCGGCCTTACCAATGCGCGGAATGGTGATAGCTTTGGTTACTAACGCCTGAATATCAGGCCTGATACCGTTACCCTCGTTGCCCATTATTAGCAAGCCCTCGGTGCCAAAGTTTGTGGTATAAATATTTTCGCCGTTTAGTAAAGCGCCGAAAACGGGCAGCTTTGCTGCCGAAACCAGGCCTGCTAAATTGGTATAGGTAACATTTACCCGCGCAAGCGAGCCCATGGTGGCCTGTACAACTTTGGGGTTATAGGCATCAACAGTATCTTCCGAGCAAATAATGTTGCCGATGCCAAACCAATCGGCAGTGCGTATAATGGTACCCATGTTGCCGGGGTCCTGTATACCATCAAGCACCAAACTAAATTTATTTTTTAACGTTGTAGGGTTTAAGCTGCCCCATTGGGGTATCTTAACAGTAGCAATTGCATCAGCCGGGGTTTTCAGTGAGCTTACTTTTTGAAGGTCATTTAAAGAAATCTCCTGAAAGTTTATTTTTTGGGATAATTTAAGCAATTTTGGTGCAATATCAGGCGTATGATATATGGTATGCAGGTGGTAATCGGAACCGGCAAATTCAGTTATTGATTTGTAGCCTTCTACCATAAATAAACCATGTTCCCTGCGGAACTTTTTGTGTTGTAAAGACGTTAGTAAACTGATCTGAGATTTTGAAAGCATATAATACACCCGGACATTTCCGTCTTGCAATATTAAGTATTTTGGTGGTTATTATTGGTGCCGGCTGCAGTGTTACCAGGGGCATAAAAGATAACCAGGCCATTGTGCGCAAAGTTACGATCAAAGGCGTTGACAAAGAGTTTTCGGAAGAGGCGCTTAACTATGTTGATAAAGAGCAGCAGCCAAACAACTGGCTTAACCTGCAGTTTTATTACCTGTTTAGCGGTAATGGTAAACGCAAAATAGGCGAAGCACCCGCTTTGCTGGATAGCAACCTGGTGGAGTTTTCGCGATTGCAAATACAAAAGTACCTGGTTAACAAAGGTTTTTTAAAAGCCAAAGTAGCCGACTCCATTATTGTGAAGAAGAAAAAGGCCCAGCTGTTTTTTACCGCTACCGAAGGCCCGCTGTTTAAGATAAGGAACTTTAAGGATAGCATTGCCGACCCTAAGGTGCAGGAACTGTATCGCAAAACGCGTAAGGATTACTCGCATATCAATAAAGGCAGCCGTTTTGATACAGATAGTTTAGCTTACGACCGCGATCAGTTTTACCTGGTAATGAAACGTAACGGTTACTACGATTTTTATCGCCAGTATATAAACTACCTGCCCGATTCGAGTTTTAATAAGAGTATTGTTGATGTGGTAATGACCATTGATAACCCGCAGGGCAAAACCGAACACCCGGTTTATACCATTAATAATACCTTGGTTACCGTTGCACGCAGTAATGGCCGTACCCCCGGCAAGGCAGATACTATACAGGTAGACAGCCAGTTCAGGTTTGTTGATTTTTCGGGAAAGTTTAAACCCCGCACCGTTACCGATTATATTTTTCAACGGAAAGGTGAATTGTATGATATTGATAAGCAAACGCTCACCACATCACGCCTTTCGGAGCTTAACGTATTCAGGAACGTGCCAAACCCGACTTACGAGAAATTACCCGACAGCAGCAACCGGCTGAATACCAAAATTGATGTTGTGCCCCTGAAACTCATGAGCGACCGGGTAGAAGCCGAATTTTTGTTTAACCAGGGGCGCTTTGGCTATAACCTGGGTAACACCTTTACCAACCGAAATATCTTTAAACAGGCCGCAACGTTACAGATAAAGCTCAACTGGAGTATTCTGTTCGATAATGGCAACTCATCGGTTAACCAGGGGATACAAAACCAGGATTTCAGGGCCGGTGCCAGTGTTATTTATCCGCGGCTGCTGCTGCCCTTTAAATTTCCTAACCTGGCTAAATTCGGCGTGCCGCATACCACTTTCTCCACCAATTTCCAGTTGTTTTATCAAAAAGGATTGGTGGAGCGCCGCAGTTTTATAAACTCGGTTACCTACGATTTTTTTGAAACTGCCCGTAAACAGCACTCCGTTACGCCTATAAGCATCGAATTTTCGAGTGGCAGTATCGACCCTGTGGCGAAGGCAGAGCTTTTAAAGCAAAACCGCTATTCGTATGTGTACCTTATCGGGCGTACTACGTTTACATCGGGTAGCCAGTATACCTTCCAATACAACGCGCAGGAGTTAAACTCTTACAAAAATTTTATATACTTCAGGGGCGGTCTTGATCTGGGCGGGGGTACGCTTAGCCTGCTAAGCAAACTGGTAAACGCACCCCGCGATACGCTTGGCCAGCGCACCTTGTTTGGTTACGCTTTTTCGCAGTATGTAAAAACCGAGGTTGATTACCGTTGGTACCGTAGTTTAGGAGGTGAAAAGCAGTTTATATTTCGCTTTAATCCTGGTATCGGCGTGCCGTACGGTAACAGTAACCAGTTGATCTTTGAAAAGAATTTTTATACCGGCGGTGCAAACGATATACGTGCCTGGCTGCCGCGTACCTTAGGGCCGGGCCAGTTTAACCGTGCCAGCTACGGCGTAGGCGGTGCTGCCGATACCACACGCGCACGCCTGAAATACCTTGACCAGTTTGGCGAAATAAAAATGGTTGCCAATATGGAATATCGTTATAAATTAATGGATAACTTTTTTGGCACTAAGCTGAAAGGGGCATTTTTTATAGATGCGGGCAACGTTTGGCGCTTGCACAAAACTGCCGACAACCCTAACGGCGAATTCAGGTTTAACAATATTCTGCAGTCTACCGCGATTGGTATTGGCACCGGTTTAAGGTTTGACCTTGGCTTTTTTGTCTTCAGACTTGATGCCGCCTTTAAATTTAAAGACCCGCAGTTCAACGGATCAGAACAATGGGTGTTTGTTAAACATTTTGATGAATTGTTTAAAACGGGCGAATTTAAGGAGGCCTACCTCCGCGCAAATAAAACAGGGGTAGACAAGAACGGCAAGATAGTTGGTGACAACTACAGTTTTATGCAGCTAAACTTTGGTATCGGGCTGCCGTTTTAATCAGAGATTAGTTGTTAAAAAACCAAGCGTCCGGTAGTGCATCGCGCTCTAATTTCTTGCTACGAAAACACCCCCTTTAACCCATCAATAATACTCTGGAAGAACGTTGGGATGCTTAACCCGTTGCTGTGGTTAAAATACAGGAAGATACAAAAAATTATAAGCGCTATTATAATGAACCGCTTAAACAGGTAACCAAGCAATATCAACGCAAGCGGTATACCTATTAATACTATCCAGCTTATTTTTACAGGGGTAAGCCTGCTATCGTGCCTGTAAACGTAATAAAGTATGGCGTGGGTGCCATTAACATTCTCGTGCCTGGTGTATACAAAGCTCGACTTTTCTATCTTATGCCGATAAAAGGCAGTGCCCTTATCAAAAGTAAGCTCCTCGGTAAAGCCATTTATCGTAAAAGTGAACAGGCCGCTTACGTTTTCCTGGATCACCCCGGCGGTATCAACTGCTATAATGGCTATCTCATCTTTAGCAAATGGGTTCTCTTTTATTACAAAATGGTTGATGGCGATAGTATCGGCCAAAGCAAATGATACAGCAACAATTGTGAGGATACAGGTAAGCAAAAATCTTTTCATTTCAGGCACAGGATAACGTGCAATAAAAATAGTGTTTTTCTTATTTGTTAAGCACACTAATGCTAATGTTTAACAAAGCAGCAAAAAGTACCCACATCAGGTAGGGTACCAGCAGCCAGGCCGCTGTTTTACTGAACCGGGCAAACCAGCCGATGTTTAAAACGATGCTTACCAGTAACGCTACAATAATAAACAGCGCGGCCAATATGCGGTGCATGCCAAAGAACACTATCGACCACGAGAAATTGAGCGCAAGCTGCGTAACGTAAATAACAATCGTAGTTTTATAAGTTGATGTGCTGTCGCGGCGTTGCCAAACCAGGTACGCTGCAATGGCAATCAGCAGGTACAGGGTTGTCCATGCTACCGGGAAAAGCCAGTTAGGAGGTGTAAACGCCGGTTTTTTTAAGGCGGCGTACCATCCGGTTATTTCGGGGCGGGTAAAAAGTGAGGCCACAAACCCGATACCAAATGTTATTGCCACACTTACCAGCAATGGAAATATTCGGAACTTGGTATGTAAAGGGTTGGTGCTCATGGTAATACAACTTATGCAAGTTAATAATTGTTTCGGGCTTAAATTCACCTTTTTACAGGGGGAATTCGCCCTTGTCAAAAACGCTGAACGCGGGGTATAGCGCCCGGCATTTTACCTTACCCAACCTTTCAATAACGGGTATGGTTCAAACTTGAACCATACCCTGCGTGTTAATACGATGCTATTGAATTGGCAAGAGAGGATCTACAAGTTTCCGCGCAGTTCCTGCTCGCGTTCAATGGCTTCAAACAATGCTTTAAAATTGCCAGCGCCAAATGATTTTGCCCCTTTGCGCTGTATGATCTCGAAGAACAGCGTAGGGCGGTCTTCAACAGGTTTGGTAAATATCTGCAGCAGGTAGCCCTCGTCGTCTCGGTCAACCAGGATGCCTAATTGTTTAAGCGGCTCCAGGTCTTCGTCAATATGGCCTACACGATCGGTAAGCTCGTCGTAATAGGTAGTAGGCACTGTTAAAAACTCTACCCCCCGGCTTTGCAGATCAGTTACTGTTTTTACAATATCGTTGGTAGCCAATGCCAGGTGCTGCACGCCCTCGTCTTCGTAAAATTCCAGGTATTCTTCTATCTGACTTTTCTTTTTACCCTCGGCCGGCTCATTTATCGGGAACTTTACGTATCCGTTACCGTTACTCATAACCTTGCTCATCAGGGCCGAGTATTCGGTGGATATCATTTTATCATCAAACGTAAGAATATTACGGAACCCCATAATTTCTTCATAAAAATTTACCCAGTAGTTCATTTTATGCCAGCCCACATTACCCACGCAATGGTCTACATACAGCAGGCCTGCAACAGGCGGGTGGTAAGTGGTTTGCAGGGCTTTATATCCCGGCAGGAACGGCCCGCTGTAGTTTTTACGCTCGATGAACAGATGAACCGTTTCGCCATATAGTTTTATGCCGCTGGTGCGCACTTCGCCGTGTTCGTCGGTAATGGTTTGGGGCTCCTGAAAAGGCTCCGCCCCGCGGCTTGTGGTTTGTTTAAAGGCGTCGTAAGCGTCGTCAACCCATAGCGCAAGTACTTTTACACCATCGCCGTGTTTTTTAATATGCTCCGCTATCGGGTGATCAGAATGCAGCGGGGTAGTTAACACAATGCGTATTTTACCTTGTTGTAAAACATATGATGCGCGGTCGCGCACGCCGGTTTCGGGTCCGGCATATGCCAGGTCCTGAAAACCGAAAGCGGTTTTATAATAGTGGGCAGCCTGCTTGGCGTTACCCACATAAAATTCAACATAATCCGTACCGTTAAGCGGCAAAAAATCTGTTGTGGTTGGTTTGGTATCTAATGTTAATGTTTCCATTTTCTTTAATTAGTGAATCAGGGTATTATTGATTTAGTGATTTTTTAAAGCCTTTTACCTTTCTGCTTTTACCTTTCACCTCAAAAAACCCAGCTTTTATAGTAATTTTCGTCTTCAATTTGTACGGCATCCTCCGTCAGCATCAGCGGGCGGAAGGGATCTATCATCACGGCCAATTCATCCGTAAACTCTTTACCGATAGATTTTTCGACCGAACCCGGCGCCGGGCCGTGCGGGATGCCGCCGGGGTGCAGGGTTATCTGCCCTTTTACCACGCTTTTCCGGCTCATAAAATCGCCGTCAACGTAGTACAATACCTCATCGCTGTCTACATTGCTGTGGTTATACGGCGCGGGTATCGATAAGGGGTGATAATCAAACTTACGCGGCACAAACGAGCATATCACAAAATTGTGGCCTTCAAAAGTTTGGTGTACCGGTGGTGGCTGATGTACCCTGCCGGTTATCGGTTCAAAATCGTGGATGGAAAACGCCCATGGGTAGTGAAAGCCGTCCCAGCCAATAAAATCAAACGGATGGGTGCCATAAGTGTACGGATAAATAAGGCCCTGTTTTTTGATCAGGATCTTAAAGTCGCCCTTCTGGTCAATGGTTTCCAGGTCTGTAGGGCGTTTAATATCCCGTTCGCAATAGGGTGCATGCTCCATGAGCTGGCCATATGCGTTGCGGTAACGTTTTGGCGATCGGATAGGGCTAAAGCTTTCTACAATGAACAGGCGGTTATCTTCGCTGTTAAACTCCAGCTGGTAAATGGTACCGCGCGGGATAACCAGGTAATCGCCGTATTCGAATTTTATCTTGCCGAAACCTGTTTTTAACGTACCTGTGCCCTCATGAATAAATATTACCTCGTCGGCCTGGCTGTTCTTGTAAAAATAATCCGTCATACTTTGGCGTGGGGCCGCCAAGGAAATGTGCAGGTCGGCATTTACTAAAACCGGCTTACGGCTTTGCAGGTAATCGTCTTCGGGTTTTATGTTAAAACCTATCAGGCTGGTATGTTTAAGGTGCTTTTCGCGCGCTATTTTGGGCTCAACAGAATACGGCTCGCCAAGTTCTTTTACAATGGTGGGCGGGTAAGTGTGGTAAACCAGCGAGTACAAGCTGGAAAAACCCTCGGTTGATACCAGTTCTTCGGCATATAAAGTGCCATCCGGCTTACGGAATTGCGTATGCCGCTTGTGCGGGATAGTCCCTAAAGTATGGTAAATAGGCATGGTTTATATTGGTTTAAAATGTTGGAATCTGGAGATGTTTGAATGTTGAAAAGTTGTAAGGTTTAAAAGTTGGACTTTAGCCTTAATGGTTTCAAAATCAAACAAATAAATATTTATAAAGGTTTTAAAAGATTTAGTTGGTAATATTCCAACGTTCAAACCTTAAAACTTTACAACTTCTTTACAACAACAAACTTAAAATTGCGCCAGGGCTATCTTAGAGAGCACAGCATCCCTGAAAGAGGAGGAATTACTCATAGAAGTAAGCCCGAGGGAAAAGTAAAACTGTTTTTTAATGCTCATCATTACAATCAAAATTACAACATATGCAATTAATATGCAAGCATAGTTTTTCACCCGGTATCGCGTCTCTACAATCAACCAAAATAACTACTTTTGATTTCCGATAAACCAATTCCTAACGTATGAAATTAGTATCCTACAAAACCGAAGACCGGGAGCATTTAGGCATCTACATAAACGGCCATATCTACAACCTAAACTCGTGCGATAAGCTGATCCCCGATAATATGAACGAATTTTTATGGGGCGGCGATGAATTAATGGACCGTGCTAAAAAAGTTAACGAGGCCATTAAAACTGCTAAAATACAGGCGAAAGAGGAGTTGTTTTATGAATTGATGGCCCCCGTGCCGCACCCTACCTCGTGCCGTGATGGGTACGCCTTCCGCCAGCATGTGGCCGCCGCGCGCCGAAATCGTAAGGTAGATATGATAGCCGAGTTTGACCAGTACCCGATATTTTACTTTACCAACCATAACGCCATACAAGGACCCGGCGAGATCGAGTGCATGCCTGATCATTTCCAGAAGCTTGATTTTGAACTGGAAGTGGCCGTTGTGCTCAATAAAAAAGGGCGTAATATAAGGGCTGCCGATGCCGACAGCTTTATTGCAGGGTACATGATCATGAACGATATGAGCGCGCGCACACTGCAAATGGAAGAAATGCTGCTGAACCTTGGCCCGGCCAAAGGCAAGGATTTTTCGACCGTGATAGGCCCCTGGCTGGTTACACCCGATGAGTTGGAGCAATATAAAACCTCGCCAAAAGAAGGCCATACCGGGGTTACCTACAATCTGGAGATGAAATGCGTAGTGAACGGTAAGCAGGTAAGCGCCGGCAATATGGCCGATATGGACTGGACCTTCGCAGAAATTATTGAGCGCTGCGCTTATGGCTGCGACGTGCTTCCGGGCGACGTGATTGGCTCAGGTACGGTAGGCACAGGCTGTTTCCTGGAACTGAATGGTACAGGCCTGCTAAACGACCCCAACTATCAGCCCCAGTGGCTGCAGCCAAACGATCTGGTAGAAATGGAAATAACCGGATTGGGTATGTTGGGTAATATTATTAAAAAAAGTAAGGACGATTTTTCGCTGCTGGCGTTAAAGAAATAAACAATATTAAATAATAATAAAGCCGTCATTGCGAGGTACGAAGCAATCTCAAGGCTATGCATAGCCGATATACCTCAATGGAGATTGCTTCGTACCTCGCAATGACGCGTTGAGAACACCATGCTAACACTCGATATAAAAAATCTTTCGCCATTACAGATCCAGGCTTACCTTAACCACGCGGTAGCACCCAGGCCTATCTGCCTCGCCTCAACCGTTGATGCGGAAGGTAATGTAAACCTTAGTCCGTTTAGTTTTTTTAACGTGTTTAGTGTTAACCCGCCCGTTTGTGTATTCTCGCCATCGCGCAGGGTGAGGGATAATACTACCAAGCACACCCTCGAAAACTTAATGCAGGTGCCCGAGTGTGTGATCAATATTGTTAACTATGATATGGTGCAGCAGGTATCGCTCGCCAGTGTAGAATATCCGGCAGGAGTAAACGAGTTTGTTAAATCGGGCTTAACCGAGCTGCCATCGGTGATGGTTAAGCCGCCCCGCGTGGCCGAATCGCCGGTACAATTGGAGTGTGTAATAAGGGATATTATCAGGCTTGCCGATACCCCCGGCGCGGGCAACCTGGTAATAGCCGAGATAAAATTCATCCACATTAGCGAGGGTATCTTAAACGAAAATGGCATTATAGACCAGGAAAAGATTGACTTGGTAGCCCGCCTTGGCGCCGACTGGTACTGCCGCGTTACTGCCGATAACCTGTTTAAGGTGGCCAAGCCCGTAACCACTATTGGTATAGGGGTTGATGCCATACCGCGGGCTATCCGCAACTCAAAAGTGCTAACCGGTAACAACCTGGGGCAATTGGGTAATGTAGAGGTATTGCCCACAGATAAAGAAATAGAGGCGTACACGCAAAGCGATGAACTGAAGGACCTGTTCGATGCCACCATTGGCGACAGCCAAACCCGCGAATTACAACTGCATTTAAAAGCCAAACACCTGTTGGATGAAGGCAGGGTGAATGAGGCATGGATGGTGCTGCTGGCAGATTAAATTTTATGTAGAGACGCGATACTTCGTGTCTCATTTAGGCTGGTATAGCATGGGGGAGAGGCAAGTATTGCGTCTCTACAGAAACCGGCTGATGTAAACAATTTCCTTTCCAGATCATTATCCCTTTATGATCGCCAATTATACAGAACAGGGCTGGGAGATTATAACGCAGCGGGCGCATGGGGTGCTTGCGGCGCAAATTGCTATGCAATGGCGAAAAAACGACCGCCCCAACCGCTGGACGGAAACGCTTATAGCTATTGCCGATCATGATGACGCGCAAACCGAACTGGAGGCCGATGACCTGCTGACCCCTCAAGGCGGCCCGGTAGATTTTAGCATGAAAAAGTTTAAGCAGGAACATTGCATGCGATTGCATGACTTTTCGATATCAAAAAGCAGGTATATCGCCTTGCTCACTTCTATGCACATGGTTTTTCTGCACAAAAGCGAAGCCCTCTCAAACCCGCAGGTAAGGCGTTTCCTGGCGGGGCAGAAGCAGTTACAAAAGCAATGGATGAAGGAGCTAGGCATTACTCAAAAGGAAGCCGGCGAGGCATATGGTTTGTTGGAGTGGTGCGATGCTTTGTCGTTGCTGCTTGCCCAGCACCATGTGCCACCCGAAAACCGTGTGGTTGAAGTGAGCCGGGGGCCGGACAATAAACAATACAAGCTATCGCGTAACAGCAACGGCACCTTTACCATAGCGCCGTGGCCATTTGAAACAACAAGTTTTACTTTGAGTTTAGAAAGCCGGCTGCTCGGCACGCTGAAGTTTGAAAGCTGCGATCACTTTAAAAAGGAATTGGCCGGGGCTCCCGTCGTCGAGCAGGTTTGGCGGTTACAAAAGTAGTGGCTAATTCGTCTAATTATCCCCAATTTTCTCGAAGATTTTTAAGTGTTTTCAAATAAAAATGCCGGCATTTTGCCGGCATTTTTATCACTATTTAATAATATCCTTAAAGGCTATCGCTCCAAGTGCGCGTTTTCAGGTTTGCCCAGCTTACTGTGTTTATAGCCGTAGCTAAAGTAAATAACAAGGCCTATAATAAGCCATGCCAGGAAACGTATCCAGCTTTCATATTCTAACTCGGCCATCAGGTAAAAACAGCTTACAAGCCCTAATACGGGTATCAGCGACAATTTTTTGATAAACGCCAGCACAGCAAGCGTTGCCGATAATAGGATAAATAAAAAGTAAGGGAACTTTTGGTGCAGATCGGTACCGCTAATGAGGTTCATCAGGTTATGCCTGAAAAAGAACACCCCGACAACAAAAAGCGCCGGCGCTATCCACTGCGAATTGATATACGGCAAATGGAACTTCCCTTTTACGGCATTTTCGCGCGGCAGCAACAATACCCCACCGCACACCAGCACAAAGGCAAACAGTGTACCTATACTGGTTAAATTGGTAACCTCGGTAAGGTTTAAGAATAAGGCCGGTACAGCCACCACGAAGCCGGTAACTACCGTAGCAAACGATGGCGTGTGAAACCTGGGATGGATACGCGAAAAAGCCTTTGGCAATAACCCGTCGCGGCTCATGCTCATCCAGATACGCGGCTGGCCCAACTGGAATATGAGCAGTACGCTGGCGGTAGCAACAACCGCGCTGATGGATATTACATAGCTTATATTCTTTAATCCAACCTTGGCAAATACATAGGCAAGCGGGTCGCCAACCCTAAGGTCTTTATAGCTAACCATACCTGTTAAAACAAGGGCTATCAGTATATATAAAACGGTACAGATAACCAACGAATAGATCATCCCCCGGGGCAGGTCCTTTTGCGGGTTTTTACATTCTTCGGCGGTAGTTGATATGGCATCAAACCCAATATAGGCAAAAAATACGCCCGATACACCCTTCATTACCCCGCTAAAACCGTTTGGTAAAAACGGGTGCCAGTTGGCCGGCGTAACGTAAAAAAAGCCTATCACGATAACTATAATTACAATGGCAATTTTTAGGTACACCATGGCGTTAGTGGCCTTTTTGGTTTCGCGTATGCCAATGTATACCAGGTAAGTTATCACAAAAACTATAGCTAAAGCCGGTATATTGGCTATCAGTTTAAAGTTGCCCGTTCCAGGCGCGGTTGCCCAGGCCGAAGCTGCGATGCGCATCCGGTCGGTAATTTCGGCAAGGTGTCCGCCGGCGGTAAGCTCCTGTATTTTTTCGTGAGCGGTAAAGGCCGAGAAGTAATCTAAAGTAAGGTACGCGGGCATGTGTATATTAAACCCTTCAAGCAGGTTTACAAAATACTCGCTCCATGATATGGCTACCGCTATATTGCCTATGGCGTATTCCATCAGCAGATCCCAGCCTATGATCCAGGCAATAAGCTCGCCGAATGATGCATAGGCATACGTGTATGCACTGCCTGCAACCGGGATGCGCGATGCGAACTCGGCATAACATAAAGCCGAAAACCCGCAGGTAATGGCGGTAATAACAAACAGTATACTTACTCCCGGCCCTCCCTGAAAGGAAGCCTCGCCAATGGTTGAGAATATACCCGCGCCTACAACGGCTGCAATACCCATCAGGGTTAGGTCTTTTACGTTTAATGCTTTTTCAAGCCCGGACGGGCCACCGGAGTGTTCACTGTCGCTAAAACCGCTGGCTACATCAGCTAATATTTTAGAGACTGACTTTCTTCGAAATATACTTCTCGACATGTAATTTGATCAGTTTGGTCTTTTTCAAACCAAACATAACCATTTTTTTGCATTGAAAAACTATATGCTTACTTTGTGCCGATGAATGCAGGTGCAAAAGATGTTTTGTTTAAAATACGATACCTTTTTATCCCTTATGTATGTATTTTGTGCATTTGCCTGGTTATCAAACTCCTTTTTACCCATACAGAGATATATTTTGCCGTTAACGGTATCCATAGCAACTTTGCCGATAGCATAGAGCCCTATATTACCCATATCGGCGATGGCCTGACAGTTGTAGCGCTTGCCATTATACTGGTGCTGTTTAATTACCGCGCTTCATTTTTAGTAATAACCAGCTATGCCTTAACTGCGGTTTCCGCCCAGATCTTGAAATATAGTTTTGATATGCCGCGCCCCAAATTATACTTTGGCGACCAGTTAAATAAGATACATTTTGTAAAGGGGCTTTATATTTTAACTTACCACAGTTTCCCCTCGGGGCATACGGTAACGGCATTTTCGGCAGGGGTGGTAATTACCTATTTGGCTAAAAACAAAGCATGGGGCGCTGTATTACTTTTTGTGGCCGTAATGGTGGGCTACTCGCGCATGTATTTAAGCCAGCATTTTTTTGAAGATGTTACGGTTGGTTCGGTAGTGGGGGTTTTGGTAACCGTTTTGTGGCTTAGCTATATAGACCGTAAGGTTTTTATAAACAGCCCCCGGTGGAGCCGGGGACTGTTAAACAAAGGTGTTTGAGCGATCCTTATTTTTTCTTTTTCTTACGAACAACCAGCACAATTATCAGGATAAGTAGCAATGCACCGCCACCATATATCCCTATTTTAGCCGTAGGCGACAAACCTTTGGCGTTCGTCAGGTATTGGTCAGTACGTTTCATTTCGGGCGAAAGCTTTATTGAACTGGCGTATGCCTTATACTCATCTTTCATTACATCCTTACGCATTTCCTCGTAATAATATTCGAAGGTGTAAGTTACATCCTGGGTGTATATCACAATAAAGTTGCGCGTTTGTACACCCGCGCCTTCATCAACCTGTAGCTCAAAGGTTTTGGCCTTAAGATGTCCGATAAGGGTATCGCGCACATTCAGCGTGCTGCCTTCCGACTGCCCTTTAATGCCCTTTATATAATCTTTTAATACCTTGTTCAGGTCACGTTCTTTTTTTAACGGCTCATTATTGGAGGCATTAGGCGCGCGAATAACCACCATATAACCATATTGGCCATTGCCTGAATATATGGATTGACCGAGCGTATCTTTTTTTGTGTATTTTTCTGGTAGCGACACCGTAACCAGGCTATCTATCTTAACCGGTTTTAGGGGTGTTTGCGCAAAGCCACCTGCTGCTAACAACATAAGGCTAAATATTACAAATATCTTTTTCATAGATGGTTAAACCTATAAAACCCCTATAAGTTTTGATAGATGCCAAAAATAATATGCAGATGATGACGGTAAGTGGCTTATCTGTTGAGGTTTAGCACCCTTGCGCGGTTGTATTGCTGTAACAATATTGGTGATGCATTATAAACCATGTTAGCCAGGGTTATACCCGCAAAGTAGCTGTATTGCCGCGTAATCAGGCAAAATACCGAGGTAAGCATAAAGAAAACAAAGCAAAAAAAATGGAATCGTTCGTACATTTTTATGGTATGAATATACCGCAAAGCGTGCGCCTTGCTTTTTATTAATTTATACTGCGGGTTTTTTCTGCGGATAAGCCTGTTGGCATATTCGCCGTTTTGCACCAGCTTACGGATGAATTTTATGCCCAGCCCCTCGTAAAATTTAGGCTTATAGCTTAATTGTAAAACTTTGGCAGGGATAGCCAGGCTCAAAAAACTGATGAAAATAAGCACATAAAGCAATTGCATGGCCGCGGCACCAGCCCAAAAACTAATAACAGGGGCGAAACAGATGATGGTCCAGAAGAAGTTGATGGCTTGGTTCATATTTAAAAAAGCCCCCTCCAACGGAGAGGGCCTATCATTTATATCTTATCCATCTCGGCCTTTACAAATTCGGCAAGTTCTTTTACGTAGCCCGCGCTGAAATCAAATTTGATGCCGGCGGTTTCATAGATTTCCGTAATGGTTTTGGTGTAACCCAGTTTCAGGGCATCCAAGTATTGCTGCAGGCCTTTTTCGGGGTTTTCCTTGTAGTTTTTCCAAACTGCTATGGCGCCAAGTTGGGCCATCCCATATTCGATGTAGTAAAATGGTACTTCAAAAATGTGCAGCTGTTTTTGCCATAGGTTTTGCTCGGCCTCGGCGTGCCCGCTCCAATCGGCAAATCCGGCGCCAAATGGTTCGTAAATTTTTAGCCAGGCTTCGGTGCGCTCGGCATCGGTATGATCGGGGTTGGTATATATCCAGTGCTGAAACTGATCTACCACCGCCACCCAGGGCAGGGTTTTCAGTACATCAACAAGCTGGTCGCGTTTGGCGCGTTTCAGGTCTTCCTCGTTATCAAAATATACGTCCCAGTTATCCATCGATATCAATTCCATCGACATGGATGCCAGTTCGGCCACTTCGCTTGGGCAATGTTTAAAATCGTTCAACTCCAGATCGGCTGTTAGGAAAGTATGTACAGCGTGGCCGCCCTCGTGCACCATGGTCGTAAGATCGCGAAAGGTGTTGGCCGAGTTCATGAAGATGAATGGCGCACCAGTTTCTGATAAGGGATAATTATAACCACCCGGCGCTTTGCCTTTACGGCTTTCCACATCAAACAGGTTATTATCTTTCATGATCTCTAAACGCTCGCCCAGATAGCGGTTGATATTGCTGAAGCACTGGATAGATTTTTCTACCAACTCGGCACCGCTGTTGAAAGGCTTAAGCGCGGGTCGGCCTAATGGGTCCACTTCCATATCCCAGGGCTTAAGCGTATCAACGCCTAAAGCCTGTTTACGTTTTTCGGCCTGCTCCCGCAGGATGGGCACTACCTCAGTTTCTATAGCCGCGTGGAAAGCGTAACAGTCCTGGGGGGTATAATCAAAACGACCCAGCGCCTGGAACATATAATCGCGGAAGTTCTCGAACCCGGCGTTTAGCGCTACTTTATGGCGCAGGGCACGCAGGTGGTCAAACAAGGTATCAAGTACCGTTTTTTCCTGCAGGCGGCGGGCGGTAATCTTTTCCCAAACTTCCTGCCTTTTGCTGCGGTCGGTATCTTTCAGAAAAACGGAAGCCTGTTCAAGCGTATATTCTTTCTCGCCAATATGAACCGACATAGCGCCGGTTATCGACTGGTACTTTTGCTGCTCTACCTGTATCTCGGTTTGCAGCGGAATGTTCTCTTCGCGGAAAAGCTCTAATTGCTTACGTACCGCACGCAGCATAATGTAGAATTTCTCTTCGTTCAGTTGGCCAACGTATTTGTTACTAACCAGCTTTTTATTCAGCTCGTTATTATAAGGCGCGGTTTTTGGCTCTATTTCGGTAGCAAAATACTGAAAGCTTTGCAGCAATTCTTCACTCATGGTATCGCAGGTCATGCGGATGTAGCGCCAGGCAAAATCTTCTTCAAGGGCAGCCTGTAGTTCGCTGCAGTCCTTTAGCCATTGCTCCAGTTCTTCAACCGAATTGATGGGGCGGGCCAGTAGTTCCTTGTAAATAGGTTCCAGCGTTTCCCACTTAATTTCTAGGTTAGCCGGGATATATGTTCTTGTTTTTTTATGGATCATGGGTTTATAGATGTGCAAATATGCAGATATGCAAATGTGCAGATTATTTGGGATTTGGAAAAGAATGGAAACGCAGAAAAGACGGTGAGGATGAGTCAGAAAGTCCGGAAAGACGGAAAGTCCGCAGAGAAACAAGGGTATTGTCAAAATACGAAGCCCAACAGGAGCTCATCTTTCGGACTTTCCGACTTCTGCGGACTTTCGGACTAAAACGTTACCGCATCCACACCCTATCTAACAAGAAAAAGGCAGCGAACACCACGCTGGCGATACCGTTGGTGGTCATAAAGGCTAGATTTACACGGCTCAGATCATTTGGTTTTACCAGCAGGTGCTGATAGATGAGCATAGCACAAAAGAAACCGATACCAATGTAATATAATAACCCCACGGTGGTATAGAATACCGGCATGATGATAAATATTGAAGAAAGAACATGAAGAAAAGTGGAAAGCCTTAGCGCATTTACCTTACCCAGCCAGGCCGGTATGGAATGCAGTTGTTGTTCGCGGTCGAAATCTTCGTCCTGCAGGGCGTAGATAATATCAAAGCCGCTTACCCAGCATAAAACCGAAAGCGAGAAGAATACGGGTGTTAAAGCAAATGCACCGGTAACCACCAGGTACGCGCCGATAGGGGCGAGGGATAAACCCAAACCTAAAACCATATGGCAAAGCGCCGTAAAGCGTTTGGTAGCGCTGTAACCTAACACCACCAGCAATGCTACTGGCGACAGGTAAAAACACAGCGGGTTAATAAACCATGTTGTTAATATAAACAGGCCGCAGTTTACCAGGGTAAACGTTAATGCCGCCGCCGGACTGATCCTGCCTGACGGGATATCGCGCTGTTTGGTGCGTGGGTTTTTGGCATCTATATTTCTGTCCAGGTAGCGGTTAAAGGCCATAGCCGAGTTGCGGGCAAACACCATACAAAGCAGCATCATGGCCAGCTTTTGCCATTCAAACCTATGGTCAGTTGTGGTTACCGCCAAAAAGAAGCCGATAAAGGCAAATGGCATGGCAAAAATGGTATGCGTAAAAGTTACTAATGATAAATACTTTTTCATTTTATGATTGAATAACGAATATCGAATTTTGAATCAAAAATACCGAAGGTTTTGACCTTCATCATTTAGTGTTCAAAATTCATTGTTCGATATTATATTATCAACTATATCTTTCCTCGTCAAACTCCGGCACTTCAAAGCCCTGGTTTATGCTGCTTATAAAGCCCAGTACTTCATCGCGGCCCTGCATGCTTTCGGCCGAGGTGACGAAATGCTGCGGCACCTCTTCAAAAAAACCTAATAGAGCTTTGCGAAATTTGGCTATGTTCTGGTCGGTTTTTATGCTGCTTTGTTTATCGGCCTTGGTAAACACGGTAACAAACGGCAGGCCTTTTTCGCCGAGCCAGCTGCAAAATTCAAGGTCTATTTTCTGCGGCTCTAATCGGCTGTCTATCAAAACCATTACGCATTGCAGGCTCTCGCGCTTATCAAGGTAGGTTTGGATAAATTTGTTCCAATCCGCCTTTTTGCTTTTTGATACTTTTGCGTAGCCATAACCCGGCAGATCCACGATATACCAGGTGTCGTTAACTAAAAAATGATTGATAAGCTGTGTTTTACCCGGCGTTTGCGAGGTTTTTGCCAGTCCCTTTTTTTGGGTGAGCATATTTATCAGGGACGATTTACCCACGTTACTGCGGCCAATGAAAGCATACTCCGGCTTTAAGGGAGGCGGCAATTTTGATATCTGGGTATTGCTGCAAATAAAATCGGCTGATTTAATGATCATGCTGCAAAGGTAGGGTATATTGTTGAAACGTTAGAATGTTGTAAAGTTGGAATGCGCGATAAATACATGTTTAAACATTTATTTTACTTACTGTTGATATATAAAACCTCACAACGTTGTAACTTTACAGCATTAAAACAAACGCCATGAACGATTATAAAATACCAGCCCAAACCCGTATTGGCCATGTGCACTTAAAGGTGAGCGACCTGAAAAGGTCGATGGCTTTTTATTGCGACCTGCTGGGCTTCGAATTGATAACCATGTACGGCGACCAGGCAGCCTTTATATCCGCCGGCGGTTACCACCATCATATCGGGTTAAATACCTGGCACAGCAAGGGCGCTTCACCGGCACCCGAATATGCACCCGGTTTATATCATACGGCTATACTATATCCCGAACGGAAGGACCTTGCTGAAATACTGCAACGATTGATCGATGCTAAATACAGCATCACCGGCGCTGCCGACCATGGCGTATCTGAGGCCATATACCTCAATGATCCTGACCAGAACGGTGTTGAGTTATACTGGGACAGGCCCCGCGATAAGTGGCCACTGGATGAGCAGGGCAATATCACCATGTACACCCGCCAGCTGGATATCCCCGGTTTGCTTGCCTTGCTTAAATAAGTTATTCGTTAAACATGTATTTATCCACACCAGCCGCGGGCTGCCACTTGCTATGGGGTTCAAAATAATGCCATAACAGTGCCGATACTTTTTTAATGAGCAGATCTGCCTCGTTATCGGGCACCCATCGCTGGTCCTTATTGTTTTTGGTGATAACAGAGAATACGTAGTCGCCGTGCGGGGCGTTCACCAGTACCGTCTCAGATTTTGATGCATCAACCGCACCCTGTTTGGATATGGTTTGCACATAAGGCGGTACCTGCGACAGGGCCTTATCGTCCCAGTAGATCCTGTTCAGCATGCGGTACATGCGCTCGCTTGCTGCCGGGCTTACAACCTTGCCCGTTCTTATCATGGTAAATAACCGGCACATTTCGAGCGGGGTGGTTACGCCCCAGCCGTATATTTCCCAAATTGCCCTGCGCGCCGGTATGCGCGAATTTACCCGCATTACTTTAAAGCCGTTCTGTTCCAGCCAGGTGTTGATGTAATCGCCGCCCACCAGTTTTTGCAGCCATGTGCTGGCGGTATTATCACTCATGGTTATCATCAGCAGGGCAACCTTGCTAAGCTGTATGGTATCCTTATCCTTAAACGAACCGAGGATATCTTCGCCCGGGTACAACAGCGAATCGCGATACACAAGTTTTTGGTTGTACTGCATTTCGCCTTTTTCTATCTTGTCCATCAGGCCGCTTAAAATGCTTACTTTGATCATGCTGGCAGTAGGGAACAACGTATCGGCATTTATAGCAGCCGACTTGCCTGTTTTTAAATTTTGCACGTATATGCCTACCTGCCCGTTAAAACCTTTAACAGCGGTTTGTAATTGAGCGGTTAATTTTTTGTCGGTTTGAGCGAAGGCAGTTAGGGTACAAAAAATCAGGAAGATAAATGCAAGGTACTTCATAGGAGGAATTGATAAATAAAGTTATGAACTTTTCTGTAACCTATGCAGCGCAGCTTTATTAAATTTAAACATCCTGTTTTCCTATCTTTACATCATCTATGCAATACCTGCGCTGGCTTTTATTCCCTTTTTCGTTGCTTTATGGCCTGGCGGTTATTATCCGTAACTGGTGTTACGATGCGGGGTTGTTTAAATCACGGGAGTTTAAACTGCCGGTAATAGGCGTAGGGAACCTGGAGGTGGGTGGTGCAGGCAAAAGCCCCATGACGGAGTACCTTATCCGCCTGTTAAAAGACGATTACAAATTGGCTACGCTAAGCAGAGGGTACGGACGCAATACCAAAGGTTTTATAACCGCCGATGATGCCGCCACGGCCACGCAAATAGGGGACGAGCCCGCGCAATTCAAACAAAAGTTTCCGGATATTACCGTTGCCGTATGCGAAGACAGGGCCGCAGGGATAGTTAAGCTTCAAAACAGCCGCGATATTATTGTATTGGATGATGCCTTTCAGCACCGGCGGGTTAAGCCGGGCTTAAGCATTTTACTTTTTGATTATAAACATTTGCAGGGGCCAAAAATATTGCTGCCCGCCGGTAACCTGCGCGAACCTTTTAGCGGCAGGTGGCGCGCCGATGTGATGGTGGTAACTAAATGCCCGGAGGGGTTGACCGAAGCGGAAATGACCCGCTGCTATGAAAGTATCGCACCTTTGAACTGGCAGCCCCTGTTTTTTACATCGATTGCCTACCAGCCGTTGCAGGATATGCAGGGTAAGCCGGTAGATACTGTTATTGATGCCGATACAACAGTGTTTTTAATTACCGGTATTGCCAATCCAAAACCGTTGGTACAGCACATCAGGCAATCCGGCGCAAATATCATTCACCACAATTATCACGATCATCACCGGTTTAGCTTAAAAAATATCGCTAAACTTGCCGGCGAATTCTCTGCCTGCAGGGTGCGAAAAAAAGTTATTATCACAACAGAAAAGGATGCTCAGCGTTTAGGGATACACGAGATGTTGCCGGCCGTTAAACAATTGCCAATTTTAGTACTGCCTATAGGGGTTCACTTTTTAAATAACGGGCAGCAGCACTTTGATAAATTAATAAAGGATTATGTTAGAGAGCATATTACACACCACTGAATATATAAAAAATCGCATTGGCGATTTTGAACCCGAAGCAGGTATTATTTTGGGTACCGGCCTTGGCGCCCTGGTGAACGAGATAACGGTCGAAAAACAACTGATGTATTCGAATATTCCCGATTTCCCGATATCAACGCTTGAGTTCCATTCAGGTAAACTGATATTTGGGGTGCTTGGGGGTAAAAAGGTTGTGGCCATGCAGGGCCGTTTGCATTATTACGAGGGCTACACCATGCAGCAGATCACCTTTCCGGTAAGGGTGATGAAAATGCTGGGCATAAAAACGCTTTTCGTATCAAACGCCAGCGGTTCGCTAAACCCGGTGATCAAAAAAGGCGATCTGATGATCATTGAAGATCATATAAACCTGCAGCCTTTTAACCCGCTTACCGGCCGTAATAACGAAGGGCTTGGGCCGCGTTTCCCGGATATGAGTCAACCTTATCGCCACGATCTGGTAGATAAAGGCCTCGCCATTGCAAAAGCAAACAATATTACCTGCCATAAAGGAGTTTATGTTGCGGTTACAGGCCCCAATTTAGAAACACGCGCCGAGTATAAATACCTGCGTATAATAGGCGGCGATATTGTAGGTATGAGCACCGTGCCCGAGGTTATTGTTGCCAACCACATGGGCCTGCCGGTATTTGCCATATCGGTAATTACCGACGAGGGTTTCACCGAGGTACTTACACCGGTATCGCTCGAAGAAATATTGACCGTGGCCCGCGAAGCCGAACCGAAACTGACCGTGATACTAAAAGAATTAATAGCAGGGCTTTAATGGCGAACAGGCTTAAATATTTACTTATTTTATTGATCTGCGCCGCGGCGCACGATGTTTTTGCACAGGTGGGTGGTTCCAACCGTTTCCCCGGTCAAAACCGCAACGACCCGGTTTACTCGCGCGACACATCGCGCAATGCGTTAAGAAGGGGAGAATCACAAAACCTCGACTCGGTGCGTATGCGCGAGGAGAACAGGAAGGATTCCATTGTATTTACTTCTAAATTTATAAAGGTTACCAGCGAACGCCTGCTGATGGATAGCATCCAGCTATTTCCGTTGGATACCGGTTTGGTGAACTTTGAAAATTACAGCCCGCTTAACCAGCCGCGTAACCCTAAAATAAGCCTGGGATACCCCGGCGTATCGCAGCGCGACCTGCTGTTTAACCCGCGCAAAACCATTGGGTTTGACGAAGGCATGCACGCGCTGGATGCCTACATGGTAAACCCGCAGGATATAAATTATTTTAATGCGCGCGCGCCTTACACACTGCTTTCTTTATACAGTTCGCTTGGTGGCTCTAAAGAGCAGCTTTTTAAGACCCTGCATACGCAAAACGTAAAACCCAACTGGAATGTGGGCTTCCTGCTTAACTTTAACGGTTCAAGGGGATATTACAGTACCAATGGCATACTGGCACAAAACGTAAGCGATTTTACTGCGGGGATTTTTACGTGGTACCACAGCGTTAATAAGCGGTATAATCTGTTGGCAAATGTTTTATTTAATAACCTTAAAGCGCCCGAAACGGGATCGATATTAAAGGATACTATATTTAACAGCCGTCAATCGTCGTTTAATAAAACCGGCGAACCCGTACGCCTGCCAAGCAGCTTCACCAACTGGAAAAGCACCGGCATATATATTAAGCAGTTCTATTACATAGGCCATATTGATAGCCTTAACCAGGGTAAAGCGGGCAACAAAAATGTGCTGCCTACCCAGCGGGTGGCTTACACCTTATATTTCAATCAGCGTAAATACAACTATCTGCAAAACGACCTGGACCGGTACGGCGTATTCCCCGATTATTACTTCAGCGCAGGCCGCTCGCGCGATTCGTTGAATGTTATGCACCTGCAAAACGATTTTTCGTACAGTTTTTATTTAAGGGGAAAGTCGCTGAAAATGGTTAAGAATGAATTGAAACTGGATGTAGGGCTAACCCAGGACTTTTATAAAGTGAGCCAGTTTGTTGCCGATACCCTGATTAATGAATTTGGGCGCAAAGAAATAAAGCCATCAAGGGTACAAAACGAGACTTTTCAGAATATTACCTTAAAGGCAAGGCTGGGCTATAAATTTAGCGACAGGATAAATCTTGATGGCAATATAAACCAGATCGTTCAGGGCCGCAACTTTGGCGATCTGCTCTACGACGCCAAACTTACGCTTTCGGGCGGGCCTAAAGCCGGGCGCATTGTTTTGGGCGCTTATTTACAAAGCAGTTCGCCGGGCATGGTTTATACCAACTGGATATCTAACCATTATATTTTTAACAATAATTTCAGCAATCAGAAAACCACCAACCTGTCTTTTAACTATTTAAACGATATGCTACAGGTTGACCTGAAGGCAGAATACTTCCTGATAAACGATTACCTGTACTTTGCCGCGCAGCCCGGCGGTATCGATGCCACACCTAAGCAATATGGTTCAGCTATAAATATGCTCAAATTAAGCGTGGGTAAAAACCTGGAGTGGCGCAGGTTCCATTTTGATAATTATGTGGTTTATCAGAAAACCGATAACGCCAATATTTTGCGCACGCCCGAGGTTTACACTTTCAGCAGCTTGTATTATGGCGCTACGCTGTTTAATGTGTTAAACTCGCAGTTTGGCGTAAGTGTAAGGTATAACACCCCTTACCTCGCGCCTTCATATGCGGTAGGGTTGGGGCAGTTTTATAACGGGCCCGATATTACCTTTACTTCGTACCCCATAGCAACTGTATTCTTTAAGGCTACGCTCGATCGTACCAATCTTTTTATACAATACGACTACGTAAACCAGGGCCTTTTCAGCAACGGTTTTTACACCGTGAACCGTTACCCCCAAATGGATAAGATGCTGAAATTCGGCGTAGCGTGGACGTTCTATAATTAGTACGCCGTTGGCAGTAAAACTGTGTGCAGTTGCCAGTATGCAGCTACCGGTAGACAGCAAACTGCCAACTAAAAACTGCTAACTGAAATCACGTTTTCTGTTTCTTTTTCTTTGCCGCGGGGAACAATACGTTATTCAATATCAGCCGGTAACCGGGCGAGTTGGGGTGCAGTTTCAGGTCAGTTGGCGGGTCGCCTACGGCGTGCTGGTAATCTTCCGGGTCGTGGCCGCCGTAAAAGGTCCACTGGCCTCTGCCAAATTCGCCGTGTATGTAGCGGGCTTCGTTAGCTGTTTTCATTTCGCCCATAATGGTAACCCCGGGCTTTAGCTTATTTTTATTGTATGCGGTGGTTAGGCCCATAAAGCCCTTTATCACTTTATCATGGTCCTGCGTTAGCATGCTGGGTACCACATCCCACTTGGCCGAAAAATCAAACAGCGTAAAAAAATCGCGGGTACGGTCAACCTGCCTAACCGGGGTAACATCGATATTGCTGAACTGATGGGATAGCGGGTTTTGATCGAGTGTGAAATTCTGAAAGGCGAAGGTTTGCGTAAAATCGAGCTTAGCCTGTGCATCGGGGTCGGCGGGGTCGCCGTCAAACATGCTTTCAACAATATCCGTGTTCGAAGCGGCCAGGGCAATATCAAACGTATCGGTACCGCTGCACATGGCAAACAGGAAGCCCCCGCCGGCGCAAAAATCACGTATGTGCTGCACCACGGCAAGCTTCATTTGCGAAACCTTTTTAAAACCCAGTTTTGTGGCCATAGCCTGCTGGCTTTTTACATCATCGTTATACCACTGCGCGTAACGGTACACGCCATAAAACTTGCTGAACTGGCCCGTAAAATCTTCGTGGTGCATGTGCAGCCAGTCGTACTTTGGCAGGTCGCCGCGTATCACTTCCTCATCGTAGATCACATCATAAGGTATCTCAGCATATTTTAACACCAGGGTAACGGCATCATCCCATGGCAGCTTGTTTTTAGGCGAGTAGACAGCCATTTTGGGCGCTTTTTCCAGCTTTACCATATCCATATTTACAGATGGGTCGCTCACTTCGGTCAGTATTTCGTTAGCCTTTGCATCGGGGAGCACTTCGTAACTTACCCCGCGTATCTTGCATTCTTGTTCCAGCTTCTGGTCGTACTTCATCATAAAGCTGCCGCCGCGGTAGTTAAGCAGCCAGTCAACCGTTTCGCCGTTCTTCAAGGTCCAAAAAGCGATGCCGTAACTTTTCAGGTGGTCCTTTTGCTCATCATCCATCGGGATAAGGATGGAGGCAGCCCTTGTCAATTGAGTTAAAAGCAGAAAGGCTAAAAGCAGAAAGATTTTTCTTTTAGGTAAAAGGCGAAAGGAAAAAGGCAAAAGGAGCTTTTTTAAAATTTTCATGGCCGTTACCAAATGTAACGATTAATTGGAAATGGTATTGTTGAAAGATAATATCGAACATCGAATGGTGAATTTCGGTTAATGAAGTAACAGGTGATCGTAAACCTTTAATCCTTTCGCCTTTTACCTTTCCCCTTAATTCCCTACCTTTGCCACCTGTTTAAAATTTAAAACGATGAGCAAAGCAATAATTAAAACCGAAAAAGGCGACATGACCGTTCAATTTTTTGACAAGGATGCGCCAAACACCGTAGCTAACTTTTTAGGGCTGGCTAAATCAGGTTTTTATGATAACGTAACTTTTCACCGTGTTATCCCCAATTTTGTGGTACAGGGCGGCGACCCAACCGGCACAGGTGCAGGTGGCAGCGGCAAACGTATTGACTGCGAACTTACAGGCGATAACCAATACCACGACCGCGGCGTGCTATCAATGGCGCATGCAGGCCGTAACACCGGCAGCTCGCAGTTTTTTATATGCCACAGCCGCGATAACACCGCGCATTTAGACCGCAACCATACCGTATTTGGTAAAGTTATTGAAAATGTTGACGTGGTTGACGACATACGCCAGGGCGATAAAATTTTAGGAATAGAAGTAATTGAAGAATAGATAATAGTGAATGGTTGATTGGTGAGTAGTGATTAGTAAAACTACTCACCGATCAACTTAATCAACCAATAAGCTAACACATGAATTTACAGGGAATTGTTGCGGTATCGGGTAAACCGGGTTTATGGAGGGCGCTGGCCCAAAACAAAACGGGTTACGTTTTAGAAAGCCTTGACGACAAAAAAACAAAGCTGGTGGCTAATATTTCTACCGCGAAACTGGCTGCATTGAACGAGATAACCGTTTTTGGTTTAGAGGATGATATAAAGCTGACCGACATTTTTGAACGCATGAAAACGGCAGCAAGCGTGCCGTCTGTTAAGGACGACGGCAAAAAACTTCGCGGTTTTTTTTACGAAGTGGCGGCCGACCATGACGAGGAAAAAGTTTACTCATCAGATATTAAAAAGATCATCAGCTGGTTTTTGATATTAAAAGAATTCCCGCTGTTTAACGAGGAGCCTGCCACTGCGCCGGTTGCCGAAGAAGCAGCGCCTGCCGCCGAACCTGTAACAGAAGAAGCACCGGCCGCCGAAGCCCCAAAAGCTAAGGCTAAAAAGGCGCCTGCAAAAAAAGCATAAGCAGTTATTGCTGATAATATTAAAAGCCCCGTCAGGTAACTGTCGGGGCTTTAATATTACTATAAAACTATACCATTGCGAGGTACGAAGCAACCTCTTTAGGACAATTATACGCCTTGCATGGAGGAGTGGCTTAAAGAGATTGCCACGCTATCGCTCGCAATGACATGGGGTTTAGTTCTGGCTACGCGTCTACCGCATCATATACAATCACCTTTTCCCAAAGGTAGCTGTGGTCTTTAATAAACTGCTGATGGATAGGGTGACTTTGGTAGGCGGCCTGGTCCTCAAGACTGGCGAAGAACATCACTTCGGATACGCCCCAGCTGTTATCAACCACGTCGCGTTTCTCGGTGCTGGCCACTACGCCTACGTGCAGTTCTTTTATCAGGTTTATCTTACCAAGAGACTTTACACCGGCAACCAGTTTATCGCGGTCTTCTTTAGAATTTGGGTTTTTTAACCAGAAAAGCGCGTGATGTACAATTGGGTATTTGTTTGTCATGATAGTGGATTTTATTATTGAGGGCATAGCCGATGCTGCCACGGTGCTTGCGGTAATAGTAGCTGCAGTTGCTATAAATTTACGTCGGTTGGTAGTGTTCATTGGTAGTAATTTGAGGCTCAAATTAAGAAATACTTAACAATCCGGCTGCCCGCATTTTTCGTTGCTAAACTCCGGTTCAAAAGTACTGTGACTTATTGACAGGTGCTCCAGCCGGTGACGCAGGTCGTGTTTAATTTCGTCGAAGATACCCATATCCTCGGGGCTTACCACCAGGTGAGCGGTAAGCGCATTTTCGGTAGTGCTTAGCGCCCAAACATGCATGTGGTGAATGTCTACCACCCCTTTAGTTTTCATCAGCTCGGCCTTTATTTTTTTTAGGTCCATCTCTTTTGGTACGCCGTCCATCTCCAGGCGCAGGCTGTCTTTTAGCAGGTTCCAGGTGCCGGTTAATATCACAATGCCGATAACGATGCTCACCGCGCTATCAATCCATTCCAGTTTTGTAAAATAAATGACGATGCCCGATATCACTACCCCCAATGATACTATAGCATCTACCGCCATGTGCATATAAGCACCTTTAATGTTCAGGTCGGCATCCTTATCTTTTACAAACAGCCAGGCAGTAAAACCATTAATGGCTATCCCCACAAAAGCCACCCAGGCAACGGTACCGCCGGCTATGGGCTCGGGATGTATAAAGCGCATCACAGCCTCGTAAACTATAAAGCCAACGGCTACCAAAAGTATCACCGCGTTAAAAAACGACACGATGATGGTCGACCGCTTATATCCGTAGGTATAAACCTTATTTGATTTTGCTTTTGCCAGTTTAAAGGCCAGTAAGGCCAGCGCCAGCGATGCCACATCGCTGAGGTTATGACCCGCATCGGTGAGCAGCGATAATGAACCGCTGATAAAGCCATAGATCACCTCGACAACAACAAAAGCCGAATTAAGCGCAATGCCCCAGATAAAAGCACTGTTCAGGTGATCGATCTTCGGTGCGTGGTCGTGGTGATGGTGGTGGGAGTGGTCGTGCATGAGGATAATAAATGTGCAAATATGCAGATATGCAAATGTGCAAATAAATGTCTGTAGATGAATTTACAGAATTTAAGAATTTACAGATACTTACATCTGCACATCTGTAATCTGCACATCTGCATATCCATTTACTGATGATGATATGGTTCGCCTTTGATGATGCTGTACGCACGGTATAGCTGCTCTACAAAAAACAGGCGTACCATTTGGTGCGAAAAGGTCATGCGGCTTAGGGACAGCTTATCGTTGGCGCGCTGGTAAACAGATTGATCGAAGCCATAGGGGCCGCCTACAATAAAAACCAGGTTTGCTGATGACGATACCGAGCGCTTGCTGATATAGTTGGCAAACTGTACCGAAGTAAATTCCATGCCGTTCTCGTCGAGCAGGATCACATGGTCCTGCGGATTAATCTTTTTGAGGATAAGTTCCGCCTCTTTGGTCTTTTGCTGATCTTCGGTAAGAGCTTTGGTGTTTTTAAGCTCGGGTATCTCCGCCATCTCCAGGCGCGTGTAATGCTTAAGGCGCTTTACATACTTTTCAATACCATCTTTTAAATAGGCGTCTTCGGTTTTGCCAACGGTTATAAAAGTAATTTTCATTAACAGAGTTGTAACTTATAAAGTATAAATGTGCTCTTATTGTTGTAACATTGAAGGCAAAATTACCTATTATAAGCTGCAAAGCTACATGGAACAGGATATTATAAACAACTATACGCAAGCGGCCGCGCTGGCAAAGCAGCAAGCCGATAAATATAAAACGCAAGCCAACACCTATTCGCTGTTAAGGCTGGCCATTTTCGGGCTGATGATATTTTCGGTGTACTTAACGATCGCCAACGACGATTTTACCATTATGGCCGTCGCAATTGTGATATTGCTCGCTGCTTTTGCCTGGCTGGTTGCCCGCCAAAGCGAATACGAGCGCCGGCGCGATTACTACCTCGATCTGGAAAGCATAAACCTGAACGAGATAAACAGTTTGCAAGGCAACATTAACCTTTATAATAATGGCCAGCGGTACTATAACGAAAAACACTTCTACAGTTCTGATCTGGATATTTTTGGTGATGCATCGTTGTATAACCTGATCAACCGTTCGTCTACTGCTACCGGTAACGACAAATTAGCTTCGTGGTTAAATGCCCCCGCCGATAAACCAACCATACTAGCCAGGCAGCAAGCAGTGAAAGAAATAGCCGCCAAACACAATTGGAAAAAAGAGTTGCAAGCGCTGCTGCTGTTCAGTAATGATGGCGACATAAGCCGCTTGAATAAATTATTCAGTTATTTACGGCTGCCATTGAACCTGCCGGGCGAAAAGGGACTTGGAAAATATGCGTTGCTCGCGCCGTATATATTAGTCGCAGCTATTGTTGCAGCATACTTTTACGCACCGGCGAAAATACTTGCCATTGCAATAGGGCTTGCCAATTTGGGCATTGTAGCGTCAAAAGCGTCGTATATTAAAAAGGCCGACATGATAGCCGATAAAATTGGCACCATGCTGGGTAAATACGCCGGCGTGTTCAGTAAGATACAGAGTGAGGAGTGGACCGCTGCTTATTCCAATAATCTCGTTCAGAAGCTAAAGAACGATAAAACATCCCAAAAGATACAGGAGCTATCCGAACTTATCAACAAGCTCAATTATCACCTGAATATTATTGTAGGGGTTATCCTTAATTTATTTTTCCTGTGGGATATCAGGCAGATCATAGCCATTGAAAACTGGAAACGCAATAACCACGAAAATCTGGAGACTGCCTTTGATGTAATAGCCGAGTTTGAGGCGCTTATAAGTATAGCTGTAACTGCCATTAATTACCCGGATTGGGTTTGCCCGGCAATTGCAGATACTGAAGGTTACACCCTTACAGCTAAAAATATTGCCCATCCGCTTATCCGCGAAAACAGGGTTGATAACGATTATGAATTGAGCGATGCTTATAGCATCGATATTATCACCGGCAGTAATATGGCCGGCAAGAGTACTTTTTTGCGAACGGTAGGCATCAATACGGTAATGGCCCTGGCAGGGGCAAACGTATGTGCCAGGGCAATGGAAGTTTCGGTTATCACGATAGTAAGCTATATGCGCATAAAGGATTCGCTCAATGAAAGTACATCAACCTTTAAAGCCGAACTGGACCGCCTGCAGATGCTGATGGGTGCTGTTGAGCATGAGCACCGCGTTTTCTTTTTGATTGACGAGATGCTGCGCGGCACCAACTCTATGGATAAATACCTGGGCAGCAAGGCGGTCATCGAGCAGTTGATTAGAAAAAAAGGGGTGGGTATGGTTGCTACGCACGATTTGCAGATAGCCCGGCTTGAAGATAAGTACCCCAATTACGTACGTAATTATTACTTTGATATAAAGGTGCAAAACGGCGAAATGCTGTTTGACTATAAGCTAAAGCATGGCGAGTGCAAAACGTTTAATGCATCGCTGCTGCTAAAACAGATAGGTATTGATGTGGTTGGAGAATAGTTTTTAAAGGTCAACCTTTAAAATACCTGCGCTTATTCTTTATAAGAATACGTTTACCGACAATTTGGATATGTTCACCTAAAAACCCTGTCAAAAAGTTTGGTTTTGATACACATTTGTAGTGTAAAAACACTAAACATCATGACAACTTTATTAACACTACCTGTACTTACGGCAATAGTTGCCCTGCTTGCAAAAGCTGTTGTTTTAATTAGTTTGTTAGGCCATTTGATATTTTAATATCGAACCGGCCGCAGCCAGGCACGCCCCTAACCCCCCACCGGAAAGAGCATTTAAAACTCCCCTGCCAGGCGAGAGTTAGCGGGGCCGGAATGGCTCACTCCGGGCTTGTATATCACACTAATACATCTGATATTTACATCATGGCAAACCAACCTATTATTACAGTAAAAAACCTGGTTAAAAATTATGGCGATTTTCAAGCTGTAAAAGACATTAGCTTTGAAGTTTACGAAGGGGAGATATTTGGGCTGCTAGGCCCAAATGGCGCAGGCAAAACCACCACGCTGGAAATTATCGAGACCCTGCGCGAAAAGACGTCAGGCGAGATAATGGTTGACGGGTTCAATATCGGGACGGATGCTGATAGTATTAAAAAACGTATAGGCGTACAATTGCAGGCCGCGGGGTATTATCCAAACTTAAATCTTTCAGAACTTATCGTATTATTCAGCGGGCTATATGGGGTAAATAAAACGCCCGCAGAGATGCTGGAGAAGGTTGCCCTTACTGATAAAGCGAAAGCCAAATACAAAGATCTTTCCGGCGGGCAAAAGCAGCGGTTTTCTATCGCTACTACATTAATAAATAACCCGCGCATTATTTTTTTAGATGAGCCTACAACGGGCCTTGACCCGCAGGCCCGCCGTAACCTTTGGGACCTGATCCGCGAGATACGTGATGCAGGCACTACTGTTGTTATTACCACTCATTATATGGACGAAGCCGAAGTACTTTGCGACCGTGTAGCCTTTGTTGACGGCGGCCATATCATTGGCATAGATACGCCTGACCATTTTATTGACCAACTGGTAGCCAGCGGCTTTGAGCGCGAAAAACAAACCAAAGGCGCCAACCTGGAGGATGTATTTATAAGCCTGACAGGCAAGGAATGGCGGGAAAGTTAGGAAGAAGTTTGCAGTTGTTAGTTAGCAGTTTGCAGGCGCATTAAATACCAATAAACAAATGAATTATTGAACCAATGAACCAAAAATACAGCAACACCCGCGCTACACTGGCCATTGCCAGGGCCAGTTTTCGTTCTATTTTACGCAGCCCCTCGGCAGTGGTATTTAGTTTAGCCTTCCCGCTGATATTTATAGTGGTGTTTGCCAATATTGGCGGCGGCGGCATGACGATAGATGTAGGTGTAAGTAAGGGCTGCGATACCCTTAACCCTGTTTATAAAGCCTTGCAAAAAATTAACATGGTGCATTTAATAAAAAACCAAAGCACCGATCAGATGAACGCCAACCTGGCAAAGGGCAGTCTGGATGCCATTATTCATCTTACACCATTCAATCCGCCCAAAAGCATCAATATGAACGTGCAATACAGCCATGCGTCGGGCGATAAGAGCGCTGTATTACGGTCTATGCTTCAAAACATCTTTTACAACATACAGTCGCAACAATTAAGCCGGATCCAGTCGTATTCGGGTATAAAGATACCTCCTGCGGTCGAGCTTAAAGAAACCATTGTAACCGGCCGCGAATATAAATACATCGACTTTATATTGCCCGGTCAGTTAGGTTTTTCGTTGTTAAGCAGCGGTGTGTTCGGTACGGCTTTCGTATTCATAAGCCTGAGGCTAACACTGGTTATTAAACGTTTTTTTGCTACCCCGGTAAAAAGATACAGTATAGTTTTGGGCGAGGCCCTGGCGCGTATCGTGTTCTCGTTGTTGGGTGCGCTATTCATCATCATGATAGGGCATTACGTTTTTGGCTTCACACTTATTCACGGCATTGCAACGGTAGCCAATATGCTGTTACTGTGCACAATAGGGCTCATCATTTTCATGGGTTTCGGGTTCACCATATCCGGCATAGCCAAAAACGAAAGTACAGTGCCGCCGCTATCCAATATCGTTACCCTGCCGCAATTTTTGCTGTCGGGCACGTTCTTTTCAATAACTGCCTTTCCAACATGGCTGCAGCATATAAGCAAAGTATTGCCGCTAACACATTTAAATGATGCAATGCGTAAGGTCGCCTTTGAAGGGGCGGGCCTGGGCGATGTAACGCACCAGTTGTTTATCCTGCTGTTATGGGGCATTGGCATTTACGCCGTAGCCGTAAAAACCTTTAAATGGGAATAAGGGAAGAGCAGGAAACGAAATATGTAGAGACGCGATACCTCGCGTCTTTTGTTAACACTAATTTAACATTAACTATAATCCTTAACATTTTAATAATATTAACACTTGTGTACTTAACACGCAGGTAACAATCAGGAAATACATTTGCATTAAAATAATATTAATCAAATGTTAAAGAATATCACACGCTTAATATTGCCGCTTATTATCTTAACGGTATGTTCATTAAAAGTTAACGCACAGGATTCAAAAACAGGTACCTGGGGAATTGTAACTATTGTTATGCCCGGCGATAGCGTACACCGCTGGGGGGGCTATACCGAGTTTCAGGGGCGTACCAACGGCGCAGGCTTTAGCCAGTTTCAATATTACGAAGCCAAAGCAGGCGTAAGCTACGATATCGATAAAAATTTTATCGCCCTGTTGGGTACAGGTACCTACCATACCTACGATTATTTTGACCTGGGTAAAGGTCCGCTAACCAACGAGTTTAGGGTTTGGGAGCAAATGACCATTAACCAGTTTTTAACGCCTTTAAAATTTGAGCACCGCTACCGGGTGGAGCAGCGCTGGGTAAACGGCGATTACCGCAACCGTTTCCGCTACAGGCTAAACATGTTTGTACCACTTAACAATAAAAAAATAGTGGCTAAAACTTGGTTTTTATCAGTTTTTGATGAAATCTTCTTCACTAACGAAGTGCCCAACTTTGAACGTAACCGAGTATCGGCAGCATTGGGCTACCAGTTTGATAAAAAATGGATACTGCAGGCCGGCTGGATAAACCAGCGTAATTACACGCCGGTAACAAGCAGCGCCAAAAATAATATGATGTTTACGCTGATGTATCGTATAAACCGTAAAAACACTGCCGACCACGAGCGTTTACCGACCACAAACGATTAATAATGATTACAAATGCAAAATTTGCGTTGGTATTTCCTGTTTTTGCGCTTAACTTAGCCGACCAAATTAGTATAGTATTACATTCAAAAAAATTCGACAATAACTATGAGCTTGATAATTGATGTCCATGCGCGCCAGATACTTGATTCCCGTGGCAATCCTACCATCGAGGTAGACGTAATTACAGAAAATGGTGTGCTTGGCCGAGCTGCAGTGCCATCTGGCGCTTCAACCGGTGTGCATGAAGCTGTTGAGCTTCGCGATAACGACAAAGCGGTTTACATGGGCAAAGGTGTTTTAAAAGCCGTTGACAACGTAAACGAAAAAATTGCAGCTGAATTAAAGGGTGTTGATGTATTTGAGCAAAATGCTATTGACGCTATTATGATAGCCCTTGATGGGTCAGAAAATAAAGGTAACCTTGGCGCCAACGCCATACTTGGTGTTTCGTTAGCGGTTGCCAAGGCTGCTGCTCAGGAAAGCCGCCAGCCCTTATACCGCTACATTGGCGGCGTAAATGCAAATACCCTTCCTATCCCGATGATGAACATTGTTAACGGTGGTTCGCACTCTGACGCGCCTATCGCGTTCCAGGAGTTCATGATCATGCCGGTTGGCGCTTCATCTTTCTCTGAAGCACTGCGCTGGGGTACCGAAGTATTTCATAACCTGAAGAAAATTTTACACGACAGGGGTCTTTCAACAGCGGTTGGCGACGAGGGTGGTTTTGCGCCAACCTTTGAAGGCACTGAAGATGGTGTTGAAACTATTTTAAAAGCGATAGAAAAAGCAGGTTACAAACCGGGTGTAGACATTTGCCTGGCGTTTGACTGTGCCGCTTCTGAGTTTTACAAAGACGGTAAATACGACTATACAAAATTTGAAGGTGATAAAGGCGCTATCCGCAGCAGCGCGGAACAGGCCGAATACCTTGCCCAACTCACCGAAAAATATCCGATCATCTCTATTGAAGATGGTATGGCCGAAGATGATTGGGATGGCTGGAAATTACTGACCGAGCGTATTGGCAGCAAAGTACAGTTAGTAGGTGATGATCTGTTTGTAACCAATGTAAAACGTTTACAACAAGGTATCTCTACGGATACCGCAAACTCTATCCTGGTAAAAGTTAACCAGATCGGGTCGTTAACCGAAACCATAAACGCAGTTACCTTAGCGCAAACTAACGGTTACACATCGGTAATGAGCCACCGCAGCGGCGAAACCGAAGATGTTACCATTGCCGACCTTGCGGTTGCCCTAAACTGCGGCCAGATCAAAACCGGCTCGGCATCACGTTCAGACAGGATCGCCAAATACAACCAATTGCTGCGTATTGAAGAAGAACTGGGCGAAGCCGCGCGTTTTATTGGTAAAGACTTTAAGTACTACAATAAAAAGTAATACCCCCGCACTACCTGAAAGGGAGTTGAATAGGAATCAAGCCGGTCAGATCAATCTGACCGGCTTTTTTATTGCCTCATGTTCTTGTTGTGCTGAACATAGTGATGCAACTATCAACCGCTGTGCATAGCGATAATAGATTCTTCACTGCAAAAAGCACAATGCCATGGTGAACGTATCGAACCATCGGCCGACTGTACGCCGCCGCACAGCCTTCCACATGCTTTTGCCCTTGTTGGTGTTGTCACCAACAAGACGCCATGCTTGCTGATCACTGCCTTAAGGTCGTTGGTATAACATCAATAACGGCGAAATGAGGGGCATAAGTTTTTGCCCCCTGGTTAACAACACCAATAACGGCGATGACAAGTTAAGTCAAACAAAGAAAGCCCCTTCATTTTGAAGGGGCTTTCTATTAATTTATGTATTGAATTACGGGTTTTATTTGCCGCCTGCCGGTGCGCCACCGCCAACACCGCCGCCAGCTCCCTGGTCGCCGCCGCCTATCTGGTCGTCGTTGTTAACACCTTTCTTTTTCTTTTGCTGCGGGTTGCTAAAGTTTAACTTACCAAAGCTGTAGCTAAACGTTATACCAAATGATTGGAAAGGAAACTGCGTACGGCTGATCTGGGTGAAACCAGGGCTTGATATATTTTGGTTGAACGCTTTGTTAACCGCAAATGGCTGCACAGTGTTAAAGCCAAGCGAAGCTTTCTTGTTCATGAATTGTTTTTTAACACCGAAAGCATAAATACCGAACGACGGGCTGCTACCCTGTATGGTACGTCGCGGCGAGTTAACAAAACCAAAAGCCTCAAATATAAAGTCTTTAGGGAAAGTGTATTGCGCGCTGCCAAACATAGTGTACTGAACGCGGGTTTTTAGAGCGTCCTGATTTACCGATCCGGCGTACTGATCGTAAACCGTAGGGTTATAGGTAAACACATTTATGCTGCTGCGAAGTGTTAAAGGTTTGATTGGGTTTATCGAACCAAAGAAACTTGCTCCTAACGAATTATTTAGCGCTACGTTGTTTTGTACAGTACGTGTACCTACCACATGTTTGCCATCAACTATCTCGTCAATAGGCACGGCTATACCTTCAATCAGGTCATTCGTTCTTTTATAATAAACCGAAAAGTTTAATACCGAGCTTTTGATAAAGGTGTTATAATTCAATTCAACAGTTTGCGATACTTCCGGCGCCAGGTTAGGGTTACCTACCGATTGTGCCTGTGAACTGGCCCTGTTTATGAAAGGGTTCAGTACAAAAAGGCTTGGCCTTTGTATACGCTTGCTGTATGATAATTTGAAAGTATTTGTACCAAAAACTTTTTGTAGCGTTAAGCTTGGCACATAAGTGTTGTAGCTTGCCGTAAACGGATTTAACTCCTGTTGGTTATCGTTGCTTGCATACGGTGTTTTTGGGTCACCTTTTATCTGTGTGTTTTCGTACCTGAAACCGGCCAATACCGAAAAGTTTTTGGGTAAGGTGATGGTAAACACGCTATAACCTGCGTATACGTTTTGGTTGTAGTTGTATAAGTTAGAGTTCTCCACATCCAACACCGGGTTGTTACCATCGGCATCTACCGAAAATATATCGTAAATACTGCTTATGCGCCTTTGTATGGTTTTACCGCCAGCCTCAAGTTTTAACGTTTTGGTTAAAGGGTTGCTGTAATCTGCCTGGGCAGTGTACTCGTTGTTTTTACCATCGTTGCTACCCATTTGGTTTGGCTGCGGAATTGCAGGTGTGGTTTGCTGCGATGTATATAAGGTAGAGTAATCTGTTTTGATGATACTATGGCTCCATTGGCCCGATACAGTTAACTCGTGCCCTTCTTTCTTAAACTTATGCGTATAATCAAGGTTCCAGTCAAACCCGCTGAATTTGTTATGATTTAATGTTTTACCTATATAATCAATACTGTTTGCAGGGGTGGCAAAGTCTTCAATGCTGTAATTACCCCCGCCATTGGTGTTAAAGCCACCATCGTTTACGGCAATAGTGCTGTTAATGCTGTTAAATCCGTTAAACTCGTAGCCGGCCGTAAAAGTACCCCTTGCGCCATGGCGCTTGGTTTCGCTGCTGGTGTTATTAAGGTTACGGCGGTTTAAAGCGCCGGTGTTAATGGTTTGGTCAAAAATCGTGGTCATGGTTTGCGGCCAGGTAAGGTTACCACCTAAGTTTGCCGAAAAGTTAAAACGGTTTTTGCTGTAGTTTAGGTTGATGTTACCGTTGTTTTGGCGGGTACCAACACCACCGCTAACAGAACCGCTTATGCCCGATGCGTTTTTAGATTTGGTAATGATATTGATGATACCTGCAGAACCTTCGGCATCGTATTTTGCTGACGGGGAAGTTACCACTTCAATGCTTTTGATCTGGTCGGCAGGGATGGTTTTTAACACATCGCTTAAGCTTGCAGATGTAGCGCCGGAAGGCTTGCCATTTATAAGTACCCTAACGTTACCATCGCCACGTATAGCTACGTTACCGTTCATATCAACCGATACCAGCGGAACTTTTTGCAATACGTCTGTTGCGTTACCACCTGCGGCGGTAAGGTCCTTTTCGGCGTTATAAACTATCTTATCTATTTTGTTTTCGATAAGTGCCGCCTGGCCCACAATGGCAACTTCTTTTAACGCTTTAGCGCTTGGTGCGATCACCAGGTCGCCCATATCGTTATCGGGCTTTGAAGCAGTGGTTTCAACCGGATCGAAGGTTTTTGAGGGGTAGCCAATGAACGAGATGGTTACCTTGTATTTTCCGGCCTTCACGTTATTGATCTGGAAGTGGCCCTTTTCGTCAGTAAGAACACCGTTTATAGGTGCTTTTGCACCGCTTTTAAACAAGCTGATGGTAGCATAGTCAACTGGCTTTTTGGTAAGCGAGTCGATAACCGTACCCGATATTTTACCGACTACGGATGAGCCCCCTCCGCCAACCCCAAACTGGGCTTTGGCCGATACGGTGGCGCAAATAACTATTATAAGTAAAAGTACACGTTTCATGTTTTTGTTGATTTTTGTAATTGGAGGCGAAATTGCCTAAAATGTTACAGGCATAAATCTGATTTATGTAAATAATATACAACTGTAATGTACATGTTACACTAAGCTTCAATAAAATACCCCTGCATGTTGCTGTTTACAACATACAGGGGTACATGGAACTATATATTATTTATATAACAATATTTACGATACGGCCTTTCACTACTATTAACTTTTTAGGAGTTTTGCCGTCAAGGTATTTTTGTACATCAGGGTTTGCTAAAATGGCGGTTTCAATATCGGTTGTTTCCATTGTTAATGATAAGCTAACATTGGTTTTCATTTTACCGTTGATAGAAACCGGGTAGCTAAACTCGTCCTCAACCAAATAATCCGGGTTGAATTTTGGATAGGCGGCAGTTGATATACTGCCCGCGGGGTTACCCAGCAATACCCAAAGTTCCTCGCAAATATGCGGGGCGTAAGGGGCGAGTACAACTACCAGATCCTGCAGGATAGCGCGCTTGTTGCATTTAAGGTCGGTAAGCTCGTTAACGGCTATCATAAAGCTGGATACCGACGTGTTGAACGAGAAACGCTCGATATCTTCCTCAACCTTTTTAATGATCTTGTGCAGCGATTTCAGCTCGGCCTTAGTTGGGGCTTCGTTGCTAACATTAAAGTTCCATTCCGCATCGTGGAACAACCGCCAGAACTTACGCAGGAACTTAAACACGCCCTCGATACCATTAGTATTCCATGGCTTGCTTTGCTCAAGCGGGCCCAGGAACATCTCGTACATACGCAAAGTATCCGCGCCATAACGGGCTATCAGGTCATCGGGGTTAACCACGTTGAATTTGGATTTCGACATTTTCTCCACTTCAACACCGCAGATATATTTGCCGTTCTCCAATATAAATTCAGCCTCGGCAAAATCATCCCTCCAGGCTTTAAACTTATTCAGGTTCAGCACATCATTCTCTACAATGTTGACATCAACATGCAAGGGCGATGTTTTGTAACCCTTGATCAACCCGTGCGAGACAAAGGTGTTGGTACCCCTGCCTTCGTCATCTATCAACCGGTACACAAAATTACTGCGCCCCTGTATCATCCCCTGGTTGATGAGCTTTTTGAAAGGCTCTTCTTCAACTACTTTGCCAATATCCTTCAAAAACTTGTTCCAGAAACGGCTGTACAACAGGTGACCGGTAGCATGTTCGCTGCCGCCAATGTACAGGTCAACATCTTTCCAGTATTCAATCGCTTCGCGCGATGCAAACTCTTTATCATTATGGGCATCCATGTAGCGGTACCAGTACCAGCTGCTGCCGGCCCAGCCCGGCATGGTGCTCAGTTCATATTCCCCTTCAGGATGTTTCCAATCCGTAGCACGGCCTAATGGCGGCTCGCCGCTCTCGGTTGGCAGGTATTTATCAATTTCGGGCAATAATAAAGGCAGATGCCGCTCATCAATTAAATAAGGCAAATCACCTTTAAAATACACAGGTACCGGTTCGCCCCAGTAGCGTTGGCGGCCAAATATAGCGTCGCGCATCCTGAAGTTTACCTTGGCTTTGCCGGCTCCTAATTCTTCCAGTTTGGCAATAACAGCTGCGGTGCCTTCTTTATAACCCAGGCCGTTCATAAAGTCGGAGTTGATATATTTACCTTCCTTGGTTGGGTCGGCCTCATCATCAATTTTTTGAATGTCGATGATCGGGACTATCGGCAAATTAAAATGCTTGGCGAATAAATAATCCCGCTGATCGCCGCTGGGTACAGCCATAACCGCGCCGGTGCCGTAACCGGCTAAAACGTAATCGGCAATCCAAACGGGTATTTTATCGCCATTGAGCGGGTTGGTTACATAACTGCCCGTAAACGCGCCCGATACGGTCTTGGTATCGGCCATACGGTCAAGCTCGCTTTTATTTTTGGTTTGGGCAATGTAGGCATCAATATCGCCCTTTTGCCCGGGCGTGGTCAACTCGGCAACCAGCTCATGCTCGGGCGCTATCACCAAAAAGCTTACCCCGAAAATGGTATCTACACGGGTAGTGAAGACTTCTATGTAGTTTGTAGTGAGTGTTGAGTGTTGAGTGGTTTTATCGAACGGGAACTTAACACTGGCTCCAACACTTTTGCCTATCCAGTTGCGCTGCATTTCTTTTAGCGGTTCGGGCCAGTCAATGGTATCCAAACCTTCCAGCAGGCGCTGGGCATAAGCGGTAATGCGCATGCTCCACTGCATCATTTTCTTTTGTTCAACAGGGTATCCGCCGCGCTCGCTAAAGCCGTCTTTCACCTCGTCGTTCGCTAATACGGTCCCCAATGCCGGGCACCAGTTTACCGTGCTTTCGCGCAGGTAAGTAAGGCGGTACTTTAACAGCTCGGCTTGTTGCTGCTGCTCGCTCATCGCTTTCCACTCTTCGGCGGTAAAGCTCAAGATCTCTTCATCGCACACGGCGCTTATGCCGGCGGAGCCATTAGCTTCAAAATGCGCTACCAGTTTGGCAATGCTTTCGGCTTTATCGGTATCTTTATCGTAATAGCTGTTAAACAGCTGCATAAATATCCACTGCGTCCACTTATAATAATCCGGCGAACTGGTGCGCACCTCGCGTTCCCAGTCGAACGAAAAGCCTATCTGGTCAAGCTGGCGGCGGTAAGTGGCAATATTGGCCTCGGTAGTAATTGAGGGGTGCTGGCCGGTTTGTATGGCATATTGCTCGGCTGGCAGGCCAAAGCTATCGTAACCCATAGGGTGCAATACGTTAAAGCCTTTGAGCCGTTTGTAACGGGCAAAGATATCAGATGCTATGTAGCCCAGCGGGTGGCCAACATGCAGCCCCGCACCCGATGGGTAGGGGAACATATCCAGCACATAATACTTGGGTTTACTGGTTTTATTTTCGGCCCTGAAGGTTTTATTTTCGGCCCAAAATTGCTGCCATTTCTGCTCTATATCTTTAAATTGATAGTCCATTTGCTTAATTACCGTATAAGGTTGCGAAAATAGTAAAAACTGCTCTAACATCAGCTATAAGCCCCCTCTAAATCTCCCCCAATAGGGGCGACTTTACTCATCTGCAGGGAAGGTTTTTTGACCCCATCTCCCATCGAGAGGGCCGGAGAGAGGCTCGGTTTTCAACAAAGTCTATATAATATATAGGTTAACATTAAAGTTGGCAGCCCACTATTTAACACTTATTTTAGACCCTGGTATCGGGCGATACAACGATACCTACCGGCTTAATGATGCAGAAGTTTAAAGATAAAGATATGCAGGTGATAATAGGATGGGTGCTGCGTGCCGGTGTATTCATATCTATGATCGTGGTTTTTATCGGTGGCGTTATCTATTTGTACCGCCATGGGCACTCTGTACCAAACTACCACGACTTTAAGGGCGTTCCGGCGTTTGTTCAAAGCGCGTCAGGGGTCATACATGGTGTATTTGCGTTGCGCGGCCGGGCCATTATACAAATGGGTATAATTTTACTGATAGCAACGCCTATTATCAGGGTAGCGTTCAGTGCTGTGGGCTTTATTATCGAGAAAGACCGCCTATACACCGCAATTACCTTTGTAGTACTGCTTATCATCCTTATCAGCGCTTTTAGCGGGTACGCAGGCTGATCTTAAAAACCATTTTGCAGTTGCAATGGTTTATCAGTTATGCGCAGGCAGGCAGTACAATCATCGGCGTTAAAAAGTATTGGCTACGATGCTGAAGAGCACATCCTTGAACTGGAGTTTAGGGAAAATGGCGACGTATGGCAATATGCTAACGTTAAGCCTGCTACCTATAAAAGGTTTCTGGACAGCGAATCGCGCGGAAACTTTTTTTCAACCAAAATCAGAGGCAAATATCCCGAAAAGAAAGTGAGCGGCTAATTATTAAGGCGCATCCTTTTTTGCTCGTCTTCGCTGCCGGTAACGTGGCTGGCCGCACCCTTTACACTTGTTTTGCCAAAGCGGTAGCTAAAGCTTAAAGTAACCTTGCGGTACTCCCGCCTATCCGTCATCACACGATCCAGATTTTGATAATTGGTGAACACGCGGTCCTGGTTGGTTTTAAATATGTCGTTAACCGCAAGGCTTAGCTTACCTAACTTATTAAATATTTGTTTGCTTATACCGGCATCAACATAATAGTTTGGCCTTACATTGTTAATACCGTAAAAGGTTGCGGTTTCGTACCTGCCTGATAGTTCTGCCGCAAGGGTGCTGCTTATCGCGAAGTTTTGCCACCATTGTACAATCAGGTCGCCGGTGCCTTTGTTCAGGGTGCCATATTGCCGATAGGCCACATATTTTTGGTATGAGGCATCAATATCGTAACGGCTACTCCACCACGATGTGAATTTAAACGGTGTACCCAGGTTAAGGCCGTAGGTATACACACGCCCCAGGTTAACATCGGTGGTAAGTATAACCTTGCTTGCATCGTCCTGCTCATAAAAAGGGAACGCTGCACCCGTGAGCAGCGTAGCATACAGTGATGTAACGGTTTCCTGGTTGTATGTATGACTAAGCCTTAAGGTGTTACTATAGTCGGGCAGCAGGTAGGGGTTACCGGCCTGGTAATTATACAGATCTAAAAACGACAAGAAAGGGTTTAGTTTATCGTATGTTGGCCGTTCAATGCCGCGCGTAAAGCTAATGCTGTATTCGTTTTTGTCATTGTAACTGTAACTCAATAACACCGTAGGGAAAACGTTAAAATAATTGCGCGCCGTTTGGGTGTTATTAGTTACAGAGTTGCCGTTATTACGGGTGTATTCTCCGCGCAAGCCGCCATCTAAAGAAAGCTTACCAAACTTGCCGGTGTAATTTACATAGGCGGCGCCAACATTTTCGGTAAATATAAAGTAATTGGTGTAAGCCGGATCAGCGGTATAAATACCGTTTATCTGTGGGCCAAATACCAGGTTGTTATCGCTTACTGTACGGCTGAATTTGAAACCGGCATCAAATTTTGCATCCTTTGGCAGTGGGTTGCTGTAGGCCAGCAGCGCCGTCCAGTTTTTCATTTTTGTTGGCGAGATGTTTTGCAGCAGCAGCGGGTCGCGGTAAACACTGCCATCACCGTCAAAAAAACGATTGGTGATATATTCTGCAGAGTGTCGGTTGGCCCGGGTATAGGTGAAGTTAGCGCTGAGCGCTTTGCCGGCCTTATCTAAAACGCTGGTATAGTTTATATTGTAGTTGATATTGCTGATGTCGCGGTCTATAGTTGAATTGGCAAGTATGGTAGAGTCAAGCATGCCCCGGTTAAATATGGCCAGAGTGTTATTTTTATCAAAGGTATTATTGTTAACCAGGCCACTTATCAGAAAGCCGATGCTGTTGCCCGGCGACAAAAAGAAATCGGTACCAAGCCGGAAGTTATGATTCTGATATTCTTGTACACTATTATAAGTTGTGTTATAATTGCTTTGCAGCCCGGCGTAGTTAATACCCCGGCCCGTATATAGCTGTTTCCACGTTTTATTGGCACTTACGTTGTAGCTTCCGAAAATATTATAGAAGGCAGCCCGATGATTAAAGGTAAGCCCCGTATTTGCCTTATAATACCTGCCATACCCCGCCGAAGCGCTAAACGTGCCGTTTGTGCCTATGTTTGTGCCTTTTTTATAAATAATATTAATGATACCGCCGGCCGCTGCATCGTATTTCGCCGAACCGCCGGTCAGCACTTCTACCTTATCTATACTGCTGCCCTGGGTACTTTTTAAAAGCGCGGCCAGCTCGGCACCCGTTAGGTTAGTGGCTTTTCCATCAATCAATACCAGCGCATCCTGGCGCCCGTTAATGCTTACGTTGTCGTTATTGCCAACCCGTACGCCTGGCGATTGCCGTAGTATATCCAATACCGATTGTCCGGCGGATATTATACTGGAGGCCGGGTTAATAACCATTTTGCCTGGCCTTACTTCAATAAACGGTTTTTTTGCGACAATGGATATTTCCTTTAATTCGTTGCTGGCGGGCGACAGGATGATCGGCACAGCTGTTACCACCTGCCCCGTGGCAAGCGTGTAATTTTTTGAATAAACCTTTTTATACCCAAGCCTTGTGGTAAGTATTAAATAATTACCGGGTTTAATGTCAGAAAATTGATAAGCACCTTGTTCAGTAACCAGGGCCGACATCACTACGGCCGAATCGGGCAAGGATAATAAAATAACGGTCGCGGCATCGGCAGGCTGATTATTTTGTAAAAAAACGCTGCCTCGTATGGCAGATGCACCCGTTTGGGCGTAACAAAAATTAAATAAACCTGCCAGGACAGCTATAAAAAAGCATCCAAATTTGACCCTCATTAATGTACCTCGTAGAAATTTCCTTATAGTTTAGCCCTCAAAAAAAAATTAAATATAACAACAATAATACAATGTTAATTATGCTACACAGTGTTTTACGTATTATAATATTAAATGTTGCTTTTAGTTATTGTAGATATATTAAAGCAAATTCCCTTTCAATTTTATTAATTTCGCCAACAGTGACCCTTTTGGATACGATATGAGAAAAATATACCTTTTAGCATTTATCGTGCTTACATCAGCTATTGCGAAAGCTCAGGATGCCCCGGCAAATTATACAGCGGCGGCTGATAAGTTTAAACAATTTTATAACGGTAACCAGCCGGATAGCATTTTTAATATGTTTAGCCCCGAAATGAAGGCCAGCTTGCCGCTTGATAAGTTTAAACCTACTACCATACAATTAAAATCGCAATTGGGCGCTTTAGTTAGCACAGATTTCGTCAAATACAACCAGCCGCTGGCGGTTTACAAGGCAACGTTTGATAACGCTGTTTTTTTGCTTAATATATCGCTCAATGGGCAGGGTAAGATGACCGGCCTGTTGCTTAGCCCTTACGTAGAGGAAGCAAAAACAATAGCGCTTGATGCATCGCTGAAAGAAACGCCCATATTGCTTAAAACTTTTTCAGGGTCGATATCAGGTACCTTAACTACACCCGTAAACGTTAACGGTAAAATACCGGTTGTGCTGATTATTGCCGGCTCGGGGCCTACCGACCGTGACGGTAACAGCCCTAAACTGGGCTTAAATGGTAATACTTACAAAATGCTGGCTAACGAGCTGGGTAAAAATGGTATTGCTACTGTACGTTATGATAAGCGTCTTGTTGGCCAGAGCGTATCTACTACAAAAGAGAAGCAACTGCGTTTTGAAGATTATGTAGATGATGCTGTTGGTTTAATAAATCAGCTAAGCAGCGACGAGCGATTTTCAAAAGTAATAGTGTTGGGGCACAGCGAAGGGTCGCTTGTGGGTTTGCTGGCTATTCGCGATCAGCCTGTAAACGCGTTCATATCTGTAGCGGGAGCGGGCCGCCGTGCAGATCAGATCGTTACAGAACAGGTCAAATCGATGCCGCAGTACCTGCAGGATAATTTTAAGGTTATGCTGGATAGCCTGAAAAGGGGGAAATTTACAGATAACATCGACCCAAAACTATATGCCATTGCAAGGCCCGATATCCAGCCCTATCTTTTATCGTGGTTTAGATATGATCCTGCCAAAGAAATGAAGAAAGTAAAAATACCGGTATTGATACTACAAGGCACTACAGATATACAGGTGCCGGTTACTGATGCAGAACTGTTGAAAAAGGCCAAATCAGAAGCTACGCTGGTTATAATACAGGGTATGAACCATGTTTTAAAAGAGGCCCCCGCCGATAGGAACCAGAACATTGCAACTTACAATAAACCCGACCTGCCATTAAAACCCGAACTTGTAAGCGGCATTGTCAATTTTGTAAAGGGGTTAAAGTAGATGTCTGAATGTGCAAATGTGCAAATATGCGGATGTGATAATAATTGTATACATACGAATCATCTGCATATTTGAAAATATGCACGGATATGCGATGCGAAATGAACCATCTGCATATCTGCACATTTGTAATCTGCACATCCGCATTATTTCCACGCCCCCAACAATCTTCTCAGCAAAACAATTTCGGCGGTGTGATAAGCGTTATGGTCGGCAATCTGTAATGCTTCGCGCAAAATGCTTTGGCCATCTCCGTGGGGTATGTTTTGAAAAATATCACCGCTTTTAAGCAGGTCAATAAATTCCTCCCTATCGGTATTGATCTGCTCAATGGTTTTATTCCATGCCGTATTATCTGCAGGCGTGCTTGCCTTTGGCCAGTATTCGTCCGGCCATTTTGGCGATTGATGGTTAGCATTTTTACTAAACTGCAGCATATCCCATTGCGCAATGCGAATATGCTCGGCCAGCTGCCAGATGCTGTAGGGGAGGTTAGCAGGTTTTACGCCGCGCAGTTCCGGCGGTAAGCCGCTTAGCGCATCTTTTAATGTTGCATGTGCGCCGCCGCCTTCCAATAGTTTTATTAGCTCTTTTATCAAAATCTCATGCTCATCATTCATAATACCAGTTTTACAGGTTAACAAAATAGATACGGGTTTGATTTATATGCCTCAAAAGTTTAAGTTTACCAAAGCTAAACTGTACCGTAGTGATTAAAAAAATACTCTTAATGGCCCTGTATGTGGCTGCATTTACAGCATGTAAAAAGGATGGTGAAGTTACACAGGATATGTCATTAAAGGATGATGCCGCCTTTTTAAGATACGAAGATCATTTTTTGGAAGAATTGTGGAAGAACAACCCTGATTGGGCAACCAGCGTGGGCTACCATAAGTACGACAGCGTTTTGCTTGTGCCCAGCCAAAAAACCCGAGAACAGGCCATAAAATTTGCTAAAGTGCAGATAGACTCGTTAAGCCGCTATGAAGTAAACAGTTTAAACGATGCGAATAAGATAGACCACCGCCTGATGCAAAACCAGATGGAAAGCCTGCAGTGGTACACCGAGCAGCTAAAATCGTACGAGTGGGACCCATCATCATATAATGTAATTGGCACATTTGCTACCATACTTAACGAAAACTACGCACCCCTTACCAAGCGCCTGCGCAGTTTTTACCAAAAAATGGAGAATATACCGACTTACTACAAAGAGGCTGAAAAGCAGCTTAAAAACCCGGTTACCGAATTAACCGAACTCGCCATTGACCAGCACCTGGGCGGTTTGGGCATCATCGAAAACGATTTTGCTGATTCCGTTAAGAAAACAAATATCCCCGCGGCCGAACAAAAATTAATGACCGACCGTGCCAAAGCATCCGCAGAAGCTATTAAGGGTTATGTGGCCTATTTAAAGGCCATGAAAAACGATAAGCCCCGCAGTTTCAGGTTAGGTAAACAACTTTACGAAGCGAAGTTCAAATACGATATCCAAGCCGAGGGAACAGCCCAGCAAACTTATAACTCGGCAGTGGAGCGCAAGAAGTTTCTGCACCGCGAGATGGCCAAGCTGAGCAGGAAGCTTTGGCCGAAATACTTTGGCACACAGCCCATCCCTAAAGATTCGCTTGAGTTTATTGCCAAAGTTATAGATACGTTATCGTCTAAACACGTTGCCCCGGGCGATTTCCAGTCGGCTATTGAAAAAGAGATCCCCAGGCTTACCGCTTTTATCAGGAGCAAGGACCTGTTAACGCTCGACCCTTCAAAACCATTAGTTGTGCGCAAAGAACCGGGTTACATGGCTGGGGTTGCAGGCGCCTCTATCAGTTCGCCCGGGCCATATGATAAAAATGGCAATACGTACTACAACGTGGGCAGCCTTGCGGGCTGGTCGGCAGAAAAGGCCGAGAGTTACCTGCGCGAGTACAACAACTACACTTTGCAGATATTGTGTATACACGAAGCTATACCGGGGCATTACACGCAGTTGGTGTATGCAAATCAATCGCCGAGCTTAATAAAATCGGTATTGGGCAATGGCGCCATGGTAGAAGGGTGGGCCGTGTTCAGCGAACAAATGATGCTGGATGCGGGCTTTGGCGACAACGCGCCCGAAATGCGGCTGATGTGGTATAAATGGCACCTGCGGTCGGTTTGTAACACCATATTGGATTACAGCGTGCACACATCGAACATGGCCAAAGAACAAGCCCTTAAATTACTTACCAAAGAAGCGTTTCAGCAGCAAACCGAGGCCGAAAACAAATGGAAGCGTGTAAGCGTAACCAGCGTACAGCTAACCAGCTATTACACCGGCTACAAAGAAATAAACGCCCTGCACGACGAGTGGAAGAAAAAACAAGCCGATAAGTACAAGGTAAAATTGTTTAACGAGAAGTTTTTGAGTTACGGCAGCGCCCCGGTTAAATTTATTAAAGAGGCCATGTTTGCCATACCCAAACCCGACCCCAAAAGCGGAAATTAGACCGCATAAAAAAATGCGGCGGTTAGTTTCATGGGTGAGCTCCACACGTTATTGCAAACACTAAAAAAGTGCAGATAATTCCCGGATTTTTGCGGAAAAAAGTCTGATTTTTTCGGAAATTTTTAAGAATGCGGGGTTATTTTTTCTTCTCGTGAACGATAACAAAAACGTCTTCGTTATCTTTTTTCATGAGGTACTTTTCGCGGGCAAATTTCTCGAGTTTAACCTTATCTGAGGTAAGCTCCTCCAGGTCCTTGTTAACCTTAGCGGTTTCTGATTGATAAAAAGCTTGTTCTTGCTTTAGTTTGTTCAGTTGCTGATGATAATCGTACTGAGAGAAGAGGTCGTTTTTATCAAAAAAGGTCATCCATACCACAAAGGCCAGTGTAACCAGGAAGAATTTATTCTTTATAAGGTCTAAAAGGCGTCTCATTTGTATCGGTTGGATTTTCACTATAAAGCTATTTAATTTCTTTGAAGGGTGCAAATATAATTTAGCGTGCGGGAAAAAGAGTCCAGATGTTGAAGATTCATGATTAAGCCCTGGGAATCAGGATATAAAAAAAGGTTGAAAATTTAGCAAACCTAAATTTCCAACCTCAATTTTTAGTCGCTAAAACCGCTTATCGGCGTCCTGATCGCCCCGATTCGGCCCTGCTGCCCGCACTGCCACGGCTGTTGCCTGCGCTGCCACGGTGACCCGCCGGCCTACCGCCTGCACCCGGGCGCTTGTTGCCGCCACCATGCCTGCCGCCGGCAGGTGATGCGCTTTTAGGCGTACCGTTTTTGGCTTTGCTCATCATCTTTTCCGTCATCGCCTGAAAGCTTAACGGGTAGGGATGTCCCTGCTCAACCGGTATTTCTTTGGCTATCAACTTATGAATATCCTTAAGGTAATCTATTTCTTCCTCGCCATCGCAAAAGGTAAGGGCTATACCGCTTGCCCCCGCACGGCCAGTACGGCCAATGCGGTGTACGTAGGTTTCAGGAATGTTAGGTATCTCGTAATTGATCACGTGCGTAAGCTCGTCAATATCTATACCGCGGGCGGCAATATCGGTAGCTATAAGCACACGTGTGGTACGGTTTTTAAAATTTGTTAACGCACGCTGACGCGCGTTTTGCGATTTGTTGCCATGTATGGCCTCGGCGGTGATGCCTGCGCGTACAAGATCTTTTACCACCTTATCTGCGCCATGCTTTGTGCGTGTAAAAACCAGAGCGGTTTTAATGTCTTTATCTTTTAAGATGTGGTTAAGTAACAAGCGTTTATCGCCCTTGCTAACAAAAAACAACGATTGCTGTATCGTATCGGCGGTTGATGATACAGGTGCAACTTCAACCTTTGCAGGCTTTTGCAGTATGCTATCGGCCAGGCTTTGAATTTCATTAGGCATGGTTGCGCTAAAGAAAAGTGTTTGCCTGTTAGCGGGCACTTTGGCTATCACTTTTTTAACATCGTTTACAAAGCCCATATCCAGCATTCGGTCGGCCTCGTCAAGCACCAGCATTTTTATCTGGTCGATATGTACGTAACGCTGGTTCATCAGGTCTAACAAACGGCCCGGAGTTGCTATCAGGATATCCACCCCGCGGCGCAAAGCATCAACCTGGGGGTTTTGCGATACACCGCCAAAAATAACCAGGTTTTTAAGTCCTGTATTCTTGCCGTACGCGGTAAAGCTTTCGGCAATTTGTATGGCCAGTTCGCGGGTTGGGGTAAGTATTAAGGCCTTTATTTGTTTTTGCTCTTTGTGTTTTTGTTTATCCAAAAACAATAATTGCAGTATGGGTATAGCAAAAGCAGCTGTTTTGCCGGTACCGGTTTGCGCGCAACCCAAAAGGTCGCGGTGCTGTAATATATAGGGTATAGCTTGTTCTTGAATTGGAGTAGGCGTAGTATAGCCTTCTGTTTTTAAAGCCCTTAAAATAGGCTCAATTAAATTTAAATTTTCAAATGACATGTAATGATTGTAATGTATGTGCTAACGCGAAGCATTAAGCGGATCTGAAGAGTGTCTAATAAATCAAAACCGTAAATCAACGGGTAATTATGCAAAGATACGCTTTTTATATGCAAGTAGTATTAATGGCTGTAATGTGATGTAGGGGTGACAGGATATGACTACGGGTTAGTGGGTAAAGTTGCATCGTATTAGGATATGAAATTGCTTACTAATTAATTACTTAATTATTCCCTGCTAAATAAATTTTGTAATGCAATACCTATTATCTACCTTTCACACTTAATTTAACTTGTCAAGTTTGAATTTTACTTATCAATCTGTATCCTTCAACCATGTCACAAAATACTTATCAATTGCTACAAAATAAAAAAAAGAACATCCTTGAACTTTGGATGAAAAACCAGTTGACCGACGAGGGTTTGCGTGAAGACCTGATCAGCAACGACGAATTGAGAAATCAATCGGAAGAGTTAATTGACGCGCTGGTGGGTAACCTGTCCGGAAGTAACCTTACCAACCTCGAATCTGACGAGTGGAATCCGGTAATTGAAATATTAGGTGGTATAGCCATTACACGTGCACGTCAGGGCTTTAGTCCGCGCGAAACGGGTAATTTTGTTTTCTTGCTGAAAGAGGCTATCCTGGAAGTGTTACAGAATGAGGTAGACGACCCGAGGGCGCTTTTTGCAGAAAGCCAGAAGATAAACCGCCTGATGGATAGCCTGAGCGTGGTTACCTTTGAAACATTTATTAAAGGACGCGAAGAAGTAATACTGCGCCAAACTGATGAGATAACCGAGATATCTACACCGGTTATCAGGGTATGGGATGGTATACTGGCCCTGCCTATTATCGGCACGCTTGATAGCGCGCGCACACAGATAGTAATGGAGAACCTTTTACAGGAAATTGTAGAGTCGGGTTCCAGTATCGCCATTCTGGATATATCGGGTGTACCTGCTGTAGATTCACTGGTAGCGCAGCATCTTATAAAAACCGTAAGCGCCACACGCCTGATGGGTGCCGAGTGTATAATTAGCGGAATACGCCCCGAAATTGCACAAACGGTGGTGCATTTGGGTATCGATCTTTCTAACATAATCACCAAGGCTACCTTAGCCAGCGCGCTGGCCTATTCTTTTAAAGCGATGAGATTAGAGGTTAAAAGGCTTAATACAGTATCAAAAATATAATAGATTAAGTAATGGATAAAATTCCTATTCTAAGGATGGGAGCCTTTTTGCTGGTTACCATACAGGTTGATCTTTACGACAGGCTTGCCCTGAACCTGGAGGCCGACCTGGTACAAATGGTTAACAAAACAAGCGCAAAAGGGGTTTTAATTGATATTTCCGCTGTTTCGATAGTCGATTCATTTATGGGGCGGATAATTGGCAACATCGCCAGTATGTCTAAAATACTGGATGCCCAAACCGTGGTGGTTGGCATGCAGCCGGCCGTTGCAATTACATTAATTGAGCTGGGTTTGCCGCTTAAAGGCGTACACACTGCGCTGGATATGGAAAGAGGCATGAAACTGTTAAAATCCATGGTAGGAGATCAGGAGGACGACGCAGACGAAGATCAAACCACCGATGACCTTATCGCTGAGTAAAGATACCATTCAGGTATCTAAAGAACAGGACGTGGTTTTTTTAAAGAACCGTGTAAAGGAAACCGCGGTAAAAATTAAGATGGGGCTGGTTAACCAAACCCGTTTACTAACGGCATGTAGCGAACTTGTAAGAAATATGATGCGCTATGCCGATGGCGGTTCGTGCCTTATTGAGGTGGTATCAAGCGGGCGCAATAACGGCGTGCGCTTAACCTTTACAGATAATGGCCCCGGTATACCGGATATAGCTGCCGCCATGCGCGATGGCTTTTCTACCGGCCGAAGCCTGGGTTTGGGCTTACCCGGTACCAAACGCCTTGTAAACGAGTTTGATATTAAGAGTAAAGTGGGCGAGGGTACAGTGGTAACGATATTAAAATGGGCTAATGGTTGATGCAACGCATATCAGTTTTACGGCGGACGACCGCAGTTATTTCTCGCTGATAAAAAAGGAGATACACCGCATGGCCACCGAGGGAGGCATTGGCGTTGCCCGTACTAATGAACTTGACCTGATAGTGGCCGAAATGACCTCCAATCTATTTAAATATAGCAACGATGGTGAACTGCTTGTTGGCGTGTTTGCCAACGGGGGCGAGCCGTATGTAGAGCTTATAAGTATTGATAACGGTCCGGGGATGGTAAACCCCGCACGGATGATGCAGGATGGCATGTCAACCACCAACACTCTGGGCCACGGGCTGGGCAGTATGAAAAGGTTATCAGATACGTTTGAGCTTTACTCTCAGCCGGGCTGGGGCACCATAGTGTTAAGCCGTGTATATAACCGCCAACCCCCAACAGGTATTAAACCTTCTGTAGTTATACGGCCTATAGTGGTTTATAAACCGGGTGAAAAAACCAGCGGCGACGGCTTTGCGTTTAAAAAAACAGAAAAGTATTTTAAGCTGATGCTGGCCGATGGACTTGGCCATGGCCCCGAGGCCAATATTGCGGTTAATGAAGCAGCTAACGCCTTTAGAGTATTCCCGGATTTTAGCCCTACAGAAACTATTCGCTTTATTCATACCAATATCAAAAAAACCAGGGGCGCTGTTATTAGTGTTGTGGGGTACGATCTTGAACGTAAAATGTGGACCTCGGCAGGGGTTGGTAACATCGCTGCACGATTTTTTAACAACACTAACTTAAAAAATCAAATGTCGTATAACGGTATTGTAGGACATAATATCCCTAATACTATGAACGACCAACAATACGCCGCGGATGAATACAACCATTTAATGCTATGTTCGGATGGTATAAAAACACGTATCGATATGGCCCGGTACCCAATGATATACAAATACGATCCTACTATTTTAGCATCAGCTATTTATAAAGACCACGCCCGGCGAACTGATGATATGTCGGTTGTTATAGCAAAAGTAAAATAAATGAAAGAAGTAGTTAGTATGTCGTTAGAGAACGATATGGACCTTGTTCTGGCGCACAAGAAATCTATGCAGGTTGCAGATAAATTGGGCCTAACCATTGCAACGCAAACTACTTTTGCCACCGCAGTATCTGAAATATCGAGAACTGTAATTGAGTATACTGATAACGGGGCACTGTCTATCGGGCTCGATCAAAATAAAACCCGCTATGCTTTGGTAGCAATGGTGACCTTTGAGAGCGATGTTGCTTTTAACGATGCTCACGAAGGCTTTTTTTATGCCCAAAAATTGGTGCCCGAATTTGAAGTGACAGTAAACAGCGGCGTTACCGCTATACAAATGAAGATAGGGCTGCCACGATCTTTAAAGATCGACCCGGTAAAAATAAACAAGCTGCGCGAGTTTTTTAATGGCCAGGCACCCATTAGCGCCTACGAAGAGATCAAACGCCGAAATTTTAGCTTGTCAAAGATAGCTGAAGAAAAAGATGAGGAGATCAAGCGGTCAAAACTTATAGACGAAAAGAAAACAGAGTTTATATCTATAGCCAGCCATGAGCTGAAAACGCCCATGACGGTATTAAAGGCCTATACGCAAATAGCCAAAGCCACTAAGGAACCCCTTTCGGAGCATTTGAAAGGTGTTTTGACCAAAATAGATGTGCAGGCCTCAAAACTCAATTCGCTTGTGCAGCAACTGCTCGATCTGTCGAAAATTGAAAATGGCAGCTTGCAATACAACATGACCAACATCAGCCTGAACGGGTTTGTTACAGACCAACTGGCGGTAATGCAGCAAATTTTACCCAATCACACTTTAGAGAGCGTTTTAGGAAAGGATGTGTACGTAGCGGCTGATATTTTAAGAATGGAGCAAGTGTTCTCTAACCTGTTGGGTAATGCCGCAAAATACTCCCAAGTAAACACAAAGATTGAAGTGGGTACTGCCATTGATGCTGATGGGCATGTTATCGTTTCAATAAAAGACTACGGAAAAGGGATGTCGCTAAAAACTATGCAATTGATATTTGATAAGTTTTACCGTGCCCAGGATGTGATATCTACCCACCCGGGGTTGGGTATGGGCCTATACATTTCATCCAAAATCATTAACGACCACGGCGGAAAAATATGGGTGGAAAGCGAGGAAAGCCAGTGGACTAAATTCCATTTCAGCCTGCCGGTAGTTAACGGAGCGTAGCCTGAGTGGCGTTAATAACTATGCAACGTCATAGCAGCAGCGGCCGGCTCTTGCGAAAACAGGTATTAGATGTATAAGAAGCCCTTACAGCTCGACGGAGTGATCTTCGATTATCGTTTTTTCTGCCTTTTGATCATCGTTCCGCCTCAAAAACGCGTTTAGCAGTATCAGCCCAAAACCAATCATGATAGAAACATCGGCAGCGTTAAAAATCCCCGTTTGCAACGGGCCGAATTTTAGGTGCACAAAATCGGTTACCGAGCCACGCACTATCCTGTCGTAAAGGTTACCCATACCGCCGCCAATACAAAACACAATGCCGGTTACCATTAAATTGCTGAGGCCTTTTTTGGTAATGCTGTAAAATAATGCGCCTAACAGGGCAATTGCAGGTAACAACGTAAGCAAGATAAACCTGAAGGGTTGTACCAACTTTGCCCCCAGACTTAAAAAAGCGCCGGTGTTTTCAACCCGTAGCAAGGTAACGTGGTTGTTAAAAAAGAAATATTGATCGTAATAGCCGATATGCGCGCGCATCATGGATTTAGTAGCCTGGTCGGCAACGATGTTTAGCGCGAGTATAACCAGGAAAAATATGATGCGTGGGGTACCTGTAAATTTCATTGCAGCGAATGTAGGAAAAGAGAATTTGAAAATCACGATGTGGTCGAAAATCAGTTTTAAACGTTCGTTCTTAATGAGTATGTGGCACTTCGTGGTAAAATAATAGAGCCTTTCAAGCTAAACTCGAAAGGCTCTATGTAGTCTGCATATCTGCATATTTATTTCTTCATCATCCCAATGAAATCATCGAAAAGGTAACGGCTATCGTGCGGGCCGGGTGAAGACTCCGGGTGATATTGTACCGAAAAAGCATTTTTATTTTTTACACGGATACCTTCAATCGACTGGTCGTTAAGGTTTACGTGGGTAATTTCTACCTTATCAGATGCTCTTACTGCTTCCTGTACCACACCAAAACCATGGTTTTGCGATGTAACTTCGCAATGATCAATAATGACATTCTTCACCGGATGGTTTAACCCGCGGTGGCCGTTAAACATTTTTTTAGTTGGTATATCATTAGCCAGGGCAAGCAGCTGGTGGCCAAGGCAAATGCCAAACATCGGCTTATCGGTCTCTAATATCTTTTTAACAGTTTCTATGGCGTAAGGCATGGCAGCCGGATCGCCGGGGCCGTTAGAAATGAAATACCCCGATGGTGCGAAATCTTTTTCCATTTCTTCAAAAGTGGTTTTTGCCGGGTACACCTTGGCATAAACGTCGCGGTCATCAAAGTTGCGCAGGATGTTCTTTTTAACACCCAGGTCAAGCACGGCTACACGGTAGGCGGCGTTCTCGTTACCAAAAGTGTAAGTTTCTTTGGTTGATACCTGCGATGAAAGCTCCAGGCCATCCATATCAGGCGCTTCGGCCAACCTGGCTTTCAGTACGTCAAGGTCTAATATTTCTGACGAAATAATAGCGTTCATGGCACCTTTATCGCGTATGTGGCGAACGAGTTGGCGGGTATCCACGTCAGATATACCTACAATGTTCTGCTCCTGAAAATAATCCTGTATCGACTCGTTTGCCTGCTTGCGGCTGTAAGCGATGTTATAATTTTTGCATACCAAACCCGCAATTTGTATCTGTCCGGATTCAACCTCATCGGTATTGATACCGTAGTTGCCGATGTGCGCATTAGTGGCTACCATAATCTGCCCGAAGTAGGATGGGTCGGTAAAAATTTCCTGGTAGCCGGTCATACCGGTGTTAAAGCAAATTTCGCCTGTGGTAGTACCAATTTTCCCGGCAGCTTTTCCGTAAAATACGGTACCGTCGGCTAACAATAAAACAGCAGGTAATTTGGTGAAATGATTCATTTAGCAAAAAAATTGAAAGGGTTATTAATTCGGATTTTCTGGCTCGAAGCTCCGTGAAAACAAACCGGAAGGCTGAAGTAAGATACCTCTTTATTCACGCCGCAAAAGTAGGCAAAAATTTGCTATTTTGGATATCCAATTTTGAATTTTTGGGATAATAACAAATCCTGACATGAATTTGAATAAATAAGCGGCGTTATAATCTACGGTTATGGATGGAAAACGTTTATTTTCTCTCCAGTTCTGTTATCAGTTTAATCAGTTTATCCCGGTTCTTTGCTGACTTTATCCAATCCGGAAGTTTTTCGACCATTGTCCAATGACTGCGGTTGTCCCGTTCCCTTAGGTCGGCAGATATATATTGTTTCAGGTATTCTAAATGCCTGTAGTTATAGGCAAAAAAATCATCGCCCCTGAAATTTTTCGACAACCAAAAAGGTAGACCAAAGTATCCGTCAGATAATTTCCCTGTATCTTTAAAATACCATTCCTGCATTTCATTTCTCGGTTCATACTTTTCTGTCTTACCGCAGTTAAAACATTTTACAGCAATGCTTTCTTTTTTGTCTGTAACGTTTTTTATTTCAACCTTTAGCTGAGCCGCGCAATGCGAACAGTGACAGTCGAGAGTTACAGTGTATGATTTATGCCTCCCGTTTAGCGAATAAAAACAATTTGGGCATTTCAAGGTCCGGGAAGAAAAATACGAAGCGGGGTCGTCTTTTGTTATAACGGCGCGCTTTTCGCATTTGGGGCATTCCACAAAAATTTCATCTTCAAAATGCGAGATGCGAAAATTCTTGTCTTGAAATCTGTTGGTTGCCATGTTTAAATATAGCTGATGTGGTGTTCAAATATATCAAGATTATCTGTGCGCAATTAAATCCTAAATCGAAATTTCGAAATCCGAAATCCAAAACTGTACATTTGCTAAAAAACTAAAAACCATCCCATGTCGGTAAACAAGGAAGTTAAACGCATCACCACGCACATTTTGCAGGAAATGAAAAACCGCGGAGAAAAAATAGCGATGCTTACGGCGTACGATTTTTCGATGGCCGCCATAGTAGATAATGCCGGTACGGATATTATCCTGGTGGGCGATTCGGCCAGTAATGTTATGGCCGGACATGAAACCACGCTTCCCATTACCCTGGACCAGATGATCTATCACGCGGCCTCGGTGGTACGTGCGGCCAAAAGGGCCCTGGTGATCGTCGATCTTCCTTTTGGGTCATACCAAGGCAACTCTAAAGAAGCTTTGGCTTCGGCTATCCGTATCATGAAAGAAGCGGGTGCGCATGGTGTAAAATTAGAAGGGGGAGTAGAAATTGCAGAATCGGTTACCCGGATACTCGCAGCCGGAATCCCGGTAATGGGACACCTGGGTTTAACGCCACAATCGATATATAAATTTGGTACATATACTGTAAGGGCTAAAGAAGAGGCAGAAGCCGCAAAACTTAAGGATGATGCACTAAAGCTGCAGGAGTTGGGTTGCTTTGCCATTGTATTAGAAAAGATACCTGCAAAGCTTGCTGCCGAGGTTAGCAGATCAGTAAGTATACCAACTATAGGTATTGGCGCCGGCCAGCATTGCGACGGGCAGGTTTTGGTGATACATGATATGCTGGGCATAAACAAAGGGTTTAAACCACGCTTTTTACGCCAATATGCCAATTTGTTTGATGTAATGAACGATGCTATTACCAATTATGTTGGTGATGTAAAAGCAAGAAGCTTCCCGAACGAGAAAGAAGAGTATTAAGTAGTCCATGGTCAATAGTCGATAGTCCATAGTAGAAAAGAATTATGATATCGACCCAAACCGGGCAATAAACATAATTATGGACCATTGACAGTGGACCATCGACTGAAAAAAATGGCGCGACCAGAATTTAATTATATAAGCAAGGATATTACCGATGCGGATATACTGTATGAGGATAACCACCTGATAGCGGTAAACAAGCGTGCGGGCGATATAGTACAGGTAGACGATACCGGCGATGAATCACTGGACGAGAAGGTAAAGAAATATATCGCCAAAAAGTATAATAAACCTAATGGTGCATTCCTGGGCGTTGTTCACCGGTTAGACAGACCCGTTAGCGGGGTTATCCTGTTTGCCAAAACCAGCAAGGCGTTAGAGCGGATCAATAAAATGTTTAAAGGGCGCGAAATGCATAAAACCTATTATGCTATTGTGCGCAAGCGCCCGCATCCCGAGGCTGGTACCCTTGTACATTACCTGCTTAAAAACCCGCAAAAGAATGTCACTAAGGCACATGATAAAGAAGTGCCGGGTAGCCAGCGATCTGAACTAAACTATAAACTGGTAGGCGAGCGCGAGGATTATTATGTAATAGAGGTAGACCCTATAACCGGGCGCCCCCATCAAATACGGGTGCAGCTATCAACCCTGGGCTGCCCCATAGTGGGCGATAATAAATATGGCTATCCGCGCGGCAGCCTGCGAAAAAGCATTTGCCTTCATGCGCGCCGCCTGCAATTTATACACCCTGTTAAAAACGAGCCGGTACTTATAGTGGCACCGCTGCCCAAAGATGGTTTTTGGGAGAAGTTTGAGGGACTGATAGAATAGATGTGCAGATGATTTGTAATAAATGTGGTAACGATAATTGGAGTAATTGGACGTCTTCGTCTTCATTTAAAGTCTATAAATATTGCAAAAGTTGTCGGCGAGAAAGGGCTGCCACGTACAATCAAAGGAAAAGTGATGCTTTTGGGAAACATTCCCAAAAACAATGGCTTAACAAATTGGATGAGTTTAAGTTCTGTCCAGGATGTAATAGGAAATGGTCGTTAATTGAGCCGCGAGCTGACAAGCGATACAAGCACGTCTGGACAAAAGACCACATTATTCCCCTCACTAAAGGCGGCTCTGACAGTATAGATAATATTCAACCACTGTGTTATCGGTGTAACTTTGGCAAAAGATAATATTGGGCGTTGCCTGCGGCCCGGGCTATCCGCTCATACTGCTCAGGCCTTAGCCACAAGGCCGGTATTCGCTGCTATCCCTAACGCATTTGCGTCTATAACGATGGGAGGTAAACTTATCGCTATCATTTCTTATGTGCGCCGGCCTTCTGTCAAAGCGGGCGGGCCGGGAGTATGGCGTGAATGACGGTTTAGCTTTCGAACTCGCGCATGCGGGAGAAAGCGTTAAGAACCGGCAGGGCGGGCGGAAGCGTCGCTTTGACTTGGCCTTTTCTTTTGGTTCGTTTTCTTTGTGGCTAAGACAAAGAAAATGAACATCCACAGGCTTAACGTAACCTGCTGGCGCGCCTAACAAGCACAGAAAATCAGCGAGCGTTACAAGCCCTTCACTTTCTCCCAAATCTCCTCATCAATCCATACACCATCCTTTAAACTCTGTTCCCTTGTCCTTAGCATGTTTTCGCCGGGGAAGAGGATCTCGTTACCCTCACTGTTGCTTTTGGTGTAGCTGATGATCTCTTCTATCAATGCGGCGTTCCGTTCATTATCGGTTTTAATGGCAATAAACACCTGCGAAACCCCGGTTTCTTTACGGCCGCTTTGCGTTATTACCGGGGTGGAATCGCCACCACTCAATACTGTAGCCATCAGATCCAGCACTAACGACAACCCTGACCCTTTCCAGAATCCGATAGGCAATGGTCGTTTACTTTCCGCTATGGCGGCGGCATCGGTTGTAAGTTCACCCTCTTTATCGTAACCACCCGGCACGGGTAGTTCTTTACCCTGCGCCTCGTATTGCCAAAGCTTCCCAAACGAATATTGTGTCATCGCCATATCCAACACTACATGACCACCCTGCCGGGGCACGGCTATTACAAGAGGGTTGTTACCCAGGCGCGGCTCGGTACCGCCCCATGGGGGCAGGTTGGCAATAGTATTGGTAAAGCATATGCCTATATAACCCGCTTCGGCGGCCTGCAAACCGTATGTGCCGCCACGCATCCAGTGATTGGTGTTTTTTATAGCAACACAGCCAATGCCATTGTTTTTTGCAATATCAATTGCCCTGCCCATACAGAATTGAGCATTTAACATGCCGGGGCCCATATTGCCATCGCATTGCTCAACGGCGCCAAATGAGCTTACCAATGCAGGTAAAGCATGGGGTATAACCAGTTTTTCCCTTATGTATTCAACAAAAACCGCAAAACGGTTTAAGCCATGGCTGTAAACGCCGTCGCGGCTATTATCAGCAAAAACCGCCGCGCACGCATCGGCCACGGCATCGTTGATATCCAGGCTGGTGAGCACCCGTTTAAATTCGGCTTTAAGTTGAGGGTAGGGTATACGCATGAAGCAAATATATAAAGCTTCGGCAACGGTTTATGAACTATAGTTACCGCGTATCGAAATATTTTATGGCATAAATAGTTATATTAAAGCACCTTTCCAATTGCGTAACTAAACTATATTTGCAGCTTAATGACAAATAAAAACTTATATTTTTTACTGGCGGGGGTTGTTGTTATCAGCTTTTTTGTCAATGGATGTAAAAAAGAAAAGCAAAGCAGCATACCGGGCCTGCTCACCTACGGAACCTGGCGGTTGGGTTCTGTAATGGAATATAAATACCTTGGCGATTCGCAGACTTCGGTTGATACACTGGAATGTGATTCTGTTCAGATCTTTAAATTCAATGACGATAAAACGTGCAGTTACACCAATTTTGACTGCAACCCAACTACTATGAGCGGCACATGGTCGTTATCAGATACCAAGCTTTACCTGTTTGCAGATATTACCTATCCCGATATCACTTCGGCCGGCACCAAACAGCCGTTTATTAACTCGCATATTACAAACCTGGGCGAATTTTCGATGGTGCTTGAAACGGGTGACCTGCAAACATATTACACGGCCAACGACAAAAGGACCATTCGACGTTACGGATTTACCAGGATTAAGCCAGCGATTGCCAAATAATTGATAAAATTTTATATTTTGCAAAATAAAATCTACCGATCGTTTTGAAAAAGAGAATTGCCATTTTTGCTTCGGGTTCAGGGTCGAATGCTCAGAAAATAATGGAGCATTTTAAGCGAAATGCCGATGCTGAAGTTGTATTGATCCTAACTAATAACCCGCAGGCCTACGTTTTGCAGCGGGCGGATAATTTTGAGATACCATCGCACATATTTACGCGCCACGAGTTTTACGAAACTGATGAAGTGATAAGCCTGCTTAAAAACCTGCAGGTAGATATTATTGTGCTTGCCGGTTTTTTGTGGCTGGTACCACCTGCTTTATTAAATGCGTTTCCTAATAAAATCATCAACCTGCACCCTGCGCTGCTGCCGAAGTTTGGCGGTAAAGGCATGTACGGCGATAACGTTCATAAAGCTGTACTTGAAGCCGGTGAAGAAGAATCGGGTATTACCATACATTTTGTGAATACCCAATTTGACGAGGGCGAGATCATCCACCAGTCTCGTTTTAAGATAGAGCCCGGCGATAACCTGGAAATGGTGAAATTTAAAGGCCAGCAGCTGGAGCACCAGCATTTTCCGAAGGTAATTGAGAGTTTATTGAAGAAGATGCGGAGTTAGTTACTTGTGATTGGTTAATTAGCGGCGGTTTGTTGGCCTTTGGAATTTGCATACCCCTTAATAACCATGCGCCAATCAAATCCACAACTAATCGCCAATTAACTCACCACTAATTAACTAAATTCCTTACCTTTGCGGCTCAAAATTTCCCTGTTGTAATGAGTCATTCTGTACAAATAAAAAACGCGCTGATTTCTGTTTATTACAAAGACAACCTTGAACATATAATTCATGAGTTGAACCGCCTTGGTGTAAAGATATATTCTACCGGTGGTACCGAAACCTTTATCCGCGATCTTGGTGTTGATGTTATTGCTGTTGAAGATCTTACCTCGTATCCGTCTATCCTGGGCGGCCGGGTAAAAACCCTGCACCCAAAGGTGTTTGGCGGCATACTTGCCCGCAGAAGTTTTGATAGTGATGAGCAGCAACTTGTACAGTATGAAATACCGGAAATTGACCTGGTGATTGTTGACCTTTATCCCTTTGAAGAAACCGTAAACTCGGGCGCGAGCCAGGAGGATGTTATTGAGAAGATAGATATTGGCGGAATCTCGCTTATCCGGGCGGCAGCAAAAAATTATAAAGATGTTGTAATTGTTGCTTCTAAGAATGACTATACCGAACTTGAAGAAATATTAAAAAGGCAGCAAGGTGCAACCACTATTGATCAGCGCCGCCGTTTCGCTCAAAAAGCATTCAACATTTCTTCAAACTACGATACGCACATTTTTCAGTACTTTGACCATAGCGAGCCGATGCCTGTGTTTAAACAGAGCATCCAAACCAGCCAGGTTTTACGATATGGCGAAAATCCGCATCAAAAGGGTATCTTCTATGGTAACCTTGACGCGATGTTTACAAAGCTTAACGGCAAAGAACTATCTTACAACAACCTGGTTGATGTGGATGCGGCCGTTGCTTTAATTGACGAATTTACCGACCCCACCGTAGCTATTTTAAAACATACCAATGCCTGTGGCGTTGCAACCCGCACATTTATAAAAGAAGCCTGGATAGATGCACTGGCCTGTGACCCGGTTTCGGCTTTTGGTGGTGTTATTATTGCCAACGACGAAATAGACGCCGCTACCGCTGCCGAAATTGATAAGATATTTTACGAAGTGCTTATAGCGCCGGCTTTTACAGACGAGGCTATAGATATTCTTTCGGCTAAAAAGAACCGCATTGTATTAATCCGCAATCGGGTTGAGTTACCTGTTAAGCAGTTTAAAACCTTGCTTAACGGCGTGATTGAGCAGGATAAAGATCTGGTTGTTGAAGGCCCGGCACAAATGACCCCGGTTACCGAAAAAAAGGCAACAGAGCACGAATTGCGCGATCTTTATTTTGCTAATAAAGTGGTTAAACATACCAAATCAAACACCATTGTTTTTGCCAAAAACAACCAGTTAATGGCAAGCGGTGTTGGCCAAACATCAAGGGTCGATTCCTTGAAGCAGGCTATTATTAAAGCCGAAAGCTTTGGGTTCGATCTTAAGGGCGCGGTAATGGCATCAGATGCTTTTTTCCCCTTCCCGGATTGTGTGGAGATAGCAGGAGATGCAGGCATTACAGCCGTTTTGCAGCCGGGCGGGTCCATAAAAGATCAGGATTCCATCAATATGTGTAACCAAAAGGGCATTGCGATGGTTACTACCGGAGTAAGGCATTTTAAACACTAATTAAAGATCAGAGATTTGTTGATTAGAGATTAGGGCCAGTGGGTTGTAGTAAATAAGTTATTACTTTTTATGACTAACTAATCTCCAATATCTGATTAACTAATCTCTAATAACAAATACGAATTTTTAAAAATTAGAGTTATTAATTACTAATTTACACGAATATAGCGCCCGTGTTATTTGGCGCAAAACAGTCTTAATATTTAAATTCCAGCTAATCAGAATAACGCCAAATGGGTTTATTTAATTTTTTTACGCAAGAGATAGCTATTGATCTGGGTACGGCCAATACCCTTATCATACATAATGATAAAGTTGTTGTTGATGAGCCCTCGATAGTGGCGTTTGACCGTACAACAAACAAAGTAATTGCCATTGGCCGCCAGGCTATGCAAATGGAGGGCAAAACCCACGATAATATCCGTACCGTTCGCCCGCTTAAAGATGGTGTGATTGCCGACTTTAACGCTGCAGAATTGATGATACGCGGTATGATCAAGATGATAAACCAGGGTAAGGGCTGGTTCTTCCCATCGCTGCGTATGGTTATCTGTATCCCATCAGGTATTACCGAGGTTGAGAAACGCGCCGTGCGCGACAGCGCCGAAATTGCAGGCGCCAAAGAGGTGTACCTGATATACGAACCAATGGCTGCTGCCGTAGGTATTGGTATTGATGTTGAGGAGCCTATGGGTAACATGATCATTGATATTGGCGGGGGTACTACCGAGATCGCCGTTATTGCGCTCTCGGGTATCGTATGCGATCAGTCTATCCGTGTGGCGGGCGATAACTTCGACTCTGATATCGTTCAGTACATCCGCCGCCAGCATAACATTATGATAGGCGACCGTACTGCCGAGAAAATAAAAATTGAAGTGGGCGCCGCATTACCCGAACTATCTGAACCGCCGGCAGATTTTGCCGTACAAGGACGCGACCTGATGACAGGCGTACCTAAACAGATCACCGTATCTTACACCGAAATTGCGCATTGCCTTGATAAATCTATCTCGAAAATTGAGGAAGCGATATTGAAAGCATTGGAAATTACCCCGCCCGAGCTTTCTGCCGATATTTACCAAACAGGTATTTACCTTACCGGCGGTGGCGCACTACTGCGCGGACTTGATAAACGTGTGGCCGCTAAAACCAAATTACCTGTGCACGTTGCCGAAGATCCGCTTAGGGCGGTTGTGCGCGGCACCGGTACAGCCCTTAAAAATATAGGTAACTTTAAGTTTTTAATGCAATAATTTTAGATGTGAGATAGGAGATGTGAGATATGAGAAATGCTATTTTTCTTTGATCTCAAATCTGATATCTCACATCTCATATCTAATAAGCAATGCGTAACCTCCTGATATTTATCACCAAGTACAACGCATTCTTTTTGTTTCTCATTTTCGAGATAGTTTCGCTCATCATCTATATCAAATACAATTCGTTTCAAAAAGCATCTTTTATTAACAGCACCAACCAGGTTACCGGTAATTTATATGCCAAAGCCGATGAACTGAAGGGGTACCTGTCTTTAAAGGAAGTGAATGATAAACTGGCAAAAGAGAACGCCCAGTTACGTAACCAGTTACGATCATCAAAGTATGCAGATACAGTTGCACGTAAAATGGTAAATGATACCATTTACAAACAGCAATACGAGTATATCGAAGCCCGGGTTATCAATAATTCGATAAATAAGCGTAATAACTACATAACCATTAGCCGCGGCAGCCGCGATGGCATTGAAAAGGGTATGGGTGTAATTTCGAGCCTTGGTGTGGTTGGTAAAGTGATGTTTGTGGGCGAACACCTGTCTATAGTGCAGTCTTTGCTTCATAAAGAGTCGCGGTTTAGCGCCATGCTCGCTACCAATAAAGAGATAGGGTATGTGGAATGGGGCGAGGGTATGAACCCCCAGAAGGGCTTACTTGTAGATGTATCTAACAATGCGCAGCCTAAGATTGGCGAAAATGTGGTTACATCAGAACTATCACTTTTCCCTGCCGGTATAACATTGGGCAAAGTAAGTAAATTAAAGGCCAAGGGCGGCGGTTTTTTCCTGAATATGGAAATAACCTTTGCAACCGACTTTAGCAAACTGGAATACGTTTACGTGATAATTAATAAGTTTGCCAAAGAGCAGGCGGGGTTGGAGGCCCGGGAAAAAAAGGATGAGTAGGATAATTTTGATAAACCTGTCGCGATTTGTAATACTTGTCCTGCTGCAGGTTTTTTTACTTAAAAATATTTCGCTGTATAATTTAGCGGTGCCATACCTGTACATTCTTTTTATACTGTTGCTGCCTTTTGAAACACCCAACCTGGTACTTTTTGCGCTGGCCTTTATATTGGGTTTAACCATTGATGCTTTTTATGATACCCCCGGCCTGCATGCTGCTGCCTGTACGCTGCTTGCCTTTGTGCGCGTACTTTTTATTAGTATAACCGTACAAAAAGATGGCTTTGATAACGAGCCCGAGCCCACCCTGAGCATTATGGGTTTCACTTGGTTTTTTACTTATGCACTTGTGCTTACGCTCTTTCATCATTTCTTCCTCTTCAATCTGGAAGTTTTCAGGTTATCTGAAATTACCTATACACTAAGCCGGTTTTTATTGAGTTCAATATTTACAGTATTTTTGATGCTGGTTTCGGGCTTGTTGTTTTTCAGAAAGAAAGAGCGTAAATAAATGAATAGTTTTTTTGAGCGTAGATATGTAATAGCGGGGATATTTATAACCCTTTTGCTGATACTGCTGGGCAGGCTATTTTACATACAGGTGATCGACGATCGTTATTTTCTGTACGCTCAAAATAATGTGGTACGCCGGTATGTTCAGTATCCGGCGCGCGGCCCTATCCTTGACCGTACCGGCAAAATAATGGTTCAGAACGAACCGATATACGATATTATGGTGGTACCCAAACAGGTAAAGCCATTTGATACCGTTGAATTTTGCAAACTTTTGGGTATTGACAAAGAAGGCTTTGATAAGCGCTTTGCAAAGGCAAAGGTTTATTCGCCCATCAGGGCATCTGTATTTGAAAAACAACTTACGCTGCAATCTTACGCTGCCTTCCAGGAAAGGCTGTCAGAATTTCAGGGATTTTACCCGGTTCAGCGCTCAGTGCGCAGCTATCCCGATTCGGCTGCGGCGCAGTTTTTAGGTTATATCGGCGAGGTTACTGACGCTATTATTAAACGGTCGGGCGGATATTACAGCCCGGGCGATTATGTGGGTATCACCGGCGTCGAAAAATCATACGAAACCATTTTACGCGGACAGCGTGGCGTACGTAATTTGATATATGATTCGCACAACGTGCCAAAAGGCAGTTATGCTAACGGGGCTTACGATACAGCTGCTGTAGCCGGCGAGCGACTGATATCGTCGCTGGATATGAAGATTCAGAAACTGGGCGAAAAACTAATGCAAAATAAGGTAGGGAGTATTGTGGCTATAGAACCATCTACAGGCGAGATACTTTGCTACGTGAGCAGCCCAACCTACGACCCCAACTTGCTGGTAGGCCGCGAACGCGGTAATAACGCAGCTAAATTATACAAGGATCCCTACAAACCGTTTTTCACCAGGCCGGTTCAGGCATATTATCCGCCCGGCTCTTCATTTAAGCCACTAAGCGCTCTTATTGCGATGCAGGAAGGGGTGATTACACCGCAAACTATCTACCATTGCCCCGGGTACTACCAGGCAGGTAACCGCCGCATTAAATGTTTTCAGGGCGAGGTGCATGGTAATGTAGACCTGGCCAGTGCCGTTGCCCATTCATGCAACGGTTATTTTGATATGGTTTTTGAGAAGCTGGTGAACCGGCGCGGCCCCCGTTATACAGATACCTCATTTAATTACTGGCGTAATAATGTTGCCAAGTTTGGGCTGGGCGCTAAGTTGGGCCTTGACATGCCTAACGAAAACCGGGGCAATTTGCCAAAAGCTGCATACTATGATAAGATATATGGTGAGGGCGGCTGGCGTTCAAGCACTGTAATATCATTAGGTATTGGGCAGGGCGAACTGTTGGCTACGCCATTGCAGCTTGCTAATATCGAGGCTACCATAGCTAATCACGGTTATTATTACAAGCCGCATTTGGTAAAGGCTATTGGAGACAAAAAAGTGATAAAACACGAGTATAAGGTACGCAACTATGTAGGGGTCGATTCGCAATATTTTGAACCGGTTATAAACGGTATGCAAAGTGTGGTTGATTACGGTACGGCCAAAGGGTCAAAAATACCGGGTATCATCATGTGCGGCAAAACCGGTACCGCTGAGGTCAGGAACCATAAAGACAACTCGGTATTTGTTGCTTTCGCGCCGCGCGATAAGCCCAAAATAGCCATTGCTGTTGTGGTCGAAAATTCCGGTCAGGGCGCTACGTGGGCGGCACCAATAGCCAGCTTTATTGTTGAGCAGTATTTGCGGGGCAGCATATCCAAGCGCCCGTCGGGAATCAGCCCAGACTATTATATAGAGAAGAACCTGCTGCCCGAAATTGTATTGAAACCGGCCGATAAAGCCAAACTGAGGGCCGATTCGGCTAAAAAAGTAAAGGCTGATTCGATTAAAAAGCACAAAGCCGATTCACTTAAGCAAGCCGGCCTTAGATCGGCACAAAATAATGCCGCAAAAAAAAGCAGCAGCAGTGAGTTGCGGGTAAGTACAGAATATCGGCCTGAACTTGTCGAAACAGGTGCCGAAGGGCTTTCTCAACTATGGTTTGATAGGCTCACCACGACATCCGATTTTACCGCGGTACTGCCAAAACGAAAGGACGATGAATAACCAGCAGCGAAGTTTCTTTTTTAATGTAGATTGGGTAACAGTGTTTATCTATCTGGCGCTGTGCGTTATTGGCTGGTTCAATATCCGCGCCGCCGTATACGACGAAAGCCATAGCAGTTTGATAGATATGAGCACCGAATATGGTAAGCAGTTTATTTATATTGTTTCGGCGTTGGTTATCGGTACGGTCATACTCTTGCTCGAGAGCCGTTTTTTGTCTGCGCTGGCACCGGCGTTTTACATAGTGACCGTTATTTTGCTGTTTATTGTACTGATTGCCGGGCACAATGTAGGTGGCAACCAGGCGTGGATCGATATGGGCGGCGGGTTTAGACTGCAACCGTCGGAGTTTGCCAAATTTGCAACCTGTTTGTTGCTGGCGCGATACCTGAGCGCCACGAATGTAAAGGTTACCGACCCCAAATCATTTCTGATAGCGGGCGGTATTATTTTGCTGCCCATGATGCTGATAAAGCTGCAGCCGGACGATGGATCGACCCTTGTATTCTGCTCATTGATATTTGTACTTTACCGCGAAGGTTTATCAGTTTATTTCCTGATCGTAATAGGCTTGCTGGCGACACTATTTGTATCGGCTTTGCTAATAAACGTGTGGTATATTATTATAGCAATAATTGCGGCAGCTGTGTTGCTGTTGCTGATGTTTAGCCGTAACCGAAAGTTTGCAACAGGCCTTATCATTGCCGCTATATTATCTATTGGTTTTGTTTTTTGTGTTAAACCACTTTACTACCATGGTTTAAAACCACACCAGCGTGTGCGTATAGATGAAGTACTCGGGCTCTCTAAAGATCTGCGCGGCGTAGGTTATAACCAAAATCAATCAAAAATAGCTATTGGTTCAGGCCGTATATGGGGCAAAGGGTACTTGCAGGGCACTCAAACCAAATACTCCTTTGTGCCCGCGCAAAGCACCGACTTTATATTTTGTACTGTGGGCGAGGAGTGGGGTTTTGCAGGCTCGGTTGTAGTATTGGGCTTATACCTTTTTTTACTGCTGCGGATAATAATGATAGCCGAGCGGCAGCGCGCCCCATTTTCGCGTATTTATGGCTATGGTGTGGCATCTATCATATTTTGCCACGTGGTTATCAATATTGCCATGGCCATAGGATATATGCCGGTTATAGGCATCCCGTTGCCCTTTATCAGCTATGGCGGCTCATCGTTATGGAGTTTTACCATATTACTGTTTATCCTGCTAAAACTCGATTCGAACCGGATGGGTATGATCTACGCGTAGCGCCTTTTTAACAAAGCATAAAACTTATCGGCGGTTGCCTTTTTACCCTCCCAGTTATTTTTGGTTACGTAATTGGTTTTCAGGAAACGGTCGGCTTCTTCAAAACTCGAGAAGCGGTTCACTATTTCAATCGCTTCGCTGTAAGCAAGGCTGTAACCATTAAAAAGGTCTTTTACAAACAGCAGCTTATCGTTAAGGCTTATAATTGTTTTGATATCTTTTACGGGTGCTTCGGCGGGCTCGGAAACGGTTATTTGATCTCCCCTTAATTGCGCCGACATTTTTTGATTTAAGGTAAGCACCTTTTGCGCTTCAGCTGGTTCCTCGGCCTTAACTTTTGGTGTATTGTCAATAACCGGCTCGGGGTTGGTAGGCACAATATTCGGTTCTGCGGTTTCATCGTCAGCGGCAATAATTTCGCCGTCTAAAATATTCTCCATGGTCACCTCCGGAAATTTCCTGGTTTTGTCGGCAGTAACCACCGGTACAACCTCTTCTTCTTCGTCCCAGTCTTCGGCCTCATCTAAAATCAGTTCGTGCCGTATGGTTTCCGGCTCTTCGCGCTCAAACGAATAGCTGTCCGCATCACTGCCGGTATGCAAATCTATTTCCGGTGCAGGTGTTTCTTCATTAACCGGTGTAATGTCCAATTTAACAGGTTCGGGCTGCGTGGTTTTTTCGGGGCCCGGTTTAGACCATGCGCGATCCGTTATGATTGGTTTTACCTGTTGTACCAGGGGCTCGAAATATTTAGGCTCATAGGTAACGGCTTTCTTTATTTCCTCAACCACAGGTTTTTGCGGTTCCGGTTGTTCCCGTATCGTTTCGGGTTGCTTTTTTTCTTCAACGTGCGGGGGCAGCGTATGCTGTAACTGCTCCTTTTGAAGGTTAAGTTTTCTTAATATTTCGGCATGATCTTTTAAAAAGTGGGTGTTGGCAACAAACAGTTCCAGTTCAAGGTCGTTAAGGTTATCTGCAGTGTTTTGCAGATACTCATATTGCTCGTTAAGTTCTTTAATTATTGCGCCGGTCTTTCTAAATACTTCCTGCTGCTTCATGGCTTTAATGTTAGAAAATTGCTTCTCAAAAATAGCATAAAATTCTGATATTAGCCCCTCACAAAAGAATTGAGACGTTGTACAATCAGGAGATTTTTAAAAGGCGGGACGAGATTGGCGGGAGTATTGAAGTTGTCTGTGGATCAATGTTTTCGGGTAAAACCGAGGAGTTGATAAGGCGCGTTAACCGTGCGCGCATAGCAAAAGTTAATGTAGAAATTTTTAGTCCTTTAGCCGATACACGTTACGATAAAAGTGCCCTGGTATCGCATAATCTTACTTCTATTCCATCAAAGGCGGTTGGTAAGGCAGCCGAAATTTTGCCGCTTGCCGAGCACATCCAGGTTGTAGGGATCGATGAAGCCCAGTTTTTCGACGATGAATTACCCCAGGTTTGCCTGGCCCTTGCAAATAGTGGCGTAAGGGTTATTGTTGCCGGCCTTGATATGGATTTTAAGGGCCGCCCTTTTGGAAGCATGCCACGTATAATGGCTATTGCCGATTCGGTTACAAAGCTGCACGCGGTGTGTGTAAAATGCGGCCAGCAGGCCATGTACTCATATCGCCTGGTGCCAAATGAGCGCCGGATACTGTTGGGCGAAAAAGAAACTTACGAAGCCCGTTGCCGCACTTGCTTTAATTTAGACGGTGAAATATAATTGATTAACTTTCCCTTATAACATCTGCCTGTTTATACCGCCACGGATAACCCTTAATATCCAAATTGGCGTGGCGAATACATATTTGCGCATGTTGCTTTTATTTTACCTTTGCAAACAATGCCGGCAGCTAAAATAAATAGTTCAATACAGTTAAACAGGCCCTTGTGCTATTTTATATTAGGCTGGGCGATATTGAATACCGTGCAGGCTTATGCCCTGGAACTGCACGCCGACGAGGCTTACTATTGGATGTTCGCCCAAAAACTGGATTGGGGGTATTTCTATCATCCGCCTATGGTGGCGCTTTTCATCAAAGCAGGCGATATGCTTTTTCATAACGAACTGGGCGTGCGGCTGATAACGATACTTTCTAATAGCCTTGCCATCTACCTGCTATGGCTTATCGTAAAAAAATACGCTGTAAGTACCAAATGGTTTATAGTGCTGATTTCCGGCGTATTGATTTTTCATGTGTATGGCTTTACCAGTACGCCCGATGCACCTTTGTTTTTTTTCGCGGTATTGTTTTACTACTTGTACCAGCGATATATTGATGAGGATAACTGGCTAACCGCTTTTATGATAGGGGTAGTAGTTGCCTGTTTGCTTTACAGCAAGTATCATGGCGTGTTGCTTGTTGGGTTCACCCTGTTATCAAATATTAAATTATTCACCCGGAAAACGTTTTACCTGGCTATTATAACCGGGCTTATCGTGTACACCCCACATATCTTATGGCAAATGCACCGTGGATTCCCGGCAGTAAATTATCAACTGTTCGAGCGTTCGTCAGCATTTGGGTACAATATTAGCATAAGCACAACATTTATTTTAGGGCAGCTTTTGCTTGGCGGCGCATTGATGAGCTGGTACCTGTTTTATCGGGGCTTTACTACAAAAATAACAGATGTTTTTACCCGTTGCCTGATGGTAAATGCTGTAGGCACCTTCGGCTTTTTCCTGCTAAACACCTTAAAGGTTAACGTTCAACCGCATTATACGCTCATTGCATTTATTCCATTAATATGTTTAGTATTGATCAGCTTTAAACGGGAGAACTTTAACGCAAGATGGTTTTACCTGCTGGCTTTAGCCAATATTGCATTGATCCTCGTCCTGCGTTTATCGTTGATAGCGGGCTTCCCTTTTATTAAAAAAGCAGAGGCGCTAAAAAGCTATTTTGGTTTTCATGAATGGGCGAACCTGGTACGCCAAAAGGCCGGCAACGCTTTCGTAGTGATGGACGAAGGTTTTCAAAATCCGTCAAAGTACAGCTTTTACACCAACAGCCTTAAAGGATTTGGATACGATTCGCGCTATTACGGGCGCACCATGTTTGATATCTGGCCAATGGAAGACAGTTTACAGCATCAGCGTACATACTATCTGCTTAAGTACAAAATGCCGGGCGTTACTACCGATAGTATAAAATGCGATGCAGGTACCTGGTACGGCGGTTGGGTTGATGATACCCGTACTTACCAAAAGATAGCTATAGATGCGGGGAAAACCGAAATAAAAGCCAAGCCCGGGCAAAAGGTACATTTTGACCTTACTGTTACTAATCCATATCCTTTTGCAGTTAATTTTACCAACGCCGGTTACAAGCACCCGGTAATTTTAGAGGCTTGCTTTTTTACCCATGTTACACCGGTAAGCGTGCAGCCGGCCGATAGCGCTTTCAATAACCTTGCATTTACGCCGGGCCAAAGCCTGCATTATAAAATGACAGTGAACGTCCCGATACACAAAGGCATATTCGACTTGTTTTTTTCCATACGTACCGAGCCGTTTACGGGCAGTAAAAACAGCGGCATAATAAAGTTTACAGTTGAATAATTACGATACAGCATGATCAGGAAGATATACTTCACTCTACTAATACCAGTATTAACCGCAGGCGCTGCACGGGCGCAAAATGTAGATTTCCATATAAATGGAATGGGTTTTTTTGATAATCGTGAGTATAAAGAGTTTGTGACCCGCTCGCGTACCTATTCGGGTGTTCGCATCGCTGCCGATGTTGGTTTTAATATTGATAGCGCCAATCATTTTATTTTTGGCGCCAATGCCCTGCACGAGTTTGGCGGCAACCCTTTTTTTGTACGGGTAAACCCGGTAGCCTATTATAGCCACACCGGAAAGAAATGGCTGTTCAACGCCGGCGCTTTTTCGCGCGAAGGGTTACTTACCGATTACCCCCGCGCCATGCTGAATGATACGCTGCGTTATTACCGGCCCGATGTAGAGGGTTTGCTAACGCGATTTAAAAGCAGCCATATTACCGAAACTGTTTGGATAGACTGGGTGAGCCGCCAAACCAATGTGGACAGAGAGCAGTTCCTGTTTGGTTTTTCGGGGAAGTACCAGCCATCATTGAGTGGGCCATTTTATGTGTCGCATTATTTCTTTTTGTTGCACGATGCAGGCCCGGCAATCGCCATTCCTGATGACCATATACGCGATAACGGCGCTGCGCAGATCAGGCTGGGTGCAAATTTAAGCCATAAAACGTTTTTAGATTCGCTTAGCTTCGAGGCCGGCGGCATGCTTTCATTAGAGCGCAGCCGGGGAGTAGACGGGTGGCAGAAACCAAAGGGCCTTGTATTGGCCGCTTACGCCAGCTATAAACGCTTTGCCCTTAACGATGAATTTTATAAAGGCGATGGCCACCACATCGCTTTTGGTGATGCTTATTATCAGTATAAAACGTATAACCGTTTAGATATTATTTATACGCCGTTTATAGCGAACGGTTTAAGGGGGCAATTTGTATTAAGCCTGCATAACACCCCTGGACGGTTCAGCAACCAGGAAGCATTCCGCCTAACGTACGACATTGGCCGTAAGCAGGTGGCAAGGTTTAAGGATTAGGAATCATTTGGCTTGTACATCGGCTTTGATAACGCAGTGTCTACCCCTGGCTGCTGCTTAGAATGATAAACTTTTTTTCAGATAAGCATAGTTTTTTATCTTCGCCGTATACATCTATCTCCCTATGAAAAAAACACTGATACTACTATTACTTATCGGCTTGGCCATCCCTGGTAAATTATTCGCGCAGCAAAACCGTTTTTCAGGCTGGGCGGCATTATTTCACACACAAAAGTTTTCAGATAAATGGGGCATGTCGTTTGACGCTCAGTTCCGCTCGGCGAACCATTACGATTATTTGCAAAACGTATTACTTCGCCCTTCGGTGAACTACTATTTCGACAATAATAAAATGGCTGCTTTGGGTTATGCTTATATCTCAGCCAACAACCATTTGCCAACCGGGGCAAAAACATTCCGGCCCGAGAGCCGTATCTGGCAACAGCTTATCATTAATACAAAAATAAGCAAGGCCGCTACGCTACAGCACCGTTTACGGTTAGAACAGCGTTTTTTGGGTAACACCACCAATAAAACCGACCACTACTTTGCCCAGCGTGTGCGCTACTTTGCAAGGGCCGTAATCCCGCTAAAAAAAGCCGAGACCTTTACCAAGGGCCCGTTTGTAGGCCTGCAAAACGAGGTTATGGTTAATGTGCAAAACAACCATAAGGTAAATAATCATTTTTTTGATCAGAACCGCGCATATGCAGCTGTTGGATACCGGGTGCATAAAAAGGCCGATGTAGAGGTAGGTTACCTTAACCAGTTTGTACAGCAAACGGCCGGTAGCTACTTTAACCATGTTTTACAAGCGGCCATATACACCCGGTTTTAACAGTAAAAATAAGCAGTGCAGGTAAACATTAAAGTTTATATATTGCATAATGCCCACACTTAGTAACGACCAGCATATACGGCAACTGGCCAATTTAGAGTTGCTTGCCCGGCAGGTGGTTGAGGGCTTTATAACCGGCCTGCACCAAAGTCCGTTTCATGGGTTTTCGGTCGAGTTTGCCGAGCACAGGTTGTATAATAATGGCGAATCGGTAAAAAATATCGATTGGAAACTGCTGGCCCGCACTGATAAACTTTTTGTAAAGCAGTTTGAAGAAGAAACCAACCTGCGTTGCTATTTACTGCTGGATACCTCGTCGAGCATGAACTTTCCGGAAAATGGTACAAGCAAGCTGCAATTCTCCATCTACGCCATAGCGTCGTTGATGTACTTGTTTAAAAAACAGCGCGATGCCTTCGGGCTGTGCTTGTTTTCGGACAAGGTAGATTGGATGAGCCCGGCCCGGTCAACCTCAAAGCACCTGTTTCACCTGTATACAGAGCTTGAAAAGGTATATGATATCCCCCGGGAAAATACCACTACCAGCATTGCCCGGGTGTTGCATCACGTAGCCGCCGGGATACATCAGCGATCAATGGTTATTATTTTTAGCGATATGCTGGAGAATAGTCTTGACGCCGAAAAAACACGACAGCTTTTTGCCGCCATACAGCATTTAAAATTTAAAAAGCACGAGGTGATCATTTTTAATGTAACCAGCCGTAAAAAAGAGCTCGAGTTCGACTTTGATAACCGCCCGCATCATTTTGTTGATATAGAAACCGGGGCTGAAGTACGCGTACATCCCAATAAAATCAGAGAGAGCTATCAATCGGCCCTGAGAGAGTACCGGCACCAGCTTGAATTGAAGTGCGCCCAGTACCACATACAACTGGTAGATGCCGATATTGACCAAGGTTACAACGGTATTTTAAAAGAATACCTCATTAAACGTAACAACATGATCTGAGCGCGTTGCAAGCGGCAAAGGGCGAAATGATTTTTATATTGAACATAACTTAAACTTTAACAAACTATTTGACTCCATTACGTATTATTTACACATTTTACCAACGTTTGTGAAATTGGCGAAATCAATTTAGCAGGCATGGTGTTAATGAATAAACGCATCTTTTTTTGTATGAGACTTTCTGTAGAACGAAAACCAATAAGAGTAAATCCTGATCCGAAGCGTGTAATTGCAAGATTTTTTTTTAACGGGAACGACCGGGCTAAAGAGGTTTTACAACGGGTAATGGGCATCAGCGAAGACGAAGCATTTGGTATTGTATCGCCCTTACTGCAGGAATACTCTAAGCGCCACCGCAACATCACCCGGGTTTTAAACCGGCATTGCAGCAAGTTAAAACCCCTTTTTAACGAACTGGGTATTGATTTTGATACCCTTACCGTGTACCGTAAACTACTGATAGGATCGTATTTTACCCACGAATATTCTATTGAGTCGGCTGCTTTTTTTAACCCATCTATTATCGAAGACCCGGATCAAACAGAGATGGAGGACGGCCAAAGGCGTGTTATTATCAGCTTTAGGGCGGTAGGCGAGGGGCACATTTCATCTATAACCTTTCGCAGGGCAATGATTGATAAGGATAACCAGATCACGGTTATGCCGGCCGGCAGCTACATCGATGAGGCCGAAATTGTACGAAACGCTGTATATAACAAAAAACTCTTTTTTGAAAAAGCAGCTATTACGCAGATAAATATAAATGTGCTTAACGAGCTGGAGGACAAACTCGATCATCATTTTGAATATTCTAATCTGCGCCGTATTATACTTGATTCGCAGAAACTGCAGGAAAATGATTTGATGCAGTTAGAATATGATAAGGTGCTTTGGCTGGCAGATTCATATTACGAAATTGTTTTTTCGCTTGACACGGATATTTCTGACCGGGTAATATTCCCAATATCGGAGTACGAACGCAAAGGTATTGAAGATGCCCGTTTTGTTAAGTTTGTGAACGACGACGGAACATATGTTTACTATGCAACCTATACCGCGTATGATGGCTCGCTGATAATGCCCAAATTGTTGCAAACAAACGATTTTTACAATTTTAAAATAATGCCTTTGTACGGTGCCGGAGCGCAAAATAAGAACCTGGCGCTTTTCCCGCGAAAAATTAACGGCCGTTACGCCATGATATCCCGTATAGACGGATGTAACAATTACATCATGTACTCGGATAAGATCAATATTTGGGAAAAGCCCGTTTTGCTGCAGCAGCCTAAATTTACATGGGAGTTTGTGCAGATAGGTAACTGCGGATCGCCTATTGAAACTAAGGACGGATGGGTGATAATTACGCACGGCGTGGGCCCAATGCGGCGTTATGTGTTAGGTGCAAGCCTGCTTAAACTGGATGACCCCACCATAGAAATAGGCCGCCTGAAAGAACCGTTGTTAGTACCCAACAGCGATGAACGCGAAGGATACGTACCAAACGTGTTATATTCATGCGGGTCTATGATACATAATAATAAGCTTATTATACCGTACGGTATATCAGATTCATCTACATCATTCGCCGAAGTTGACCTTGACGAGTTGCTGGCCAGGTTTAAGGAAGACGGGATAGATTAAGGAGAATATAAAGTTAAATGCCTACGCGTGGCTTAGCCGGGGGATAGCTGAAGTATAAAGTTACAAGAAGAGCGATGAGATGTCTCATCGCTCTTCTTGCAGAAAGATACGTCATTGCGAGGTACGAAGCAATCTCTTTAGGACAATTGTGCACCCTGATATGAAGTAGACGCTTACGCTTGTAATTGATACAGGTGGTTAAATTCCCAATATTCGCTGATAAAGCTTAAAATAATCACTCGCCATTTTCTCTTTTGAGAACTGCGAACCTGCCCATTCCCGGCAGTATTTGCGATCGATAGAACTGAGTTGGCCAATAACGTCAACCGCTTCTTCAACCGTATTTACCAAGAAACCCGTTTTTTCGTGCTGTATCAATTCAGGCATCGAACCTTTATTGAAAGCTATCACCGGCGTACCACAAAGCATAGCCTCGGCAACGCTCATGCCGAACGGCTCAGCAAAATTTATGGGATGCAGCAGCGCCAGCGCGCTGCCTAAAAGTTCGTTACGCTTATCAGGGCCGGCCGGTCCAATATAGGATATCTGTTCGTTAAGGTGGGGTTCAACCCTTTCTTTAAAATAATTTTCATCCTGTATTATACCCGCAATTATCAATTGTTTCCCGGCCTTTTTAGCTATCTGTATAGCTTCTACAGGGCCTTTATCGTGATGGATACGACCAAAGTACAACAGGTAGTCCTGCGGTTTTTCAGTAAACTTAAAAGCGTCTGTATCTAAACCATTGTAAACAGTGGCAATATACTTGAGTTCCTGACTGCGGTCGGCGTTGCTGATAGAAACGTAATGCCCGCGTGCGTTATACTTCTTATAAACCGGTATTATGCGCGGCGACGAAAAACCGTGAATGGTAGTTATTACCGGCGTATTGATTAATCCTGTATACGTAAGCGGTAAAAAATCAAAATTGTTGTGAATTATATCAAAATCACCTGCCTGTTCCATCAGGTTGCTGATATGCAGGCATTCCAGCACCTTAGCGTCCTGCGTACGGTCTTCCTCGTAACCTTGCCGGCAAACGTGTTGTAGCTTACCCTGCGTAATAGAATCACCTGTGGCAAAGAGGGTAACATCTACCCCGAGCTTAATAAGGCCTTCGGCGATATTTGATGCCACCTGTTCCCATGGCCCGTAATGCCGGGGCGGTGTGCGCCAGGCAACGGGCGCTAATACGGCTGCTCTCATTTAACACATCTTTACCTGCTGATCTATCTTGTTATACTCGTATTCCAGTTCAAACGCCTTTAATACGGTAAGGTGCGATATCATGTAAGCCAGTGTACTTTCGGCGCCCTGGTTACGGTTGATGCCCGTGGGCAGCAAGCCATCGCAGCATCCCTTGGTCTCGTGGTCGTATAGCGGCGCGCGCAACGTATTCTCGCCCAGGAACCATTTGTAGCTCAGGAACATTTTCTCGATGTACCGCGGTTTACGGAAGATCTGATAGGCCTGGAAATGCATAAGCACCATGGCCATTGTTTCGATAGCCTGCTGGTCGAAAGTAGGGAAGGTACCGCCGCGATAGTACCAGCCATCGTTGCCCACAGGGCTCAAATACCCGTTTGACAGGGTGAGCTTATCTAAAAACGCCATGGTTTTAAGGGCGATATCTTTGGCCTTCTGGTTGCCGGTTATCTCGCACGAGTGCAGCAGGGCCAGCGGCAGGATAGCATTATCATAGGTCATGCTTTCTTCAAACCACTCCCAGTCATCAGATCGTGTTGATTCGTACGCATCTATTAACGGCTGGGTTAGGCGTACCAGTTCGGCTATCATGCCTTCATCGGTAGGGTAGGCTTGCAGGTATAAAGCAATACCAATAATGGTGTTAGCCTGCCCCCTTATATATTTTAACGATTTAAAGTGCGGATACGATTTATGGAATAGTTCCAGCGCGAACTCGCGATAGGAGTTACTTGCCGCGCAGCTGATCAAATGGCCTAATGCCCATATAGTGCGTCCGAAGGAATCTTCTGAGCCTACCTCGTCCAAATACTGGCGGTTAAAACTTAAAAAATTCCGGAAATTGCCGTCCTCTGTTTGCATGTAGTGGATATAGCTGAGGTATATCGGCAATAATTTATATGCATCATTGCTTTTATTGCGCTGGTAGGCCATTAGGGCCATAATAAGCGCACGCGCGTTATCATCAAGGCAGTAGCCCTCTTTTAAGTTGGGTATCCCATATTTAGCATGCTGTACAATTCCTGTATCGTCTGTTAAACGTAAGATGTGTGCAAGGCTGAACTTTGGTAATATCTCGGGGTCTACTATGCTGTTTTTAAGTATTTTATCGCTAAAGTCATGGGTAGCTGCAGCCTCTTGGGCAACCCGTATATATTCGGCGCCGGTTGCCGGCCAGCGCAAATGTAATCCGTATTCGTAAGCGTTTTCCTTTAGTTCGTTTAGGGCATGCTCGTTATCCATCAGTTCATTTACTGTTTCGGCAAGCCCATCGGCGTTCTTAAAATCAAATAAGCGGCCGCGGCCATCGGCCAGCAGTTCGGTTGCATGCCAGTAAGGCGTTGATACTACCGCCGCGCCCGCACCCACAGCGTATGATAAGGTACCGCTGGTAATTTGCGCTTCGTTAAGGTATGGCGTGACATACACTTCTGCAGCGGTAAGATAATTTATCAATTCATCTTCGGCCACAAATTTATTAATGAATGACAGGTGTTGAGATACTTTTAACTGCGCTGCAAGATTTTTAAGGTGGTCGCGGTACTCCTCTCCCGAATTTTTGATAACCCCGGGATGGGTATTGCCCAGTACGACATACATAACATCAGGGTGTTTAGCCACTATTTTCGGTAGTGCCTTAACAACCGTTTCCAGGCCTTTATTACGGCTTAACAAACCAAATGTTAACAGTACGCGGTGGTTTTTAAACTGACTTAAGCTTTTAACGGGGTTAACCTCGGGTGCTTCCAAATCAGGTACGCCATGCTCTATTATCTGAATTTTTTCGGCAGGGATATCATAAATAGTAGTTAAAAACTCAACAGCGCGTTTGCTCATTACAATTATTTTTGATGATTGCTCGGCAATCTCGCGGATAATAATGCGCTGTACATAGCTTGGGTCTTTTAAAACGGTATGTAAAATAGATATCAGCGGTTTCTCTAAACGGTTTATCAAAGGCAAAACGTAAATACCGCTTTCTCCGCCATAAATACCGAACTCGTGCTCCAGGATACATGCGTCCACATTACTGGTATTTATAAAGTTAGCGGCGCGTATATAATCTTTTTGATGGTTTTGGCGGATAACGTATTTAACATCGGCAGGGTATTCATACTCCTGCAGGTCTTCTGAATCATTTAATGCTACTATAAATCCCCCATCAAGCGAGCTTTTCCTATCGGGAAAATTGGCGTTGATAGCATGCATTAAATTTTGGTTAAAGGTAGCGATACCGCATTCGCGGGGCGGATAGGTTGATATGTAGGCTATTTTCATGTTTGTTTGTAGAAGTTGCTATTGTTTTAACACCGGGATAGCTTGTACATAAAATTTAAGCCATCGCTGACCCGAAAAGTATGCACTGGTGACCTCAAAAACAGTATTTATACAGGTTATAGGCGCAATTTATACGGGTACATAGTATATGCATAAATTATACCAATACCATTCAAAAGGGCACCGTAACTTTCTTTTTACAGTTAAATTATTAATTAGAATTTAAACGCGTGATCTGGAAGGCGCTATTTAAACTGTATGTGTTTGAGACTCAATAGCCTCCATAATGATATCGCATGCATGAGCCAGTTGCTGCCCGGTTATGATGAGCGGCGGGGCAATACGCATGGCATTGCTGCAATGCAGGAACCAGTCGGTAATTACACCATTATGTATACACCGGTCGATTATTTTTTTGTTCAGTTCGAAACTTTCAAATTCAACGGCGAGCATTAGGCCCTTGCCGCGTATTTGTTTAATGGCCGGATGCACCAGGCGCTGCCTGATAAATGCTTCTTTTTTAGCTACCTGTTCTGTCAGGTTTTCTTCAAGCAAAACCTCCAGTGCCGCCAGGCCGGCGGCACAGCATACAGGATGCCCGCCAAAGGTAGTGATATGGCCCAGTATGGGGTTCTCTTTAAAGGCTGCCATAATATTAACCGGAGCAATAAAAGCCCCAACCGGCATGCCACCGCCAAGGGCTTTGGCCAGCAGCAAAATATCGGGCACCACATTAAAATGTTCGAATGCAAAAAGCTTACCGGTACGGCCAAAGGCGGCCTGTATCTCATCGAAAATGAGTAATGTGCCGGTTTGGCTGCAACGTTTGCGTAAGGCCCTCATATACCCCGCATCAGGTACGCGTATGCCAGCCTCGCCCTGTATGGTTTCGAGGATTACGCAGGCGGTTTGATCAGTGATAAGATCAAGCTCCGGCAGATGGTTAAGGCTAATAAAATTTATGCCCGGCAATAAAGGCCGGTAAGCTTGTTTAAACTCCTCGTTGCCCATAACGCTTAAGGCGCCGTGCGTGCTGCCATGATACGACCCCTGAAAAGCCACGATCTGCTGCCGCCCGGTAAAGCGCTTAGCTAATTTTAAAGCACCTTCAACAGCCTCGGCACCAGAGTTGGTAAAGTAAACAGAATTTAGTGTGGATGGTAAAACAGAAACCAGCTTTTGGGCAAAGCGCACCTGTGGAGTTTGTACATACTCGCCGTACACCATCAGGTGCATATATTTATCAGTCTGGTGTTTAACAGCCTGCACTACTTTAGGATTACCGTGGCCCAGGTTACTTACCCCAATGCCTGATATCAGGTCGGTATACGCTTTGCCTTCGCTATCATACATATACACACCTTCTGCGCGTTCAAACTCCAGCAACAACGGGAAATGAGTTGTTTGGGCGTTGTTGTTCAAAAAAAGCTGGCGTAGCGTAAGCATGGTGTAAGTTGTTGTGAGGTTGGAATGTTTAAAGCTGTAAAGTTAGGATGATTTTTATGGTAACAATGAAATGTAAGGCTGTAAAATCAAAATGATGGTACACTAAATTTTGCCCAAACAGAAAAGCAATGCCGGAGCATTGCTTCAAAACTTTTAACAGTGAGGTCAACCTCTCTCAAATTCTAATTACCTGCGCGTATACTGCGCTCGCTGAACTGTTTGATAAGTTCGTTCCTGAATTCAACCTCGCTTTTATAAAGCGTGCTTACCTTTTCGGGGGGTAATATTTTTAAGAACTCATCGCGATAGTGCTTCCGGATTTCAACCATCTGATTATCCAGCTCCAGCTCTCTGTTTATCTGGTCCATGCCGTTGGCTGTAGAACTGGAATTGTTTTGGCGTTTCAATATCGTAACAGCCATCAGATCCTGCTGATACCGGCGGTATACCGGCCAAAATTTGCGCGACTCATCTGAAGTAAGTGCAAGCTGCTGACCTATAAATTTATCGCGTACTGCCTGAAGCTTTGGATTGCGCGTTTTTGCTTTAGCCGCAGATGAAGGCCGGCGAAAGCTGTTTACCTGCGCTACGGCGTTGTGGTTGCCTATTGCAAATACTAATAAAAATAAAATATATCCAAACAGCCTGTTCATTAAAAGTAGTGTTAATTAACATCAATATAGTCCTGCAGGTCGGCATCCAGGGCATCAGTATTAATTTCTTTATCGTTACCAATTAAGCTACGGGTATCATTGGCATCTACATTTAATTCAAGATAGTCTTTTATTTCGTCTACCGGAATGTTCGATACCTGTTTATGCAGCAGGGTTTGCGTATGGGTAAGCGGTTGTGGCGCTTCCCTTAAAAAAGCGCCTGCACCAACTATCAAAGCAAGGCATGCCGCGGTAGCATATTTAAACGTATTGGATGCCCACAGTTTGCGCACAATAGTTTTACGCAACACGGCCTCTTTATTAACCGTTTTATTTAAAATATCCTGGTTAAGCTTTTCAAAGTAATTCTCAGGTACAGCAAAGGCGGGGGCATTGGTGTTAAATACCTCCTCAACGGCTATCCTGCCGGTTATTTGCTGTTGCAGGTTGCCGAAATAATCCTGCGGAACCGCAAAGCCTGTTTCTGCCGGGTTTACGGCAGCTTGAATGCTGATGCGACTTTGTATATTATGGGTAAGCTCTTCAAAATATCCCTGTGGTACAGTAAAACCTTTTTCGTCGTTACCCGCAAGGCTGTCGATATTTATCCTGCTTTGTATATTGGAAGTTAGCTCATCAAAATAGTTTTGCGGTACAGCAAAGCCCTGTCCCATATCGTCGCCCTTAAGCTGGTTTAATTTTACCAGGGATGATATGCGTTCACCGGCCTCTTCAAAATAGCCGGATGGCACAGTAAACGGGTTTGTTTTATTAAACCGTTTAAGTGACATTTCTTCGTCGGTCCATTCGTTATTCTCCATATCGCTTTTCATACACTGTTATAGATGAATAATGTTCCAAAAGGTTTAACGCTAATTTAAAAATTAATCAGTTGATGTTATAAATGCTTCTATTTTTTTAACCGCGAGGTGAAAAGAAGCCTTTAAAGCGCCCACACTGGTACCCAAAACATCGCTTATTTCCTCGTACTTCATATCGTCAAAGTATTTCATGTTAAAAACAAGCCGTTGTTTATCCGGCAGGGTTAGTATAGCCTCCTGCAATTTCCGTTGTATCTGGTCGCCGCTGAAATGGTCTGAGCCCGATAGGGTGTCCGCCAGTTCATAGTTCACATCATCAAGCGATACATTGTTTTTTTGCTTTTTCTTGTTTAAAAAGGTAATGCACTCGTTGGTAGCAATGCGGTACATCCAGGTGTATAACTGCGCATCGTTACGAAAGCCGGGCAGGTTTTTCCATATTTTGATAAATACATCCTGCACAATATCATCTGCATCGTCGTGGTCAATAACCATACGGCGCACGTGCCAGTATATTTTTTGCTGATACTTTTTCAGTAAAAGGTTAAACGCTTCGTTGCGGGTCTCTTCGTCCCTAAACTTGCTTAATATTTCTTCGTCTTCTGCCTGAATGGCCATCTATTAAAATTTATTCTTTTAAATAAATATAAAGCGTTTTTGTTTGATATATGTTTTAGCCTCTTCTAAATCTACCCCGACACGGCAAGCTTTAATCTCTAAAGTCCTTTCGCTAACCAGCGGAGAAAGTGGCTACTGGCTTACAACAGATCGAGCACCTGCTGCGATGAATTTTTTGTATCAACCTTATCAATTACTTTATTGATAATGCCGTCGCCGTTGATAATAAAGGTGGTACGGGCGGTGCCCATGTATTTTTTGCCATACATGTTTTTTTCAACCCAAACGCCGTAGGCTTCTACAATGCTGTGATCGGTGTCAGCAATAAGGGTAAACGGCAGTTGGTATTTGGTCTCGAATTTTTTATGCGATTTTTCATCATCTACACTTACGCCGATTACTTCAAACCCCCGGCTCAGCAACGACTGATAATTATCCCTGAAATCGCAGCTTTCGGCAGTGCAGCCGGGCGTATCATCTTTTGGGTAAAAGTATAGAATGACATTTTTGCCCTTAAAATCGCTTAACGAAACCGGCTGGCCGTTCTGATCGTTAGCAGTAAAGTTTGGCGCTTTATCGCCTTGTTTTAAAGTTGCCATGTTACCTGGTAAATTCTGCTGTGAATGTTGAAACGTTGTCTTTAATATCTGTTACCGAAAATTCATAAGTATGTTTCCCGGCAGTTATTGTATCGTCAAATGTATAACTTAATATTCTAGTTTTATAATCCCACTCCATCAGCACCCATTTGCCGTCAATACGGCCGGTATAGCTTTTAATTCCGCTAAGGTTATCGCTTATACGCAGCTTAATTGCCCTTATGCCACGCAGGTTACTTCCGTTATGTATGTTTATAGGTGTAATACGTGGCGCTACAGTATCAAGCTTAATATAATAATCGCCAAAGGTATGTGCTTTGGCCTTTACATACCCATCTTCGTAGGTGCCGCCAATGCTGCCGCTGGCAGCGTTAACTATCACGGCCTTGCCCGCGTTGGCCCCAAGGGTTACATCGGGTTTTATCCACAGGTCGTATTCGTCGTGGATAGGCGTAAATTTATTGTGAATGCGGTGCGTTTGCGATAAAGCCCCGGGTTTGGCCGGTAGGGCGGCATACTGGAAATCCAGATCGTCGTACAAGTTGCCCGGCATAACACTCACCCTAACCTTATCGTTGGCAAACTCGCTTTTCTTATCATAGCGAAACAACGTTCCGGTTGGCTTATCGGGCATAAGGTTGGCTGCCTGGGTGCTCGATTGTACTTTTAATGTGAGGGTTGATGTATTGCCCGCTATGTCCTTTACTATAAACTGTACCTCGTGCAGGGCATCATCATTAAATGCCATAATACCCCTGTTGATAGACTGCGGGTACAGGGATATGCGGCTGCCGGGCAGTACAAAGCATTTTTGTATCCATTGGCGCGAGGAAATAAACCCGGGGTAGTCTATGTAGGCATTAATGGCGTGCGTTTGGTCGAATGCGAACCGCTCAACAGCAAAGGTATACATGGTGATGCCGTCCAGCTTTAGCTCAACCGAATAAAGGCCGTTGCGGTTCATGGATGCACTGGTCATATCGTAAGCGGTGATACCAAAGCCCGTGTTACCGCTAAGGTTTAGTACTTGTGGTTTTAACAAGTGATAATTGCCATTTGAGCCTGTTAAGGCCAAAAGCTCTTTTGGTGTTTTATCGCTAAATGGGTTGCCGTTTAAATGATAAATGCCAACAGCGGTAAGGGCAGGCGGCCGCGTATCAGGGATGGTGAGCCCGAACAGTTGGGGGTTGATGGTTTCTTCCGTCAAGCTATCTCTTATCTCAAAATGCAGGTGCGGGCCGGCAGATGCGCCCCTGTTACCTGATATGGCCACAATATCTCCTTTTTGAACTTTAAACAGTCCCTGCGGTACGGCAATGTCTGCCTCGTAGGTTTGGTTTTTGTACTGGTAATCGCGTATGTATTTGGCAACCTGCGGCGTAAAGCTATCTATATGGCCGTAAACGCTGGTATAGCCGTTAGGGTGCGTAATGTACAACGCCTGGCCAAAGCCCCCAAACTGTATCCTAACCCTTGATATATAGCCATCATAAACGGCGTGCACCGGAAAACCTATCCGCTGGTTTGTTTTAAAATCAAGCCCCGAGTGGAAGTGGCTTGGCCTGAGCTCGCCAAATGAACCTGCTGTACTTGGCGGCAGGTCTAAAGGGTACCTGAACTGATTTTTTGGGTATTGCTTGCTCTGGATAACATCCTGGGCGTGGGTGGTAACGCTAAAAAGAACCGAGATAACAGTCAGCAGGCTTCGCCGTCCCGTCATTGCGAGATACGAAGCAATCTCCTGATACCCAGGTAGCCGGTATGCAGGACGAAAAAGCATAGTTTTGAGATCGCTTCGTTCCTCGCAATGACGGTGATTTTTAAATTTGGCAGCGGTGTTAGTAGTACTATATTTATTTAACATAAAAATCCAAAAGCTTTTCACCCTCCAAAAATCCTTCCAATCTATCGCCAACTTGTACTTTACCAACCCCTTCGGGGGTACCTGTAAATATCAGGTCGCCTTTTTTCAGGGTGATGTACTGTGATACAAAGGCGATTATACGCTCAAAAGAAAAAAGCAGGTTTTGAGTATTGCCCTGCTGGCGGGTTTCGCCGTTCAAATCCAGTTTAAAGTTCAGGTTGTATATATCAGCAAACTTATCTTTTGGTAAAAAGTTGCTTACCGGTGCCGAATGATCAAATGCTTTGGCAAGCTCCCAGGGCAGCCCTTTCTCTTTGTGTTTGGTTTGAATATCGCGCGCGGTGAAATCAACCCCAAGGGCAATTTCTTCAAAATAACTTGCCGCGAACTTTTCACTTACGTACTTGCCTTCCTTGCTTACCTTTAATACTATTTCAATTTCGTGGTGTATATCCTGCGAAAAATCGGGATGGTAAAACGGTTTGTTGTCCTTTAGCAGGGCGGTATCCGGTTTCATAAATATCACCGGCGTGGTGGGCACGGGGTTATTTAACTCTTTGGCGTGCTCGGCATAATTGCGGCCAATAGCTATTATTTTCATAGATGCCGAAATTATAAACTCTAAATTCTAAATCCTAATTTTAAAATCCTAAGGGTTAGATTCTGAACGCTAAATTAAAACCCTAAAAAGACGTTCCTGTAGAGACCCGGTACTTCGCGTCTTGAACAATATTCAATTCAGACGCGATGTGTCGCGTCTCTACATAAAAATAACAGGGTTAAGGCGCGAATCATCGCGTCTCTACATTAGATAAGGAGGGCTTACAGTACCGAGATGCGCTTGTTTACCGATTCGTTTCCAACCACTATCCTGATAAAGTAAAAACCGCGTGACAGTTTGTTGCTGATGTTGTAGCTGATGCTTTGATCGCCAAAATCAACCCTTTGCGAAAACAGGGTGAGCACATTATTGCCCAAAACATCCATCACGTTTACGTTTACATATGCACTGCGCGATACCGTGTACTTTACATTAATAACATCGGTAACGGGTATGGGGTAAACCTGCACGTTGGTAAGCAGCTTATCATCGGGGCGGGCCAGATTAATTTTTGCTGTTGATACGGCGGCCGGCTTTAACGGCGGCAATGCCAGGTGCAGACCGGTTTTTAAGTAAGATGTTTTCGCTTTTGATTTAAGACTACGCAGGTACGAAGTATCGCTTTTTTGCGCGTTAACCCCTTTTGCAAGCGCAAAGTTCACCGCTATTGCCAAAACAATTACGGTAAACCAGGAATTAACAAAAGTAGATCGTTGCACCATAGTATTATATTATTTGCAAAAGTATAAATAAAGCGCTCATCAATTAATATAGTTATGAATTAATAAATAGTTTTAACAAATTTTAACAAAATAACGCTTTATCAGTTGTTGTCGATTAGTAGACTTATACGGTTGTTTATAGTTTAAGTTGTTAATGGTTTTTTTTAATAGTTTTGTATCGTTTTTTAAATCAGCGTGTCGAACCATAAAGATCTGCAGAAACTATCAGCCTCGGGGCTCCTTATTAGTTTAGGAATAATCTACGGGGATATAGGAACATCACCTCTGTATGTTTTTAAAGCCATCATCGGTACAAACAGGATATCTGAAACCTTAGTGCTTGGAGGCGTGTCCCTCATATTCTGGACGCTCACCCTGCAAACCACACTTAAATATGTTGTAATAACCCTACGGGCCGATAATAAGGGCGAAGGCGGCGTTTTTTCGTTGTTCTCGCTGGTGAGACGTCGCGCCAAATGGCTTGTTATCCCCGCTATAATAGGGGGCTGCGCATTACTGGCCGACGGTATTATCACCCCGCCAATTACCATATCAGCGGCAATAGAAGGGCTAAGTTCCCGCTACCATAACCTGCCTACCTTTTATATAGTGGTAGGTATCATTACGTTTTTATTTTTTATACAGCAGTATGGGTCTTCGATAGTGGGCAGGGCATTTGGCCCCATTATGTTCTTATGGTTCACCATGATGGGGGTTTTAGGCATTAGCTACATTGTGCAAATGCCATCGATATTAAAAGGCATAAACCCTTACTACGCCTACCAGCTGCTCAGCAGCGATTATAACGCGTTTGTAATTTTGGGAGCGGTTTTTTTGTGTACTACCGGCGCCGAAGCGCTTTACTCAGACCTTGGCCACTGCGGCCGGCCAAACATACGGGCAACCTGGCTATATGTTAAACCCTGCCTGCTGCTAAACTATTTTGGGCAGGCGGTTTGGCTGTTGCAGCGTAACGGCCGTAACGATATTGACCTGAATGTATTTAACCCCTTTTACCAGATAATGCCACCGTGGTTCCTCATATTTGGTATAGGCATAGCTACGGTGGCGGCAGTTATTGCCTGCCAGGCCGTAATATCAAGCTCGTTCACGTTAATTGCCGAGGCTGTCAGGTTAAACTTATGGCCTAAAGCCAAAATAGTTTACCCGAGCGACCAGAAAGGCCAGCTGTATGTGCCCAGCATTAACTGGGTGCTTTTTGCAGGGTGTTTAGGCGTAATGTGGCTGTTTAAAAAGTCCGAAGCTATGGAAGCGGCTTATGGCCTTAGCATAACCGTAGCAATGATGATGACCACCATCCTTATTTCGAATTTCTTACGGCGAAAAAAGGTGCCCATGTACCTTATTGTGATATTTTTTACCATGTACACGGTTATTGAGGGCGCGTTTTTATTGGGTAACCTGCATAAATTTATTGATGGCGGCTGGTTTACCCTGTCAATAGGCGTGGTACTATTTGTAGTGATGTGGACCTGGTACTCCGCCCGCAAGATCAAGAACCGCTTCGTTAAATTTATCGAGATCGACGATTATTTTGACATTATTAAAGAAATGAGCGAAGACCAGACGGTACCTAAATATGCATCGCAACTGGTTTATATGACGAGCGCAAACTTCAACTCCGAAATAGAATCAAAAATTATTTACTCCATCCTTCAAAAAAAACCCAAGCGTGCCGATGTTTACTGGCTGGTGCATGTTGATGTGGTAGACGAACCTTACAAGCGCGATTACGAAGTTGATTTTCTAATTCCCGGTAAGCTCATCCGCATCGATTTTAAACTCGGGTTCCGGGTAGAGCAGCAAATAAACCTGCTGTTCCGCAAGGTGGTGGAAGATTTGGTAAAGAATGGCGAGGTAGATATTACCAGCCGGTACGAATCGTTGCATAAGCATAAAATTGTCGGCGATTTTAGGTTTGTGGTGATAGAAAAGGTGCTGTCGCGATCGCATAACCTGTCGCTGTACGAACGTTTCATTATGTTTATATACGTGCAACTTAAAAAAGTAAGCTTATCGGAAGAGCGCAATTTTGGCCTCGACCTAAGCTTTGTAACGGTAGAAAAGGTACCGTTAATGCTTACATCACCTGACAGTGTTGAAATACACCGGGTAAATTAATAAATAAGTGAGCCTGATTGTATTGATCAGGCTGTTATTGATTTATAATAAATAACAAAAAAGTGTCACATCAAAAGGACTTACAGAAATTAACCGCCGCAGGGCTGCTAATTAGTTTAGGAATAATCTACGGTGATATTGGTACATCACCTTTATACGTTTTTAAGGCAATTGTTGGGTTGGGGCATACTAACTTTTCGCAGCGTATTTCAGAAACCCTGGTAGTTGGGGGTGTTTCCCTCATCATCTGGACACTTACACTGCAAACCACCCTAAAATACGTTGTAATAACCCTCCGGGCCGATAACAAAGGGGAGGGCGGTATATTCTCGCTTTTTTCGCTGGTACGCCGCAAGGCCAGGTGGTTGGTTATACCCGCGGTGTTAGGAGGCTGCGCCTTATTGGCCGATGGTATTATTACCCCGCCCATTACCATATCATCCGCCATAGAGGGGCTAACCGCCTATTACCCTAATTTGCCCACCGTGCAAATAGTAATAGCTATTATAGCAGCGCTATTTATTATACAGCAGTTTGGTACATCGTTGGTAGGTAAGGCATTTGGGCCTATGATGTTTATATGGTTTAGCATGATGGGTGTTTTGGGCATCAACTACATTATTAAAATGCCGGTAATACTAAAGGCTTTTAACCCGTATTACGCCTATCATCTGCTCACCAGCGATTACAACGCTTTTATAATTTTAGGAGCAGTGTTTTTATGTACTACCGGGGCCGAGGCTTTATATTCCGATCTTGGGCACTGCGGCCGTAAAAACATACAAATAAGCTGGATATATGTAAAAACCTGTCTTATTTTAAATTACCTGGGGCAGGCGGTGTGGCTGCTGCAGCACACAGGCCAATCTATTGACTTGAGCGTTAATAACCCTTTTTATCAATTAATGCCCCAATGGTTCCTCATCTTTGGTATCGGGATAGCTACCATTGCCGCTATCATTGCCAGTCAGGCGCTTATATCCGGCTCATTTACGCTTATTGCCGAGGCGGTAAGGCTTAACCTTTGGCCGAAGGTGCGCATCAACTATCCCTCAGAGCAAAAGGGGCAGCTCTATGTACCCAGTATTAACTGGATACTTTGCGCCGGTTGTATCGGCGTAGTGCTTTTGTTTAAGCACGAAGCAAAAATGCAGGCTGCTTATGGTTTAAGTATAACGGTTGCCATGTTAATGACCACTATACTGGTATCCAAATATCTGCAGCGTAAAAAAGTGCCTGCCTATCTTATCGGGATATTCCTGGCCATTTATCTCACTATTGAAGGGATATTCCTGATAGGCAACCTGCATAAATTTTTTGAAGGTGGCTGGTTTACCCTTTCAATTGGATTGGTGTTGTTTACCATCATGTGGTCGTGGTTTACCGCCCGCAGGATAAAGAACCGTTATGTTAAGTTTGTGGA